>CAZEAN010000013.1:0-71699 GCA_964510225.1 uncultured Isosphaeraceae bacterium
GGGGACTGGCAAAGAGGTGCTCGGTGTGGTCGAGCTGGGCGTCGGATTCGTCGGAATTATCGTGCCGGAACCAGGAACGACCGCTGCGGGAGTTGCGGTCTTCACACTCGGTGCCAATTCGGTAGCCGATGGGTTTTCACAGCTAGCTGGCGCTAACAAGGGACACGGCTACAATATTCTCGGCGAGGGTATGGCGGCCCTCGGTTCCGGAATCGCCAAAATTACTGGAGGGGATCCTGAGATCGGGGGAATGGTCGGGAAAGGAGTGTTCGTGGTAACGTCCGTAGCAGTCGGTTCGCTCGGAAGCATTCGGATCCTCAAAGTGCCGGGCCAGGCATTCCTAAGGACCGGGCTCGGCGGCCAAGCGGGTGGCGCTGCCGTAGGCCGAGTCGATATGTTCTACGGAAGCTACCGAGCCAAAGACGGGCTGACTATCTTTAGCATTAACAACAATGCAGGCAAGTCGTTCCTCCGCTTCGTGACTCACGGTGGGAAGCTTGTCGTTAACGGACGGATTGTCGGGGTCGAACGCGTCTTGAAGCATGAGAGTAGCGCTCGAGAGATCATCAAAGGGCTCCTGAAATTGCTCGCCCATGGAGCGAAACTGGGATGGTAGCGGACGAAGAACATCCCGAGATTTCCTGGATTGAGAATTCTAGCCTAGAAGACGAGCGTCGATTCTCAGACCAGCTTGTTTCTATAATCAGCAGTGCTCTGCCGTCACTTGCTGAGGATCGTGTTCGGTTATTCTTCTTGATCCCCACGCCGGCGCCACACCCGGACGCTGAGGCAAGGATGATTAACGAAATCAATTACCCCACAGAAGGGACGGGGGACGTCCGTCTCATCATGCTCCCGCGCGGCGGACGCTGCTATGTGGTCTCTGCAGAAGACCGGCTGCGTGCCCTTGTTCCCCTCGCATTTCGACTCGGACCTCCAGAACTGACCTTCCTCGCCTCGAACTGTACTTTCGATCAACATGCATTGGAGTCCGAGATCACTGATTTCGTGCTCAATGCTTTAATCGCCGAGAGGCCCCAGCGACTAGCGAACCCCCGTCTTGTCGCTGGATTGCATTTCGACTCTGGGGACCTCGTCGAAGTCTTCTAAACGAGGTATTGAGGGAGGGCGGATGACCCTTCCCTTTCGGGAGGGTAGCGAACAAGCCTCCAGACCCAGAATCGAAGAAGTCCAGAAAGTGTACCGCGAGTAACAAAGTGGGTGAGTTCAAGAGCGATTACTTTGGAGGTTCACAGAGTTCGGTCAGGACACTATGAGTGCTCTTGGGGTGAGCGAAGGCGATCTGCATGTGGTGCGCACCAGCGCGGGGTGCCTCGTCGATCATCCTGAGTCCGGCTTCCTTCCACTCGGCGATCCGATCTTCGATTCCTTCAACCGTGAAAGCGACGTGGTGGAGTCCTTCACCACGTTTGTCGATGAAGGTAGCGACAGTACTCGAGGGGTCAGTCGGTTCGAGGAGTTCGAAGCGGACGGGTCCTATTTTGAAGAAACCGACACGGACCTTCTGATCCGCAACCTCCTCAACTCCCTCGAACTCTGCACCCAAGGTTTGTTCGTAATACAGGCGTTGATCGTCAATGGAACGGACAGCGATACCGATGTGGTTGAGTGCCTTGACCGGTGTCATGAGAGAATCCTTCGTGGTAGTTGACTCCTGATCTCATTCGAATTCGATGAGGACTTGCCCCTGCTGGACACTGTCTCCTACGTTCGCGTTGATCTTGGCGATCTTACCAGCGACGGGGGCGGTGATGACGGTCTCCATCTTCATCGCCTCAAGGACGATCAGGATATCGTTGGGACCGATCGACTGCCCGGCCTCGACTTCGATCTTTGATACGAGGCCGGAGAGTGGACTTCGGCAGACCTTGCTTTCGTCGGCAACCGGAGCTTGAGAGGGTGGTGCTGCTGGTGCAGCCGTCGTTGGAGCTCCAGGAATACGTGCCCGACCCGAAGGTGGAACGTAAGCGGGTCGCGGTGACTCAGGTTCGGCGACCTCGACGTCGACCTCGAAGATTTTGCCGTCGACGGTGATCTTGAGTTTCAACGTACGCTCCTCGCGGTCGTTCTAAGTGAGATGGTTGCCAGGGACTGTTGTGATCGAAGATCAAACACAGATGTCGACTCTTGAGGCGTGCTATGTTGACAACCGGTGTGAAGCCTGGACAGTGACCCTGCCCTGCTGGGCCCATGCCGCCGAACCTAACAAGCGGATCTGTCGGATGCGAGCCCGCTTGCCAAGATACGCAGCGATCGCAGCGCTGATGGAGAGGATCAGTTCCTCGCTGATTGTCGGATCTTGCGTTTCAGTCTGGGCCGCTTCCACGGCCGCGAGACGGTCCGAGAGAGCAGCGACTTCGCGTTTGAGTGATTCGACTGCCTCGAGGATCCGTGTCAGTTCGTTCGGCTCGGGGGGCATCGTTGTGGTCCTCCGGTTCCTCAGAGGGGGATTAGCCCGTGTTTCTTGGGCGGCCGTACCTCACGCTTGGCTTCAAGGTACTCCAGTGCTCGAGCAAGATGATGGCGTGTTTCGGCCGGCTCGATGATATCGTCGACAAGGCGGCGACCCGCGGCGACGTAGGGCGTGGAAAAGGTCTGCCGATACTGTTCGATCAGCTCGGTGCGACGGGCGGCTTTGTCCTCTGCTTCCTGCATCTCTTTGCGGAAGACGATCTCCACGGCGCCCTCAGCTCCCATGACAGCGACTTCGGCGGTCGGCCAGGCGAAAACCCGGTCGGCACCGAGGTCTTTGGAGCACATCGCAAGGTGAGCACCACCATACGACTTCCGGAGGATCACCTGGATCTTCGGTACCGTCGTGGCTGAGTAGGCGAAGAGCATCTTCGCACCGTGCCGGATGATCCCACCGTGTTCCTGATTGACTCCAGGCAAGAAGCCTGGAACATCGACAAAGGTGATCAAAGAGATGTTGAAGGCGTTGCAGAACCGGATGAACCGGCTCGCCTTCGTAGCGGCGTTGACATCGATCACCCCCGAGAGAACTGATGGCTGGTTGGCAATGATCCCGACCGACCGTCCCAAGATTCTAGCGAAACCAACGACGATATTCTGAGCGTAGCCCTCCTGGACCTCCAAGAAATCACCACCATCGACGACCCCACAGACGACGTCCCGAACGTCGTATCCCTGCTTTGCCTCGACGGGGACAATCTTCGCGAGTTCGGGGTTCGGATCTACGTTGTTGTCAAAGGCGACCCGGGGTGGGTCTTCGAGATTGTTGGCAGGCAAGAAGCTCAAGAGACGACGGCAGAGGTGTAACGCTTCCTCGTCATTCTCCGCAACGAAGTGATTGACACCGGAGCGAGCCATGTGGGCGTCGGCACCACCGAGGTCCTCAGCATTAATCTCCTCTCCAGTCACTTGCTTGATGACTTGAGGGCCTGTGATGAACATCTGCGACTTACGAGTCTGGATAATGAAATCGGTGAGGGCAGGTGAATAGGCCGCACCTCCAGCACACGGCCCGCAGATCAAAGAGATCTGCGGGACAGCCCCAGAGAGGGCGACGTTCGTGTAGAAGACTCGGCCGTATCCAGAGAGAGAATCGATCCCTTCCTGCACACGAGCACCACCCGAGTCGTTGATGAAGACAAACGGGGTGCCCGTCTGAAGGGCCATCTCCATAACGTCGGCCACTTTGTGAGAGTGGATCTCTCCCGCCGAGCCACCAAGAACTGTGAAGTCTTGGCTCGCAAGGTGGACGAGTCGGCCATCAATCGAGCCAGCACCCGTTACGACACCCTCAGCAGGAACTTCCTTGCCCGCCATCCCAAAGTGGACTTGTCGGTGTTGTGCGAGGAGACCAAACTCCTCGAAGCTGCCGTCGTCGAGCAGAGCATCCACACGCTCGCGGGCAGTGAGTTTTCCTTGTTCCTTCTGCTTGGCGAGCCGGTTGGGCCCACCGCCTTGTCGTAGATGCTCCTTGTGCGCTCGGAGTTCTTCGACTAGTTGATCCATTGTTTTTTGGGGAGTTGTACTCATGGGAGGCCGGTCCTTTCTGCTCAGGCAGGCTCGACGGTAACTTTGCGGGACGTCTCACCGATCCGGACCTGGTAGGTAATGGGACTAGTGACGGGCCCTCGACTATCGATCGCCTTCGCAGCGGGGCTCGCGGCAGCAGCAGCGGCAGCAGCCGTGACGGGATCCTTACTCAAGTTCTTCGGTCCTTGATCGCGGGTTGCGAAGAACTTAGGAGCGACTTGAGGGAACATCGCATAGGTGAGGACGTCCTCGTCAGAACCGTTCGATCCTTCGAGGGCTAATGCCTTGGTCTTTAGCTCGTCCCACTCAGGTTCAAGGTGGTTGGCAGGACGGTCGCCAATCGCTTCCTTCTTGGCGTGTTGTGCAGCGAACCCAATGACCTCGGGGTCACGTTCTCCGATTGTCTCACCGTAGTAGCCAAGCATCAGGTCGGCAAACTCTCCCGTGAGGACCTTGTACCGTCCCATTAAGACATTGAAGACCGCTTGGGTTCCAACAATCTGACTTGAGGGGGTGACCAGTGGAGGATAGCCGGCATCTTTGCGTACTCGGGGGACCTCTTCGAGGACCTCCGTGACTCGATCACCGGCCCCTTGTTGCTTGAGCTGGCTCTCCATGTTCGAGATCATTCCGCCGGGGATCTGACTGTCGAAAATCGCTGTTTCGACACCGATAAACTTTGATTCGAACTCAGCGTAGCGCGGCCTGATCTTGGCGAAATGCTTCTTGATGTTTAGCAGTCGATCTTTGTTAAGTCTCGTTGTGTAGCCGGTGTCTTCAAGCATCTCGACGAGAGCCTCGGTTGGGTTGTGACCTGGACCCAGGCTAAGCGACGAGATCGACGTGTCGACAATGTCAGCGCCGGCTTCGATCGCTTTCATCAGGCTTACCAGTGTCACTCCTGTCGTGGAGTGGACATGGACGTGGACGACCGTCTCCTGGCCGCACGCTTCCTTGATTCCCTTCACGATGTCGAAGGCGGGTTGGGGGCGTAAGAGCGCAGCCATGTCCTTGATGCAGATCGAATCACAGCCGAGGTCCTGTAGCTGCTTGGCCATCTCAACGAACTTCTCGACCGAGTGCATTGGTGACGTGGTGTAGCAAATTGTCCCCTCGGCATGTTTGCCCGTCCGCTTGACCGCCTTGAGCGCGTTCTCCAGATTTCGGATATCGTTCAGGGCGTCGAAGACCCGAAAGACATCCATGCCGTTCTCAGCTGATTTCTCAACGAATCGGTCAACGACGAGGTCTTGATAGTGCCTATATCCGAGCAGATTCTGACCCCGGAGCAGCATTTGAAGTCGAGAATTCGGCATGAGTTTCCGGAAAGTCCTGAGTCGCTCCCAGGGGTCCTCGTTTAGAAACCGGATGCAGGAATCATACGTTGCGCCTCCCCAACACTCGACACTCCAGTAACCGGCTTGATCGATGTCCTCACAGGAGGAGACCATGTCCTCCAAGGCCATCCGAGTCGCGAGTAAGCTTTGGTGACCGTCTCGAAGCGCGAGTTCGGTGACCTCGACGGTACGTGACATTGGTTCGGACTCCAAGCAAGAAACGGCGAGCAGGATCGTTGGTTCAAGACAACGGTCCCGTTGAGGCAGAGTGAGGCCGACCGAGGGCCGCAGTGATCCGGTCGGCTGCGGTGGAAGGAGTGAGCTGACCTTGAGCAACTTGGCACTCGAGTTGGCTCGAGAGTTCGCGGAGGCTAGGGTGTTCCCTCAGCATACTGTGCAGGTGTTGGTTTACGAGATCCCACATCCATCGGACTGACTGTGTCCGTCGGCGTTCCTCGAAGAGCCTCGTCCGTTTCATCGTAGCTTGGTGGTTGCGTACTGCAGACCAAAGCTCATCGAGGCCGGTATTCGTCAACGCACTACACGTCAGTACAGTTGGAATCCAAGGACCCTCGGGAGGATGCATCAGCCGGATGACGTTTCGATACTGATTCGCGGCACGCTGGACCTGCGCAACGTTTGCACCGTCAGCTTTGTTGATCGCTAGTAGATCGATCATCTCGATCAGGCCTCGCTTGATGCCCTGCAATTCGTCACCGGCTCCTGCGATCAGGACCGCGAGGAACGTATCGACCATTTCCGCAACAGAGGTCTCTGACTGGCCCACACCGACGGTTTCGATGATCACCACATCAAACCCTGCCGCCTCACAGACGAGCATCGCTTCACGCGTGTTGCTCGCGACGCCGCCCAGTGTCCGCCCACTCGGTGAAGGACGTACAAAGGCATTGTCTTCCAGGCTGAGCTGAGCCATGCGGGTCTTGTCACCAAGGATGCTGCCACCAGTCAAGCGACTCGAAGGGTCGATCGCGAGGACAGCAACTCGATGCCCCGCAGCCAAGAGGTTCAGACCGAGTGCTTCGATCAGGGTACTTTTGCCCGCTCCCGGGACACCCGTAATTCCCAACCGAATCGACTTGCCCGCCTCAGGTACAAGTGCATCGAGTACATGCCGAGCGAGTTGACGATCATCGTGACGTTCTGATTCGATCAGTGTGATGACCCGGCTCAGGATTCCCCGCTTCTGAGCGAGCACTCCTTCAACATACTCTTCCGGAGCGAGCCGACCGCGGCGGGGCGGGGTCGGCGGCCCGGCTGAAATCGTCATGTTCGCCTCAAGCGACCCCAACAGGATCCTCCTGCTCCTCGGGAGCAAGAAGATCCAGGAGTTTTAGTGCTGCCTTGGTGATGACCGTACCGGGGCCGAATACTGCAACTGCACCAGATTGATACAGCTCGTCGTAGTCTTGGGGAGGGATCACTCCGCCGACAACGACAAGGATATCGTTTCGCCCTTCGTTGTCGAGTGCCTGCCGGATCGCTGGCACGAGGGTCAGGTGACCGGCTGCCAGCGAGCTCACTCCGACAACGTGAACATCGTTGTCGACTGCTTCGCGTGCTGCTTCCTCCGGGGTCTGGAAGAGCGAACCGACATCAACATCAAAACCGAAATCAGCGAAGGCGGTCGCTACGACTTGCTGCCCTCGGTCGTGGCCATCCTGCCCGAGCTTGGCTATCAGTATTCGGGGGCGTCGCCCTTCCTGTCGTAGAAAGCTTTCTACACGATCTTGGACCTTTGCGACTGCACCCTGACGGTCGCCGAACTGGCGAGCGTAGACACCGCTGATCTCATGCATCTCGGCTTTGTGCCGCCCACAGACTCGCTCAAGAGCGAAGCTGATCTCGCCGACGGTCGCTCGTTTGCGGGCAGCATCGACTGCCAGTTCCAAGAGGTTGCCTTTCCCGGACTGTGCTGATTCGGTAAGAGCATTCAGCGCTGCCTCGACAGCGACCTGATCACGGTCGGCGCGGAGGGCTTCCAGACGTCGGATCTGTGCTTCGCGGACGGCTTGGTTGTCGACCTTGAGGACTTTGATCGGCTCTTCCCGTTCCTGGACATACTTATTCACCCCGACGATTGTCTGGACGCCGGAGTCGATGTCCGCCTGGGTCCGGGCGGCCGCTTCTTCGATCCGGACCTTCGGAATTCCGGCCTCGAGTGCTTTTGCCATCCCACCGAGTTGCTCCACTTCGTAAAGATGAGCCCAGGCTCGGTGTGCCAATTCGTGGGTTAGTCGTTCCACGAAGTAGCTTCCTCCCCAGGGGTCGACAACCATATCAGTATCTGTCTCTTCTTGCAGAAACAACTGGGTGTTCCGAGCGATCCGAGCCGAAAAATCGGTCGGAAGTGCGAGTGCTTCATCGAGCGAGTTGGTGTGGAGACTCTGAGTGTGCCCTTGGGTCGCCCCCATTGCTTCAATACACGTGCGGACTACATTATTGTACACGTCTTGAGCTGTTAGGCTCCAACCACTCGTCTGACTATGGGTCCGGAGTGACATACTCTTGAGGTTTTTGGGATCGAATTGTTTGACGATCTTAGCCCAAAGTAAGCGAGCGGCGCGAAGTTTGGCAATCTCCATAAAGATGTCTTTGCCGATCGCCCAGAAGAAAGAGAGGCGGGGTGCGAAGTCGTCAATCCCGAGACCGGCCTCGATTCCAGAGCGGAGGTATTCGAGACCATCGGCGAGGGTGTAACCGAGTTCGAGATCAGCCGTTGCCCCTGCCTCTTGCATGTGGTAGCCACTGATGCTAATGCTATTGAACTTGGGCATCTGGGATGAAGTGTATTGGAAGATGTCCGAGATGACCCGCATGCTGGGCTCAGGTGGATAAATGTATGTGTTCCGGACCATGAACTCCTTGAGGATGTCGTTCTGAATCGTCCCTGCGAGCTTCTCACGGCTGACACCTTGCTCTTCCGCAGCCACAATATAGAGCGCCATGACGGGCAGTACCGCTCCATTCATGGTCATTGAGACGCTAATGTCACCAAGAGGGATTCCATCGAAGAGGATCCGCATATCGAGGATGCTATCGATCGCGACACCGGCCATCCCCACATCGGCACTAACACGAGGATTGTCGGAGTCGTAGCCCCGGTGGGTCGGGAGGTCGAACGCGACGGAAAGCCCCTTTTGACCAGCAGCGAGATTCCGACGGTAGAAGGCGTTCGATTCTTCCGCTGTCGAGAAGCCGGCGTACTGTCGGACGGTCCATGGTCGACCGACATACATTGTTGTGTAAGGTCCCCGGATGTAGGGCGGTACCCCAGGGATCGTTTCTAGATGAGCGAGTCCATCGAGATCGGCGGCAGAGTAAAGCGAGTGAAGGGAGATTTGTTCAGGAGTCTGTCGGGCGAGTTCGTCGATCGATCGACCGGCTTGAGCTTCAGCGGCAGTATGCCAACGACTGAGATTGGTGCCTGAAGTTGTACTGGAATTCCACTCAACATCCTTAAAGTTGGCGATCTGACTCATTGCAGGGCCCCCTCTTCGCGGAGCAACTCCCGGAGCGTTCCCAGAACGTCACAGCGGATGAAGATAAATCGGTCCACCCCAGCTGCTCGATATCTTGCTTCGTTTGATCCTGGATTACCTGCAAGAACGATGGTCCGCGCGCCCGCACTTCGGATAGAACGGGCAAACGACTCAGCCAGCTCATCGTACTTCGGATCCGTCGAGCAGAGGACTGCGATCATGGCACCACTGTGTCGGAAAGCTTCGGCGGCCGCTACGGGTTCAGTGAAACCGTCGTTGTTGATCTCCTCGAAGCCCCCCGCTTGGAAAAAGTTCAACGCATAGGTTGACCGTGCGATGAACTCTGCAGGCTTGCCAATGTTCGCGAGGAAGACCTTGGGTCGTGCACCAGTCTTCTCAGTATGATAGTCGGCGGCGTTCCGGAGTTCTTCGAAAGCAGCAGCGTAGGGGTGGATCGCGAGTGGAGTGCCCCGAGCCGGTTCCCGGTCACCCGTACCATTTGACAGAGCACCGGCAATCTGGCCGAGCGTCGCACCGGCCCGAGCAGCCCGGACTGCCATTCCTGTGAGTGAACCTGGAGTCCTACTTGGGTTTCTGGCGGTATCGAGGAGGGACTTCAACTCGGCGTCAGCTTTGTGATCCCGTCGCCAACGGACGAGACGCGTCGATGCTTCAGTCCGCAGTCGAACGTAGTCGATCCTTGGACGGACGAGGCGTTCCTCACGGACATCAGGGTGTTCAGACACACCGGTGACAACCATTCTTCGAGTTGCGATGTCCTTTTCGCGTGCTACTTCGACCTCGGCGATTTGCGCCGCAACCCAACCTTCTGTGGCGGCTTGAATCATTCCTCCTCGGGACTCGACTTGGCGAAGGATTTCCCATGACTTGGCCGCAAGTTGCTCGGTGAGTGTTTCCAGGAACCATGAACCACCTCCCGGGTCGATCACACGATTCAGGTGCGATTCCTCCTGGAGGATGATCTGCGTATTCCTAGAGAGATTACGGCTGAATTCATCGCTGAGACCGATCGCTGCATCCATTGGTACGGTCGTAATTACATCAGCTCCGCCCACAGCAGCGGCAAAACAACAGACAGTGTTCCGGAGCAAGTAGACCCAAGGGTCAACACTGGTGAGGACACGGCGGCTCGTCCGTGCGCGGAGCTGCATCGTCCGGCCACTATCAGGGTCGCCCCCACATTCCTGAAGGACTCGCGCCCACATGGTCCGTAAGGCCCTGAGTTTGGCGATCGCTCGAAAGAACTGGGTCCCAATACTAACGCCAAACGCAATTTGCTGGGCTGCGGTATTAACGTCGAGCCCGGCCGCAGTCATTGCCCTCAAGTACTCTAATCCCGTCGCGATCGCAAATCCGAGGTCCTGGGTGCTAGTGGCCCCCGCGTGGTGGTACGCTCCAGTGCCGATCTCGACCGACGTTGCATTCGGGTAACGATGAGCGGTCCACACTGCGAGATCGGCGAGTTCCTTGAGAGCGTACTCCAAGGGGACACCGAGTCGCCCCTCACGCATTAAGGCACCGAGAGGATCGGCATTGAACGCGCAGCGGACACTCGATGGTTCGATCTCACGAGCTTCGAGCAAGGCCGCCAACACTGCAGCCCCGGGGAGGAATGAACCACCGAGATCGATGGAGATCGGAGCAATGTCGAGGCGGACCCCTGCGAGGGTCTGATCGAGGTCGCCCAGCGAGTACACCATGACCCCATCATGTCCGACCAGCCCGATCGCTGCGCGGTCGTCGGCATCAAGGCCAGCACAAGCTGCAGCATCGAGGCGAAGCTGGATCGAACTGACACCATGCTCCAAATCCTCAAGGATTGCCCGATTCGCTTCGGCCGGGTGGGGGTGCAGGTGCTCCTGGCGGATGTCCCAGCCCCCGAGCGTGTTGCCAAGGAGTTGGTCTCCTCGAGTCAATGGAGCGAAACCCGGGAATCCGGAGGGGTCGTCCGTCGCATTCCAGTGGGCGTTCGTGTAGAGCGGTTGAATCTCAATCTTCTCAAGGGTCCGGCCGACGAGTTTTTTCTCGAAGGGTGCCCCCTTAAGTTCCGCCTCGGCATTCCGGCGCCATTGTTCGTAAGAGGCAGGCGGAAAGTCGACTGCGATGTCTAAGTCCTTCGCGATCATTAGAGCGGACTCCCACAGACGTTCATCCACCGTTAGCGTTGGTTAAACTGGGAGAGGTCAAGGTCGGGCAGCATAGCACCTTGTTCGAGGAAATTCGAGTGCATCTCGAAGCAACGTTTCAGGTCGTGACGAATGTGCCCCGGTAAACTCGATTCCAGGTACTGGTGCAGATAATCCCGATAGGCGGGGTGAGCACAATTGTCGATAATCCGACGTGCGCGAGGAACTGGTGCCAGGCCTCGGAGATCGGCGAGGCCTTGATCTGTGACAACGACCTGGACTGAGTGTTCACTATGGTCGATGTGAGAGCACATCGGCACGATCGTCGAGGCCTTACCGCCTTTCGCGACTGAGGGGCACATGAAGATCGAGAGATAAGCGTTACGCTCGAAGTCGCCACTACCTCCCAGTCCATTCATGATCTGACTGCCAAAAAAGTGCGTAGAATTGACGTGCCCTTAGATGTCAATTTGGATCGCCGTGTTGGTGGCGATGACTCCTAGGCGTCGCGCGACGCCGGGGTTGTTCGAGATCTCTTGAGGCCGAAGTACGATCCGATGAACAAAATCATCGAAGTGGTCGTACAGCCACTGCAATTTCTCGTCAGAGAGGGTGAGTGAGCAAGAGCTGGCACCGATGACTCCACCCGACGCGATCAGATCAAGCATCGCATCTTGGAGAACTTCGGTATAAACCTTGAACTTCGGGAAATCTGGGCTTTCAGCCAGGCCAGCGAGCACGGCATTGCAAACGTTGCCAACACCACTTTGCAACGGGAGAAAGCCACTCGGAATCCGACCAGATGCCATCTCGTCGAGCAAAAAGTGAGAGACTAGAGTCGCGATCCGTCGGCTAACATCGTCCGGCGGTGCAAAGCCGCGCCCACCATCTGATTCGTCATTCGAAACGACACCAATGACCTTCTTCGGGTCGACCAGTGCGTGTGGTGTGCCAATCTTGTCGAGTGCGTCGTGGATCGGAATCGGATTGCGGTCTGGTGGAGGAGGGAGCACAACAATGTCGGTCATCTCTCGGAGCCGAGGCGAGTGCCGACTATTCAGTTCGATGATGACACGATCAGCACATTGAAGGAATGTCGGAGCGTTACCGATGCCAGTGGTCAGGAATACTTTGCCTTCAGGGGTGATCTCAGTCGCTTCGATAATTGCAATGTCGATGGGCCCGAGAAAACCTTCAAGAACCATCTGTGAGACGTGGGATAAGTGCATATCGACGAAGTCGACTTTGCCCGAATTGGCGAGCCTTCGCAGAGGAGCTGAGGACAAATATGGAGCCCGCCAGCTCACTGCTTCCGCATTCCCGAGTTCATCGTCGCAGGCTTCACCCGTCGAAGCACCACTCAATACCCGAACCTGAAACGGCTGTCCTACGTCGTGGATGGCCCGGGCGCGTCTGGCCAGCGCTCGCGGAACTGCTTTTGGAGATCCTGCTGGGGTAAAACCACCTATACCCAGCATTACACCAGGGGGAATCAGTTCAGCAGCTTCTTCTGGTGTTAGTAACGGGAAGGAAGAATTAGCAGCCATCCCAGGTGCATCCTAGAGGGACTGAGTAGAGGGAGCGCCGTCGGATTGATTAAGAGGAGAGATCTTGAAGGAGCCGTATGTGGGGCACATTCAAGTCGTTGCTTGGAGGGACATCCTCGTGACGACTAGGTGATTTCAACTTAATCCTACTCCAGTGTAAAGTTCCGGATCGCTTTCTCCAAGCGATTCCTTCAGATTCATCGAAATCACAGAGATTAAGTCGGCTGTGCCGAGCGCTGGCTTGGAAATCAGTCCCAATGTTGATGGCCTTGAGCCTTCAAAGGTCGAGCCGAGAGGTCGAAGTGCTCCGGAAAATAAAACGAACCAGTTTGTGAAAATTGTTATGTGGTCGCATGTGAAAATGTAATGAATTTGGTCAAAGATTAAATTGTGTCGTCTTTATGACGTGAGATTCATGTATGTCGCTTTTAAATGTTATGCTTAATCGTGGGGAACCCATGGTGAGGGGACCAGTCGAGTATCAGCGAAATAATACACTACTGTGTGGAGGATGATTGACATGCGATGAAGATCTTCAGAAAACCACCCTTTTACTTAAGAGTCAAGAGTGTGCGCGATTCTCACGATTGGTCTAGATCGAAAACTGCCTTAGTTTCGTTGATTCTTTAGAACCCTGGCGTCCAGGGTGATCTGTGGTGAGAGAGGGAATCCTTCCGATGAGTGAGAGGATGGTGGCCACGCCCTTGATCCTGGAGTTCCATCATGATTACGATTCGAACACGATCGTTAGTTCTGGTCGACTAATCGGACTACCGACTGGAATTGTTGCTAACGAATCGCTCGTCGTAACAGAGAGGATTTCCCAGGAGTATGAAAGAGCGAATCATGTTCGCCTCCATTGCGGTAACAGCACCGGGAGAATCCCTTTGAAGCGTCGTAGTAAAGTTGGAGGGTGGTTCTTCGTGTTGTCGGCCAAGAGTTGAAGGCGGATATGGTTCTTCTTAGGCTGATGGCTGGAACTTCGGTCAGCGGGTGAAGAAAGTTGTCAACATCACGTCGCCGAGTCAATTGGCGAATGTCTCGGAGGACTACACAGATCGGTGACTCAGTATGCCGTTAGTTGCAGTCCTCAATTGGCATCATCCAATGGCGGATTGTGCTTTGCAGGATCATTTTATTGATGCATCGGCCCAAACAGAAACTGTCGCGTTGCGGGACTCATTGACGCAAAGACGAACCCTGACTCACCAAGAACCGTGGACCGATACGATGATGAGAAGACTACGAATTACGATCGGTAACAAATCGTACGAGGTGACGGTTGAAGATATTACCGACCCCGGAACACCGCCCCACTCCCCAGCGATTCCACAGCATTCCATCGAGTCTGTTAGTGCGCATGCTTCGAAACAACAGTCCGAGGGGCAGGTTGATCTTCGGGGAAAAGCCTCCACTCATGTGGCTGGTGCTGTCACAAGTCCGATGGCCGGCGGGGTGCTCTCCATCTTGGTTAAGTCTGGGGATCATGTCACTAAAGGGCAAACGTTGGTTGTCCTCGAAGCGATGAAGATGGAAAACCAGATCATTGCTCCCGAAGAGGGTACTGTCCAAAGTATCGAAGTCAAGCAGGGACAAATTGTCCAAGAAGGGCAGACCCTCCTTGTGTTGGAGTAAGCCATGAAATGGGAATCCGGCGCCATCGTACAGTTCGGTCAATTCTCTCTCGATCCCTTGTGGAAGGACATTGGGATCCCACTGGCAATGATGGGAGTTGTTGTGGTGTTCGTCGCGCTCGGCATGGTGATCGTCCTCATCAACACACTGCCGCGCGTTCTTGAACGATTAAACCTCATTGACTCGGCCCAAACGCCATCGGGTCTCGTGGAATCACTGTCAGTGTCGACCGACGACGAGATTCCGCCCGAGACACTAGTCGTCATTGCTGCCGCTGTTGAAGAGATGATGCGCCATCCGTATCGGATCGTGCGCATCAAAGGCATGTCGGCTAACAACATGGGTTGGGTTATGGCTGCCCGGATGCAGCATCATCATTCACATAAGATGCAACGGCCGTCTTCATGATTATCATTGACTACATTCTTGCCAAAGCAACCCAACTCTACGAAATGACAGCCTTATCCTCAGTCGAGGTGGGCAATGTACTGATGATTGTGATTGGTCTATGTTTCGTTTATCTGGCGATCGCGAAGCATTACGAACCACTCCTCTTAGTACCAATCGGTTTTGGGATCATCGTCGGGAACATTCCTTCGGTCGAAGGGATGGCGCTCAGTGTCTACGACGAGGGGTCAGTCCTAAGATTCCTTTACTTTGGCGTGGAGAAAGGTGTCTATCCACCTCTTGTCTTCCTAGGGATTGGTGCGATGACTGACTTCTCGACGATGCTCTCCAATCCCAAATTGGTCCTCTTGGGTGCCGCTGCTCAGGTCGGAGTTTTTTTGACCTACCTTGGTGCCTTGGTGTTGATGTTTACGCCGCAAGAAGCGGGAGCCATTGGGATTATCGGTGGTGCTGATGGACCGACAGCGATCTTCCTCTCATCGAGGCTTGCCCCGGAACTCCTTGGTGCTATTGCGATCGCCGCCTATTCCTACATGGCTCTCGTCCCCGTAATTCAGCCACCTATTATGCGGCTGTTGACCACAAAACGGGAACGACTGATTCGGATGAAACCATCTCGTATCGTTTCTCGAACCGAGAGGATTGTATTTCCGATCATCGCATTCTTGATCTGTGCGACGCTTGCGCCCGGAGCGATTGTCTTGATTGGGATGCTCTTTTTCGGCAATCTGATGAAGGAATGTATGGTCACCGACCGACTTGCACTGACCGCAAGGACAGCAATGATCGATATTGTGACAATCTTGCTGGGTTTCTGTGTCGGAGCAAGTACGAGTGCGCAGTACTTCTTACAAACGAAGTCGATTTTGATCTTCGCATTGGGGGCTCTATCGTTCTCGATCGCGACCGCGTGTGGTGTGTTGTTCGCACGGCTGATGAATCTCGTTCTCAAAGAGAAAATCAACCCATTGGTTGGGGCTGCCGGAGTCTCCGCCGTCCCTGATTCCGCGCGTGTTGTCCAGATGGTGGGACAGCAAGAAGACCCCTCGAACTTTCTGCTCATGCATGCAATGGCTCCCAATGTTGCTGGGGTCATCGGTTCTGCTGTCGCAGCGGGTGTTTTGTGGTCTCAGTTGGCCCAGTGATTGGTGTAGAAGTCTGATTGAAAGAATCTCTTGAAATGGCCTGGTGTTGTTTCCGAGCGTCATCGAATCGTGGACTGTTCACTGCGATCACCCTGATGAACTTGAGGGGACCAATATCACCACAACCCCCTGGTCAGCGACGAAACTAACCTGATTCCGACTCAATCCGGGATGGGAACACCCTCACCAGTGCGATTAAAAAGGAAGTCATCGTTTGTCGATCTTCCAGAGACGATCACGAGAGATTTCTGGGGTAGGCTGAGCCAATATCCTCCGCCAATCATCTCGGATCTTGATGATGCCTCCGATTTTAGTTACAAGAGGTTAAATCATGAGCCTTCCATGAAGCTAACAGCTGATGCCTCGATATTGTTTGTGTTTATGTCGATAAATGAGTTAACTTATGGATCATCAAGCACAATCAAACGCCAGTTCCGCAGAATCGGAACCAATCACAAGGCAGAGCACTTCTGAGACAAGGCAGCTAAGCGATAGCACGATAGGGCCCCTGTGGCTCGTCGGAATCGCGCTCTGGGTGGGAGCGGTCGCCGGCTTGATCGAACTCCTGATCCTGGTCACTGTCCCTAATCGTGCAGGACCGATGTGGAATATGTTCGGCAAGTCGCGACATTATCCCTGGATGATTCCAACCACAAACGCCCTCGTGATCCTCTTGGCCATCCTTCCGTTGGCGGCACTTGGGATCTTCAATCGCAGGGCTGCCGGTCGAATTGGCATCTTCCTCATCGTGACCTTAGGAACAATGGCAGTCCTCCTTGCCGCGTTTACCAATTTTTACCCTCTGGCACTCGTCTTGCTCTCGATGGGGATCGCATCAAGGGTCGAGCCACTTTCACGACGCTGGGGGCGATTCCGTTCCTTGGTACTCAAATTCAGTGCTCCCCTGTTGGTCGTTGCATTATTGATCCTTGGTTGGTGGACTTTGGGCCGTGGTCGATGGCCAGGCCGTGGTGAGCCAGTGGGCGAAACACCCCCCAACACACCGAACGTCGTACTTGTAGTGTTAGACACTGTCCGGGCGGATGCACTCAACCTCTACGGTTCGTCTCGAGAGACGATGCCCAATCTTACGAGGTTCTCCCAATCAGGCCTGGTCTACGACCAAGCCCGATCCGTCGCCCCTTGGACACTGACGTCACACGCGAGTTTCTTCACTGGACGATGGCCGGGCGAACTCTCGGCAGGACGCTACCGCGCTCTCGATGCTTCCTATCCGACTCTTGCCGAAGTTCTTGCCGCAAGAGGATTTGAGACGGCCGGGTTCGTCGGGAACACGATCTACTGTTCATACTACACCGGTTTAGATCGCGGATTTGGAACCTATGTTGATATCCCCGCAACCCCGCTGAGAATGCTCGTCACGACCGAACTCGGTTCGCACCTTGTTGATAATGCTGATTGGCTCCATCGACGGATCCAACCAAGCCCAACCCCTGAGTCGTTTAAGAAGCTGAAACCTACCGCAGCCCAAGTCAACAATTCAGTCTTCCGTTGGCTTGATCGACGTGCGGACACAAATCGCCCATTTTTTGTGTTCATCAATTACTTTGATGCACATGATCCTTACCTTCTCCCTCATGAGGCCGATGATCCTTTTGAAGGCCGCCCGGAGTCTCCCCAGGAACTCACCCTCTTGAGGAACTGGTGGAACTGGCCAGGTAAGCTGAATCTGCCCTTCGAATTGCGCGATCTGGTCTTCGACGCATACAGTTCGTGTCTCTTTTACCTTGATCAAGAGCTTAATCGGCTCCTCCGTCACCTTGAACAGCTTGGTGAGCTGGAAAATACGATCGTGATCGTGACGGCGGATCACGGCGAACTCTTCGGGGAAAACGGCCTCTATGGCCACGGGATCAGTCTCTCAGAGCCAGAACTCCACGTTCCACTCATCATCGTACCGCCCAAGTCCGCTGGAACACAGCGTCAGAGGGGCCGGATTGAGGAGCCCGTCTCACTCCGAGACCTTCCCGCGACAATCCTCGACCTGGTAGGGGTACAGGCTCCCGAAATTCCTGGCGAATCACTCGTCAGAGAGCTACTAGGCCAAGATCGCTTCAAGCGTTCGCCGTCGTTATCAACGCTCCGAGCCCCCTCTCTCTTTCAGCCAAATAATCTCCCGCTTCGATCACCTGTGACGCAGGGACCCATGAGTTCGCTTGTTGATGATCGACTCTATAAATATATTCGGATCGAACAGAAAAAGGCCGGGGGATTCGATGAGCAGTTGTACCGGATCTCCAGTGACCCTCTCGAAGAAAATGATCTCGGAGGAGCGTTCGCAATGCAGGAAAACCTTGGTCGTCTTCGAGAGGCCACAACCAAGCTCAATGAGTCATGGAGCGATTCTTCCCAGAGATCCCTAAGGGATTGAGGGCAGTTGCCGTCTGGCTTTGTGTTGTAGATTCGCTTCCGCTATCAAGCCAGGATTGAGTCCCATTGGTGACACTCAACGCTTACCGCTTCAAGAACCCGAGTATTAAGGTGACTAAGGCCGTCTAATGCGGCGGCTCGGAGCGAAAGTGAGCAGAGCCGGTCAAGTGCTCCCGGAAGACCGAGCGTTATCGCGTGGAGACGTTGAAGAGCAGAATCGCTGATTGGGAATCCATCCAGTCCAGCTTCCTTGAGTTTGGCACTAAGATAGGACTTGGCCTCAGAGACTGTTAAGGGGTGTAGTCGGACGGCTAACGTCCAGGGTGTTGGATTCGAAAGCGGAGACTGCCCCGCGATCAGAAGCGAGAGTCGGAGGCCGGACTGTTCGCCGACGGCGGTTAATCGATCGAAGAGGCGATGATGGTCCGCTTCTCCGAGCAACTCGTCGCCGTCGATCGCAGCAACAACACTGATACCAAGGCCTCGGGTTACTCGAGCAGCATCGACCAGGTCGCTGTAACGGATTGGAGTTGATTGCCTTGCGATTCTCCAGGCTCCAAGCCCCTCAGCAAAGCTCCGAAGCAATGCGTCTGGGTCAGCTGGTCGCTCGATGTAGAGGGTCTGTCGCGAAGGATCATGGAGTCGGATCAATGTCTGTCGAAGCACCACCGATTTGCCAAGTCCCGAGACGCCACGGATATCAGCCCGGCGTTCAGATTGCGCAACTAAATGGAGGAAGCGTGCAATTGCCTCTTCATGCTGCGATGTCGCGACGTAGGGGACCGAGCCAGGCTGAAACGGGTCGTATTTGAGGCCCCAGTGCGTCAGCCACATCGACGATTGCTCCTTTCAACTGGCCTCAAGCGAAGCGGGACTCGAACATCTATACAAACCAGCTTTGGTCCCGCTCTCGCTCCGGCCTTAATCGATCGGTTAGGATGATCGGCTAACTTGCATCAATTGTTTTGAATCAGGCGCTGAAAATGGTCCGAGTCTATTGCCCGCCACCGTTGGTTGGCCAACAACTCGAGATTACGGGGCCGGAAGCTCATTACTTGGCGAACGTTCGACGGATGGGTCCTGGGGATGAGGTCGCTGTGTTCGATGGCCATGGCAACCTCGTCCGCGGCCGGGTTCTTTCGGTTTCACGGAATCGAGTCATGATTGTGCGGGAGAGTTCCGAACGTGAGCAAGTATCCTCTGAACTCGAACTGACCATCGCCACTGCAGTCCCGAAGGGTGATCGCTTCGACTGGTTGATCGAGAAAGCAACCGAGCTTGGGGTCGCGCGATTGATCCCCCTTCGGACCGCTCGATCCGTGGTTGATCCCCGCGCTGGTAAGCTGGAACGACTCCGTCGTCATGTCATCGAAGCTTGTAAGCAGTCGGGCCGGAATCGACTTATGGAATTGGGAGAACCTCAAGAGTGGGATGAGCTTGTGACTCAACCACTGCCTGGCGCACGATTAATTGGTGCGATTGGAGGTCAGTCGCTACGCTCATTCCCGCCCCAGACGCTCGGGACGATCGCCATCGGCCCCGAAGGTGGTTTCACAGAGTCGGAACTGGAGGCAGGATTGGCTTCAGGTTGGCAGTTGGTTCGACTTGCGGGACAGACACTCCGGATCGAGACCGCTGGCCTCGCGGCTGCAGCCACATTCCTGAATTACTTCGGTTCCGAGGAGGATTAATGCGCGTGGAATACTTGTTGATCGGTGCGCTCTGCCTAGGACTCGTCGCTGGTGTCCTCGGGGGGATGTTCGGTATCGGGGGCGGACTCATTATGGTCCCCGCGATGATCCTGATCTTTCAGTTCTCGACGAAGGATGCGACGGCAACCTCGCTAATTGCTCAACTACTTCCTGTTGGGGTTCTCGGCGTGATCGAATACCACCGCGCTGGCCATGTTCGGTTCGGCTTCGGCCTAACCATGGCTCTTGGGCTCTTCATCGGAATCTTCCTCGGTTCCAAGATTGCCGGCCCGATCTCAGGCGCAACCATGAAACGGTTCTACGGAATCTTCCTTCTTGCCTGTAGTCTCTACTTCCTTTTTGCCCCTGGTGGTGTCAAATCGAAGTCGGAACCAAGTACGGCGGCTCCCACCAATCCCGGGTTGCCCTCCCCGAACCAAGATCTGGACGTTGAGTCCGACTCGGGAAGTCCCTCACCGTTGGAATCAAAGGACTAAGCGCGATCGGTACCAGCCGCCCGAACGAACGTCTGGATGGTTCTAAGAGGTCCACAAACCATCTGAGTTGTCTTGATACACGGACCAGACATAACCGTCCGGGTCTTGGATCGCAAACTCGCGCCATTTCCATGCTTGGTCAACGGGTTCTCCGGAAACACGCAACAGTGCTCCCTGCTCGACACAGTGACGATAGAAGTGATCAACATCGTTGACCCGCAGTTGAAGATGGATCCCAAGTCCCACTCGATTGTCCTTGAACTCCACTTCACGAGGACCGTGCGGGTGGAGCATTAGGACAAAGCTTCCGATTCTGAGTCGAGCGAGCGAGACCGGCCCTCCCTGAGACTCCCGGTGCACTTCCCTGATTTCGGCTCCAATAACTTCATGATAAAAGTCAATAGACTTGATTATGTCTCGCACGTAAATAAAGACGCTGGTGACTTTTGCGTCCATACTGGATCCTCAGGGTGTTAG
Organism: uncultured Isosphaeraceae bacterium; assembly: GCA_964510225.1. Classification (GTDB taxonomy): domain Bacteria; phylum Planctomycetota; class Planctomycetia; order Isosphaerales; family Isosphaeraceae; genus CAZEAN01. Next base: position 20,799 of record CAZEAN010000013.1, read on the forward strand.
TCGATGACGGAGCATACTCGGAGTGAACGCATCTTGCAACTCTCCCTCCTCGAGCAGTCATCGCTTATCAATGTGACGTCGTTGTTCGTCTTTCTGATCCACCCTGGTGTTCCAAGCGAGAATGCTGGGGAATCTTGCGACAAGGCTTGGCTAATCTCTAAAGTGGGGTGACTCGTATGAGAGCTTCGAGAGAGGCTCAACTCAATCAAGCCAGTCGCCAATTCAGTGAGAGAGGGAGGAGATTGTAATGATCAAGTGGATCTTGGGCTTTGGATTGTTCTGGAGCTTGTTCAGCACTGCTCAGATGCCGTTGCAAGCTGGTGAGGCTCTTTCCGGCTTTGAGATCGTGGAGCCATCCGATGTTGGATTCTCAAGCGAGAAGCTTGGACTAATCACGGAAGCCATGCAGGGGTTTGTTGAGCGTGGAGACCTCTCCGGGATGGTGACACTGATTGCCCGTGATGGCAAGATCCTTGCCTTCGAAGCGGTTGGCAAACAGGACGTCGACTCTGGGACGCCGATGGCCAAGGACTCGATCTTTCGAATCTATTCGATGTCGAAGCCGATTACGAACGTCGCTGCGATGACGCTTGTTGAGCAGGGGAAGTTTGATCTCGATGATCCCATCTCAAAGTACCTCGCCGAGTTTCAGCAAATGAAGGTTTATGTCGAAGGGGCCCAAGATCAATCCGAATATGCGGATCTTGAGCGTGAGATTACGGTCAGAGACTTGATGCGACACACATCGGGGTTCTCGTACGGCTTCTTCGGTGATACACCCGTCGACCAGTTGTATCGGAGCAGGAGAGTACTCCGCCCCGATGCATCCTTGGAGGAATTCGCGGCGACACTCGGCGAGATTCCGTTGCTTTACCAACCCGGAACACGATTCCACTACAGTGTTTCGACCGACGTTCTCGGATACTTGGTGGAAGTCGTTTCGGGAGTCCCGTTCGATCAATATCTTGAGACCACCATCTTCGAGCCACTTGGAATGGTCGATACGGGGTTCGATGTACCCCAAGAGAAGCTTAGCCGGTTCACCACCAATTACGGGAAGTCAGAGGAGGGTGAGCTTCGGTCAATTGACCGTCCGTCGTCAAGCCGTTTTAGCCGTCCCGCCACACTCTTCTCTGGAGGTGGGGGTTTAGTCAGTACAGCTTTGGACTACCTCCGATTCACTGAAATGCTCCGCAACGGGGGCGAACTTGACGGTGTCCGGATTCTCCAGCGCGAGTCTGTCGCCGAGATGACTCGTGACCAACTTTCAACCGACTCTAACCCGATTCCGGTGCGAGGCCCTTACGCTCATGGTCTTGGATTTGGCGTTCTTCTTGACAACCGCAATACTGGGGGATCGGTGGGCGAGTTTCAGTGGGGAGGTGCTGCAAGTACCATCTTTTGGGTGGATCCGGTGGAAGAACTCTCTGTCATTGTGATGACCCAGTTCATGCCCTCCCGAACATATCCGCTCCGGAGCACATTCAAGAACCTGGTCTACGATGCGTTAGTCGCTGAGATCTCTACTTCAAACTAGAGCCTGGAACGTCTCGACTCCCCAACGACTCCCGCCTTGTCTTAAGGCATTCGACCTCCCACTGCCTTGGGGGGCGTCCTCCCGGATCTGTTGAACGGAGTACCTGCTTCGCCCAGCGCGTTGCCAATGCGTTGGGTGATCCTGCCTTTTCGAGAACATCAAGATACCTGAATCTAATCGAGAGCGAGTGGCAATGGCCCGATGATCGAGAGTGTAATGGTGCGGTTGTGGGGCTGAATAGTTTTGAAATTATGCGGATTTCCTCGGGTCAGTCGAGGAATCCAACAAGAATACGAACAATAAGCTTGCAATCGGCTTTTGGCGAATCCACGGATGAAGGTGGCACGCTGAGATTGTCGGGAAGATGAATCGTGTGCTGAGTCACTCCCAATGGTCGGCAAGAGGTTCGATCTACGATCCGAATACGAGGTCCTACTTGCTGAGTCTGCCTTGGTTTCCCTCGACTAGACCATGCAATTCTCCAACTATAATGAACTGCATCGGTAACGAGAGTCGCGCGAGAGAGAAGGTCGGGGTTGAAAGATGGTCCTGCTTGATCATCGCTCGGATCTTTCAGTTGACTTCAACTGGGAAAAGAGCCGACTTTGTCGCAATTCCAGCCGTAGAGATCGTTGAGGGACCTAATGTTTTCGGAAACTCGAGGTAGCCGCAAGGCGATCGGTGACGTCGACGTATTGTTTCATGAGGGGATTTACCACCTCTTCCATCTCGTGCTCCCGAATCATGACTTCATCGCGCACGCCGTGAGCACCGATGGGCTCAATTGGCGACGCGTGAGCAATGCTCTGTTCATCGGCGATCCCGGATCTTGGGACGACTTGATGATCTGGACGATGCATGTTTCAGCCGATCCCTATCAAACGGGACGGTGGCGGATGTTCTACACTGGTCTCTCACGCTGTGACCAAGGGCGGATTCAACGAATCGGACTCGCGCTCAGCGACGATCTTTACCACTGGGAGAAGGCGCCCGTAAACTGGTCTGACCTCCGAGGCCCTGACGACCCTCCACCGATCAAGACCGCCAGGCGGGCGAGCGAATTCGATCAACCGAGTGAACGACATGCGATTCAGGATCGGTCGAGTCATTATCCGCTTCAGGCAGACCCTCGTTACTACGAATCGTCGCTCAAGGAGGGACGGCACTGGGTTAGCTTTCGTGATCCCTTCTTTTACCACGACAACGAGAATGGAGGGTGGTTGCTCATCGCAGGCCGCGTCAACGACGGTCCGGTCATTCGTCGAGGATGTGTCGCTGCCCTACATGAGGTAGCGCCAAACCAATTTGAGGCACACTCGGCACTCCATTATCCCGGACTTTATGATGACATCGAAGTACCAAATGTGTTCCAAATCGAGCAAGAATACTATCTGATCGGCAGTATCCGCGAAGATTCCAAAATTCGATATTGGCATACCGATCACATCCAGAAGCCATGGCGGAGTTACCACGACAATGTTTTGATGGCCGCTGGTAACTATGCTGCCCGAATCATGCGTGATGCACATGGCTACTTGCTTTGGAACTTTTATTCGATGGATCCTTCGGACCGGACCATCAGCAACCTCATGCCACCACCAAAGCGGATCTATCGGACCGAGGATGGTCTCCTACGCTTGAAGACGTTCGAAGAGTTTGAGAATTGGGTTAGCCAGCGCCTCGATACACGTTGCGTGGGATTGCTGAAAAAGGGACTTGGACAAGAGCGTTGCAGCATTGATAGCAACCGTCTCGAACTGGAGAGCGAAGCGGGTTTTCAAGCCTTTGTCTTCGAACACGAGATCGGTTGCTTCCGGTTTCGGGCAACGATCGATCTACAAGGAATGGGAAAGTGTGGCATCGTCTTTCGGATGAACCCTGAGACGCACGATGGCTACTACCTGTCACTCGATTTTCTCAAGGGAGTGGCCCAACTCCGGAGCTGGAGGACAGGAGCGGAAGGGAGTGGCGAAGACATGATGCAATTCAGATCCTTACAGAGCAACTACTGGCATAACAAACGTCCTGGTCATGCGCGAGTGCAACTTCTTGCGTTTGGCAGCTATCTTGAATTCTCAATCGATGGTGCAGTGATTCTCTCACTCGTAGACCAGACCTTTCGGTCCGGGCTGCTTGGAGTCTACCTAGAGACGGCACATCTGATTCTCTCTGAAGTCGAACTCAACCAGATGCAATCGCCTAATCAGTCGGACATGCACCTGGTCACAGGCTGATCTTGTGATGGTTTGGGGTTCTACTCAGGAGATTGCAGAGATCGTCGGGAGCTTACTGCAATCTCCTGAGTCATCACCGTGTTTGAACATCGAACTACTCTAATATTACATTCCGGCACCATGGCCCCTTGACTCTTTAAGGATTGGCAGTGGAAAGATCGCGGGCACGCTTCACGATCTCCAAGAACTCGTCGCGATAACCGTCATCGCTCGCACCAAGACCTGCTTGGGCAAGTTCAAGAACTGCGTTGTAAGTCGCGTTACCCTTGTAGGGAGAGTCACGAAGAAGCATCCCGAAAAGAGCCACAGAAGACGCAAACTGAAAGTTGGGAGACGCTTCACTATAGTCATGACCGGAGTCCGTGATCGGAATCTCGATCAGCGTACTTTCTACACCCTCGGGTTCTTTATAGCGAAGCTTAACGGTCATCAGCTCATCGCTGGTGGAGCCTTCGGGGACGCTCGTCTGCCCGACATACTTTGATTCTGGCGCGTCGGGAACAGTACCTTCCAATCCAGGAGGCATTAATTCATAGAGTGCAGTAACACTGTGCCCCGCGCCAATCTCACCAGCATCCTTAGTGTCGTCATTGAAGTCTTGGGCTTCAAGCAAACGATTTTCGTAACCGATTAATCGGTAGGCCCCGACTTGTGCGGGGTTAAAGTCGACTTGGACTTTGACATCCTTGGCAATTGTGACCAACGTTCCGCCGATCTGATCAACCAGGAGTTTGCGCGCTTCATTAAGGGAGTCGATATAGCCGTAGTTTCCATTGCCTCGATCTGCCAGCGCTTCCATTTTCGAATCTTGGTAGTTGCCCGTCCCGAAGCCGAGGACGCTCAAGAAGACGCCGCTCTTCGCCTTGTCCTCAATCAATCGAGTGAGTCGGCCCTCGTCAGAGATTCCGACGTTAAAGTCACCATCCGTGCAGAGGATCACGCGATTGATGCCGCCGGGAATAAACTGCTCGGTGGCGATCTTGTAGGCAAGTTGGATTCCCGCCGCGCCGGCTGTAGAGCCACCGGGTATGAGCCGTTCCAAGGCCGTAAGGATTGCCGGCTTATTGTCACCGGAAGTCGCCGGTAAGACCAATCCCTCGGCACTCGCGTAGACCGCGATGCTGACGGTGTCGTTTTCTCCGAGCTGGTCGACCATCAGTCGCATCGCTTTCTTGAGGAGCGGCAACTTATCAGGGGAGTTCATCGAGCCGGAGACATCAATGAGGAAGACCAGGTTGCTTAGTCGATGCGTCTCAAAATCAAGCTCGCGACCCTTGATTCCGATCCGTGCCAGCCGATGGTCGCCCTTCCAAGGACAACGCGCGACCTCGACGCTGACGTTGAAGGGATGAGGGTCGCCCTCGGAGGGAGCAGGATCATCATATCTGAAGTAGTTGACCAATTCTTCGATGCGGACAGCATCTGGCGGCGGAAGTTGGTTCTGTCGGAGCAAGAAGCGGCGAATGTTTGCGTACGAAGCAGTATCGACATCAACCGCAAACGTCGAGAGTGGCGCCATGGAGGCTCGGAGGAAGGGATTATCGTTAATCCGCGCGTACGACTCTCGACTTAGTTCCGTCAGCGGTTCCGGAATTCCTCCCGTCTCGAGGCCATCTTGTCCATTTGCCTTGCCCATATCCATCGAGTTGATGCTTGAGTCGCTGCTGAGGAGACCGGGAGCCTCAGGCACAGGACCCTCGGTGCTGCCGAGGGGCTGTGAACGTCGATCAGCAGCGGATGTAGGAGGAGGCGGAATCGCAGCCCGCGACTCCACGGATGCAAAGTCAGCCGGAAAACCTTCAGCCATGTCCTCGTCATAACCAATGGCCCCACTCGGTGCCATTTCGACTTGAGCTTCTGGCTCGTGGTTAATACCACACCCTCCGAGAATGAGACCGATCAATCCAAGGATCCAGTGAGGCCGGAGTGAAGCTCCGAAGGTGGCCAGAAACCGTGACGTCGTATTCTTGGTGCGCATCGAATCACTCTCCACGAGAATCGGGATCGGGTAGTGAGCAGGATGACCTTGGAGTAGATGGTCAGGAAAATCCCCGGGACCTCCATCATCCCCTTACCTCTTTACGATTCAGGAAGGTGTTCTATTGGGACAAATTTGAGAGCGAGATGGATTAATCTCCTGCTCGGGAGCGGATCAACAACTTGAGCTGGCCACGGACAGGTCCCTTAGCATCGATCAATAGGCGTCCGAAATGCTGATACGTTAACGACGATTCTTTTCCGAAACGAGGTCGCGATGCGACGTGAGAGCGACTCTTGGGTAGGGCGGAAAGCACAAAGTCGCTCAGGGGCTGATCAACCTTCGGCTGACTGGGCTCTTTTGTATCGAGGAGAATCCGGAGTCGAGCGCTCTTCCAATGATCGGACGATCCCTCTGCAGGGAGCCAGTTTAGTTCTGTGATGGTATAGGCTCCATTCGGTAATCCAAAAATCACTTGGCTCTGCCCGACGACGTCGATTTCAAGTTGAGCATTGATCGTTTCTGGAGCCTCGACGCTCACGAAGGACATCAGACTGAGACTGGCGAGGAGACAGTTGAGCATCATCCTTGACCTCAAGGCTCGGGATTAATCGATCGAGTAGACCCTTGACACGATTAGTGAGGTTGTCCGTCCTCGAATCGTCAAGGCGGAGACTGACCGACTCCCACAAAACTGTCAAGGAAAGCTCCGGGTGCCGATCTTCGGTCTCTGGCACGCCGGCGTTGAAGAAGTTCTTTACCAAGGAGTTTGCGGGGGTGTTAGAGACCCACTCTGGGTCGGTTTGCAACCCAGTCGTCGGCGGGTAGAAGCAGCGGTGCTTGCGAGACCTATTGGACACCATCAAGAGGACCCAGCATGATCATAAACAATTCGCCCTAGGGGATTTTGTGCGAGAGCTAAAGGGGCACTATCTTTATTCGTGCAGTATCAGTGCAGTTGGTCGGGTTGATTCACGATGACCGATAATCGAGTGGCGTCCTCATGAAATCCTGGAGTGCCGAATTGACGTATCGGGTTCTCGGTCCGAACGACGTGAAAGACATGGAATCGATGATCGGGCTGTTCGGACGGGCCTTCGACGACCCCGACACCTACGGAAAGCTCCCGCCGACCCGGGACTATCTTGTCGAACTCCTTGGGGGTCCCCACTTCATCGCCATTGCTGCGATCCTCGATGGAGTCGTGGTCGGTGGTCTCACTGCGTATGTTCTGACTAAGTTCGAGCAGGCTCGTAGTGAAATCTACATCTACGATCTTGCCGTCGACGAACCGTCCCGACGGAGAGGGATTGCCACGAGTCTCATCGAGAATCTCCGATTCGTTGCGGTAGATCGTGGGGCCTGGATGATCTTTGTACAAGCGGATCAAGACGACACCGAGGCGATCGAGCTTTACTCAAAGCTAGGTCGTCGAACAGATGTTCTCCATTTCAACATCGCCTTGGGTGATCCGCGATAAAGTCGCGTTCCACTGTCGGGCAGAACGGAATCAGAGAGATGTAAAGTTGTAAGACTATCATCAAAAATTGATTGAATATCTAGAATCAAGGAGTTTGGAAAGTGTTAGACATGTTGGGGACTACCCGAGGTTTAGCAAGGCGAGGATCCCCATCGCGAACGCAGGGCCGACGATTGTAAGTCCGACAAATTGACCCGCCTTGAGATCGATTGGGAGGCGGAGAAGGAGAGGCAATGAGCAAATCAGCGCTACGGTCTCCATCAAGGCTGCGGTGAAGAAAAGGAAGGTTAGCGCCAAACGTTGCCATTCCAAAGACGAACCCAACGATCTCAAGCCGATCCCTGAGACGACAAGCCCAACACAGAGGCCAAGCCAGCAAATGAGCGATCGCCGATAGAAAGATGAAGGACGGGAGGGTCGCCACATTAGAATCAAGACCTAGGGTTGCATTCGGTCAATCTACGGGAGGTGGACTGTTCTCAAGAAAATCGCGGCGGAGCTGATGTGCGTTGGTGAAGGCATGTCGAACTCGGAGTTTCAAGAGCGTGAGGATCGCGATTCCCACCGAGCCCCCAATCGCCAGATAGATCATGATTTGATAGCTCAAGGCGACGGTTGGCTCTGCACCGGCGAGGAGTTGGCCTGTTGTCATCCCCGGGATCGCCACGATTCCTGCGACCATCATCCCGTTGATCGTTGGCGTGAGTCCAGTCTGTATCGCGGTCCGAAATGCTGGTTGAACTGCTTGATCGCTGGTTGCGCCCAGGGCCAATCTTCGCTCGATGAGGGCGGCATCTTCTCTGATCCTGCTCTCAAACCGATCCGCGGCCAAGGCAAGACCATTCACGCTATTCCCCAAGATCATCCCTAGAATCGGGACCACGATCGATGTCTTGTACCATGGTTGAACCCCGAGAGCAGACTGTGTTGCGAGCAAAAGTGTCACCCCCGCGGCGACTGCCATTGCTAGAAAAGCCTCGAAACGGAGCGTCCAGTTGGGCCGTTGATGCCGAGCCCCGACCGCTTGTGCGGATGCGCTGAGCATCACGAGGGCGACGAGTGCAAGAAGCCCAGGACTACTTTGTTCGAACACAAACCTGAGGACAAAGCCAAGTAAGAGAAGCTGTCCGACCATCCGGAAGACCGCCACACAGAGGGAGCGGACCAATCCGACCTTACGGAGTCCAAGATAGAGACCTACGAATGCGATCGGAATCGCCGTGGTTAGGAGCCCGATCAATGCTGGCGGCGCAGGAGACCCAGAATTCATGAGGTGGCCCCGACTGGTTTCGGGTCCGCCTGAGCCTCCGACCAACATCCCGCGTCGGCACGGTCAAGTACATCTGCCGTAGGCCCTCGGTCCCTGATTCGACCAGCCTCCAGGACAAGAGCGGTTGTACCGAGTTGAGGCCCAAACTTTCGGTCGTGGGTCACCACGATGGTCCGGAGCTGATCCCGTTCTGCGCGACGGTCCAACGATCTGATCAATTGAATCGCCGAACCGGGATCGAGTCCGGCGGTTGGCTCGTCGAGAACCAGGAGCAGCGGCGACATCTGTAAAGCGACAGCGATCGCGAGCCGTCGTTGTTCGCCACCAGAGAGAGTCTCGGCACGGCGATCAAGCGCATCACCCGGAATGCCGAACTCGTCGAGCGCTTGCTCAAGTTCAGCAGTGGGCGGAAAGGTTTTCCCAACAACCGCCGAGGGATATCGAAGATTCTCTCCGAGTGTTCCCGGTAACGGTCTGGGGTCCTGCGGGACTATCGAGACCAACCGTCGGAGGGTCAGCACCGGGAGTTCTCGGAGATCAGTTGGACCGAACCGGAGGATACCAGAGTTCGGATCTTCGAGCCGATTGAGGAGCCGGAGGAGGGTGCTTTTGCCGGATCCCGATGGTCCAAGAATTAGATAACGGACAGTTGGATCAAAATCAACTGTAATACCTTTGATAATCTCCGATGCCCCGCGATTGACTCGGAGATCTTCGATGATCAGCGGCTGGTCGCGGAGCTTATTTCGGAGCGCGTTCTCTTGGTTATCGCTCTGAGTCACGACGAGGCTCACCCGGTTCGGATCCTGAACTTATCGTCTCGTCCCACCAGCTTGAGCACCATCTTCTCAGAGAATATCGGACGGTCCAAGAGTCCTAATGGCCCGTCTCACGATCTTCGATGGTCTTCACTTTCGGAGGTTCAATCCGATAGACCTTCCCTCGGAGGTGAACCACGACCGGTTGCTTGAATGTCAGGCATTGGTTTTCGGTTGGATTCAAGCCTCTTGAAAGCTTGAAGTAGGTCTCGCTGAATTGCTCGATCACCTTGGCGGTCTTTTCTTGCTCCGGCTCCACTTCGGAGTCGAGCCAACGGCCCTCTCGATAGTAGAAGGTCTTCCTACCGAGCTGTCGGACGGTGCCAACCGGGATTTCGTTCCCTTGGAAGTCACGCGCGATGACGGGGACTCCGGCAGTCACAGGCCCCAGAGAAGGGAGCCGGTTGCGGCTTTCGGTATCTCCTTGAGGAAGTCCACCTCCGAAGCGTCCGCCAGCTTGGCCCATCTGCCGCTCGATTCCTAATTGAGTCGACGATCGGTCTGACGCTCGACTTGGAGTTGCCGGGCTCCGACGAACCGAACGGCTGTTGTCAGCAGGCTGTAGGCCAAGGTCAAAGTGGTCCATCGGCCTTCCTGGTGCTTCGGCGAGGAACTGATCCGGAGAGATGACCGAAAGACGGGTCTCAGCACCACGCTTGTAAAACGCCTTGTTGGAACGCTGGCCGACGCCGCTTCTTCCTGCAGTTTCCTCGAGTCGGACGAGTTGCTCGCGGGCCCTCAGGGTATTTCCGACCCCTGCAAAGAGATCAGTCTCTTCGTTCGCTAAGAAAGCTGTGTACGGTGTTAAAATCCCATACTTTTTGCTGAGTTCGACGAGCTCTTGGGTTAGCTCCGTACTCTCTCCGTGGAGGTCGATCTGGTCGATAATGTCCCCGACTCGCCGAGCTGCCCACAACGGCTCCACGAATTCGTAACGTGAGCCCGATCCCGCTTCGGCGAGTTCAGCCGGAATCGTAATGGTCTGACGATCCCCGTTAATCGTGCCTCGGATGGTCAGCTCGGTCTTCCCCGAACCGTTGTAACGGCCGACGAGGGTCAGTTGGCCACCTTCGAAGAGGTCGGGGATCTCTCGAGGATACATCCGATTGAGGGAGGTGTTCCTCAGACTGATCTCAATCTCTGAAAGCGCTGGGCTGGTGATCTTGCTGTAGAACCGAGCGACACTCGCTTCAATACTCTCTTCGGGAGTCACATATTCACTCGCGCCATGATTCTGTGCGCTGAGGCGATCAAGGAGCCTTGCGTTCACATCAAAGCCGACACCGAAGGGAAAAAGCCGGGCGTCTTGTTTGTTAGCGTTCGCGGCCCGCTCTGCGATTTCAAGCTCGTTGGTGACCCCGGCGGTCGGTAAGCCGTCGGTCATGAAGAGGACATATTGGGGGCGGCTATCTTCGTTGAGCATCTCCATGGCAGTCCGGAGCGCAGAGTCGATGTTCGTGCTTCCGCCCGCTCGGATGTTGTCGACAAATTGACCGGCTTTCACCCGCGATTCTGGACTGAATCGTTGAAGTTCAGGTGCATAAGTCTCAATCCGATCATCATAGACGATGATGTTGAACGTGTCCCCGACGTTCAGATTGTCTAACACAAAGAGGACCGCTTTCCGGGCCTGTTCAATTTTCTTCCCAGACATCGATCCGGAACGATCCAGGACGAAGATCACGGTTTTTGGAACAATCGTCCCCTGATCCGATCGAACCTCGGGACTTGCCAAGAGCAAAAAGTAGCCATCCTCGCCTGACTCGGGTCGATAACTGAAGACCGATGCCCCCAAGCCTCCCTCGGAAACGGTGTAGAATACCTGAAGATCGGCGGTCGGAATTACGTTGGAGGCCCGATAGTTGGCGATTGCATTGTTCGGGTCTTGAATCGACGTCGTAATCGGGTGAGAAGGACTGTAGAGCGTCTGGATTGCGTTCTGGCTTTTGACCTTGAGGGAAAAGTCGAGCGTTTCGATCGGTTTGTTGGTGAACTTCTGCGTACCAAACGGATACGAAAACTCGACGATGTTCTGATCCCGTTTCAAGAGCTCGGTGTAGGTCATCGTCACGGTCCGCTCAGCGCCGGCGGGGATCGGAAACACGCTTGTCTTGATCAAGCCCCGACCCATGTATTCGAGTAAGGCGGGATCACGCTTCCGTCGGACGATCTCCTCGTAGATGGCCTTGGCTTTGTTCGCATCGAGGACTTCGCCAACCAACTCGGTGCCATCGACCAGAAGGACGACGTTCTGAATCGCGCCCGCATTCGGAACGGGAAAGAGGTACTCAGCTTCGATTGTTCTAGAAGTTGGATTGGACAAAGTCTGTGAAACCCGGACCTGCGCAACCTGCTCTTTAACTTCCGCGTTAACTTCGATGCGTTCCACCTGAAAGGAGCCGGCAATCGGGACTTCGGCTCGACGATCGACGAGTAATCCCTGACCATTTGCCCATGATCCGACGGAGAGAACGAGAGAGGCTGTCACCAAAAGCATCCGACACCGATTGGGGCTCATGAGATCCTCCTCTTTGCATTTCAGAACCGTTTCGTAGAGATTCGGCCTCGATTGCCGAACAATTCTCTCAACGACCAGACCTTCGAATTTGTTAGGCCAGATTTTAAAGTAGGATCGGTTCTCGGAACCCACGAGAGACGTGTCTGATCATGGAACGTCGGGATGGCACTGGGTGAATTCATCAGGAATCCAGGCTCATCCAATTTCTGACTTGGCCTTTGTCCGGAGCCCGTTCTGGTGAACGACTCGCTGAAACGACTTGCTGGGATTGACCTCGGAACCACCAATTCCGTGATCGCGATCATCGATGACAGAGGGCGGCCCATGGTCGTCCCCAACCGCGAGAACGAACGAACGACGCCTTCGGTCGTCCTATTCGATGGCGACGCGCGGATTGTTGGCAACACCGCGAAGGAATCGGCCGTGGTTGAGCCAGATCGGGTTGCGGTCGCCATCAAGCAACACATCGGCGACCCCAACTTTTCCTTCAACGTTGATGATCTCAAACTAAGCCCAGAGGAAATCAGCGCCCTGATTCTCCGCAAGCTCGTGAATGACGCCGCGTTTACGCTCGGTCTCGATCCCACTGAGCAGCTCAACGAGGCCGTCATCACTTGTCCCGCGCACTTTAGCCTCCCGAGTCGTGAAGCAACGATTCGAGCTGGCCAGCTTGCAGGTCTCCAGATTCGTGCCATTGTCGACGAACCGATTGCGGCAGCACTCGCCTATGGACTCCGGCCAACTCGTGACCAAGTTGTCCTCGTCTATGATCTCGGGGGCGGTACCTTTGACCTCTCGATCGTCGAGTTCCGGGAGGAGCAGATCCGCGTGATCGCGACCGGCGGCGATCCACATCTTGGCGGCCTTCTTTGGGACGAAGCGATTGTGATGGAACTCGCCGATCGCTTCCGAGAAGCCAGTCAACTTGAGGACGATCCGAGAAGCGATCCTGAAACCTTGAACGATCTCTTCCTCCAAGCCGAGCGCGGTCGAAAGACCCTCACCCAGCGCGAGAAAGCACTCTTTCGGGTGACCCATGGCGGTCGTTCTGTCAAAGTCGAATTAAGTCGCGATCGTTTTGAAGAAATCACGATTTCATTACTTGATCGGACGATTGATCTGACCCGTGAACTCATTAACTCGGCGAATTCCCGAGGAGTTGCCCCGATCGAGACGATGATCCTCGTCGGTGGAGCCACACGGATGCCCCAAGTCCACCGTCGCCTTCAGCAGGAGTTCCAGTGCAATCCCGTCCTCGCCGACCCTGAAGAAGCCGTCGCGAAGGGTGCCGCACTCTTCGGGCTCCGAGAGGTAATCCGGGAAGAAGTTCTCTTTGATCGTTCTGAAGCCGGTCCCCGCAAGTTGGAGCGATCGGATGAACCATCGAAGGCACTCGAACTCACCGTCGATGATTGGGAAGCGGCGATCGACCGAATGGAACACGCAAACTCGATCCGATTTGATCCGGCAGTCCGTGAAGTAGTCCGCTTTGAATTAATTAATTCGAGCCCGAGAACCCTCGGCGTCATTGCCGTCGACTCCAACCAGGGGGTCGAGGTTCCGATCTGGCTGATCCCACTAAACGCCGAACTTCCTGCCCGTCGGACTACTGACTTCGGTACCGAAGTCGATGAGCAGCGTCGCGTTGAGATTCAAGTCATTGCGGGAATTGGAGAATCGGCGAATCTTCAAGAGACCGACTACGTTGGTCTGCTCCGGTTGCAACTCCCAGAAGGGCTCCCGGCTCGGAGTACGATCCGGGTGACGTTCGATGTTGGTCTCGATGGACGTATCAGTGTCTCGGCGCTGGAATTAACACAAGGGGATGCCGTAAGTGCCACCTTCGATCCTGTCGGAGTCCCGCCGCGACCTCAGAGCGAATCTGCCATCGCGATTTAGGAGATCAACCAGCCTGAATCGCGACGCTGGGCTCCTTACTTAGATGCTGGTCACACCCTGCAGCTACAAGTTTTTATTGCCATCAAGTCAGCCAACTTCTATGATTTATCTTAAGTTGCCTAAACCTCCTGGTCTTCCTGGGACATCAAGATGAGTGCTCTTACAGTGTTGGCAGTTCATGGAGTGGGTGGGCAAAGTTCGATTACGGATTGGGAGAATCCATGGAGAGGCGCGATCAATCAAGGAATTAAGCGCATTGATGCTTCGGCCTCTGCAACGTGTGAATTTGTCAAATATGATTTTATTTTTGAGAATCACGGCATTAGTTCCGTTGATGTTCTCGAGGCAGCGGTGAAACTGTTGGGGAGTGGGTTGTCTAGTTTGTTCCGATCGCGGGCTCCGGTCGAGCGTGGTGTCCAGAACAACCTGAGATGGACAGCAGGGATGGTTGTCCAGTGGGTGGAGAACGACGCAATCCGCGAGGCCACGCGGAAACACATTCTGGAACAGATTGAGAACCATGAACCGGATGTGGTCGTTGCTCACAGTCTGGGATCACTGATTTGTTACGACACTTTTCTGACGAAAGAAGGAGCAAAGGCGATCAAGGATCGTTACTTCATTTCCTTTGGATCGCAGATTGCACATCCTTTCGTGGCCAGAAACCTTGTTGCAGGACGACTGACGTCGATCCCGGCCGCCAAGAAGTGGTTTAATCTATTCAATCGGTACGACAGGGTTTTCACTCAATCGATCAACCTCCGGGCAGCGAATTTCGAACAAGTTCCCACCGACTTTGGAAGCAGCCCGTTCGACGGTCTCCTCGACCACGACGCTGTCGAATATCTGAGCCACAAAAATGCGTCGTATCGGGCTTGGTCGGAGATTTTAGGTGATCTGAATGACCCTAGTGCACGATCCGTGGCAATTGAGTTTGGTGAAGCGGTGGCCAAGGCTGACGTCGCCCGTGGTCCGACCAAGAAGGCATTGATCGTTGGCATCAACGCCTATCGAAACCCAGAGATGCATCTTGAGGGCTGCGTCAATGACGCTTTCCTCGTCAGTGCCGCGCTCCAGGAGTGTGGCTTCCAGCCCGATGAAATCCGGCTGGTCCTCGACCAGCGTGCCACCGCGAAGATGATCCGCGACAGTCTAGAATGGCTGCTGACGGATGTCGGACCTAACGATCAACGGGTCTTCTTTTTTAGTGGCCATGGTGCTCAGATTCCTGCCTCGGGTGAGGCTGAAGGGCTCGACTGCCTCGACGAATGTCTCGTACCGGTCGATTTCGACTGGCAGCATGGGAACGCGATCATCGACGACGACCTGTATGATCTCTACACGCAGCTTCCCTATGACAGCTATTTCGTGATGTTCCTTGACTGCTGTCACTCGGGAGGAATGGTCCGCGGGACTCAGCCTGCCGTCCGAGGAATCGACCCTCCGGATGATCTCCGCCACCAGCTCCTTCGTTGGGACGTGGAGCGTCAGATGTGGGTTCCGCGGGATCTGAAATCGATCACCAGAGACCTCTTGCCGGAGGATACCGACGAGGAGAAGGCGGAGGAGATCGAAACTGCTTACCTTGGAAGCCAGGGTTCAACCCGAAGATTCGGCCGTGCTGCCCCTCTGAGAGCACTTGACTGGAAAAAGTACGACCAGATCCGGTCGGAACTCGATCATAAAGGCCCGTATCTTCCGGTGATCTTTCAGGCTTGCCAAGAGCATCAATATGCTTACGAGTACCGTCACGGCAATATCTCCTACGGAGCCTTTACGTATTGTCTCGCTAAGATCCTCCGTCAGTACGGACACCATCGTTTCGGGATCACATTCGAGCAGATCGTGAGCGAGGCAAAGAGAGAGCTTGCTGACCTTGGGTATAGCCAGGAGCCTTTGATTCTCGGTCCGGCAGCCGTCTTGAAGCAGCCACTTCCTTGGGGGGCGCAACCGGCACCCGCCAAGAAGTCAACGCGGCGTCGTCGGTCTCGTTAAGCTCTGGAGCAGGCCCATCCTTTTTCAGGACCCGTGTCGGGAGTCCGGATTGGGTTGAACCAGCGAAAATGGCACACGTTCAATTGTTGAGGCCCCATGTGCCGCTCATCCAGGGGCCTCAGTATGCGTCTGATCGTCGTTCCTGTTTCAGAGCGATGGTCATGGAATCAAAGTTTTTTCGGGGCCCGACACAGCCACTGAGGAGCCGAGATCTGTAATAGGTCCCGGGTACGTGACGGACACCCAAGGTATCGCATCAACCTTGATGATTGGCGCTCTTTGAAAGATTAGAGAGAACGACTGCCAAGATCAGGGCAGCAAGTCGGCTCGGTAGTTTTCGGCATTTGGCCTCCAACTCTGATTCCGGGTATGATTCTGTCAGAGGTTGGAAGCTTCCCAGAATTGGGCTTATGTGTTTCGACTCAGCCCTATCTTGCTAACGCATGGTGCAAGACCTCTGGTATATTCTCTTGATGCACCTCGTGATTCACGATTTTTTTAAATGACAATGAGCTCATCATCAACAGATTCGAGAACGCTGTTGCAACGACTGGGCGCCAATGCGCAACAGGCCTATCTCTTGGCGATTGCGGGAGCTCTGGGGGCGGTCTTTGGGCTCTACCTTTATGTCGAGTTCCTCCAACCCTTCGAAAACTTTCGGCGGGCAGATAGTCTTTGGTGGGCTCGTAATCTCGTTGCTGGCTTGGCGTTAGGTGGGACGATTGGATTTTTCTTGAATGCACTCGATCCGCTGCGCGATGGAGCGATCTTGAAGCTCGCCAGGACGGCAAGTTGGGGATCGCTCGCAGGAGCGGTTGGTGGGATGGTGGGTCTAATCCTCGGTGAGTTGGTTCTGGGGGGCTTGCAGGGCGGCCTCTTGGGCCGCGCCATTTCGTGGACAATCCTTGGCATTGGGATTGGCCTCAGTCAAGGGATTGCCTATCGGTCGCGGCAACGACTGATCTACGGGCTGATTGGAGGGGCCAGCGGCGGTTTTGTGGGCGGCTACCTTTTCGAGATGCTCCGCCAGGCGATGGGCGGCGATCGCTATAACTTAAGTCAGGGACTTGGGATCGTGATCCTTGGCGCAGGTCTCGGGCTCTTCCTAGCTTTGGTCGAGCAAGTTCTCCGACGTTCCTGGGTGACCGTCCTCAACGGTCGGCAAGAAGGTCGATCCTATCTTCTCGCGTCTCAGCTTTCTCGGATCGGACTCGATGAATGGGCTGAGGTCGGACTCTACGGTGACCCAGGAATCGCCCGGAGACACGCTGAGATCGAGCGTCGCGGCAACGAGTATGTTCTCCGAAATCGACACGCGGAAGGAAAGACTTGGCTCAATGGTCAGCCGGTCACGAACGAATCACCCTTAAACGATGGCGACCGCATTGAGATCGGCAAGACCCGACTTCTCTTTAGACGCAAGTGAGATCGATCATCACGATTTCGAGGGCTCTACCCATCACTCCGAAAACCTGTTGGACTTCCTATGGCTGAGACAAGTGGCTGGGCGTTAGAAGTTGTCCGAGGTCGTGATGTTGGTCGGCTCTACGATCTGCCGAATCATGAGGTGACTCTCGGCAACGCCGGTGATTCACCAGAGGTCATCAATCTGAGTGACCAAGAGAGTGGGCCGCAACGAATCACCGCGCAGCATGCGGCGATCGCTATTTCAAAGAATGGGCTTTTACTGCGTAACGTTGATAGTGGTGGCAAAACCTTTGTTAACAAACGTCCACTTCTCCCAGAGCAGAGTGTTGGGCTTCGACTCGGTGACATCGTCCAACTTGGTGGTGTCCAACTCCGAATTACGGCAGGAGCGAATGCCTTGAGTACGCAGGTCCCAAGCCGCCCCGTGCGGCCGCGACCAAGCGTAGAATCCGCCCCGCCTCGACCGAATTCGACCACGCAAGGAACTGGCAAAGACGAAGAGTCGGATTCACTGACAACGATCCCAGGACCAACAGACCCGTCCCCGCCGAGGCAACGGCCGACGTCCCGTCCGAGCACCACGAATGCCGGCGGTGGTCGACTCGAAGCAAACCCGCCTGAACTCAAGATCCAGGTGGGGCCGAGTTCAAGGACACGACGGATGATTCGGGTCTCGCATCGAGGCTCAGGGATTCAACGGACGACGATCCAAGTGGATCCGGCCGGAACAGATTGGATCAGTCTCCCGTCGACCTACTTGAGTGGTTTTGAATTGTTGGAAACGCCGATCTCGGTCCCGGTCACGATCAACGCACCGAGTGGGCAGTCGGGTCCTCTGACTGCTGAATTGCTGATTCGGAGTGACGAAGGGGGATCAATCCGCGTTCCCGTCACCATCGAACCAAGAGATTCCGGACGACCCCCGACCGGTTCACCACCTGGCTCTTCGACACCAAGGTCCCAGTCAATCCCGCCAGAGACAAGGTCGACTCGTCCTTCAACGCCTCGAACTCCAACACCTCGGCCCGAGCGTTTTACCTCTCCCGTCGGACGTGATCAGCCTAGGGCCCCCGTAAATCGTGATCAGCCTCAGCAACCGAAACACCCTGATTTGACGACGGTCCTACCTGAACCAATTAGTCCTCATTCGTTGACGGCTCCTGATGCGACGCAACCGTTTCCTCGCGATGAAACGACCAAGCGAGAGTCACATGCAGCAGTTCCTCCAGTCCCGGGCAAGAACCAATCGGAACGAGTCCCAAAGGCTGCCCTTTACTTGCTGGGAGCGCTTCTTTTTGCAACGCTCCGGCTTTTGATCGGCCTCTCCTCCGGGTTTGGAAGTACCGTTGAATTGATCGGTCCGGTGGTGATGTTTGGAATCGCCAGTGGCCTCGCGGGAGGACTCGGATCAGCTCGATTGGGGAGTCTCCGAGATCTCCCGGGCGGACTCTTTTCGGGTGCCTTCGTCGGACTCCTGATCGCAGCTATTGGGGTTGCTCTCTCTCAAGGAATCGAGCCCAAGCCCGATTCCGGCTTGCTCAGAACGGTGATTGCATTGCCAATCTGGGCCTTGCTCGGTGGAGGGATCGCAGCCCTGGCAGACTTGGTTGGACTCAGTCCATTCAAGAATCTCCCTTTCCCCAAATTCTTTAAAACATGATTGAATTACTGAGATGCGACTACCCATCGGACTCGTTCTCGGATGTTCACTGGTCCTTGCTGGCTCGCTAACCGTTCACGGTCAGCAAGACCTCGATAGTCGAGTTCAAGGCGCGATCAGTCGGGGACTTGAATATCTACGATCTCAGCAAACTGCCGGGGGTACTTGGGAATATTCCCACTCCTTGCGGCATCAGTTGGGAATGACCGCCCTTGCGGCCTTGGCGATGATTGAAAACGGGGTCTCACCGGCAGATCCGGCTATCCAAGCAGCAGCGGCCAATGTCCGTGAGCTTGCCATCAGTTCGGACCAGACGTACGACATTTCACTCGCCATCCTTCTCCTGACGCGTCTTCGGGGTGCAAGCGAATTCAACGATGATCCGCTGATCCAGACTCTCGGCCATCGACTGAGTGGTGGTCATGTCGACGGCCGTTGGAATTATCGGGTTCCTTTGAATTCGGCTCCTGAAGGCGTCGAAGGAGTTCCACTGGAGGTTCGGGAGCGACCACTCCTCGTAACTCCGAGCAACGGGCTCTTGAATCCGATGCCACACGGGGACAACTCCAACACCCAGTTTGCGTTGCTGGGTCTCTGGGCCGCAGGGCGAGCCGGGTTCGACGCCAACGACGGCCTTGCAGCGATCGACGTACACTTTCGGAACACGGTCGATTCCAGTGGCGGCTGGGGGTATCGACCAAATAATGGTCCCCGTGATTCAATGACCTGTGCCGGTCTGATGGGCCTTGCGATCGCTGCCGCCCGTTCAGAACTTGCCGAACGCCTGAACTCAAGGGCCCGAGGTGCGGCCCTCGCCGCGGATCCGGTCTTCCAGGCGGCACTCGATCGCGTCACTGCGGACGCTCAGAGGATTGGCAGTGGCTCGCAGATTTACTACCTCTGGTCGTTAGAGCGGGTCTGCGTCGCCCTCGGGATCCGAGAACTTGATGGACTCGATTGGTACGCCGTGGGTGCCGAGGAGCTCCTGAAGCGACAGCGTCCCGACGGTTCTTGGCACGGACGTTGGAAATCACTTCCCGAGACCGCCCTCGCCTTGCTTTTTCTCCGGAAAGCAAACCTCGCCTTCGAACTCGATCGAGTCCTCCGCCTCCCTCGTTCTGAGGATCCTCAAGCCGATCCGAAGGATCGCGGAGCGGCGCCGATCGTTTTGGTCCAGCAGCCCCCGGACGAAGTCGAACCGACCGACGATGTCAGTGTCCTGATCGGTTCTATCGACAAATCAGGCTTCCCCGAAATTGCCGTCGACTTCGAGGTTCGGAACCCGGATGACACGCCGTTGCTCGATGCGCGTGAAGAAGACTTCCGCGTCTTTGAAGACAGTAATCAGGTTGAGGTGATCGAGTTCGAGGCCCCCAAGTCAGTCGAACAAGTACAGACGACCGTTGTCTTGGTCGTCGATTACAGCGGGAGTATGGCTGAAATCGACGCCAGCGGTGCCCGCAAGATCGACACCTTGAAGCGCGCCGTGCGGACCTTCCTAGAGCTAATACCTGAGGGGTCTCAGGTTGCGGTCGTTGCTTTTAGTGATGCCATCAGAGTGATTAGCCCATTTACAACTGACACGACTCAGGTCCGACGCGCCGTCGACCAGCTTGAGCCCGATGGTGGGACCCGGTATTACGATGCAGTTGTGGAAGCCCTCAACGTCATTAGTGAAGTGAGCGGTCGACGCGCTCTTGTTGCCTTGACCGACGGTGAAGACACCTCAAGCAATGCGACCCTAAGTGACGCGGCAGTTGCTGCACAGAGCCTCGGCCTCCCTCTCTATACTCTTGGACTTGGTCAGGAAAATGCGATTGCAAGCGACGAGCTCCGGGAGCTTGCTCAACTCACGAGAGGCCAGTACTTTCCAGCACGCGATGCAGATCAGCTGGTTGCTATCTACGAAGAAATCGCGGTCCGACTCGGTCAGATGTATCGACTCGTCTACCGGACCCCTCGACCGAACTCCGATGGGACCCTCAGGCCAGTCAGTATCTTTTACCGTGAATCGGTCCAGGGTGGTCAGAGTCAGATCTTGATCCGAGGGATGGTGGTTCCGAGCGGTCAATGGCCTCGTCTCTTTCTTTTCCTGGTCGCTGGATTGGTCGGGCTCAGTTTCTTACCCTGGATCTTGAAACAACGCATCGCTTCAACAACTCAAGCACCATGAGTAGTTCGATGACCTCCCAATCAACACGACTCCTCGTCGCAGGCCTACTGCTGGCATTCCTCTCGATTAGTTCCCTCCCAGCGCGTGCCTCGGATGAGTCCGAAGCTACTCCTAATGCCGAGCTGCTGGAATCACAAGTACCAGAGGGTCATTCTCACTTTGGCGAGGCCTTTAATGAAGGACCTCGGCAAGCGGCTTATCTTATGGGAACGACGGGGAAGGTCGACTTTCCGGTCACCACCACCAGCCCAGAAGCACAAGCTTTTGTGAATCAAGGGGTGGGCCAACTTCACGGGTTCTGGTACTTCGAGGCCGAACGAAGTTTCCGCCAAGCTGCGGCGATCGATCCCGGTTGCACGATGGCCTACTGGGGGATGGCCATGGCGAATTTCGAAGGAAACAAAGATCGGGCCAAGAAATTCATCGAAAAAGCCGGTGAACAGTCGACAGAGATAACCGATCGAGAACGCCAGTGGATCGAAGGACTTGCAGATTACCTGAAGTCTTATGAGGAGGATCGCAAGAAAGCGGCGCGAGTTTACATCAGGAGTCTCGAAGGATTGATTCACGATGATCCTAGTGACCTGGAAGCGAAGGCGTTTCTCGCCGTCCGGCTCTGGCATTTTAATCGCGACCTCCCCATCAATAGTCATCAGGCCGTCGACTCCCTTCTTGAGCTGATCTTCCAAGTGGAGCCAATGCATCCGGCACACCACTACCGAATCCATCTCTGGGATCGCGAAAAGCCGGAGCGAGCACTTGGCTCCGCAGCACGATGCGGCCAAGCTGCACCGGGGATCGCGCACATGTGGCATATGCCGAACCACATTTACTCTCGGCTGCATCGCTATGCAGACGCGGTCTGGCAGCAATCGGCCTCATCACGAGTCGACCATGCCCAGATGATCCGAGACCAAGTACTCCCCGATCAGATTCATAACTACGCGCATAATCAGGAATGGACGGTCCGGAATCTTATTCATATTGGTCGCGTGGAGACAGCGCTCAAGCTGGCACGAAACCTGATCGAACTCCCTCATCATCCACGCTACAACACCATTGAGCGTCGGGGTCGGAGTGCGAGCTATGGTCGGGCTCGGCTACTCGATACGCTGGAGGACTACGAACTCTGGGAAGAGACGATCGCTCTTGCCTCGACCGAGTATCTAGAACCGACCAAACAACCACTCGAACAGATAAAGCGGCTACGTGCCCTTGGCCGTGCCCATCATGGCCTCGGTGATCAACCGAGACTCGGAGGTGTTGTCACCACCCTTGAAGAGCGGCTCGACCTCCTTGAGACTAAGATTGAGGAGCTATCGTCGGATGAGGACGATGACGAAGAGTCTGAGCCAGATTGCAGGCTGGAGGAACCTCCGATCGATTCCTCTCGGTTCAAACGATCTCTTGAACAGGGAAAGTCCGCCATCGAGAGTGCCCTCCGAGAGCTTAAGGTCTACCAATTCTTGCTCGAAGGTAACCTTGAAGAGGCAGCCTCGGCACTCGGAGAAGTCCGCGGACTCTCCAAGTGGCGTCTGGCGTGGCTCTATTTCAAGGCGGGGGAACTCGATAAAGCACAGAAAATAGCAGCGGAGTCAGTGGCCGCGAGCCCCGGACAAGTCTTGCCGTTGGCAATCCAGACGGCAATTCTCCAGGAGGCAGGGGATCAAGAAGCGGCTTTGACTGCGTTTGAGAAACTCCGTGAGCAATCAGGACATATCGAGAACCGAGAAGTCCGCCCCTTTGCCCGACTCGAACCCATTGCTCGAGCTGCGGGGTTCGGTAGTGATTGGACGGTCGAGAAGCAGGAATCCGACGACGTTGGTAATCGTCCCAGCCTTGACTCCCTGGGCCCTCTCTTTTGGGAGCCACCGGTTGCGCCTCGTTGGGAACTCACTGATGTCGAAGGTAACACGATCTCGTTTGGGACTCAGAGTCAACGACCGACGCTCCTGATCTTTTATCTCGGGTTCGGTTGTCTCCACTGCGTTGAACAACTGGAAGCAGTCGGGCCGAGAACCAGCGAGTTTGAACAACTCGGTATCGAGATTATTGGTATCGGGACCGATGACGAAGAGTCATTGAAAGGCTCGATCCAGAAATACGAAGGCACAGTTCCTTTTGCACTGCTCTCCAACCCGCAGCTTGATATCTTCAAAGAGTATCGCGTGTTCGATGACTTCGAGTCGGAGCCGCTGCACGGAACATTTCTAATTGACGCCGACGGATCAATTCGTTGGCATGACATTAGTTATGAGCCGTTCACTAATGTTAATTTCCTCCTTGAGGAAGCACAACGACTTTTAAATCTGACCGAAGACGATGACGAGATCACTCTTTCGGAGGAGGAGTGATCGAGGGTTTTGGTCGAGGTTTGACAAAAGCCGTCAAGAAAAGGCCGATCACGGTTGCTACAACACTGGCGACCAACCAAGTGATCGGTAAGTGATCCTGCTCTTCAACTCCAAAGCCCAATGCTTCCAACTCCGGTTGGTAGGCAAACAAGAGCATCAAGAGTCCATTGTGGGTAGCATGGAGAAGCATCGAAGGCCAGAGGCTCTGACTTCTGTATGCTACCAATCCGAGCACCAATCCAAGAAGCGAACTTGTGACAAATCGCTCAAGCTGAATCTGTGTTGGTGTGACAAGGTGAAACAAACCGAAGAGTAATGCGGAAGCAATGATGGTCCCGATTGGCTTCAAACGGGTCCCGAGAGACCGCATCACGAAGCCTCGGAAAAAGTATTCTTCGGAAAGGGCCGGCAAGATGGCGAATCCGAGAATCAAGATGACGGTCGAAATCGACCGAAGTTGTTCGATGTTCTCTTGGTAGCGTTTCAAGAGGCTCTCGTTGAATCCGCCAAAGCCAAGCTGTTGCAATCCTAGGATCAGTTCATGTGCTAGCGGCCAGAGAGATGTTCCGAGAAGAAGAGCGCTTAGAAAGATTAGCGGTGATACGGGGCGCTTTGTTCCTAGAGCGTTCCGGATTCGGACGTTAGCAGTCAAGATGACAATTGTCGGTAAACCAATAAAGAGCAGGATTTGGACGGCTGAGGCCAGCAAGACTCGAGTCAGCGTGTCCTCCCCTCCAAAACGGGCGACTGCTGACTGCAAGAGCAACTGAACCGGAAAGGCGATTGTGGATGCCAAGAGGACGGCTGGAATCGGGACCGAGGCTCGAGGGGCTCGAGGACGTCGAAACAGATCGCCAAGACTTCCCGGTGTCGAATTCAGAACAGACTCGGCACCGAAGATCCGAGCTGCAATCGCTAAGGCGATCACTGCATAGACCAGGGTTGATCCAGCGACGATTGAGAGCGCCACGAAAGAGCCATTCCCCTCAATCAAATCCCTTGAAAGCAAGACAACGTTGAGAAGTGGTGTGATACAGAGTAAGCCCTGCAACTCAATTCCGGGGAAGAGTGCAATGAAACCAGGGGTCATTGCGACGAGCATGAGTGGGATTACGTAAACCTGGGCTTCTTTAAAGCTCCGCGCCACGCTTGCAAGTGCCAAGAGCAATCCGGAGAAGAAGGCAGCAAAGAGAACCAAGAGCCCGATGATCTGGAGGATTGCACCCAGCGAAATCACTGAATTCTCAAAGAGAATCGGCCCGAACCCTGATACGGCAATCGTCGAGGCCATGCAGACAAGGTTTGCTGTTGCCGTGAGGACTGCGACAATCAAAACAGCGGCATACTTCGCAACTAAGACATCAAGGCGTGGGACCGGAGAGGCAATAACAAGCTCGAGGGTTCCACGTTCCCGTTCCCCGGCGGTCAAGTCGATCGCGGGATAGACAGCCCCTGTAATCGTCATCAAGATCAGGACGAGCGGAATCAGGCCGGCGAGAGAGACTAACCCGCTTGGTCCTTCAGTTTCGGTCTTGATGGGTGCTTCTTGGATCGCCAGAGGACGCAATGGAAAGGTCCCGTTACTGGCCTCCAGGAAGATTCGACGGGCCTCGGGTGGAACGTCACCCGGAAGTGTTGACGCCGCCGTCCGAAACCGCTCACCCGCGGCATTCAGGCGTTGCTCCAGGAAACCGATGTCTGCCGAGGTCATCCAACGATCAAAGTACTCGGCGAGGCGTTCTCCAAGACTCGACGACTCGAGATAGATCAACTCCACCCGGACCGCCAGCGGACGCCAAGGTGGAATCTCGGGCCTCTCGCCGGGAGGGGCGTTTGTCATCTTGATCCAGAGGTCGACCTCACCCAGCGTTACAGCCATCGCAGGGTCGGCGACCTCGATGAGCCGAACTGGCGTTACTTCCGGAAGTAGAGGGTCCTCGCTCGCAACAGGTCTTGATGAGAAGAAGTTGAGTTTCGGATCTGCCGGTGGAGTACCATAAATTGATAGCAGTCGGAGCAAAAAGCCTTTGTCTTCAACTCCCGTAATCGCAATCCGATACTCTTCGGGAGGTGCGTTGAGGGCCTGACTGAGGAGGAACTGCTGGAATCCAATAGCAAGTAGGGGATAAAGAAGTAACGGCATTAAAAACAATGTAAGGACAGTCCGACGATCTCGAAGACTGTCACGACACTCTTTAAGTGCAAGGCGGGTGACTCGACGGAGCCTGGAGTCGCTGACGCTCACGTTCGGATCGACGGTCATGACCGGACGGCCTCCGAAGGGCTGGCGCTGATCGTCCGAGTCGGCGCTGCCAAATCAATGAACATTTCCACCAACGAGTGTCGGTTCGTTGCAGCTCGGAGTTCGTCGAGCGTTCCTTGGATCACCATCGAGCCTCGATCAAGGAGCCCGAAGCGAGTTGCGAGGCGTTCGGCTTCGTCAAGCCGATGGGTACAGAGAATCACTGCTTTTCCTTGCTCCCGGACGTGGTCGATGAACTCAGCGACTGTCTGACTCCCCAAGACATCGAGTCCTAGTGTCGGCTCGTCGAGGAGGAGGACGGGTGGATCATGAACCAGTGCCCGTGCCAGATTCAATCGTTGTTTCTGCCCCGTACTCAACGCATTGCAGCGACGATCCAAGAAAGTCCCGAGCCCAAATGTTTCGGAGAGTCGTCCCATTCGATCTTCGGCAAGGAGTCGTGGCACCCCGTAGAGATCAGCAAAATAGCTCAAGGTCTCCCGTGCAGATTGCCAGGGGTAAATACCAGCATTGGCAGAAACGAGTCCGATCCGCCGTTTGACTTCGGTTGGGCTTTGATCAGATCGGAATCCATCGATCGATGCGGTTCCTGCTGTCGGAACTAAGAGCCCGAGGATCATCCGGATCGTCGTCGTCTTGCCCGCACCGTTAGGACCGAGGAGTCCGAAGACATCACCGGAAGCTACCTGGAACGTAATGCTGTTGACGGCGACTACTTCCCCACCACCAGGGAGTTCATAAACTTTTCGAAGTTCAGTGACATCAACCATCTGCAACCTAATGATGGCATTGGGAGTAGGTCGTAACGAACGTAATTTGCAGATTGTAAACCGGAGGAGATGTTCGGACACCCCCTCAGTCGACTCACCATCCGTCTGCGGAAGTGTCTTGATCGAGTTCAGGGATCGTGATCAAAGGCTTTGTCGATCTGGATACCTTCCATTCATAAGAGGCTCATTCAATTTCTTCAGCCGGCAGACGGGGGTGGCCTGACACGTGAATAATCTTGGAGAGGCTTTGATATAAGTGTGCAGGAGGTTGAATTGGGTGATCCTCCGTGGTCCGATATCATGTGAGTCTGATCTCTAATCGCATTGGAACGACGGGCGTCACCGCACAAACTGAGATATTAAATTCCATGCTTGCAAAACTAGCCTCGTTCACGCTGGTCGGCATCGAAGCGGAGGCGGTCGAGGTTGAGGTGGATGTTTCCACGGCTCCGGTCCCGAAGACTGTTTTGGTCGGTCTCGCTGAGACAGCAGTCCGCGAAAGTACCCACAGAGTCGAACGCGCCTTGGTGAATTCGGGCTACCGCCGTCCGACGGATCGGGTAGTTATTAATCTGGCGCCTGCTGATTTAAAGAAAGACGCAGGAGGGTTTGATCTCCCGATTGCCTTGGGTCTCCTTATCGGAAGTGCCCAGCTTGGCATCGAGCGGTTGGGCGACTATGCGGTTGTTGGTGAGTTGGCCCTGACAGGTGAAACGCGACCGATCAAAGGAGCGTTGGCGATGGCGCTTCAGTCGGCGGCAGAAGGGCGTGATGGGTTACTTGTGCCAGCAGCTAATGCAGCCGAAGCCGCGGTAGTCGAGGGGCTCGACGTGATCCCGGTCGGAAGCCTCGCGGAAGCGGTCGGATTCTTTTCCGGCGAACTCGACATTGAGCCTGCTTCGATCGACCTGGAAGAGGTCTTTCTCAAGCGCGCTGTTTATGAAGAGGATTATGTAGATGTCAAAGGTCAAGAAGCCGCGAAGCGCGCGATGCTGATCGCTGCGGCGGGTGCACATAACGTTCTCATGATCGGTCCCCCGGGGACGGGAAAAACGCTCCTCGCAAAGCGACTTCCGACAATCATGCCCGCCCTGACCCCCTCCGAAAGTCTTGAGACAACGCGGATCTTCAGCGCCCTCGGGCTCTTACCGGCCGATCGTCCCCTTCTCGGCATCCGACCGTTCCGTCATCCGCACCATTCGGTCAGTGATGCGGGACTTGTCGGCGGCGGGAGCACGCCACAGCCTGGCGAGATAAGCCTGGCGCATAACGGCGTTCTCTTCCTCGATGAACTTCCCGAGTTCAACCGGAAAACCCTCGAAGTCCTTCGGCAGCCGCTTGAAGAAGGTGAGGTCACGATTAGTCGAGCACTCCGGAGTGTGACCTTTCCCGCGAACTTCGTGTTGGTCGCCGCGATGAATCCTTGTCCCTGTGGATATCGAGGGGATCCAAGACGTGCCTGCAGCTGCTCGCCCCCACAGGTAGAGCGTTATCTGAGTAAGATTTCGGGACCACTCTTAGATCGAATCGATCTCCATCTTCATGTTCCGGCCGTCCCGTTCACACAACTCGCGGAAGCCCCTCCGGGGCCGACCTCGGAAGATCTCCGGAAGCTTGTCCGGACGGCAAGAGCGAGTCAGATCGCACGATTCGAGGGGCGGGAAACATCGGTGAACGGTCGGATGACTCCCCGGCAAGTCCGTGAATACTGTGCACTCAAGCCAGAATCGGCGGCACTCTTGAAAGGGGCGATGGAGGAACTCGGACTCTCGGCACGGGCCCATGATAAAGTCCTCCGGGTGGCTCGGACGTTGGCCGACCTCGAAAAGACCGATGAGATCGAGCCGCAACACATCGCTGAAGCCGTTGGCTATCGATCGCTCGATCGGGGTGTCTGGGCCTAACTTGATTCTGGAGCCAAATAAGCCCCTAGAATAAACGTCGGTGCGATCGAGTCTGCTTTGTTGCCTTTCCCGGTAGAGAGGGGGAGCCGTGGATCTTGTCGGACGTGCGAAGAGTTGGATCGGCGGTTCCAGCGCTCGACAAACCGAAGTAGAACCGGAACCCTACCGCGTTCAATGTCCTGCAGGGCATGTCATCCGAGGTCATCGGCTCGAATCGTACCAGGCGATTCGTTGTCCGACCTGTTCGGCTGGTGTCTTTATCCTCCCGAATAGTCCGCTTCCGATCCCCCCCAGTCCCCCAAACGTGAACCGATCGACTTCGAAGCGATCCATGCCCGATGCAACGGATGATCGCCCCATTCCGCTCTCCGATCATCTCGAACCGGCGGGACTCGAAGAGGCTGATGGTGAAATTGAGTGGATCGATCCGATTCCTGACGACGTTGCGCCGGGAGCTGAACCAGTTCCAAGCACTCCTGACGTAGACCCAGTCGAGGTTGCGGTTGCGGAAGCGGAAACGAACCACAAAATTGAAGGTAAACCAGGGGAGTCACCATCAACCACATCATCCCCGAAACCAACAGGGCCGGACCTGGAAAAGCGGGGAACTCGGACTCAGCCACGACGGCGTCCTCAAGAAGATCCTCCTGGAGCCCAGAGATCCCGGACACCCAAACGAAGGCCTCTAGATCCAGCTTCCGAACCTCTTCCGACGCCTCTCTCCGACGATGATTGGGAAAACTCGGCAGAATCTGAGGAGATCTTCGATGTTGAGAGGACAACGCTCGTCGAAAGGCTCCAGCGCAATGGACCCACTCTCGTTGCCCTGACCGTCCTTGGGTTCTTGGTGATTACGGTTGTCTGGACGATTCAACGGAATATCCGGAGGGACGATCCCGCCCTCGTCAATCAGGGGCTCTCGGAGGGAATTGAGGCCCTCGATGACGGCGATTTCGATCGAGCCCATCAGCTCCTTGGTCCTGCTGCCACTGCCGCAGAACGCCTCGGTGTCAGCTCGATCAGTGGAGGAGATCGGGTGACCCAAGCCGCCCGAGAAGCGGCGATTTACGTCGATCTGATTCCAGAGCCGCTTGAGGAGATTCTCGAGTCGAGGGCCTCAGCGACTGACCTCGAAGCCTGGAATCGTGAATTTGAGCGACGATACAACGGGAAGGCGATTCTGATTGAATCAAGGATTGCGGAGTCGGTTAGTCCAGGTGATCCGCTTGAATTGGAGTACCTGATTCTTGCAGAAGGGGTCCGTCGTGATCGTCCTCGACGTGGATCGCTGCGGTTTGATCAATTCGAGCTTTTCAGAGAGAATCGCCCTGAGCCTGGCCTCACGGTTGTCTTCGGAGCACGATTGGATCGGATCGAGTTGGAACAAAGCGGCAACTTTGGCTTTATACTCGAACCTGAGAGCGGTGTGACGATGACGTCACAAGGTGCACTCCGGGCGATCGGATGGGGACCGATCGAAGGCATCGACTCGGATCAAGCGTCTTTTCAAGCTCAGGGGATTCCTCATGTTGATCCGATCCTCGGATTGTTAATGACCGTGAAATGGCCTCCCCAAGAACTGGAACGGAACTTGCCCCGGAGCGAAGTCAGACGACTCCTTGGCGCTCCGGAACGGTATGGACGCTCCGCGTCTCGCGGCGAATTCATCGAGCAGTGGATTTATGACGAGGTAGGGCTCCGTCGCCAGTTTGTGAATTTCCGACAACCTATCGGCGTCTCCAGCAACGCCGGATTGCATTCCTGGTTCTTAATTACACCTTGACCTTGATCAAATCGTTCTCGGTCCGACCAACCAGCCTGTCCAGTCGATCATCGGTCTTTTCTCCGAATTCTTGCAAACCTTCGCCTCTGGCGGCCGTATGACCTAAAGTACGATGTAAGTAACGAGGTTGATGCTTGTCCTCGGCGCATAATGTGCTAGGATTCGCAGCCAAGAACACCGGCGTTTCTTCCTGCAATTATTCCATCGCCCTCAACCTTCACACGCCGGTACTCCGACTTGAATTGATCCTACTCGGCTCCTCCGAGTTCGCCAGTGTTGCGACTGCGAATTCGGTCCGCGCCCAGTGATTGAACTCAACGAAGCGCATCCATGAGACAAGTTGAAACAGCATCTTACAGGGTTTGTGATCTCTTTTCCGGTCGTCAAACCCGAAACGATGAGCAACCGATGGAGGTGTGACATGGCACGGCAAGATGCTATTCTCCGACTTCACACGCGGCTGGTCTCCCGCCGCGATGCCCTCCGTAAGGCACTCGGGGGAGATTTTGATGCTCTCCAAGAGCTTCACGCTCGACAAGAAGTAGGTGACTCGATCGATGCTGCGGTTGACTCGGCAAATGAAGAGATCAGCTCCCAGTTGGTTGAAATCGAGAGTCGCGAACTGACCCGAATCGAGCATGCGTTGGAGCGAATGGAGAACGGGGTCTACGGACTCTGCGAGTACTGTAACGAACGAATCGCTGTCGCAAGGCTTAATGCGCTGCCCTATACCAACTCTTGCATCGAATGCCAAAGGAAACAAGAGCGGTTCGGAAGCGATAGTGTCGGCGCAGCGATCGATTACCGGTGGTCCGAGATTTCTGATCGACCGTTCGAAGACTCGGACCGAGAGATCAACCTAAGCGATTATGAGGCCGATGTTTCTGAATCGGGTCGTTAATTGCGAGATCAGCTTATCGACCCAATTCCGCCTCTGCTTTGACCTGATAATCCGAACTCTTTTGGCCAGCAGTGTCAACTCTGAAGTTGATACTGCTGGCAATTTTTGGCTAGTTTTGTCGGAATGGCAAACTTAGTAACCTCTGATTCGGAGCCGGCTCAAGAGTCGCGATGACGACTCGATACGGCCTCCCTCCAGCAATCGTCGAGCACGTTGGAGTGCCCTGACTTGGTTCGACCGGAACGGTACTCCTTCTCTGGGATCTGGAGTCTCTGGCACGATTGATTGAGCAATAGAGCTGAGAAGTTGATCAAGACCATCACCCGTCTCTGCGGAAAGCTCGATCAGAGGCTCATGAACTCCAATCTCGCTCCAAGCGCTTTGGAGATCCGATTTGTTGCGAACCAGGAGTCGCCCTGAAGATGGGGTTTGTTTGATTAAGCCCCAGTCGGACTCCGTCAGCGGTTCAGAGCCATCCAGCACCAAGAGGATGAGGTCGGAGCGTTCACGCTCCTGGAGCGCTCGTTGGACTCCTGCAGCTTCGAGTAGATCCTCAGTTTGTCGAATCCCCGCCGTATCGGCCAGCTCGATAGGCCAGCCACCGATCGCGGTCCGACTCGTAACCACATCGCGTGTCGTTCCTGGGACAGGTGCTACGATCGCCCGGGTTAGTCCGAGGATTGCGTTGAGGAGTCTGCTCTTGCCCACGTTGGGCCGACCACTGATGCTGACCCGCCACCCCTCCAGCAGCTTCACTCCGATCGCCCCACGCTCAATGAGTCGCTTAAGCTCAAGGATGCTTGCAGGCTGGTCAGACTTCATTAGGGATAAGATGCGCACAATTGCTTGATCGAAGGCTCCGTTCGCTTGATCGAGGAGGATCGCAGCCGTCTGGTCCGTCTGAGCATGGGCCAAGTCTCGATTCGCGAGATCATTCAGCTTCGATGGCACCAAAGTCTGGTAGTTCTCAGACGTAGCGAGAGGTCTGATGCCTTCGTTGCTGAGAGTTCTAACGATCATCTCGACGACTGCGCGACCACCGTGGCATTGAATCTCAGCGTCCGGACTCGCGTCGTTTCCACTACTATTGACGAGGAGAACGACCACTTCATCGCCCGTTCCCGCTCCGATTCGACCCAATCGAGGTCGGCCGACAGGAGTTTCCTGGAGGCATTTTCCTCGGATCGGTCGAAACAGCCGATCGACGATGGTAACGGCTTCGGGACCCGAAACCCGGAGTACCGCAATCGGACCAGAAGCGTCGGCCGTCAGTTGTTGCACGAAGGTCAACGGACTAACTCCCCGCTTCAGGACTCGATACTCGTTCTGTTCCGAACGCCGCCAACGCAAGTCCCTTCAGCACAAGTTCTGGGTCAATCGCGACCGAGCGCTTTAGTCCCTCCCCAATCAGCTTGGCGTTTCCGCCGGTCATGATGATTTGGGGCTGATCCGGAAGACCAGTGGCTTGTTGGTCGATCAGTTCACGGACCGCACCAACTGTCCCCCAAAATACTCCTGCTTCGATGGCGGTTACCGTCCGAGTCCCCCAAGGAGGTGGCAGGAGCTCGCGGTCCCTGAGTTCAATCGGAGGGAGTTGTGCGGTTGCTCTGACGAGAGCGCGGGCTGCAGTTTCGAGACCGATCCCAATGGCCCCGCCGGTCCATCGACCCTCGGGGGCAACTCGATCAACGGTGATCGCTGTCCCGCACTGGACAACGATCAGGGGCCCTGAGTGATTATTAGTTTTGAGCGCACTCAAGACGCCGAGTGCACGGTCAACGCCAACACGCTCCGGGGTTTCAAGGGAGTGTGAGACTGCGATCGATGCTGCGGACTCAAACCATCGAGTCGAGCAATCGAGGTCTTCGGAGAACAATGATCGGAGCATCCCTGCCATCGGTGGATTCACCGACGCGATCGCGATCTCAGCTTTCTGTCTCCTCAGTCCTTGATGGAGGTGATCCCGGAATCGATGAACCCAGTCTCCGGACTGATCCAGCAAGATCGGCTCAAGTGAATCGATCTGCATTTGTTTGTCGACAATGGCCCACTTGAGACGGGAGTTCCCAAGATCGACCACCAATCGAATCATTCAGTCCCGCCACTCTCGAGCAGTGATCGGTAAGTCGGGGTCGGCCGCCCCGTTTGGTAGCGGAGGATTTTTGGAGATCAGAGGTGCTCTAGCTTCTTCCCTCTCTAACTGTTGAAGTTCGAGGACGATTCGGCTAATTAGCGTCGGGATCCCTCTACCGGTGACGCTTGAAATCCCGATCGGTTCGATCTCAAGCTCCTGAGCAAATCGTGCCGCGATTTCTTCAGCGCCGCTGACATCGAGTTTTGTGATCACCACAATTTCCGGCCGCCGTGCAAGAGTTGCACTGTACTGATTGAGCTCATGACGGATCGATCTATAGTTCTGGATCGGGTCCGATTGATCGATCGGGATCGCCTCGACGAGGTGGACCAGTAACTTGGTTCGTTCGACATGCCTGAGGAATTCATGGCCAAGCCCGTGTCCCTGATGAGCCCCCTCGATGAGTCCAGGGATGTCAGCAACGATAAACGCTCTATCATCGACAAGCACGGATCCTAAATTAGGATATTTTGTCGTGAACGGGTAGTTTGCAATTTCGGGGTGAGCCCTGCTAATCCGCGAAAGCAGCGTCGACTTTCCGGCGTTCGGGAAACCAATGAGCCCAACGTCAGCAATGACCTTCAACTCGAGGTCGATTGCACGTTCCTCGCCAGGCTGACCGGGTTCAGCGACTCTCGGTGCTCGGTTGGTCGCACTCTTGAAGTGCTCGTTGCCGAAGCCGCCTTTACCTCCTCGTGCCACGATTACCTGTTGACCGACCTCGACGAGGTCGCGAAGGAGATGACCGCGTTCATGATCCCGGACGAGTGTTCCAGCCGGGACGTCGATGGTGAGATCCTTTGCACTCCGGCCGTGTTTGCTTGATCCTTGGCCGTGTTGGCCACGATCGGCCTTAAAATGTCTTTGACGCGAGAGGTGGGCGAGGTTTGTCACCCCTTGGACGGCCCGGATGATCACATGACCACCGCTCCCGCCGTTACCACCGTTAGGTCCACCGCGGGGTACGTACTTTTCACGACGGAAGCTCAGACATCCGTTGCCGCCGTCACCTGCTCTGGTGTGAATTGTCACCCGATCAACGAACATCAAACTTACCTAGTC
Organism: uncultured Isosphaeraceae bacterium; assembly: GCA_964510225.1. Lineage (GTDB taxonomy): Bacteria > Planctomycetota > Planctomycetia > Isosphaerales > Isosphaeraceae > CAZEAN01. Next base: position 54,960 of record CAZEAN010000013.1, read on the forward strand.
AATCGAAATTAAGCGCTGGTCCTCCTGTTGAAGACCAGCGATCTCATGACACGTTTTTGGGGCATTCAACTGCCCCGTTTAGTCACTGAGAGACAACTGAGGGTTCAGTTGACTCAACCGGCGTGCCGTTGCCATTGCCATTGCCGTTGGCGTGGTGCGTGCCATTGTGGCCATTCTGAGACCCGTTCGAGGTCGCAGGAAGCTCCGGGAGCACGTTGATCCGACGTCCATTTTGATCGAAGACAACGTAGCCGGGGCGGAGTGCAAAGAGGGTCCAGTCATTTCCGACCCCAACGTTCTTACCCGGCTTCCAACGCGTCCCGAGCTGTCGGCAGAGGATCGAGCCCGGTTTTGCAACCTGACCGCCGTAAAGTTTGATCCCACGCCGCTGCGCATTCGAGTCACGGCCGTTTCGACTCGAACCTTGACCCTTCTTGTGTGACATCGATTGCGATCCTTAGAAACGTTGAGTTGAGTGTTGTCCGAGTTAATATGACTCCGCAATCAGACTGACATCCATTAAAGAAGTGTCTGTCCAATGAGAATCATCAAGATTGAAGACTAAATCTTAGGGGGATCTAGACCAGGAAGGCAAGTCGAGTGATGCCGTTGTTCCGACTCTGGACCTTAGGATCAAACACTCTCACGATGAGAAGGGCAACGAAACGAACCCCGCTCATGCGGCAGAGTCAGAGGTGCGATCATCGCGGGACGCTGATCCGTCTCGATGGTTCAGAATCGGTCAATTGCTGGAAGGTCTGGAGAGTCGACACCGCATCGCCGAACGGTACAATTCGGAGAACAAGGTCGATACAGTTAATCAACGCGGGTTGCTTTGAGCTTCCCCAGAGTCTCTGATCTGACTCAATGTCGACCTCTGAACTGCGGACAGATCAACCTCTACGTTTTTGAGGCAAGGCTCATGCCCCAAGCAAATGTCGACCCGGCGGACTTGCGACGCTTCGCGCAGGGGCTTCAGCGGTTTAATCAAGACCTCCAATCACGGATGACTGTCCTTAATGGTCAGCTCCAGAATCTCTCATCGACCTGGCGTGATCGCGAACACGACAAGTTTGCGGAGGAGTTCCGGGAGACGATGACAACGATCAATCGATTCCTCCAGTCCTCCGAGCGTCATATACCGTTCTTAGTGAAGAAGGCGGAACGGATCGAAGACTACCTCCAACAGCGCTAAAACCTCCTACTCAGCGAGGAAATCCGGCTACCACTTCTGAAGAAGGAGGCCGCGATGGCAGAACGGGCTCGGGTTGAGTCGATCGACTCACTCCGCGATTTTCGGATCGCACTTGTGGAGTTTGCCGACTCAGTCCAACGGATTCTTGAAGGGGTGGAATCAGAAAATCGGAAAGTCAGGGATTGGCTGGAACATGAGCAGCCGAGGTATTGGAAGCGTCAGATTCAAGTTTGGAACCAACGGCTTGGCGAAGCACGATCGGCCCTCCATCGGAAGAATCTGCAACGATCCGATGGCTTCATCCCTGATGTCAGCCAAGAAAAGGAAGCGCTCAGGATCGCCAAGAACCGCTTAGAGGAGTCTGAACAGAAGCTGGCGTCGATCCGAAGATGGGTTCCCCAGCTTCAACATGCACTCTCGGATTATCACGGAAACACCCGAGGGCTCAACGACTTCTCCTCAAATGGAGTCGAACGGATGTTAGCAATGCTCGACAAAATGATCGAATCCCTTGAGGCTTACGTGAGCCTAGCCCCGCCTCCGTTAAGTTCCGAACGTGCTACAGGCTCGGAGTCCGTTGTCCGGGAGCGTCCGACCGAGTCGGATTCCTCAGAATCGACGCATTAACGATAAGAATGGCCCAGAATCTCTGGTGGTTTTCTGATGCGCTTTAGCAATCTTGGCGCGGCGGTATCCAAGCTCCGTCATGAATCTAAACAGTTGAGAATGCGTTGGGAGCAAGCTAAGGAGGGCTGGGACGACGAAGTCAGCCGCGATTTTGAGTCGAAGCAGCTCGATCCGATCCACCGGAGTGTCGAACAATCGCTCCGAGGGATGGATGAGCTCAAGCAGTTTCTGACACGGATGGTGAACGACGTTGGCCGCCGAGAGTAGCTCTTAGGCGATCTGCTCGGGATTCTGCGGGGTAGTGGGCACGTTGGTTACCTAGCGAGCCGGCTGATGTTGGGTTGTCCTCCGGAATGGATTGGATGGTACTGATCCGGTGCCTGAGGCAACCAGAGGGTAAACCGAGCGCCGCCGTTTGGTCCATTCGAGGCGAGAATCAGTCCTTGGTGCTCCCGGAGAATTTCGGCAGCCAAGTAGAGACCGAAGCCGGTCCCACCTTCCTTCGTTGAAAAGAATGGCTGAAAAATCCGGTCGAGCATCTCTTGAGGTACACCGGGGCCGTCGTCGATCACCTCGATGATCGCGCCTGGTCCGAACTCGACCTGGTTGGCATGGTCGGAAGCTCGCGACGATCGGACTCGGACCTGGATCCGTGAGCCTTCGGGATAAATCAAGAGCGCTTCGCGAGCGTTTGCCATCAGATTGAGGAGCACTTGGATGAGACGGCCAGGATCGGCGAGCACGGTCGGTGCGGGAGGCTGCTCTTGCTCCAAGGTCAACTGAAGCTGGTCGCGCTTGAGGTCGGCTCCCTTCGAGAAGTAGTCGACGGCTTCATGGACCAGTGGTCCCACTTCGGTTGGTTGCAACACGGGTCTGCCTGAGCGGACCGCTGCCATCAAATGATCGAGCCGGATCTGAAGTATCTGAACTGCACGGATAATTGGATCGGTATAGCCAACCGCGGGATCGGTCGGTGAGAGCTTCATCTGCATCAACTCGGCATTACCACGGATCACTCCAAGTGGGCCCCGGATCTCGTGAACGATCCCGGTCAAGAGCTGTCCGATCTGCGCCATCTGTTCGTTCAGCATGGCATTTAAGGCAAGTTGCCGGACCTTCGTGAGCAGTCGGACCCGCGCTAACACAAGAGGCTCTGAGGCTGAGCTGGTGACATAATCGTCGGCACCGGCTTGAATCGAGTCCGAGACCGACTTATGGTCATCACCAGCCGTACGCATCAGGAGTGTGATCCCCTGAAGGATTGGATCATGACGGAGCGTCTGACAGATCCGAAAGCCACCGCCGTCCGGAAGTTCGGCATTGATCACCACCAGATGTGGAATCTGTCGACGCGCAATCGCGATCCCTGCCTCCCCCTCGCTCGACTCTTGGACCTGAAAGTCATGAGCCCGAAGTAAGGTGGCAAGGCGAGTTCGATCGTCGTCGCGATGGTCGATGAGCAGTACGAGGCTCATGCGTCTGGATCATTCCAAGAAGATTCGACCGTGAACTCGAGGTTGAAGTGCCGCAGAGAAGACTGAAGGGTTACGGTCCAATCGACTAACAATAAAGCTACGATCCTACTCGATGCGGATCATCCGCGATATAGTGGTGCTCATGTTGCACATTTTGTCCTTCGGAATTATGCATGCACCCGGTGATCAGAATCCTGCTGGGGAGTTGAACCGAGGACCCTCGGTCGCTCTGACGTTGATAGTCCGACAGACTCTTGCCTTGGTACGCTGATCGACTCTCACGACGCTCAACTGACCCAGAGGCTCCCAGACAATATCAAGGGATGGATTGAACCAAGCCGCCATGACCATCAGACCAACCCTCCAAGTCCCGACCCTCGCCAAGACCGACATCGACCACCTGATCTACGCAAATCACGGTGATCCCTACAGTATTCTGGGTCCTCATGTCGTCGACCTCAACGGCAAGCGTTCCTTGGTAATCCGCGCGATGCTCCCTGAGGCGAAGTTCGCTCGGGTGATCGACCTCCGTGAAGGAGAGCCCGGGAACAGCAGGGAGATGGTCCGAGTCCATCCCGAAGGGGTCTTCGAGCTGATCTTAGACGGGGTTGACGCCCCGATCCCCTACCGCCTCGGCGTTGAGAACAACGAAGGACATTCGTGGCAGTTTGTCGATCCATATCGTTTTCCCCAGACACTCTCCGATTTTGACATCTACCTCCTCGGCGAAGGGAATCACCTTCGGGCCTTTGACAAACTCGGGGCCCATCCCCTGGTGATCGACGGGATCCGTGGGGTTCACTTTGCCGTCTGGGCGCCGAATGCCCTCCGAGTCAGTGTTGTCGGCAATTTTAATCATTGGGATGGTCGACGGCACCCGATGCGATGCCTCGGTAGTACCGGGATCTGGGAGATCTTCATTCCAGACCTAGTCCCTGGTGAATTCTATAAGTATGAAATCAAAAGCCGTTACAACAGCTATTTGGTCAGGAAATCCGACCCCTTTGCGTTTGCTTCACAGCAGCGTCCCGAAACAGCCTCAATCGTTGCCGACATCGATCACTTTCAGTGGAACGACCACCAGTGGCTTCAAGAGCGGGAGGCCCGCCAAGGGCTCGACGCTCCGATCTCAGTTTATGAGGTGCATCTCGGTTCCTGGAGACGAAAAGTCGAAGAGACGGGAGGGTTCCTCAACTACCGAGAACTGGCGGATCAACTGGTTCCCTACGTCAAAGAAATGGGCTTTACGCATATCGAACTTTTGCCAATCAACGAGCACCCCTTTGATGGCTCGTGGGGCTATCAGCCGGTCGGATTGTTCGCACCGACATCCCGGTTTGGGGCTCCCGCAGATTTCGCTGCGTTCGTTGACGCGATGCACCAAGCGAACATCGGTGTCATCATCGACTGGGTCCCTGCCCACTTCCCACGCGACGAACATGGTCTTGGCTTTTTCGACGGAACCCATCTATACGAGCACGAAGACCCGAGGCTCGGCGAACACCAGGACTGGGGTACGAAGATCTACAACTTCGGCCGTGACGAAGTCCGTAACTACTTGCTCGCAAATGGCTTGTTCTGGCTCGAGAAGTACCATATCGACGGTCTCCGGGTCGACGCCGTCGCTTCGATGCTCTATCTCGACTACAGCCGGAAGGACGGCGAGTGGATTCCAAACCAGTTTGGCGGCAATGAAAACCTTGAGGCGATCTCTTTCTTGAAGCGGTTCAATGAGCTGGTTCACGCTCATCATCCGGGCGTGCTAACGCTCGCCGAAGAGTCGACCGCATTTACGGGCGTCTCGCGACCCACCTATCTCGGCGGACTCGGATTTTCGATCAAATGGAACATGGGTTGGATGAACGATACCTTGTCCTACTTTGCAAAGGATCCGGTCCATCGTAAATATGATCACGGAATGCTCACGTTCTCGTTAATTTATGCCTTTACTGAAAATTTTATGCTTCCGCTATCACATGATGAGGTAGTTCATGGCAAAGGCTCATTGCTTGACAAGATGCCGGGCGATCTCTGGCAAAAATTTGCTAACTTGAGACTTCTGTTGACCTATCAGTGGACGCATCCCGGCAAAAAGCTTTTGTTTATGGGCGGGGAGATTGGTCAGTGGAGGGAGTGGAGCGAGGCCGAGAGTCTCGATTGGCACCTTCTTCAGTGGCCTCTCCACCAAGGTCTCCAACGGATGGTCGCTGATCTGAACCGACTCTATCGCTCGGAGCGCTCACTCTTCGAAATTGACTTTGACTGGAAAGGGTTCTCGTGGATTGAACTCCACGATTGGGAGAATAGTGTTCTCGTCTATCAGCGAATCGCCAAGAATCCTGATGACTTTCTGATCGTCGTCTGCAACTTCACGCCGGTCGCCCGAGAGTCATACCAGATCGGTGTCCCTCGGGGTGGGGCGTACCGCGAGTTGTTCAACAGCGACGCCGAAATCTACGGTGGCTCAAATTTCGGAAACGCCGGCCACGTCGAGGCGCTCGGACGGCAGCACCACGATCAGCCATTCGAGCTCAATCTTCGATTGCCCCCGCTCGGCGTTCTTGTTCTTAAGAATGAGACTTAGTCGAGATCGGTGCAACCTTGGATCGGAACAGACATCACTCCAGGGACGGAAACTGTAAGCCCTGGTGCGCTCCTGGATCCAATAAAGCAGACAAGATCTGAGTCAAATTCAACGAGCCGTCAGATTTAATGCAATGACGGCCATGATCGTTCCGAATCCGATCGAAACGACGACCGTGATGTTTGAGATCCGAGCGGGGCCAACCCAAATGAGGGCCCCAATCAAAGGGGCGTAGGTCAAGAGGACTGCAAGGGGAATGGCGACGAAAAGACGAAGCCTCGATCCTTGAATCGACTTCGGTTCAAGATCCTCTGAGGGCCGATCCGGTTGAGCCCACCATCGAGGACCTGCGCTACCGAGTCCGGAGACGCCGAGGATTGTAAACAAGAGACCCAGGAGATATGCAGGCCATCCCTTGATCGCAGCACGATCGTTGCCACCAAATTCGCCTTCAAAGAGGATTAGGATGCCAACGTAAATGACCGGTATCGAAAATCCAGCGATGATCAATCGCTTGAGAAGTAGGAGCCAGTGACTCGGAGGGCGAAACATGGCGAATTCCCGACGATCAGTAAGATCAAGGCAACCAGAATCGCTTAAGTCTGCTGTAACGGAATAGCGGCGAGTCGGTCGGTTACAGAGGTGACTGCCTGAACAATCGCTTCTAACATCTTGACGCCCGATTCTGGGGTCGCGAAGGAAGGATAGCCAACTGCACCTCGTTGAGTCCGCCTTCCAAAGTCAATGGCTTGGAAGAGGCCATCGGGAAGGTTGAGGTCGGCGGGGTCGTCGGCTATCCGATCCGTGCGGACCAGCTCGGGCCGAAGATGCATCATCATCGACGTTTCGACTTCGCAGGCATGCCCGACACTTTTCCGAGGTCCCCGGCAAAGCTCGGCGATCGCTTCAGAAGCGAGTTCCCAGTAAGCAGCCCCGGTCAAAACCGCCTTCGGAAACTGCACGTCGAGTCGACGAAGCGCGACCTTGAGCGGATCAATGTTCCCACCGTGGCCGTTTAGGAGGAGTATCCTCTGGAACCCAGAGCGGAGCATCGGGAGAAGCAATTCGATGAGAAGTTGCTCATAGGTCGGAAGTGTCGCTGTTAGCGTTCCGCCGAAGGGTACGTGGTGTTCGCTTGCACCGATCCAGAGGACCGGGAGAAGGAGGACTTGGTCTGGCCGTTCTTGTTCCAGGCCCTCAGCGACAGCTCCCACGAGGATGGAGTCGGTGAACACGGGGAGGTGATCACTGTGTTGTTCGCAGGCAGCGATCGGTGCCACAACCACTGTTTGATCGCGTCTGATCTCTTCGATTTCCGGGGCGGTCAACGATTCGAAGCGCATGGGGAATGGTCATCCTCGAAAATCGGGGCCGAAGTCAGGGGCCGGTGTCGGTCCAGAAAAGCAGGATCAATGCAATGGTATAGAAGATCACCAGCCCAGTGGTGTCAACGAGTGTACTGATCATTGGCGCTGAGATCACGGCAGGATCGATCCCCAAACGTCGGGCAAGGATGGGGACCGCCGCGCCGACGGTATTCGCCCAGACGCAGATTCCGAGTACCGAGAGCCCGATCACGGTCGCAAAGCGAAGGTCTCTAAGGAGACCGACCTCCCCGAAACCCTTGGCATCGAGTGAACAAAGTACAAAGGCGACACTGAATCCGATCAACCCCAGTGAGGTTCCCAAGAGGACCCCGGTTGTTGCTTCTCGGGTGACCACTCGAAACAGATCCTGATTTTCGATTTCGCCGAGTGCCATGCCTCGGATGACCGTCCCGACCGCCTGACTTCCTGCGTTTCCACCGGTACCGATCAACAAAGGTACCAGCATGCCCAGCTCGAATCCGAATGATTCAATTGCATCCTGATTTACACCACTAAAGAAGAGCAGGATGGAGGTCGAAATCCCGGCTGCCAGGAAGAGGACCAAGAGCCAGACGATCCGACGGCGGACTGCCGCGACAATTCCGCCCTCACCAGGCTCATCCTCTGATTGGGCAGCGTCGTAATCAACACCACCGAATCGGAGCAAGTCCTCAGATTGCTCCTCGCTCAAAATATCAATTGCATCATCGTGAGTGACAATCCCAACAAGCATCTCATTGCGGCCGATGATCGGCAAGGCGAGTAAGTCATACTGGGCGATCTTGTGCGCGACCTCTTCGCGATCATCGCCGACGCGGGCGGAGATCGTCTCGGTCCGCATCACGTCTTCGACCCGTGCTGTTGGTCGCGCCAAGATCAGGGCTTGGAGCGAGATCGAACCGAGCAACCGTCGCTGGTGATCCACCACATAACTGGTCAAGATCGTCTCACGATCGGGTGCCTCGCGGCGCAGATAATCAATCGCTTCACGGACGCTGACAAACGGCGGGAGGGTTGCGTAGTCGGTCGTCATCACCGAGCCCGCCGTCCCAGGAGCGTATTCGGTGAGCCTCTTGATGTCGTCACGCTCGGCTTGGGCCATCCGACGGAGAATCAATTCCTCCGTATCATCATCGAGCCGATTCACGAGATCGGCACGGTCGTCGTGAGGCATATCACGGAGAAGGGCGGCCGCTTCGATTGCCGGGATCGACTCAATCAACTTAACTTGTCGATCTGAGTCAAAGTAACTGACGATCTCGGCGCGGTGTCGGGGCTCGAGCAGTCGGAGGATTGGTTCGACGTCGACCACCTCCAGGTCTTCGATCAGTTCGGCCTGCCTCGCTACTGGATAATCTCCAAGGAAGTCACGGACCGCTTCTGCTTGGCCATCTCGGATCAGTTGAGTGACCTCGAAGAGCAGAAGCGGGTTCTCCATCAGCACTCCATCAAGGGCTCAAAAGTAGAACTAATGTCCCGGCCAAATCGTCATCGGGCGACCATGCCTCGTGCCCGACCCTCGCTGAATCAGCCGATCACTTCCTTACCGAGGTAAGGTTGAAGGACCTTGGGGACATCGATCCGACCATCGGAACGCTGGTAGTTCTCAAGAACAACGATCATCCCTCGGCTCAGGGCGATCGCAGTGCCGTTGAGCGTGTGGACATACTTTGTTCCCTTTTGACCGGTTGGTCGGTAACGAATATTGAGCCGTCGTGACTGATAATCGGTACAGTCCGACGTGCTGGTGACTTCGCCGAACTCACCAGCCTCACCACGACCAGGCATCCACGCTTCAATATCAAATTTGCGATAAGCGGGTCCACCGAGATCACCAGTGCAGATATCAACGACCCGATAGGGAATTCCGAGTTCGCTGAAGATCTCTTCTTCAATGGCAAGCATTTCTTGATGGAGTGGACCCGATTCTTCCGGAACGCAGTAGGCGAACATCTCGACCTTGGTGAACTGGTGGACCCGATAGAGTCCTCGACTGGCGCGTCCGGCCGCACCGGCTTCGGTCCGGAAGCAGTGGGAGACGCCGACATAACGAATCGGGAGTTGGTCTTGGTCGAGGATTTCGTCGGCGTGCATCCCTCCGAGCGTAATCTCGGCGGTCCCAATTAAACTAAGGTCGGAATTTTCAATCGAGTAGACCTGGGTTTCCTCGCCTCGAGGGTTGAAGCCGATCCCTTCCAGGATCTGGTTTCGAGCAAGGTCAGGGGTGACGATCGGCGTAAACCCACGAGCCATCAATTTCTTGACCGCGAATTGCTGGAGGGCCAACTCAAGGAGGACGGCGTCGTTCTTCAGAAAGAAAAAGCCCGAGCCGGATACTTTTGAGGCCGCCTCGAAGTCAATGAGGTCCAGTGTTTTACCGAGCTCAACGTGATCACGGACTTCGAAATCGTAGTTTTTTGGAGTACCGACCCGTTTGATTTCAAGATTTGAATCGTCGTCGTTCCCGATTGGTGACTCAGGATGCGTCATGTTCGGGACGCGACTGAGTCGGGCCCGGACTTCTTCGTCAAGTGTCCGAAGCCCGTCTTCCTTGTCGGAGACTTCTTGCTTTAGTTGCTTGCCTTCGGTGATCAGGACCGCACGTTCTTCGGGGTCCTTCGCCTTTCCGGTCGCCTGTGCGACTTCATTCTGTCGATGACGGATCGTCTCAACTTCATGGAGAAGCTCTCGACGTTTCGCCTCGAGCCCGACCACTTTCTCGAGGTCGTCGAGCACATCTTGAGGGACACTCCGAACGTCGCAATTCTGTTTGACCGCCTCGAGGTTGTTGAGGACGAACTTGAGGTCGAGCATGAGTTTGAGAGATCCGGGAGTTCAGTTTCGGAAAGGACCGTCGATGCTAGTCCGGTGGGAAGAGGCAGCTTAATTGGTCGGGTCGAGTCAAACGCTTACGTTGCTGAGTTCAGAGATCAGATGGGCACTCGCCTTGATTCCTCGATGGAAATCGTCGAGTGAGAACTTCTCGTTGGGACCATGAAGGTTGTCATCGTTCTGGCCCCAGCCGAGAAGCAACGTGTCGACATTGAGATGCTGCTTGATCAACGCCACAACAGGGATCGATCCCCCTTCTCGGATTAAGACTGGCATCGTGCCGAAGCCGGCCTCAACCGCTTTCATTGCGGCAGCAATACCGGGGTTTCCCTTGGTTTCGACAAGAACAGGAGGCGCACCGTGCATTGCTTCGAGCTGGTAGGTCACTCCCTTCGGAGCGACTTTCTTAAGGTGACTGCTGAGGAGCGTTTCGATCCGATCTGGTGATTGGTCGGGTACGAGTCTGAAGCTGACTTTGGCCCCCGCTTGGCGTGGCAAGACCGTTTTGGGTCCATCCCCTTGGTAGCCGCCCCAGAGGCCATTGACGTCGCAGGTTGGTCGTGCCCACTTCCGCTCTAACGTGCTGTAGCCGGCCTCACCAAACAGTTCGGCGACACCGAGGTCGTCACGAAAGGCGGATTCGTCAAAGGGGAGCTTTGCGAATTCAGCACGCTCCCAATCTTCAAGCGGCCGGACGTCATCGTAAAAGCCCTCAATCGCGATCCGACCTTCCTGGTCTTTCAAGCTCGCAAGGATCAAGCTGAGAGCGTTTAGCGGATTCTGGACCGCCCCGCCGAAGGTCCCCGAGTGAAGATCACGGTTGGGACCATCGACCGTAAGTTGGAAGTAGGCGATCCCTTTCAACCCATAGGTTATCGCTGGTTGACCGGGGGCATATTGGCTCGTGTCCGAAATCACGGCGAAATCGGCCTGGAGTCGATCGGCCGACTCAGCCATAAACCGCTCCAGATTGGCACCGCCAACCTCTTCTTCACCTTCGATGACAAACTTTACGTTCACCGGAAGCCCGCCTGCAGCACGAACCCACGACTCTGCGGCTTTCAAGTGAGTGAACATTTGACCCTTGTCGTCGGTGGCACCTCTCGCATAGAGATTTCCGTTCCGGACAGTAGGCTCGAAGGGAGGACTGATCCTAGGCTCCAGCGGTTCGGGAGGGTGCACATCATAGTGCCCGTAGACCAAGAGCGTTGGCTTACCAGGAACGGGAGAAGATTCGGCATAGACTATGGGATGACCCGTCGCGAACTCGATGATTTCGGTGCGAAACCCGAGCCCTTTCAGATCGTTGTAAATGAACTCGGCCGCACGACGGGTATCGGAATTATGACTTGGTTGTGCGCTGATGCTCGGGATCCGGACGAGGTCAAACAATTGCGTTTCGAATGCGGATCGTTGTGACTCGATGTACGCCTCGACAAGGTCGGTCGCCATCCTTCAAATCCCTTCTCGGTCGGTTGCAAGATACTTCAACTGAGGCGGCTAGGTTCGAATCGTTGATTCTAACAGGGGATCACTACAGATGCGAGTCGACCACGATCTCAGATCTCCGATCGAACCGTGACCGTTGTCTTTCGACGCCAGCGGTTGGGATCGATTACAATTCAAACCTTGTTGATCGGCTGAGAGTCCGTGAGGCTTCTCCAAATCCCGTCCCGATCGGATGAACTAATTCGTGAACATATCTAAAGAAAAACAGGAGAATCGGCTTGAGAGCGTCCGGAAGCGATTTGGTGATCACAAAGCGAATGCCTTGATTGTGACTTACGAACCTAATGTGACTTATCTCACAGGATTTACAGGCGATTCTTCAGCGTTAATTGTTACAAATGATCAGGCCTGGATCGTTTCCGATTTTCGGTACGTGACTCAGCTCGAACAGGAATCTCCAGGACTAGAAGTCCAGATCCGGCCGGCTTCGAGGACGATAGCCGAAGAGCTTGGGATGATACTCAGCAAGCTCGGTCTCTCAACGGTTGGGATCGAATCTGACTCAATGACGGTCAGCCAGTTTGAAGAGATCCGCAAGGCTTCAGGGACCACTGAGCTAATCCCGACCCGAGGGCTCGTGGAGTCACTCCGTGTTCTGAAGGATGAGGATGAGATTAAGGCGATCCGTGAGGCGATCCGAGCTGCCGAAGAAGCCTACCTCAACGTCCGGCTCGCGCTTCAAGATCGAGCGTTGCATAACGAACTGCAGATGGCGTCGGTGCTGACGTCGAAGCTTCAAGAGCAAGGGGCATCCGCGCCTTCGTTCCCGCCGATTGTAGCGTCGGGCCCACATGCTGCGTTGCCCCATGCGCGACCCAGGGCAGATGCGAAGCTCAGCGATGCTGACTTCATTCTGGTCGACTGGGGGGCGAGTATGACCCCTTTACCCTACAAGAGTGACTTGACGCGAGTCATGGTCACGGGTATTGTCTCCGCAACGCTGGAACAGGTTCATCGAATCGTCGTCGATGCGCAAAAGCAAGCAATTGCGGCGATCCGTCCGGGAATCAGCGCGGGGGCTGTTGACCAAGTCGCCCGTTCTGTAATTGCCAACGCTGGGTTTGGTGAGCGGTTTGGTCATGGCCTCGGTCACGGAATTGGCCTTGAGATTCATGAATCCCCTCGACTCAAGCCAATAAGCGCTGAGATTCTAGTTCCCGGAATGATCTTAACCGTCGAGCCTGGTATCTACCTTCCCGATTGGGGAGGCGTTCGAATTGAGGATGACGTCCTTGTCACGGAATCTGGTGCCGAGGTACTCTCCACTCTCCCCAAAGACCTTGATATTGTCAGCGGCTGACACTAGTCGAACGAGCGAATGAGTCCGAAGAGGCAGTCAGGCGGATCGATCGATCGAACGCACGAAGGAGCGGAGTGTCGGAGATGCCAGAAGAGCAGCGCGGAGGACCACCCGCACCCGAGTCAGACAATGTCCAGCGGATCCGCCATCTTGTCCGGATGATGCAGCGATTTGACCTCACGGCGATCGACCTTGTCGAGGGCGAGACCAAGATTAGGCTCCGGCGTGGAAGTGGTACGCTGCCGACGTCGGCTCTACCCTCGATGCCGGCACCAGCGGTCGCGCCGGTCGCTCAACCAACGGCCACGACAGACCCAGCACCGAGTCCATCGTCGAATCCTCCGGCCCCTTCGAGTGGTCCGGAGCCGCTCGTGATCGAGAGCCCGATGGTTGGCACGCTCTATCTCGCAAGCTCTCCCGATTCGCCGTCCTTTGTCTCGGTCGGTTCCGTAATCAAGCCGGACTCTACGGTCTGCATCATTGAAGCAATGAAAGTTTTCACGGAGATTCCCGCAGGGATCTCCGGGAGGATCACGGAAGTCCTCGTCGGTGACAAGCAAGCGGTCGAGTTTGGCCAGCCGCTCTTTCGGGTTGAACCGTCTTAGGTTTGATCGACCGTTGACGTTCGGACTGTTCTTCCTTGTTCAATCCCTCGGGCGACTTGCTCGTTGTCGGGTATGGAATTGATGCGATGGCTGAGCCTACGAAGTTCCGGCGGATTTTAATTGCCAACCGTGGCGAAATTGCGCTCCGGATTATCCGAGCCTGCCGCGAGCTTGGGATCGGTGCCGTCGCGGTCTACTCCGAGGCTGACCGTGGTGCCCCCTATCTAGATTTGGCCGACCAAGCGATCTGTATCGGTCCAGGGCCAGCGGTGGAGAGTTACCTGAACGTCCCTCGGATCATCTCCGCCGCAGAGATTGCCGACGTTGACGCGATCCACCCTGGCTATGGCTTCTTGAGCGAGAACCCGAAGTTTGCTGAAGTCTGCCGCGCGTGCAACTTCGAATTTATCGGCCCGCCCCACGAAACGATCGAACGGATGGGGTTGAAAACTGAAGCCAAGGCGGTCGCTCTCTCGGCCAAGGTACCGCTCGTCCCAGGTTCAGATGGACCCGTCGAGAGTGACGAGGCTGCCATCCCGATTGCCAAGGAGATCGGTTACCCTGTCTTGATCAAAGCCGCTGCCGGTGGCGGTGGTAAAGGGATGCGCGTCTGTTGGGAAGAGAGCAAACTCCAAACGGCACTTCAACAAGCGAGGGCGGAGGCCGACGCCGCGTTTCGGAATCCCAGCCTCTACCTCGAAAAGTATATCGACCGCCCTCGACATGTTGAGGTCCAGCTCCTCGCCGATGCTCATGGGACGGCGATCCACTGTTGGGAACGAGATTGCAGTCTCCAGCGTCGTCACCAAAAACTTGTCGAAGAATCACCAGCGCCCACGCTTCCCGCCAAGGTCCGCCGGAAAATCTGTGAGGCGGCCGTTCGGCTCGCCAAGGCCTCTGGATATGTGAATGCAGGCACTTGTGAGTTTCTCGTAGATGCCGATCATAACTTTTACTTTATCGAAGTGAACGCACGGATTCAGGTCGAGCACCCGGTCACCGAACTCGTCACCGGGAGTGACCTGATTCGCGAACAAATCAAAATCGCGCGGGGAGAGCCGCTTTCGATGGCCCAGGCGGATGTCCCACAAGTCGGCCATGCGATCGAATGCCGGATCAACTGTGAAGACCCGGATCATAACTTCCGACCAAGCCCTGGAACCATCAAAGGTCTCAGGGTTCCCGGTGGAATCGGTGTTCGTTGGGATTCGCATATCCAAGTTGGATATCGAGTTCCGACCCACTATGACTCGATGATCGGTAAGCTCTTAGTCCACGCGCCGACTCGACCAGAAGCGATTGCACGGATGAGTCGTGCCTTGGCCGAGCTAGAAATCGATGGGATTACGACGACGGCATCATTGCACGAGCGGATTATGCGAAATCGTGATTTCAATGAATCCAGAGTCGATACGACCTGGGTCGAGCGGGTCCTCTTCGGTTCTTGAGTAAGGCACAAGATTGCGTTAGTTGTAACCTGTGTTGCCATCACTGATGGATTGTTAGCAGCGTCTGGAGGCTGACTACGCTCAGAGTCGTTCCGGTCGAATCGTCGAAATTACACCTCAGGATGAGGAGATGTTGCCGATGGTCCCCCACGACGGCTCCGTACTTGACAACCACGCGATTGACTCGAAAGCAGCCGCTGTCCCATCCGACGCTTGGAGTTTGCGTGCCGTTACGGGCTTCGTGATCCTTGGGCTGACGATCCGACTGGTCCGCTACCTGCTGAACTTTCCGCTCTGGTGCGATGAGTCGATGTTGGCAGCTAACTTCCTGGACCGTGGATTCTCTGACCTTCTTGAGCCGCTCGACTACCGCCAGATCGCGCCACTGCTGTTCCTCCAGATTGAGCGGGCATCGGTCGCCCTTTTCGGATTCCGCGAGTGGAGCCTCCGGCTCTTCCCGATCCTCTCCGGGCTGCTGAGCGTCTTGCTGTTCCGGCATCTGGCTGGTCGACTGTTCTCAGGGAGTCGCTTGGTTATTGCTGTGGCGGTCTTCGCCGTCTCTGGTTGGCCCTTGTGCTATGCCGCAGAGGTGAAACCTTACGCGTCCGACCTCCTCGTCTCCCTCAGCTTGCTGGCACTGGCGGTGGAGTGGTGGCGACGGCCGGATCGAACCGCATGGCTCTGGGGGTTGGTACTGGTAGCACCGATTGCTCTTGCCCTCTCGTTCCCAGCGATCCTGACGGCAGGGGGAATTGGTTTGGCACTCCTGCCGCTGGTGCTCCGATCGTCATGGAGGGTGAGGATTCCGTACCTCGCCTACGGAATTGCGAGTGCAGTGACATTCCTCGGGTTGTTCTCGATGTACCAGACAGCACCGCAGGATCATGACTACTTCCACCGCGACTGGGCTCCCGCCTTTCCGCCGTCCGGTGGGCCGCTGCACCTCATTTTTTGGTTTCTGAGGATGAGCACCGGCTTCGGATTCGCCTACCCCGAGGGTGGTGGTAACGGGGCGAGCCTAGTGACGACGCTCTGTGTCACCGTCGGTGCATTCATGCTCGGCCGACGCGGCCAATGGACTCCGCTAGCACTCCTCCTCTCCCCATTTCTGATGGGGTTAGTCGCCGCTGCACTGCACCGCTACCCCTACGGTCTGAGTGCCCGGACCATGCAGTACGTCGCGCCCCACATCTGCCTCTTGATGGGGGGAGGGCTTGCGCTCCTGATCAATAGGTCGCCGTTAGCGACAGTCCGGCGCCGTGGGATCAGGTTCGTGGTCGTGGCTCTTGCGATGCTCGGGTTCGGCCGGATGACGTGGGACTTAACGCATCCATATAAGTTCTATAGCGATGCGCGTTCGCGAGCGTTCGCCGAGTGGTTCTGGACGGAGATGTCGAGGGATGCTGAAGTAGCCTGCCTTGGGACGGACATGGGCGTCGTTGCTGATCCTGGCCACTGGAATAACGATCTGACCGACCAATACCTCTGTTACCGTCAAATGTTTTCCCCACGCCACCGCCGAGGCGAGCCGCTCCGGCTCGAGGCTGTCGCTCTCGATCACCCCCTCCGCTGTGTCCTCTACAACGAGTTTCCCCAGGAGTCCCCCGAGTTCCAAGACTGGTTGAACGCGATGTCGGCGAATTATCACCTTACGGGGATCCGACACTTCCCCGTCCATACTCTTGAACACAAACGAGGGGCGACCTGGGATCTCGTTTATGTCGTTTATGAGTTCGTCCCGATCGTGGAGTCGACTGACCTCACCGCCATTCCCACTGGATCAATTAGGCAATGAGGC
>CAZEAN010000014.1:0-32101 GCA_964510225.1 uncultured Isosphaeraceae bacterium
GCGGCGACCTTGTCAGCGATGCAGCCCGATTGGGAGCACACTTTTCCTCCGTTAGCAGAACCTTGGCGGCTACCGTTATGGTTCCTTCGGACCCACACCGGACACTTGATGGCTTATCCCTGTGGGGGTGAGGCGGGAGGAAGTACGGTGTCTTTCCTCTTGGCTATAGTCGGAGGGACGTCTCTTTGGCGAACAGATCGAAAGACCGTTGTCTTGGTTTGTGTCATGCCGCTGCTACTAGCCTTCTGCGCTGCTGCCCTCCACCGATATCCCTATGGTGGATCCGCTCGGTTCATGCAGTACACGGCGCCAGCGACTTGCCTCTTGATCGGTGCTGGAGTGTGGGATCTCCTGCAACGGATCCCTGGGGAGAGTACACAACGAAGAGTGTGGAGGATTTCGGTCGCAGCACTCATTGCGATTGGTGTCGTACCGCTTATAGGAGAACTGAGCCATCCCTATCGCTCGGAACATGCTGAACGGGCTCGTTCATTTGCGCGGACCCTTTGGCCTACTCTTGAGGCTCGGGGCGAAGTCCGTTGCGTTCGTTGGGATTATGGCATTGGGGATTGGAATTCGATCCACCTCGATCGTCCTGTCTATTTCTGTAATCAAGCGATTTATACCCCGCGTAAGCTGCACCAAACACGATCGCCGACCACGCCAACAGACGATCGACCCCTACTCTGTGTGCTCGCCAATCCACGATCCGAAGAGACCGAAGAGATTACTTCTTGGCTTCAGAAAATGGGCAAGAAGTACAATCTCGTGGAACAGAAGGTATACTTGGTCCCGATGTCGAGTCGCCATCCTACTCGTAAAGAACGAGTTGAGATCTACGAATTTGGGCCCAAGCCCCTCCAAACCTCCTCTAGCAGTCTTGCGACGAAGCCAGTTAAATGAGCAGGAGGCCCTGAGTGTTACCAACCCGAATGTGGATGAACAATCTCACGCTCAGGACTGCTTCTGGAAGATTCGTCTCGGGTTGTCACGGAGGACAAGACGTGCCAATTCTAAGGCCCGATCGGTAGACCATCGTCGGATCCGGACGCAATCTTGGGCGAGGTACTCGGCGAGTAATCGTCGGTACATGTTGAATTTTGGCAGAATAAATTCAAGCTTATAAGCATCTGAGTAGTAACCGATCTGTTTCGATTTCGGAACAGCCTGGAGTCGGGTCTGAAGATCGGCAGCGATGAACCCGGGGACGTTTGAGTACCACCAGTGACCATTGGGCACGACATTCGGAAAGATCCAAGCGAAGGCAACCAGCTCGGGTCCAGCGTCGGGTGATAGTGTAGAGACCGGAAAGGTAACGTTGCGGAAGTGATTGAAGAGCGTTGAGTAGTCATGCAGACTGACGCGGCGGTCGAAGAGATCACGTCCCCCAGCGACTCCATCGGGATAGACATTCCGGATTGGCCCAATCATGAGATCAAACGGTAACTTGAAGTCAGCGCAGAGTTCAGCAAGTGTCCAGAAAACAAACGACCGAATCTCTGCATGTTCATCGGGTCGTAGTTCGAGATGCTTAAGCGCCCGACGGATCGGGGTTTGTGCACGGATCGGCGCAGCCGGCGTTGGTCTGAAGTCAGGAGGAAGGCTGATTGCACATGCTCTCGCCCCATGTTCGACAAAATAGCTGAAGCGCTGCGCAATTGCTTCTCTCAGTGTTGAGATGTCTTCGACGCTGCTGTTTGTCGATGCTTGAAGACGTTCAACCGTCCGATGCTCATGGAGCTTTAGGACTAGGTCATCCGTACGGAGACAGGGGACAAAACGATCTGTGTCCCATCCCCGAAGTGGGTCATCAAAGTCGTTCGTTAGGAAAACGGCTTCGAGGTTCGTTCTCTCCCAGACATCTTGATCCCAATCCCTACCATCCTCTTGATGATCGGCACGCTCATAGAGGAATTCGATCGAGTCGGTATCAATACGATCGCCCTCGAAGCCGTAGAATGTCTGAGCGATTTCCAAGAGCCAGGAGTATTGGACCGTATTGTCAATCGTGGCGAGATTGCTCGCCAGGTTCCGTGCACGATCTAAAGGTCGCAGTTCAGGGGCAACCAGACTGGCCGGCATACCTGCAGAATGGGCGAGTTCGGTATAGTAATGATACCCGAGAATTTCGTCGAGATTACGGGAGGCTGGGCTTTGCGCATCGATGTGCGAGTGCGGATCATAGATTGGCCATCTCGAAATCTCGTCGAATAACTCTTGGGCAGTGGGATCGTGGGGGCGTATCGTACTCATGTGGATCGCTCGATCGGTCGACTACCAAGGCTTGAGAATCGGCGTTACTCAAGCGCTAGCTTACGGCGTCGGATCGATCTCGCAAAGAGTCTGGTAACGTCGGAACCTTTCGGAATCGTTAGCCCTCATGCTCAAGATACTCGTCACTGCAGGAGGGACAATCGCACCAATCGACGAAGTACGGTCAATCCGTAATAGTTCGACTGGAAAGTTCTCGGCCGAGATCACGGAGTCCTGGCTTCGGTACGGTGATTCTGTAACCCACCTACAGACTCCCGGCGCAGTCATCCCGATTCGATCCCAGCTTCATTTGATCGACCTCGACCTCACGAAGCGTGCATTTGATTCGGAGACCACTCGGATCTTTCAGACGTGGAAAGAACATCGAGATCGGCTTCAGCTCATTCAATTGAGGAATGGAACCGTCTCTGAGTATCAATCGGTACTCCAGAATTGTCTCGTCCGAGAACGTTATGATGCCGTATTCCTTGCTGCGGCGGTCTCTGATTATGAACCTATCCCAATCCAGGGGAAGATCGAGTCTTCCCAGGAAGAGCTAATCATCCGTTGTCGTCGGGTACAGAAGGTGATTGCGAGTGTACGTCAGTCGGCTCCCCATTCATTCCTGGTCGGCTTCAAGTTGGTCGCGGGCTCATCCGTCAACGAACTGATTCAAAAGTCAAAGGATCTATGTTGTGCCAATCAACTCGATCTTGTCGTTGGTAATGATCTGCTGCAATACCGTCAGGGGTACCACCAGCTCCAACTAGTCCGAAGCAGTGGTCAGGTTGAAACGCTCGATCCCGGGGTACTTGGGGTTGCGTCGATGCTCGTCGAACGTGTCCGCCAATTCATTGTCGATCGCTAAGTCACTGGAGTAGCGAAGAGTGGTTGTGTCGCCGGGTCGAAAGCAATTGTTTGAAAGAGCTTCGGTTCTTCTTGTAGGAGTCGTGGCAACATTGTGCACGGCCTCGAACACCGGATTTGACGAACCTCCAAGATTCGACGGAGCTGGCTATGCAATGCTGGCAGAGTCGATTCAGACCTTGGGCAGGTACTGTAACATTGAGCATCCCGAGAAGCCGCCGCACTACCATTTCCCTCCTGGATACCCTAGTTCTCTTGCCGCCCTGTGGTCTATCACAGGACGCTCCGCGCTGGCTGCCCACACTGCTTCTGTTTCTTGTACCGTAATCGCAACTCTTCTGGCATTCTATTGGTTTCGGCAGCTTTATTCTTTAAAGGTTGCCTTTGTACTCGGTATTGCGCTTGCGATGAATTGGCAATGGGTCCGCGAAGGAGGAGCGATACGTTCTGAACCATTGTATTTTATGCTCGGACAACTAGCGATTTTGTTGAACGCGCGACTACGTCCTGGACATCAGTTTGAGGGCGCATTGCTCGGTATATTGCTCGGCATCGTCATGGTGACGCGGCATATCGGTATCACCATTGCGGTTGCGGTCACCATCGAGTTAGTCATAAGACGTCAGTGGAGGGTTCTCCTCTCAATTATTGTGATGACGTCGCTGATAGTCTTTCCTTGGGTAATCCGACTCTTGACCAAGTCAGAACATTCTCAACTCAGACTTCTACCTGATCGCAATTGGCTTGGAGTCATTGGGGAGAATTCATGGTTCTATTCGCTCCGGCTTCCGGATGTCTTGAGTGCCCCGGTGGTAGAAGTCGGGACCGTTTTCGCCCCCGAGTACCGTGCCGTTGTCATAGGTGTCGCAATGGTTGTGACTGGAGTCCTCATGGCTGGTATTGTGCTGGCGTTCAAGCAGGACCGAACGCGATTTGCAGCGATCCTCGTCAGCACGAATCTAGGCTTGCTCTTTCTCTGGCCATTTACGGAAGCGGGCAGATTCCTCGTCCCGCTTGTCCCAGCACTCCTGATCATTGCGCTCGAAGGATTGGTTGTCTTTACATCTTGGTTGCGTCTTCGACTATCGAGATTCAAGCTAGCCATCCTGCTCGCTGTGGTAGCTTTCCCATACTCTCTTTATGCCATCGTAACCACAAAGGCAGCCGAGGAACGTCAGTCACATTACGAGGTTGATGCAGCTTGTGACTGGATCGTCAAGTTTGGGAGTCAACAGGGACCGGTTCTGTCTTCATATCCGGCGGAAGTCTATTGGCAGACCGGATGTACTGGGATTAAACCCGCGTATACCACTGAGACGATTCTCGCTGAAATCGAGAGGTATCAGGTCGGGTATTTGCTCGTTGCACCTAATCGCTTTGCGTCAGCTCCCGATGACCCGCTCGTTCGACTCTATGCGGAGCATCCAGAGATGCTCCGCGTTGTCTGGAAGTCGCCGGAAGGGGGTGTCAAAGTTCTCAAGACCGCCGTTGATCGAGTAACTCCCGAGGGATCAAGGTGACTCCGTAATCACCTCTTCGACCGCAGATGCTACACGTCGGGCCAACGCCTTACTTGCATTGCGTGTAAAGTGCACTCCGTCAGCGACCAGGGCCTCGTCCAGTCCAAGTAAAGTCGCCGACTTGTGAAGATCGTTCAAGATCACGTTGGGGTGTTTCTGTTGGACTTCTTTGATGACTTCATTGTACAAGTCGATGTCCTCATTGAAACGGTCAAACGGCTTAACAGTATTGTGACGCTCTTCGATCACAGGTGTAGTGGTTGCGAGGATGATTGTTGCGCCCGTTTCCGATTCAATTCTGCCAAGGATCTGGTCAAGATTCTTCCGGTACTGATCTAGTCCGACCTGATGAGATTGTGAGTCACGATCAAAACGGAGGTCATGAAGTCCGGCATTGAGGTGGACCACTGCCGGGTCGACGGCAATTACCCAGTCGTCGAGATTGGCGAGGACATTACGGCTGTCACCACCGTTCGGCTTCGGACTCTCTACAGTCGCTGTACCCTCTAAAAGCTGGGCGACTTCGTTGGCGTAACCCAGGCGAATGGAGTCGCCGATCAATACGACAACCGGGAGATCGGACCCAGTTGCATTGAGTTCGTTCGGAGAAAAAGTGAGAGCTAGGAAGAATACTAAGGAGAAAGTGGGCATTGCGAGTTTCCTCATTGTTGGTGGTATTGAAAAGCCATCTCGAACTGCGGTGACTACCGATTGTCGGCTCCCGAATTGCTCTGGGGAGCCTTAAGACTTAACAAGTAAGCAATGAGATCGCTAAAGTCGTCAGGGGAGAGCACTTCGACAAGCCCGACCGGCATGATCGAGAGTTCACCGACTCGTCGCGCTTCGATTTCGTCCTTCGGGATTCTTCTGATTTTGGCGTCGATGTCGGCAAGAACCAAGTCCGGGCCTGACTCGTCACGGACCAAACCGCTTAAGACCCGTCCGTCGTCTGTCGCGACCACAACCGGCTGGTAGCCGGTCGCGATTCGCTCTGAGGGTTCGAGTACCGACCGAATAATCTCCGCGCGATCGTACTTAGAGGCTAAGCCTGTTAAGTTGGGGCCAATGTCAGCAGTACCTCGGTCGTTCACCGCATGGCATTTCGCACAACCAATGCCATTCGGGTCGAAAAACAGTGTCTCACCTCGTTCTGGGTCACCAGTGTGGTCCAGCGCAAAGGACGCGAGCACATCGATCGGATTGACACGCGGAGGATCGACCAGAAAAGTTGCCTCCGGTTGAGAGACTTGAACACTTAACGCCCATGTACCGATTCCCTGGCGGGTCCGGATGAGAAGCCGATTTGACCCTGAGCGGAGTTGAACCCGGACTCGATCGCTATCAGGATCGAACGGCCGGCCTGAGTATTCGTTGAAGGTGTGTACAACTTCACCATTGAGCTCAACAATGAGGGCCCCACTAGAGCCGATCAAAAGCATCGCGTCGCGAGCAGCGGGTGAATCGATTTCTGCTACGGCGAATGCCGCTAGATCAGGGGAACCATTGCTATCGTAACCAAACCCGCCGAAATCTCCCTGCCCTTCCTTAAAGTCCTCGATCACTAAACGACCAGTACCTGGTTCACCTGTCCTTGACTCCCAACGAATCTCTCGCCCCTCAACTCCCGAGTGAGGCTGTTCGAAATCGATCGTCTCCTCTCCGAGAAACACACGGGCTGTTGTACGGGCAAATGGTCCGATGACGTTCCACGAAATGATTGGTTGGAATCGAGTTAAGAGTCGCGAGACGGCCTCGGCCGTATTGGGGCTGAGGGAGCTGGAAGTAGCATACTCTTCAATCGCTGGATAGGCTGCTTCGCCGAGTTGGAGGAGTGCAGATTCGGCTGCCTTCCGAAGTTCGGGGTTTCGATTGTCAAGCGAGTCAAGATAGAGGGGAATCGAAGGCAGGTTTGGTAGAGCTGTGAGGCCGGCAATCGCAATGGTCCGGAGTCTCGGATCCATGATCTCTGCATTGGCCATGCCGAGAAACTTGGGAATGACTGGCTGATAGTCCAGTGTTACCAGCGCTTCGGCCGCAGCGATTACAACCGCAGTGTCAGGGTCTTCGAGCAGCCCTAGTAGCCGTTGCTGTACATGTTCGGGAACCTTACTCATTTCCGCTAGCGTCGTTACCGCCGCAGAGCGTACGTCCGAATCCTCATGGTCGAGAAAGCTCGCGAGGTCATTGGCTGGCAATACGTTAGCCTCCCCGAGTTTAGGGATCGCCCGCCCGATGAGTTCGGGAGGCGTTGCTCGGTTGAAGACCAACGAAAATAGTGGAGTCCACGCGGGACGTCCTTGGAGGTTTCCGAGTGCGTCGACAGCAGCCTCGCGAGCGATTAGGGGGGCTGACTGGTTCTGAGCAAGCCGCCCGAGTGCAGGAGCAGATTCTAAGTCACCCAGATCGCCAAGAATGAGGGCGAGTGCCTGGAGATTCTCTCCATGCTGCTCGCGATCGAGTTGAGCGCGAAAGATACGTGCTGTTGGCTTCCCAATCGGACGGAGCCCAACGATCGCTCGGCCCCGCACAGTTCGGTCGGGATCCTTCAGCGCGCGGACTAGCGCTGAACTGATGACCTGCATGGCCTCAGGATCCCAGTGCTCGGTCTTTTGGGGCATCCGACCTGCGAGCGGATTGGTTCCGAACCACTGTCCATTCCATTCGGAATATTTGAAAAGTATTTCGCCTAAGTTTGTGACGATCCGTGCTCGAACCGAGGGGTTTTCAACCGAATCAGCTGCAGTCGCAAGACCAACCGCCACGCCAGTGCTCCAGAATTCGTCGGTCAATTCTAGTACGTCATCTCGTCGGTTCGGATCCTTGAGAGCATCAACGATTAAATCGGAGTCGATCACCCCGAGATGTCGGACGGCAGTTCGTATTGACCAAGCGGTAAAGGGATCGAGATCGTTTAAGTGCTCCATCAACGCTGGCACGGCGGTAGGCAGGCCGATGGAACCGAGTGCAATTGCTGCTTCGCGACGAACGAGAGGTTCGGTGTCATTCAGGAGATCAACCAGTGCAGATTCGCTGAGCTGGTCCGCCCTGATTCCTGCTCGTCGCGCGGCCTGAGCACGGACCATCGGCACTGAACTGTCGAGCGCACTCCGGAGTGCGGCTTCGGCCCTTTCTCCCTGGATCTGATCGAGGGTCCAGATTGCGTGGAGGCGACTCTGTGTCGAACTGCGCTCATCTTGAAGTAGACCAACAAGGTCATCCACGCTATCTCCAGCTTTCCTCGCAAGCGAATGCTGAGCGCGCAACCGTGCAGAATGAGCGGGATGATCGAGTCTTTCAAGGTCGGTTTTGTAGTTGGGAAGTTTTTGGACATCAGTTCCTTGATAGGTCATCCGATAGAGTCGGCCCGTTTTCGCGGTGGCAACGAGCCAATTGCCGATTCCCCAATCGACGATATAGAGACCGCGACCATCAGCAGTGGGACCTACCGAGAAGGGTCGAAAATCGGCGACCGTACCGGCAGTCACAAACAGTTCTTTCGAAGTGACTCGAAAACTGCCCCCACTCGGTTCTACTGTATAGCGAAAGACGGTTTGCAGTCCCCAGTCGCAGACAAAGAGATTCCCTTGGTAGCGTTCGGGTAATCCGGCTTCCTTGTAGATCATCCCCTGAGCCCCGGCGCCCCCGATCTGTCCGGCGACGACAGGAAGGCAGCGATCGGGGTGGAGTAAGAACTCGTACGGATAACCATAATGTCCTCGGACGATGTGATGAGTCAGACTGTTTGGCCAGCGCTTACTGTCATCATCATTACCGTAGGTAAAAACGTCATCCGTTTGGGTAAGCATCACCGAGAGCGGATTACGTTCACCGGTCGAAACGATCTGAAGATCCGTCCCGTCAGGGCGAACTCGAACTACACCACCCACCTTGAGCTGAATCCTGGCGCCATCCCGCCCGAAAGCTTCGGGGAACCCCTGGTCACCTCCGGCAATGTACAAGAAGCCGTCCATGCCGAGTCGGATACCGGAGGCGACGTGGTCGTTCAGACCACTGAAGCCTGGGAGTTCGGGACCTAGCCCGGTGACAAGATCAATACGTTCATCCGCTTTCAGGTCGCCGTCCCGATCCCGAAACACAGAAAGATAAGGGGCGTGCATGACGTAGAGTGAATCCTCAATCCACTCAAGCCCCATCACCGCCCAAAGCCCTTCGGCGAACTTCGTTGTTGTGCCATCGGGTCTTAAAGCGAGTACAGAGTCGATTGGTGTGGTCGGTGGCCCCGGCATGTCCATTGGGTCTTGACCCAAGTAGATGGTACCGTCGGGGGCTTCGACGATCGCAGTTGGGTAGAGGATTGCTGGTGCTTCTGCGACCAGATCGACTTTCCAGTCATTAGGCACCGAGGGCAATAGTGATTGGGGATTGTCGGCCAGAGCGGAAGCCCCAAGGCCCAGCCAAATCGCGAAGATCCAAAATCGTCTATGCCTCATGACAACCCCCGTTGCGGTTCATTGGAATCAAATCGAGAATGGTGACCAGGTGGTAATTTCGGACGGATTTTAACTTTGAAGTGAAATTGCAGCAACGCGGCTCGTCACAAGAGATCAATACATTTGCCAATTTTGGGCAAGCTGTCGCTAGTCGGCTCGTTCTAACGACGCAGAATGCTTGACGATAAGAGCGGATCAGAGCTAGGATGCGGCACAAGAAGATGTCGATTTAAGTCGACACGCGGCAAGAATCAGGGCCCGAGGTGACTGTCACGGAAGATGGATTAATCGTGCGGTCGACAGATCTCGCTGGCCGACACTAGGCAAACCGGTTGAGCTAGGACTCGACTCGGACGAGAAGGGTCGTTGAGACGATGGAGCCGTTTGACCAGACGATGGAGCCCGTACGGGTTGCGGAATCGCTAAGCCCGTTGAACTGGTTTCGACTCGGCGGACCTGCCCAATTCTTTGCGAGGCCATCGACTACTGAGGCCCTCACGGAATTGCTTGAGCGCTGTCGGGATGCTGATTTATCTTGGCGAGTTATTGCGAGTGGATCGAACATACTCGTTCGCGATCAAGGGGTAAAAGGGCTAGTCATTCAACTCGAAAGTCCTTCCTTCGCCGATGTTGCGATTGAAGGTAACGAGATCACTGCAGGAGCAGCTGTACCTTTAACAGCGCTGATCTCCCAGGCGGCTCGCTCTGGTCTCTCCGGCTTAGAGAGTCTCACTGGAATTCCTGGAACCGTCGGAGGAGCTGTCCGAGGAAATAGTGGAGGTCGACAGGGTTCGATCGGTCCCTTAGTCCATCGAGTGATGATGCTTGACCCAAATGACGGGAGTATGCGGACTCGCGAACGTGACGACCTCCTCTTTTCCTACCGTCAGTCGAACCTCGATGATGGGATTATCCTCTCTGTGACTTTAGGACTCGAGGCTGATGAACCGGAGGATGTTGTCCGTCGGATGCGACGGATCTGGATCCTGAAGAAGGAAAATCAGCCCTACGGCCATCAATCGTCAGGCTGTATCTTCAAGAATCCGACTCCCGAGGTTTCGGCGGGGGCACTCATCGAACAGGCGGGGCTCAAAGGGAAAAAAGTCGGGTCTGTTGAAGTTTCGGATCGGCATGCCAATTACATCGTGGCGCAACCTGGCGCGTCGTCCGCCGAAGTCCTCCAATTGATCGATCTGGCTCGGGAGGAGGTAATGAAGCGATTCGGCTATGAGTTAGAGCTTCAGATCCAAGTCTGGTAAGCCGATCTGTTGCTTGGTTCGAGTTGACCGTCCGGAGGGTGGGACTCGTTGGTTCCACTCCAATGGCAGGAAGACCCTAACATGCAACACCAGGCAATCACCGCGGAATCAAGCTCGGATAACCCAAGAGTTACCGAATCAGGACAGTTTGACAGCGTCGGTACTTCCAGTCCTCTCGCCTTCGTCCGCCTCATCGGCCATCGAGGTCGTCGAGCTGCGATCGCTACGGCGGCTATGCTGGGACTCTGCCTTCTCTTGACCTCGGGACTCCCTCAGGTCGTCCGCGATTGGATTCACCAGCGGACCGTTTACCAGTGGAAAGAGTCGATTGAGCTTCAGCCTGGGCCACCTCCATGGCTTCTGGGCGGACGTCAGGCAATACTCCGAGAGGCACTCCCCGCACTCCAGTCGTTCGAAGGAGGCTCTGCGATCGATCTTGACCTCGAAGCGATTCATCGCGCCTTCAAGAATGTCCGCTGGGTTCAATCGGTCGAACGAATCGAGCGTTCTTATCCCAATCATGTGAAAGTAGCACTTCGATACCGTGAGCCCGTGGCGGTTGTGCGATTTCCGTCCGAATTTGACCGAGCAAATCGGCCCAAGTCGGAGTCGCTCGATTTCGTGATCGACGGTGAAGGAGTAATCCTCGAGCGAAGACCTGGCGTTCGTCAACTTGACCAGGATCTTCTATCTGACCTGTTGACCCTAAGACGTTTCGAGAAACCTATTAACGATGAGTTAGGGGCGATTTGGTCTGAAGTTACTACCGAATATCCGGAGTTAACTCAACCCGCAGACGAAGTGTTGGCCGCTGCCGCGCTCGCGGCGTTTCTGCGGAACGCTTCCGCACAAGATGGCTGGCCACAGACCCCGATGAACCAGTCGATCAGGATTGCCCAGATTGAACCACCGCAAGGACGCGGGCCCGGGCCTGGTCCTGATCTCTTTGCGCTCTGTGTCCCTGAAGGAGAAGGGCATCTCTTTTGGCTCTACTGGTCCTCGTCGAGTGTGGACGCGCCTGACGACTCACTCACCGCGGCCCAAAAATGGGAAATTTTTCGAGAGTGGGTTCGATTAGGGGGTTACGATCCTCAGAGCCATCCCGACCAAACTTATTATGAAACCCACTACGTTCGTTATCACAACAACGGACTCTATTGGGAAAAGAACTAGGTGATAGTCCCAAGGTGGATCATTCAGACTCTTAGCTCTTGGCAGTAGAATGGATCGTTTGTACACAATAAAAATGATGCTGTTTTGCTCGTGTCATGTGAATTAATGTTCACGCTCAACGCCACTTTGGCTTTAGATTGTAGTTCTTACTCGCTTTAGGCAAGTGCGCTCGCTATGATTAGCACCTCTCTGGTTCTCAGTTGTTTAGGAGTAACTCACCATGAGCGCACCGACAGTGTCGAAACAATCATCCCGTGATGTGAGTCGTGACGGATTTGGAAACCGATTGTCGGCCTTCGCCTTGACTAATTTCAGCTTTTTTTGGTCATTCATCCAGTCGATCGAGCCCGCAAGGCGTTGGTTCAATCAGAAACTGGTGAACGGGGCGATCGCAAAGACACCGCCGCGTCCGTTTACTCACAGTACGATTGCAGAGGAGGATGAGACAAAGCCGGGCGAGTATCGCCTCAGCACGATGGGGGAGTACACGTCATGGTATTCCCTCCGGGATCGGACATGGTCTGCCCGCCATTTACCACCTGTCTCAGTGAACGGAATCACTTTGCCGGATATCGCCGAGGTCGTCGATCTCTTCAGACGGCCTGAGGGACAGATGAAAGAGGATCCCAAGTCGACCGTCCTCTTCGCGCACTTCGCGCAGTGGTTTACCGATGGCTTTTTAAGAACACACTATAAGAATGAATTTAAAAATACGTCGAATCATGATATCGACCTCACTCCCCTCTACGGTCGAACCGAAGAAGTGACGACGATGATTCGTTCACATCAAGGGGGGAAACTAAAGAGTCAGCGGCTCGGCCCCAACGACGAGGAATATCCGCTCTTTTTTTATGCAGACGAACACGGGGCGACCGCCAAAGCGTTTCGACAGTACGAGAATACCCCCGCCTTTGAGGAGTTTCGCCCCCAGTTCCCTGAGGATAAGCTCCCAAGCGAGTTGGTTCTTACCCTAAAACCAAAACTCTTTGCCTGGGGAGGAGACCGCGCGAACAACCAGATTGGCTACGTGATGCTCAACACTCTTTTCCTCCGTGAGCATAACCGGATCTGCGATGTTCTTGCGAAGGCCCATCCAACTTGGGATGACGAGCGGCTTTTTCAGACAACACGAAATATCTTGATCGTAATCTTAATTAAGATCGTAATCGAGGAGTACATTAATCATATTGCGCCCTATCATTTTCGCTTTGCAGTTGATGCACCGATCTCCGGGGGAGCGGCTTGGTATCGTGAAAACCATATGTCAGTCGAGTTCAACCTGCTGTATCGGTGGCATCCCTTGGTTCCCGATGCATA
Source organism: uncultured Isosphaeraceae bacterium (assembly GCA_964510225.1). Classification (GTDB taxonomy): domain Bacteria; phylum Planctomycetota; class Planctomycetia; order Isosphaerales; family Isosphaeraceae; genus CAZEAN01. The sequence continues at coordinate 12,841 of CAZEAN010000014.1, forward strand.
CGACATTGGTCAGGGCGAGTTTGTCCCGCTCTTCAACGCACTGTTCAACAATCAATTAGTCATCGATCGTGGTTTGGGCCAGCTCTTCGATGCGGCGAGTCGGCAGCCAGCGGGAGAGATTGGGCTCTTCAACACGGCGAGCGTTCTTCACAATCCACTCAGAATTCCCGAGCGGAGTCTCATGCATGGGCGTGCTGCTCGGCTCGCTAGTTACAACGAGTATCGCGCACGGTTTGACTTTCCGAAGGTAACAAGCTTCGATCAGATCACCAGTTGCCAAAGACGTCGCGACGCACTGAAGGAACTCTATAACGGTCGTGTGAACTGCGTCGAATTCTTCGTCGGTCTCTTCGCCGAAGACGTCCGTCCCAACGCGGTCGTGGGTGCTTTGGTCGGACGGATGGTTGGAGTCGACGCGTTTTCTCAAGCATTGACTAATCCACTGCTTAATAAAAACATCTACCACTCAAAGACGTTTTCGAATGCGGGCATTGAAATCATCGAATCGACCAAGACGATCTCGGATGTTTTAAAGCGCAACATTCCGTCATCTGATGACACTTATGTCGCATCATTAACGCGGCTCGATTGGGAACGGGCTCGCTAGATGTCTGGTGCATCACAGTAAGTTCATCACAGTAAGAGGAGATGATTAACATGTCCGACGTAGCAAATACGACACGGTGGAAGCCAATGACCCGGACAATTGTCGTGTTCGTGCTCTGGGGGTTGGTTATCGCCGTGGCGCTTTGGGTCTACCTCTTTTCACGATTAGGAATAGGCGGGAGATTCGGTGAGCATTGGCAATTGCTGATTCCACTTGCGTTAGTGGCGCTGATGGTCTCGGGGCAACTTGGGGCTGGTTACGGTGTCCCGAGCCTCTTTCGAGATAGCCCCGACGGTCGCTGGTGGAACTTCTGGCGATCACTCTTCAGTGGATTTGGAGTTGGCCTCCTGATTCTAACAGTCACGATCTCAATCTACTTCGCTGAGTTCATCTATCATTTTGATCGAGTCGAGGAGAACTGGGATCAGTGGAGCAAGCACTGGGCAACGATCAGTGACAGTAATAAAGATTTTAGTTTTTGGGACGTGGTCAGGAACCCTGCTCGGATAATGGAAGAGGGTAAGGGGGGCAGTCAAGATAAGCCTCGCGAGCTCATTCTGGGGTCAGATCCCGATCTCGGTACAGTTCTGATGCTCCGAGTCTTCGGACCGCTCAAGCTCAGATTCCACATCCGGACGCTGGCTGCTTTCGTCTTTCAGTTCTGGGCGTCGTTACCGCTCTTGTTAATGTTTGGAGTCTGTGTCGTCTTACCGACTCCTGACCTCGCAAGACGGGTCCGGCCACCAGGTTCCCGACCGATCGCACGTTGGTGGGTTGAAAAGGTCGGATACACTCTTGGTGGTCTCACCGCGATTGCAGTCGGCTATCTCTTTGGCGAGTTTGTACCCCGCTTAAACACTCCGATGGAACTCTTAGGTGATCTCCACACCTGGTCGGTTTCGCGGTTCTCCTCATTTGACGGTGATGCCGAGGTCGCCAGGCACGCTGTGCAAAGCATCGGGGGCTTTATCCTCATGTTCGCGCTGACCTTTTCAGCGATCCTTTTGCTTCCAGGGCGAGTCCCGATCATCCCAAGGCGAATTTCTCCAGGCCTTGGGATCTGTCTTGTTCTCAATCTGGCGTGCTTGGCCTATCTCTTTCTCATTTCACTTGCGCCGGATCTGCAGATTCTGATTGTGGTCGGGTTCGTTGGCTATCTCCTCGTGGTCAATTCGAGACCGTTTAAGTATCGCTATCGCGGTCTCGAGCGGTACTATAATTCCCCTCCTGATTCTGAAAACACTTACGAGCGGGGACCGAAGGAACTCGACCACGAGGAATTGAGAATCCAACGCGGGGATGTGACCGACGTGCTTCCTTCGATCCTACTTAGTGATCGGGAGACTCTTGAGGCATGGGGAAGGCGTCACACACGCGATCACTGCAAGCCTCGGCTCGTGCTTGTCACAACCACGGGAGGCGCTTATCGAGCGTCGTTCTGGACGACGACAGTCTTGGAAGAACTCTCCGACCAGTGTCCCCAAATCATGAACCACACCAGGCTGATTACGGGGGCTTCGGGTGGGATGGTCGGTGCAGCTTACGCCGTGGCCTTGCTCAATGCTCCGAAAGACACTGATCCGTATTCTCCGACCCTCCGGCAGTGTGGAGAGGGGCCGACACAACGGCTTGAGGAGGAGTCAGACCGTGATAGTTTGACGCCCGTTGCAGAACGGATCATCAAGTCGGATCTTTGGAACGGGCTCTTCCCCTTCCTCCAGGGCCGTGATCGCGGTGATGTCTTGGAGGAGCAGTGGACGACGTTGCAGATCCCCTTCTCGGAACTTCGGGAGGGGGAGCGCGAGGGATGGCGGCCCTCGATGATTCTCTCGCCGATGGTGGTCGAAACCGGACGTCGGCTGCTTTTTAGCAACCTCGATGTCTTTGGGCTTACAGAAGCTCGGAACACGGTTCGGAGTGATGTGTCGTACATTGCCGCGAATGAGGAAGATTCGAAGCGACTTCTACGCGATCAAGAGTCGTTCGAACTCGGTGAGTGGGGTGGAAAAAACCGCCTCTATTCGCGATCGGCTGTCGAGTTCTTTAGGGCATTCCCTGCGGCATACGGTCTGGATCACAACCGTAATCCCTATCCAGATGACGACCAAGGCGATGAATTCACCGTCGCGACCGCCGTCCGGATGAATGCAAACTTTCCGTATCTCTCGCCGGCAACGAGCCTCCCAGTCAAACCGATCCGTCGGGGCGTTGATGCCGGCTACTACGACAACTACGGTGTTGATCTTGCGACCAATTGGGCACTCCAGAACCGGGACTGGATCAAGAACCACACCTCCGGAATTGCGTTGATTCAGATCCGGGCTTCACAGAGTGAAGTGGAGCGTAAACGTATCTGGACCGGACCGCCAATCGGGGAGTCAGAGAGTGCAGTCGCTTGGATGATCAGTCGACTGACTCAAGGCCTCCACGCCTTAACGACTCCCCCGTCGGCGGCATTCTCCGCACTCGGGAGCAGTATGGCCTACCGGAACGATCTCCTCGTGGCGGAACTCGACCAAGTCTTCAACGAAGGTACCGAGAAGCGGTTCTTCGAAACGTTCATCTTCGAGAATCCCATCCCGTTCGGGATGAATTGGTTTGTGACGAACCACGAGATTAGGTTGATGGAACAATCAATGCGCGACGATGGCGAATTCAGTGAGTCAGATTCGTTTCGCAACAACCATCGCCAGAAAAAAGCCTTCCTTTCCTGGTTTGGGAATGGAAGCGCGGTCACTTATTGATTCGACCAAGATCAGAATGGCGGCCAACGGGGAATCAAAAGATGGTGTTGTCGACAGTCATCGTACCGTTAGCGGCAATTGGCGTGGTCTTTGTGCAAGGACCACCAAGCCAAGAGACGACAACGATTCAGCAACAACTCCCTGTGGTCGGCAAGCAGCTTCCCGAGACCGATCGAGCAGGTCGATTGGCAGCGCGTGCATCGGAGATTGAGCGTTACCTCAATCAGACGGTACGCCTGAGCAAGCTCGATCCGGCCGGCGAAATCCTCGGAAGTGAACTGATTGTTCCTTACGAGTTTTATGCTTATGGGCCGACCGGAGCGAACGGGGCGGAGCTGGTCCCCCAGATTCTCTTCCGGATTCTCCCAGAGCTGGCGATCGAACTCGGAGAAGTGAGTCCTGAGGATCCTGATGAACCGCTGTTCGGTACACCGGGAGATAATCCCTTTGCGAAATTCGGCTTCTGGACCGATCCTCGTCCCAGCGCTCGCAACCGACCTCTCCCGATCGGCTTTACCTGGACTCCTGGCCGCCCCGGCGATCAGATCCCCCTAAGTATGTCGATCCGGACTTGTGCCGGCTGCCACACCGGTCGGGTCCGGCTGGAGAACGGCACCATTCAAGTTCTCGAAGGTGCACCGAATACCGAGATCCTCCTTAATCAGTACAACACGACGCTTTCGACGTTCTTGGTGAAATACCTCGACGACGATCGGATTGACCAGTTTGAGGCACTCATAATCCGGTTGGTCGACGAGTACCATGCGACTGATCCCAATTACTTCTTCAAGGATGCGGAAGGCTATGGTCTTGTTGAAGAGGCTCGCCAAGTCGCGATGTTCAAAGAGCTGCTCGGGAAGCCCGCCGAGGAAGGTGGGATCCTGGAACTCATGAAGCGTGCGGCTGAAGTGAAGCTCAAGAGCCTTGAGAGCCTTGCGACCGTCGCGTACCACAAGCCGAATGCGCCAAATGCAACCGGGGGGCCTCCAGGGTTGATCGAATCATCGGGGACGGGGATCGCCGCATTCGTTGTTGCCGCGGGGTTGGACCCGACAGCAGTCTTTTCCCCAGTGGCGACCAAGAATGATGTCCCGTCGGTCTGGAACCAATGGACTAGAAAGCAGTGGCAATGGGATGGGAACATCCGTGACGTCCTGGCGAGGAATCTGATCGCCTCACTCGGTCTCGTAGGGCGGCCCGATCAGATGGACATCACCGCTAACACGGTGATCTCTGAGTTCATTGACTACCTCCCTCCGCCAATTTATCCCTTCGAGATGCCCGCTCCAGCGCTAATCGATCGAGGACGGATTCTCTACGAAACGAACTGTCTTGCGTGCCACCGAGAAGACCAGCGTCGCGGAGACGGCAACCCACTGACGGTCTTCGATCTCGGGACCGACCCAAACCGAGCAAAAGTAGTCACACCCGTTGCCTTTGAGCTGACGAAGGCATCGCTGGTTGCCAGTTTTCAGCCCGCCGACCTCCGCTTTCGGATTGGAGACAACGAGTACCAGCCCAACTTCGAGGTGGACGGAGAAGAACTATTGATCCGGCGATTTACCCCGGAGTCACAGGGATACGTCGCTGCGCCACTCGATGGTATCTGGGCACGAGCTCCATACCTTCACAATGGTGCGGTACCAACGCTAATGCACTTGCTCGTACCGAAACTCCGTGATCAAACTCCCGTCTTTGTTCGGGGGGCGATTTCGTTTGATCAAGACAATGTTGGTTGGGAGTGGTCAATCGATCATTGGGATCGACTCCGGGCCGAGAATCGGAGTGCCCGTCTCTATGATACCTCGAAAGATGGTCAATCGAATGCCGGGCACGATCAGTCGGAGTGGATCGATCTCGAGGGTAAGGTTGGATCTCCAGGAAAGTCGTACCGGCTTGCCTGGGACGATTGGACCGACCCCGAAGTTCTCGCGTTAATTGCTTACTTGAAGACTTTATGATCTAGGTCGCAAAGGAGCTATTCGATGAATCTTGGCGAAGAACGGATTCCCCCGGGTGAAGATGAGGCAATCGCGCGGGTTCTTCAGGCAAGTGAAGAACTCTTGAATCGGGACGCGAGTCCAGTCCCTCGTGATCAACACCCGAGCCACTATGGCTGCCTCCGCGCTGAGTTCACGGTGCTCGATGACCTTCCAGAGAATTACCGTGTCGGTCTCTTTCGGACTCCACAGAGTTACCCCGGCTGGATTCGATTCTCTAATGGTGGACAGGTCCGTGATGATCGAAAGCCCGATGCACATGGGATGGCGATCAAGCTGATGAACGTCGTCGGCCCGAAAGTGCTCGAGGATGAAGCCGACGCGACGACACATGATTTCGTTATGGTCGACAACCCTATCTTTTTCCTTCGGAATGCGATTGACTACGGCAAGTTTAGCACTGTCCTTCTCAAGGCGAGAGCCAAGAGGCCGTCTACGCTCAGGTCGCTCTTTTTTTTCTTGCCGGGGAAACTCCGCGAACTCGCCGTGATGGCCCTTCTCTTCTTCATCCCGTGGCGACTTTCCGAGTTTGGCAAGCTTCTGAAGTTTGCGGCAAAACGAATCAAGAACCCATTGACGACCCGTTATTGGAGTACGACTCCCTCACGATTCGGTCCTGGAGCCGCGATGAAGTTTTCGGCCCGACCAGTCACTGAGAGTAAATCGGAGAACCCTGAAGAAACGAATGGGTTCCTCCGTCGGGTAATGGTTGAGCAACTCGCCAACGAAGACTTCGAATTTGAGTTCTTAGTCCAACTTCAGGCAGATCCGGCGTCGATGCCGATCGAAGATCCGACCGTCCTCTGGGATGAATCGGAATCTCCCTATCAGGTTGTTGCCCGAATCAAGATCCCCGCGCAGGAGTTTGATACACCCGAACGTCACGATTTCGCTGAACACCTCTCCTTCACCCCCTGGCACGCTATTGAGGATCACCGGCCCTTGGGTGGGATCAATCGGGTCCGGAAAGCGGTCTACACCAGGCTCTCTACACTCCGCCACCAGCTCAACGATAAACCTCGTCGCGAGCCTAATCCGTGAGCAAAGCGATGGAGATGGGTGACTGACTCAGCGGACTCCCCATTGTGGCTTCTCGCGGAACCAACCGACCCGCGCACGATGGCGATAGTAGCAAGAGCCGGTTGCCCGACAGGATACGAGGATCCCGTAGACCACGACCAGCCAGAGAAACCAAGTCATCCCTAAGGCGCTGAGGAGATGCGCTGGGCTCGGCGTGAGCGCGGCCAAGACCGCAGTCAGAATGAGGAAAAGAGAAACTACGAGCGAAGGTCCGAGCAACGCTGGACTGAGTCGAACGAGTGCGCTGAAGATTTTGACCGGATGCGCTGCTTTGAAATCCTGGTAGAGCAGGATGGCGATCATGCCAAGTTCAGCCGCGATCACTACAGGACTGCAAAGGACCAGAAAGAGTAGTGTGTCTAACCGGCTGGATAGTCCGCGGACCAACAAGAAGAAGAAGGCAGGACCACCTGCACTCAAGGCCCCGATGATCGTGGCCCAAATGCATCGAAAGACACCTACGAGAGATCCATGGACGTTGTGGAATTCCGGGCGGGGATGGTGGAGTTCCCCCTGAGCATTGGCTTCGAGGAATCGGCTCAATTCCTGAAGGATCATCCCCAGCATCAGGGTACCAAGGGCGGCGAGGGGGATGATCAAAATCAGCGCGATCATCAACATTCCTCCCGCACCCAGCTCAAAGGCACCGAACTGGAGGCAAAACCAGACACCCCAGTAGATCAACGAGACTAGTGTGAGAACGGGTGGATAAAATGCCAAGGCAGCGAGACCGGCAGCGTCCCAAAACGGATAGCGGAAGCTTCCGGCAGGTCCGATCGCACCAGGTTTGGGAGGACTCAGGAATCCGATTGGCTCGAAACTTGAATCTTCGTCACTCGGCTTTCGGGGCCGTCGTCGAGGTTGTCGCGACCGCCTTTCGGTTTGTGTCGCTTGTTCAATCGAGTGCTCAGCAGGTCTCCGACTCGCAGCACGAGACGCAGAGGTACTTGGCGGAACAATTTCAGCCTCAGCTTCGGAATCAAGTTCGGGTATCCGGAGCAAAGCACCACAGAAGGGACAGCGGCCCGTTCGGCCTGGGAGGGCACCTGGAGCCTTAATCCGTTTGCCGCATGAGCATTGAAGAAGGACTGTCCCCACGAGATTATCGCTCGAGGAAGAGCCGAGATTTGAAAAGCTCGTCAAGAGTCAGAGATTCGTCAACTGCTGGCTGCGGTGTTGGCGGCAGATCGATCGGTTGGATTACAGCCCCAGATTCAGTATTGAGCGGGCAATGCCCTTCGAGCGCTTGATTTGTCCCAAGCGACCCTGCCGTTGCGAGTCCACCGATTGCTAGGATCGCAAGGAATTTTCGATTGGGATTAAGAGTGACTGGTCGAGACACGAGACGCTCCTACTTTATCAAACAACACGATCAGGAGTGGATCTCACCCGTAGATTGTGGATCTGACTGATCTTCGACCTGATTCTCTTTGCCCATCTTCGAGAGTAGAGTTCGAACCTGGTGGGCGTGCTCTGGGCTCAGTGGGTACGACTTAATGAGGTGAAGAACGAGGAGCCCTGGTTCGCCATCGTAGAGCCGTTCAACCAAACTATCGTCGCCCACAAGACTGCCCAAGCGTTGCTGGCGGACCTCTTCAGCGGTGATTAACGGCTTATAGACGAAGGCTAGCTCGGATCGATCACTTCTCACCATCCCCTTCTGTTCGAGGCGGTCGAGGAGAGTAGCGACCGTAGCATAGGACCAAGACCGTCCATTTGACTTCAAGGGCCCGAGTAGATCACGGACGGTACCCTCACCACGTTCCCAGAGGACTCGTAGGACATCGAGTTCTGAATCGGGTATGGTCCGACTCTTGGCCATGACACAAAGTCCAGAAACCGTGGTGAAAGTGCGACTCTACCTCGCGAAACCAGCGGTCTTAGGTCGATGAACCACTGCACGGATTGAGAGTAGTCAAGTGATGAGTTTTGTGATCAGACTTGATTTCCCTGAATGAGCATTCGTATCCTAAGACAGTTGTCGAACCAGGTCAACAGCGATTCCGACAACTGTCGGTTTGTCCTACCAAACGATAGGAAACTGGGCAGACTGATCCGAATGCTCGGAGGGTAGAAGTTGACCTCGAATGAACCTCAATCTGAATCAGATTACAGAGGTCCTCATTCAATCCGAAGCAATTCGGCGTCTTTAGGTCGCGTTGAGCTTCAACTCCGTCTCTGCTCTCTCGCTCTTATTGAGTGTTGCTATCGATCGGTTACGGCGTTCTTCGCCCTAATCTCTCTCCTGGCGGGTGGCTTCGTTCCAGTCCTCCGCGGCTGGCTTGACGATCGGGTGAACGGCTGGTCCGAGGTCGTTGAGTTGTTGGGGGGCTATTGGCCGAAGCGGACCTTGACGACCCTGGATCGCGATCATGGACTGGTCTTAAACCGGTGTGATGCTCCCCTGCTCTTTGACGAGATTCGGGAAATTGGCAGAAAAGCTGGCGTTCGCCCTCCCGGTCAAGTCCGGATCACTTACCTTCCGTGCTGCGCGGTAACTGCTTGGGGAACTCGATCCCGCGATCGAGCTCTATTAATTGGACTCCCTCTTCTCTCAGTCCTCGATCGATTGGAATTCCGCGCTGTTCTGGCACACGAACTGGCACATCTGGCACACGGGGACACAGGACGAGCCGCGCGGACTGCGCAGCTTGTCGATGCCATCGAACAGGATTTTCATGAGTCGATTGGCCCGCGTTGGAGTCTGCTCCGCTCCTGGACGCGGCTCTGGCAAGGGGCCGCCAGTTGGTTGATTGGACCGATCGCGATCGGTCGGGAAGTACGCGCTGATCGGTTCGCTGCGAGTCTTGCTGGTGGTATGCCGGCAGCATCGGCGTTGGTCAAGGTCGCCCTGGTCCAGCCACTTTTCCGCGAGGTGCTCGACCACTACGACCCAGTAGATGCAGAGACGGTGAACCTTTATAGCCACTTCCGATTGTTCTGGAACCAGATCCCAAGCTCGCTCCTAACCGACTTACGCCATCGGGTCTATACGCGGCCACCTCATCCACCACAAGCTGCGCACCCTCCCCTACTCGACCGCATTGCATTGGTCCAATCTTACCCCGAACGACCGACAACCAATGCAGATTACCTCCCCGCCGAGACAATCCTGGCCGATATCAGATTTATCGAAGAACTCTTGCATCAGCAGTTGTTTGGAGTTGTGCAGGATCTGGGGCCTTCGGTTTTTCACCGAATCAATTGAGGCGCAGCCCCCGAGGACAAATTCCAGAGTCGGCGGGAATGGGTCTAGAATCCCTGGACTACTGACCGTCCTTCGTCGCTGAACATTGAATGTACCTTTTCAATTCACACGCTTGCAGGATCATCATCAACTTCGAGAACGCTCCGCTTCAGCCAATCGCGTACCAAGACCACTTTTGGAGACCGTTTTGACAATGACAGAGCGCACCACTTCGATCGACCGTCGGCAGTTTCTCGGTGGCTTAACGATCAGCGCCCTTGCCTATTCCAACGTCGCCCGAGGTTCCTTTGCCGACGAACTCACTAGGACCCCAAGGCAAACCGAAGGTCCCTTCTATCCTTCGGAGCTTCCTCTCGATACCGATAACGACCTCTTGATTATCAACGATAGGATGACCCGAGCCGTCGGAACAATCACTCATCTCACCGGTCGGGTTTTGAGCCCTTCCGGGGAGCCGATCCGGAACGCTGAAGTCGAGATATGGCAGGTCGACAACAACGGTGTTTACCTTCATCCAGGAAGCGCACGGTCGGGTTCGCGTGATACGAACTTTCAAGGATTTGGAAGATTTCTCACAAGCTCGACTGGGGAATACTACTTCCGCACGATCAAGCCAGTTGCCTATGACTTCCGGACTCCTCACATTCATTTTATTGTGAAACAAGGCGAATCACGGCTCCTGACCACGCAGATGTATATTAGGGGTGAGGAGCTTAATCAACGAGACACGCTCTATAAACGGGTTCCGGAAGGACCACCCCGCGATTCGGTGACGGTTGCCTTTCAACCACTGGAGGGGTCAACAATCGGAGAGGAAAGTGCACGATTCGACCTTGTTGTCGGATTGACGCCCGAGGATCCAGAAGAGGATCAGCTTCGGGGCGGGCTCCGACGTGGAAACACGTCAAGAGGGAGGCGCCCCCGGCCTTAATTGATTGATCAAGACGACGATCTGGCTTTGTTCCGGGAATGACCTTGGCTACAATCAATCGACCCTGGCCAGTCAATGCCGAGCGAGGTCAATCTAGTGCGAATCGCTTACTTCGATTGTTTTAGTGGTATCTCCGGGGACATGACCCTCGGCGCCCTGGTCGATGCTGGGGTATCCCCGGATGCAATTCTGGGCGCAGTCCGTCGTCTCGGGGTCGATTTTGAGTTGACGTTTGAGACAGTACGTCGAGGCGGATTTCGCGGAACCTTTGCACGAGTGATCGCGCCGGTCGAACATGTCCATCGTCATCTCCACCATATTGAGGCGATGATTGATCGGGCCGAACTCTCCGTCCAGCAAGCCCGACTGGCGAAACAGATCTTCACGCGATTGGGAGAGGCGGAGGCCGCGGCGCACGGGATTGACATCCAGAAGATTCACTTCCATGAAGTCGGTGCTGTCGACTCCATTGTCGATATTGTTGGGGCGGCGGTTGGTCTCGATCTTCTTGGTGTGGAACGGTTTGAGGCGTCCCCGATCCCGATAGGAAGGGGTTCGGTCGTTGCGGCCCATGGTCGGATGCCCTTACCCGTACCCGGAACTGCTGAGCTTCTTAAGGGGATTCCTCTCGCCGACTCTTCTGTCGAAATGGAACTCACTACTCCGACCGGCGCCGCGATTGTCAGTACCATTGCCGAACGATTCGGCCCACTTCCTCCGATGACAATCGAATCCATTGGCTACGGTGCTGGCTCGAAGGAGATCAAAGGGCAAGGGAACCTCCTCCGACTCTTCGTCGGAGAATCGACCGAAGCCCCTGACTCTGATCGTGTTTGGGTACTCGAAACAAACCTAGACGATATCCCTGGTGAGCATGTCGGCTACACAACTAGCCAGCTCATGGATGCAGGCGCCCTCGATGCCTTCGTCACGCCAATCTATATGAAGAAGAACCGTCCCGGTATGTTAGTCTCGGTAATCTGCAACGAACCAATGGTCACAGAACTCGAAGCGATTCTCTTCCGAGAGACCACGACTCTCGGAATCAGACGCTATCCAGTCGCCCGTCACAAGATGCGGAGGAAGGCTGCCGAGGTTCAATCCGAACTCGGCTCAATTCGCGGGAAGCTCGGTTGGCTCGCCGATCGACCACCGACGTTTAGCCCGGAATTTGACGACTGCGCACGGATTGCCGCTGAGCGCGGGCTCCCGCTCCGAGAGGTCTATCAAGCAGCGCACCAGGCTTATGCTGTTTCCGGGGCAGTAACCGTGGAACCTCACGTCACGGACTCGTCAGCTCATCAACACGATCAAGATGACCACGGTCATTCCCATGATGATGGCCACGACGATGATCATGACCAGAGTCATCATCACGATCACGATGATCACCATGATCACGGTCACTCTCACTGACTATCCTTTATTTCAAGGCTTGCTTGTGTGTGATTTGGCAGGAATCTCTCTGAGGAGTTGAGTTCATGACGCTTGTCGCCACGGTCTTAGAGTTTCTGACGGCGGCATTCGCGCTTGGAAGTCTCGGGATCTCCCTGATATTGCTGGTTCTTGGACGCAAGCTGATTGAATCGGTCCAAGATTGGGCTGATCGGATCGAAGCGCAGCTGAACAGAATTGAGTCTACTCTCCGGGATGCCTCAACTCCATCTGAAAACAAGCTACGAGGAGGGATGCTTGGTCCCGTGAGACATCGAGTGAGGAGCGATGAACCTGGCCCAAGCCAGTCGAGTCAGGTCCCAGTCTTGATTCGAGTCCCTGATGTTTCTGTCCGATCGGGTGAGGACGCTCCCCAGACCGAAGCGGCGCGTCGAGCGACGGCTGCTGCTGACTTGGCAAGACGGTTTACACGCGTCTGGGAGCTTGCGGAGACAGGTACTCCGATTACCGCAATTGCACACGAGACCGGACAACCAACCGGCGAAATCGAGCTTCTCCTTAATCTCCGGAGGCGGTTGGCAGACCGACCTGGGATCTCCCGGAGCACGATGTCATCGGGAACTGAGACCGACGAGACCGATGGGAAGACCGCATGAGCCACGATGGCCTCGATCCCGCTTCCGCTTCCTGTGTCCAGCAGACTCGGTCAGCAGTGATGACCCTGTTGGCGATCGATGGGCTCGCAATCGCGCTGAGTGGGATCCTCCTCAGACAACGTGAGTCAGGGATTATTCTCTGGGATCCTCTCCAAGCGGGTCGTTTGGCTCACCTCGCGCTGCTCTTCGTGATCTTGGTCGGCATCGTGATCCGACTCGTTGGGACCACCCGGACCTTCTTGACACCGCCCGCGTCACGACTGGGTCGGTTCTATTGGTCACATTTTGCGGGGGCCTTCTTCGGCTTCCTCGGATTACCGATCGGATTTATTTATGGATGGGCAGTGCGGCCCGAACTACGGCATGTCGGGCCGTTTTGGCTCCTGGCAATCGCAATGGGACTCCTCGCCCTGCCTCGAGTCGAGGAACTCTTTGGTTTTGAGGTTCCACCCACCCAGGGCCGGGTTTCCTCTGCTAATGATCCAACGCACGATGCTGACTCGTTCGGAAGTTGATGAAAACCAGGAAGTGAGATGGATCTGACTTTCCCTGAGCAAGTAGTGATCGGATGCTACGGTGCGATCGTCGGCGTTTGGCCCATTCGCCACCTCGTGATCACGATCTTGTTCGCCAGGCTCGACATTCTCACCAAGAAGTCGCCGAAGTATCAAGGTGCCGAGGGAGAACCTGTCCCCAAAGTCACCGCGTTAATTCCCGCAAAGGATGAAGAGGAGACCATTGGAGCTTGCCTGGACTCGGTCCGCGCACAAACTTACCCGTCGCTCGAAATCATGATCGTCGACGACCGGAGCACTGATCGGACCCGCGCAATCGCAGAAGCCGCGGCCGCCGAAGATCCCCGGATCAGCGTAGTTTCAATTGACCACTTGCCTGAAGGATGGACAGGCAAAACACACGCGTTGCAGACTGCGCAAGAGACGACCTCGGGAGCCTGGCTCTGGTTCCTCGATGCCGACACGCGTCACCATCCAGACTGCCTCTCGATCGTGATGCAATATGCACGGAGTCGTCAGGCTTCGCTCGCGAGCCTCTTGCCGGAGCTTCGCTGCGAGACGTTCTGGGAGAAGGCGGTCATGCCCCTCATTGGGATCGTCTTGATGCGGACGTATCCGACATTTTTAACCAACAATCCCAAACACCGGCTCGGATTCGCGAACGGGCAGTTCATCTTGATCGAGCGCTCGACCTATGACGAAATCGGCGGCCATGCGGCAGTCCGGGATCGTTTTGTGGAAGATATTGGCATGGCCCAGTTGGTTAAAGACGCGGGGAAGTCCGCCTGCACCGCCATCGCTCCCGAGATCAGCTCGACTCGGATGTACACTTCTTATCGATCTATGGTCCGTGGTTGGAGTCGGATTCTCTACGATGCACACCATCGAAAAGTCCTCCCCCTCATTGGCAAAATCATTGAGCCGCTAGTGTTTAGTCAGTCCGGAGACATTGCCTTCATTGTCAGTCTGATCATGTTGGCGTTTGGATGGGCGACACCGTTTACTTGGTCACTCCTCGGACTGAGTACGATTCATCAAGTTCTGAAACAGTGGGTCTTGTTTCGGATGTATCGAATGACTGCGCCGAAGGATGCCTGGTATGCACTCTTTTATCCGATCGCTGGTATAGTCTCCGACATCATCACGTGCCGCGCGATCTGGATGTGTCTGACTGGGCAGGTGGTCTGGCGGGGAACATCATACCAAAATGCGTCAGCTCTCGTTGAGGGTACGATAGCGGGTCAACCTGACGAAATACAGGATTCGACAGCATAGCCCGTGGTTGCAGTCATCGCCAGGAGGGTCCGTCATGCCCACTCCAGTGAAAGAGCTGATCGTGCAGAATCCCTCCACTGGCCTCGAAATCGCGCGGATCCCCGCTACTTCGCTCACTGATCTCTCCGCCATTGTTGATCGTGCCCGAGAAGTTCAGCAACTCTGGAGCGAGACGCCTTGGGTGGATCGACGTCGAATCATCCGTCGCTGGCATCGAATCCTTTGTGACCGCGCCGATACGATGGCGAGCGCGGTTCAGGAGGAAGTTGGAAAGCCGGTTAGCGAGGCGATGGCTGCGGAGGTCCTCCCTTCGATCGATTCCGTCCGTTGGGTCTGCAGATATACCGAGCGAGTATTGCGGAACCGGCGAGTGGGACCAGGCTGGCAACGTTGGCTCTTTATGCCTCCAGCGATCATCGAGCGGAGGCCGATGGGAGTCATCGGCGTGCTTGGAGCCTGGAACTACCCGATTCTCTTGAATGTTCCCGTACTTGCACATGCACTCGGCGTGGGGAACGGGGTAGTCTGGAAGCCCTCGGAATACGCGGCACGCGCGGGCCAATTAGTCCAGGAGACCGTCGAGGCCGCTGGTTTTCCCGAGGGACTTGTTGGCCTCGTTCAAGGAGGGCCGGAAGTCGGTGCTGGTTTGATCGCCTCGGCGCTGGACAAAGCCGTCTTTACGGGTGGTTTGTCAAACGGTCGCGCTGTCCTCGGAGAACTCGGAAGATCAGGGATCCCCGCGATTGCGGAACTCTCCGGATTCGACGCCGCGATCGTGTTACCGGACGCACTCCGGCCATCGACGGATGCGGCCCTCACCTGGTCGGCATTTGTGGGATCCGGTCAAACATGTATGGCAGTGAAGCGGATCTATGCAGTGGGGTCAATCGCCTCGGATCTCGGAGCCTCAATTGCAAGACGCGCTGACCGACTCCGCGTTGGGAATCCGGCCGAGAGCGAAGTGGATCTCGGTCCGCTAATCCATCAAGCAGCGAGGGATGACTTCCACAGTAAGATCGTGTCCGCGGTGAACGCGGGAGCCAAATTGTTAGCTGGTGGAGGGCCAATCCCTGGGATTGGTTACTTCTATCGACCGACCGTGTTGTTGGCCGAACGAGGCCAGGAAGCCCCAGAGCGGGTGCTTGAGGGCTGTTTTGGTCCTGTCGTGATCATTAGAGAAGTCGGAGATCGAGAAGAGGCGATCGCTGCAGTCAATGATTCTTCCTTTGGATTGGGAGCAAGCGTCTGGGGAACCAACCGACGCCAAGCTCAGGAAGTTGGTCAGCGGCTTCAAGCTGGTGTCGTTAGTATTAATGACGCCACAACTGTATTCGCTCATGCCTCGATTCCAGTCGGAGGAGTGAAGGCCAGCGGCTACGGTCGGGTCCACGGTGCCGAAGGGCTGCTGGAACTAACGTCTCCCAGAGTCCGTGTGGCACGACGAGCCGGTGCACCCCGTCCCCAGATCTTTCCCTACTCAGATCGCTTAATGAGGCAATTGATGCTCTACCGACGTTTTGTGCACCGGTCACGTTGAGAACTCGCTGGATCCAGCCGACGAAACCGGTCGACGACAGCCGAAGACTTGACAGACGTCTTCCGTTCTCGTCGGTCCAAAATAGATGGTTGTTTCGAACCCAGCCGCCGAGAGAATTCCCGGGAAGTCAAGACCGAACTCCGTGAAGACCGGATACCCCCAATTGCCACCAGGATGAGCGATCGGGGTCGTCAGGTGTCTGATCTCTCCCGCCTCGTTCAAGATTGCTCGGGGAAAAGTTTTGCCGACTGTTGGGAGCAAGGGAATGGTGAAGAGATGCCAACCGCCAGGACGGAGCACTCGGTAAAGTTCAACGAGAGCACGTTTAAGATCTGGGACATGTTCTAATGTCTCTGAAGTCACGATGAGATCGAACGAGTTGTCCGCATAGGTGAGGTTGCAGAGGTCTTCAGATTGGATCCCCGCGGAGTCACCGCTTGCCGAGCTGCTGTCGTTATAGTCACTAAACGCGAGGTGTTGGAGCCGCGTGAGGTAACGATGTAAGCCGTCGACCATATTAATCTCGGCGACCCGAAGGCGTTGGCTAGTTGCATCTGCCGACCACTGGCGGATCGAGTGGAGTTTGGCTTCTGTCGACGGCGCGTTGAAGTGATCTAAGATCACTTCTGCTAACCGTCGGGCGCGCAGCTTCGCACCACACCAGCAGCAGTCCGAGGATTCCTTCCGGGCGACTGAGGCTCCGAGTGCACGCGACAGTTTCCACCGGCGCTCCAACTCCGGAGTAATGACCCAACGACGATACCGCCATAAGGCCCATCGCCCACAGACCGAACACCACCCCCAACGTCCTCGGACGACCGCCATCAGGAGCTCCCCGACTGCCCATCCGAGTCGATGGGTTAGGTTCCAGACGGGGAGAATGAATTGTTTCAGTCTCTGGGTAATCGTACGAGGATCACGCCCGAATCCGGTCTCTTGTTCAGCATCTTGGTTCAACGGTTCCTCCGAGAACCTAGGGAGTCCTCCCCCGATTCCTCCGACGACTCTCGCTTCCAGACTCGTCGGAGGCGCCAAAAGAGTAGGGCTGTAACAACAACCCCGCCGACGATCATCGACCAGTCGATCGTTCTTCGCCGGGTCTCCATCGCACCAGCCCGTGCCCGATCAACTTCGCTGACCTTGGTCCGGATCTCCTCCGGATCGACGAACTGTTCAATACTCTCCAGATTCCACGTTTCCAGGGCAATCGAGAGGAAGGTCCCGTCCTCGGTCCGAAGAGTTGTTGGGTCCTGGTAGCCTAATCCAAACTGGATGGAGTCGCTGAGCGCGCCAGGGATAACCTCGGTGATTCGGACCTCGCGTTGCCATTCCAGCGGTCCCTGATTTTCGGACTCGGTCGCACTAACTTCCGAACGATATCTTGTCTCCATGAAGGGGAATAACGGACCATCGTCACCGAGATTTTGAAAGTCGTCAAAGTCAACCTGGGTGGTCCGAAGGGCTAGTTTGGAGGTCCCTCTGTCGGCTACATTTGTGCCGTCATCAGTAATATTTATGTAACGTTTGTCGAGAATTCGAATCGGCCAGGCACCACGATTGGGGTCGATCCAGAGTGTCCTGCTACCTAAGGGGCCTCGGACCTCGATTAATGAGACCTCGTGCTCTCCGAGCTTAATTGCCGGTACGAAACGCTCTAGGGTGCACCCGCTGGTTCCATCTGGAAAAAGTAACGGGTCGGCAGCGCACTCGGAGAGTTGCTCAAGCAGATGACTCGGCTTAAGGGTCATTGGGAACCAACGAGCGAACGATCTCGTGCCGATTGATGCAAGTGGACCTCCGCTAAGTGGCGGCCGTTCACCGGATTCGGTAGGTGGATAGTAACCCCCGGATCGGACCCGAACAGACATACTTTGTAGATCAATGAGTGTCACCTCTCCATTAGTGATTGCCCGACCCTCGTAAGTCGGTTGAAACCAGCCGAGTCCACCCCATCTCGGAGGTCTCCGCGCCATTCGGACCTCGCTAGCGGGTCGGAATTGCCAATAGCCCGCGGGGTCATCGAGCGCAATCAATCCGACGTCTCGATTTGAGCGTCGCTGGTCGTTGCGTTCGATCGGTGGATCCTCCTCTTCGGAATCTTGAGCCAGAGACTTCGGATAATTTACTTCGAACCTGATCAAGATTTGTTTTGGTATCGAGCGTTGAGTCGATACGAAAAGACTGTTGAGTCCCTGGTAACTCGGTTTATATTGACCAAGTGAACTCCTGTTCAAAAGAATCATGACCAATAGTGTTAAGAAAAGTGACGAGGCTTTTGATGAGATCATCCGGTTCTTCCCAGAGGCTGACTGAACAAACCCTAATGCCCATGATCATTCGATGGCTTGATGATGTGTCTAGGGGCGACTAGGATAGGCTTGTCTCTCGACGGTATCATGGTGAGTCGTTCTTCACGAATGATTCTATTCCGATCACCCATCATCCCGGTAATGGCAAGACGCGATGGCCTACGCAACCACGGTCACTCGGCATAAAACACGAGAAGTAGGGATCAATGACCATGTGGTTGGCGGCGAGAACCCAATCTGGGTTCAGTCGATGACCACGACGAATACTTGGGAAGTGGACAAGACACTCGCCGAGATCCGACGCCTTGAGGAGGCTGGCTGCGAGATCATCCGAGTGACTGTGCCGAAGAAAGAGGACGTCGAAGGCTGCAAGGCACTTCGAGATCAGATGAATGTTCCGTTAATTGCCGACATTCATTATGACTATCGGATGGCACTGGCGTGCTTAGAAGCTAAGACTCCGTCGGGGCGGCCTGCCGTCGATAAAATTAGGATCAACCCTGGAAACATTGGCGGCATCGAACGTTATAAGGAAGTTGTCCGCAAAGCTCGCGACGCCGGGATTCCGATGCGGGTCGGGGTCAATTCAGGAAGTCTGGAGAAGGATCTTATTGAAAAGTACGGATATCCTTGCCCAGAGGCGATGGTCGAGTCGGCAATCCGACACATCGAAATCGCCGAGGCACTCAATTATGACAAGATCATCGTTAGTTTAAAGGCGAGCCACGTGCCGACCGTTGTTGAGTGCTACTCTCTCTTTGCCAAGCAGAGCGACTACCCAACTCATGTGGGAGTAACCGAGGCAGGGTCAAAAGAGTATGGATCTATTAAGAGTGCAGCGGGTATTGGCGCGATCCTGCTTCGAGGGATCGGTGACACGATTCGGGTGAGCCTCCTCGGCGACCCCGTCCCCGAAGTGAAAGTTTGCTTCGATATTCTCCGATCCACAAGTCGTCGCGTGACGGAGCCAGAGGTTGTGGCATGTCCGACCTGCGGACGGCTCG
>CAZEAN010000014.1:32111-67770 GCA_964510225.1 uncultured Isosphaeraceae bacterium
CGGCTCGATATCGATCTTGAACGGATTGTTGCTGAAGTCGAAGATCGAATGATAGGCTTATGTATCCCACTAAGGATTAGTATTCTGGGCTGTCTGGTGAATGGTTTTGGCGAAGCGAAGGAAGCGGACATTGGCATTGCTGCGGGAAGTGGTAAAGGAGTGATTTTCAAGCGAGGTGTGCCGATTCGGAATGTCCGCGAAGAAGACATGGTTGAGGCACTCTGGGAGGAAGTTCAGCGGTTTGAGGAGGACACTCCTCCGCTCGAGTCGTACCAAAAAAAGCTGGAACAACAGAAGCAGAAGTCCTCGCTTACCGTGATCGCTTAACTAGTCTCTTTGGAAGAATTTCCAAGGAGCTGGTTGAATTCCCTACAACCGGATATTACGTTCTTGTTCAGAGTCACAAGTGAAGCGGCACGATACATGATTCGATTCACCATGATATGGTCCACTTCCTCGTGACACGGGATGGGTTACTCCTGGGTTCGATTGGTTACTCGTTCGTCAATTGCGACCACACAAAGTTTCATATTCCGGCATCAACCTGATGTTTTTTTTCGGTTGGGCTGTTGAATTCTTGACACAACTGTGGGGAAGTGATTGACTAAGAGTGAATCTTGAACCTTGGAAAATAAGCGCGTCTCGCAACTCGGTTCTTCAATCATCGTAAATTGAATACATCCCAAGACCTACCAGTCAGGGATTCTCCACAGCGGAGCTTCTAGGATGATCCAGTTCCTCGTCAAGCGCATCTCGCCGTTGATTGCTCTGGCTACAGCGCTCTGCTTGGTGAACACCGCCGTAGCTGAACCGGTTACGTTCACGTTCGCCGACAACGCAACCTTCACCCGGAACTTTGGTCCAATCGGGAACGCGAATGTTGCCACACAGTCAGGGACAGTTGACGATATAACCCTCGATCTGAGCGGGACAGGCCCAAACAACAGTTTGGTCAATAACGTCACATTCCGACCTGATGGTCTGGGTGTTCGAGACCCCAATGGTAGTGTCTTGAACAACAACGAGCGGATCGTGATGTCCTTCTCGGGACCAGGATTTAGCCAACTTATTCTTTCCTCGCTCTTCTTCACTTCCCTCGGATCTGGCGATGCATTCAACCTGATCGTGGACGATGTTACCGTGATGTCGCTCGAGGGCACGTCCGGTGACCCAACTCAAGAGTTTACATTCGAGAACATGAGAATCAGTGGTTCGGTTTTTGAAATTGAAGCCACAGCAGGGGGCTTCCGATTCTCTGAAATCACTGTCTTCATTCCCGAACCAGCCTCAGTCACTTTGGGCTTTATGGCCATTGCGATGGTTGGTGGCACTCTCTGCCTCCATCGCCGACGTCGTCTTAATGGCTGATAGCCGACTATCTATCTCTGTCTTTTTGCACCGAATAAAAGACGACATCTCTATTTTCCGAAGTCTTCGACTCTCTAACCTCCAGATCATAAAGTTGGTCTAGGGTTAGAGAGTTTTCGTTTATGTGACTAAATTGTCTTGAGCGTGTTGCTCCTCTGAGATTAGCCACGTAGTGCGACCGAGACAAACTTCGTTTCTAAATAGGCGTTCAATCCTTCTTGTCCGAGTTCACGACCCATTCCCGATTCTTTCATTCCGCCGAACGGGCATTGGGGGGTCGCTGGGACAGGATCGTTAATGCCGATGATCCCAGCTTCCAGGCCTTCAGCCATCCGAGTCGCAATTGTTAGATCATTCGTAAAGACATAAGCGGCGAGACCATAAGGCGTACTGTTAGCAGCCTTGAGCACTTCTTCGATCGCTGAGAAGCTCACGAGAGGCATTACGGGTGAGAATGGTTCTTCCGCCATCAATTTCATGGCACCATTCACGTTTCGAACGACGGTTGGCTCGAAGAAGTACCCGCGGTCGAAGCGTGTTGACTTCGATCCGCCCGTGAGAATGGAAGCCCCTTGGGAGCGTGCATCTTCAATTAATGACGCCGTCTTCTCAAGACCTTGCGCGGCGAACATCGGCCCTACTTGAACGCCGTCCTGCCAGCCAGGCCCAAGTTTAAGAGCTTTGGTTAACTCGACCGCACACTCAGTAAACTCCTTCGCCATCGAGTCATGAATAAAGAAGCGAGATGGAGCGATACAGACTTGACCATTGTTGCGGAACTTGCCCATCACCGCTGCCTGGGCAACTTGCTCCACGTCGGCGTCTTCGAACACGATAAGAGGAGCATGTCCGCCAAGTTCCAAGCTTAGTCGCTTGACGCCGTGACTTGATTTGCGGATCAGTTCCTTACCGACTCGGGTCGATCCCGTAAAACTAACCTTGCCGATCTCGGGTCTTTCGAAGAAAGCGTCTGCAATCGAAGGTGCATCACCCATAACGAGATTAGCAACGCCGGGCGGGCAACCAGCCTCGATCAAACACTCAAATTGGCCAATTAGGGTGAGAGGCGTCTGGTCGGCCGGGCGGCTTACGATGGTACAGCCCGCCGCCAAGGCCGCAGCGATCTTTCGGCTCGGAAGCGCCGCGGGGAAATTCCAAGGCGTAATCGACCCCACAACACCGACGGGATGTTTGATGGCGAAGTGTCGCTTTGAACTCGCCATCGGAGGAATCACCGTTCCATAGGCCCGCTTCCCCTCTTCGGCGAACCATTCGTAAGTCGCTGCGGTGGCAAGGATTTCCGCTCTTGCTTCGGGGATTGGTTTTCCTTGTTCCAAGGTCAGCGTCTTCGCAAGTTCCAGCGACCGTTCTCGGAGAAGATCGGCGGTTTTCTTGAGGATCCCCGCGCGTTCGTAAGGCGATTTCGTCATCCAACCGGGCATCGCTTCAGCGGCTGCGTCGATCGCCGATTCGGCGTCCGCCCGACCTCCAAAGGCGACTTCGGCAATTGTCGACTCATCCGCGGGGTTGATGACGGCTAATCGGCCGCCGTCGATCGCGTCACGCCATTCGCCGCCGATGAACATTTTCGTCGTCTGGGGGACTGACATCACCGGTGCATCGACCATTGTCATTTGTCTTGATCCTCGTCTGTTATCAGTCAAGTTTTTGAAGTCGGGTCAGGCAATCACGTCCAGGACACTATTCCGGTGTCACGATACTGGCTGAGGATCACGCGATGCAATTGCTACAAGACCTGGAATCAAGATGTTTCAGTCAATCATCGAAATCGGTAGCTTGCATTCAAGGCCCTTCTGGCGCACTCCGATACTGCAGTTGTGGGATTACACAAATTTGAGATGATCCCTACCCGATGTCGAAATGGCTCGGGGCGAGGGCGAGGAGTCGCCATGAATCCAAGGACGAACGAGACGATCTCCGTTGTCGGTACGAATCGATGTCCGATCGTGGTGGCCCTGGCCACTGTTCTCTCGATTGCCCTCTTGGGCGAATCGTCAGAGGCCAGCGCGATCAGCCTCGCGCTCCAACAGAGTCCGTACAAAACGGTACTTGAGCAGGGCCACCTCGGCAGACTCTCAAGGATGGAGACCATTGCGGCTTCAACAAGCCACTGGGCACCGCAAGCTAGCCGAGAATTGAGCAACTTTCAAACTCGGCGACAGCAATTCTTCAACTCTCCACTCTTTCAGCAGCAGGAAGCATTCTTTGCCCGTGCACTTGATCTGGGACTCACCAGCGGAGTGCCACGACCGCAAGGCCTGGATCTCTTGCTGGTCCCTGATGAGACCGGGCAATTGATGGACTCGGCTGCCATCGACTACCTTCGCTTCAGGCAAGAGATCGGAGGAGCCCGGTTCGACTTCTACCATCCCGTGATCGCACCGATCTTGAGGGCGTTCCCGGCCGAGCCCGAGACACTTACGCCGACGTTTGAGCCAACAGTACCACCGACGGTCGTCTGCTGCTGTTTATGCCCGATTCCGCCGGATCGCCCTGTCAATTCCGGTGAACCGACGACCGAGCCTAGCCCTCAATTGCCGATCCCAGAGCCTTGGAGTGTCCTGATCTGGTCAGCGATTCTGCTGAGTGCTGGATTTGGTTTCTGGAGACGGCGAACGGGACCGGAATTTGGCGGCAGCAAGTAAAGTGATTCCAAACCAATAATTAATGAAATTATTGAGGATTAGAAATCGGCGAGACCGGGTGCTCTTGGAAACGGAATAACGTCACGGATGTTCGCCATTCCAGTTAAGTATTGAATTGTCCGCTCGAAGCCGAGACCGAAGCCAGCGTGAGGCACCGTCCCGAACTTCCGGAGGTCGCGATACCAGCCGTATGCTTCGCGGTCGAGTCCACTTTCGTCAATCCGGCTGTCGAGGACATCAAGCCGCTCTTCGCGCTGGCTCCCACCGATGATCTCACCAATTCCAGGAGCGAGAACATCCATGGCAGCGACGGTTTTGTCATCATCGTTAAGGCGCATGTAGAATGCCTTGATCTGCTTCGGATAATTCAAGACAACGATCGGGCGACCGACGTGCTCTTCGGTGAGATACCGTTCGTGCTCTGATTGAAGGTCGACGCCCCAGGAAACGGGGAACTCGAATTTCTTTCCCTTGTCGATTGCACTTTCGAGTGCTTGGATGGCGTCCCAGTAATCCATCCGTTCGAAACTGGAGTCGATGAACTTCGTGATCCGGTCGATGCATCCCTTGTCGATCCGTTCATCGAAGAAGGCCATATCATCTGCCCGCTCTTCGAGGACGGTCCGGAAGATTGACTTCAAGAAGTCTTCTGCAAGATTGGCGAGATCGTTTAAATCTCCGAACGCAATTTCAGGCTCGATCATCCAGAACTCAGCGAGGTGACGGCTCGTATTCGAATTTTCAGCGCGGAAGGTTGGCCCAAAGGTGTAGACTTTCCGTAATGCAAGACAGTAGGCTTCGACGTTGAGTTGGCCAGAGACTGTCAGGTAAGTGGGTCTTCCGAAGAAATCCTGATCAAACTCGATTCCGCCTTGTCCATCTTTGGGTAGGTTGACCAAATCAAGGGTCGAAACACGAAACATGGCCCCAGCGCCTTCAGCATCGCTCGCGGTGATGATTGGCGTGTGGATCCAGAAGTATCCATTTTCGTGAAAGTACCGATGGATCGCGTTAGCGAGTGAATGGCGGACGCGAGCTACTGCTCCGAAGGTATTGGTCCGAGGTCGGAGATGAGCAACTGTCCTCAGAAACTCGAACGTATGCCGTTTTGCTGAAACTGGATACGTGTCAGGATCCTGGACTAAACCGACAATCTCAACACGGTCGGCCTTCACTTCGTACGATTGGCCTTTGCCTTCTGATTCAACCAGAATTCCTTCAACGATTACCGAACATCCCGTCGTGAGATGAAGGATCTCTTCTTCGTAGTTCGGTAATGAGGCCTCTGCGACCACTTGAAGCGTAGCGAAGCAAGACCCGTCGTGGACTTGAAGGAATGAGAGCCCAGCTTTCGAGTCGCGTCGGGTTCGAATCCAGCCTTCAATGCGGATGTTGTTGCCGACCGAAACCTTGCCGCCGTGGATCTCTTGAATTGAAGAAGTCGCCATTAGTACTCTGCCGAAATGGCCATTGATGTTTTGATTAGGAAGCTCAAGATCTTTTCGAGCTAGCATGAAACTCTAGAATAGCGGATATCGGATCAAAGTTGGATCTCCCGAAGCCTCTCAAAGAAGGGATGGTCGTTGTCAATGAATACTCGATTCATTCTCGTCGGAGCCTTGGCGTTGATCGCTATGGCATTGATCGTCGGCCAAGGGGTCGGCCGAGAGCCAGTTCAGCGGGGAGGAGCGAAATTGAGAGAGAACGAGACAGTGTCAACAAGAAAGTCGGACGATAAACCAGTCAAGAAGGTGATCAAGTCCGATGCGGAATGGCGTGCTCAGCTCACGGAGCTTCAGTACTACGTCACCCGGAAAAAAGGAACTGAGCGAGCCTTCACCGGCAAATATTGGAATCATCATGAAGCTGGTGTCTACACTTGCATCTGCTGCGATACCAAGCTTTTCGACTCCGATCACAAATTCGAATCTGGTACCGGTTGGCCGAGCTTCTACAAGCCAATAGTCGCTAAGAATGTCACGACGAAAGAAGATCGAAGTCACTACATGGTGCGGATTGAAGTACTTTGTTCCGTCTGTGGTGCTCATCTAGGTCACGTTTTTAGAGATGGTCCTCGCCCGACTGGTCTCCGCTACTGCATGAACTCAGCTTCGCTCGACTTCAAGTCCAATGAAGAAATTGCTAAAGCTGAGACAATTGAATCAAAGACAGAAACGGAGAAGTCGGGAGCTAACAATCAGCCTGGCAATTAGTTGATAATTGAGAGATCATTCACCGTTTCTTCCGGTGAGTGATCTCGAGTAATTTCGTACTCCTTGGTGCATCGACTTAGAATACTCAGCTTGATGTGCATGGACGCCGGGTGGAAGCATTTGTTCCGCGGCGTTAGGTTCCGACTCTTTCCGACGCTTTCCTACTGCAATGAGGTAGAGATTCCTCGAATAGATGAACGCGCCGGTGCTTTGGCCAACGATGATGACAGGATCGCGGAGGAAAAAAACCGCGTAGGTAAGTAACGTGAGGCCTCCAGCGAGACTTAACCACCAGAAAGCGGTCGGAACAACGGAATCACGTTTACGCTCCGACGCCAGCCACTGGATCAAGAACCGCGACGTGAACGCGGCTTGGCCAAGAAAGCCGATACTCAGCCAGATGAGGTCGGTATTGGAATACTGCGAAGCCCATCCCATCGCTCAGCCCTCCTGCGCTGCCATCGGAACCGGCTCCACAGTCGGGGCCGTCAGATTAGATTCTCGGTGACTCGTCGTTG
Organism: uncultured Isosphaeraceae bacterium; assembly: GCA_964510225.1. Classification (GTDB taxonomy): domain Bacteria; phylum Planctomycetota; class Planctomycetia; order Isosphaerales; family Isosphaeraceae; genus CAZEAN01. Next base: position 38,877 of record CAZEAN010000014.1, read on the forward strand.
AGTCCAAGGTGTATGGAAGAGACCGCCGCATCAGCCAAGCAACACCGAGAAGGTCGACCACTACCCGAAAAGATCGGTTACGGAACGAGTAGTGAGATTCCCCGTGGGGTCGAGGGCGATGACCAACCGGCTCTTGACGGATTGAGCAACCTTCACGAAGAAGCAAGGGTCCAAAAAATCGGTGTGACCCGAAGAACATCGGCAATCGTCGCGCCGCTTCTGTTGGGAAGATTCGGACTGAGCAACCAGTGTCTCGAATTGATTGCTTCAAAACGGCATTGCGGACTCGGTTAGCCCAACGACTGACCTGGCGCTTCGTCCAGGAATCCTCGCGGCGCTCACGCCAGCCGAGGACGGCATCGTACCCAGGAAGCAACTTCCAGAGCTTGGCGAGGTCGGCGGGGTTATTCTGGAGATCGGCGTCGATCGTCGCGACGTAACGTCCACGAGCCGCGCGGAAGCCGGCCGCAGTTGCCGCAGATTGCCCCGCATTCGCGGCAAAGCGCAAGACCCTTAATTCTGGAAATCGCGCTATTTCCCGAGTAAGGACTTCTGTGGTCGAGTCGGACGAGCCGTCGTCGATTAGGACGATCTCAAACCCCTCAAACCGATGCCCCACCGGTTCTTCTCGACCGACTAAAGGTCGGAGGGCTTTCGCGATCTCACTGAGGAGTGTCGGGATCGCCTCTGCCTCGTTGTGCGCTGGGACGATTACCGAGAGGGAGAGAGGACGACTGGCCGACGGCAGCGGATGAGGATCCTGAAGAGACGGGAGATGTGTTGAACTCGACGTTCTGTGCGAGGGGTCGGGCCTCAATGGCGACATCATGGGCCTCCTTGCCCTGACCACTTGAATGTCACAAGGCGAATTGCTTAGAACTCGGCCATCCTGGCCACAAGGTTCTGCTGTATCTCAGAAAGAGTGCAAGGCGCCAAGACCAACACTCAGGTTATCAGAGCGTAAGGGCATAGGTCGCATCGACACGGGTCTTACTGCGGTGGATCAAGACGAAATCCACCATTCAGGAGACTACCACTCGGATTTGTGGTACCGCCACCTTGCGACTGCTCTTGCTGCTGTTGGGCAAGAAGGATTTGTTTGATCTGATCAACTTGTTGGAGCAGCTCACGGGTCCGGTCAACGACCCGATTTCGCTCTGCTTCCGGTGGTGCGAAGGCAAACTCCAACGCAGGGTCATAATCCGGCTCGAAATCGACGTCGACGTAACTAAGCACAAAAGTGCTGACGGGCTCTTCGTCATTCATTGTCGATCCGACGGGCCGTCCTGAAATCGGATCGAGCTTCGGGGTACCGCTACCGCCCGTAACGACAGAACGCTGCTTGCCGTAGAGTTTGACGCGATAGGGCCAACCATTACTTTCGTCCACAACGACTTCGACAAGGGACGGAAGGTAAGCGGGTACACTCTGAATCGTTGCCATCGGTCCGAGGCCGAACGCGGACATATCTTTCCAAGTGCCTCGATAGATCGAGACTGGTTTACCCTGATAGGTCCCTTTGAGTTGTCGATCGAAACGAACCGATGCTCTGAGCCCTTCAAGCAAGCCAAGAGGTCCGATGACACCGACTTGTTGGCGTAGGATTGCGTTACGATGGATCTCTTCGAACGGCTCTTGCCCAATAACTTGGATCAACTCGGTGAGGTCGACCCGGTAATAATCGTTCTGATTCAGCAATCGGGTGTAATCATAAAGAACGTTACCGTTACAAACCTTTAACATCCGACCTGGATTGCCTGGCAATCCTACCGCACGGAGCTGCAGCCGGAAGTGGGTCTGATCTTGCCTCAGGTACTCACCCTCTAGGGTGAACTTTTGCCCGAGCATATCAACGTCTTCGATGACCTTGGCACGCACAGATCCGATCGATTCGAGTGCCGCAATGGCTTCATCCAGCGCGAGTTCGGCTTCGGTTGGTTCAGGCTCGGGAGGTGGGGGAGCCGACGTCTGGAGGGGATTTTGAGCGAGTCCCAGCAATGGCAGGGTTAACGCAACAAGTAAAGCCGTTAAAAAGCGCGGATTCCGCATCGTATTATCGGGCCCCGGTTTGTTCAAGGGCAGAGTTTGGTAAGCCGATCATACCGCCAGGTGCCGGTCTCGGCAAGTCCGGCCCGGGGCCGCCTCCGGCAGACGCGCCTTCCACGGATGGAAGGTTTTCGAGCTGGTTGCTTCGGATCTCGTTGACCCTCCCAATCACTGTACACGCACAAGTGTCCGGAGGAGGGACAACGGTCCTCAGCGGTTGCCAATCGACGCGAGGCAGGGATGCCCGAGTCGGTCGGTGGGCGGTCCCGACCCTTTTTGTTGCCGGCGTGCGCTCCGACTCTCACTTATCGGTTGAGTCGGCCGCGATCCGTCCGTCAGGAGGCATATCCCCCGATTCGACACTCACGGAACGTATCGTCTCTCAGGTGATTGACGACGATTGGAGCGTTGGATTCGAGGGTCAGGAGGAGAGATCTTAGGATGAATACACTCGGAGTGATCGTCTTGGCGTCGGCTTGCTTCACGGGCGGGGTCCTTGATGGATTCTCTAAGCCGAACGTGCTGAAGACGCTGTTCCGCCCCGCAGTCGTTCGACACGGACATCCGCCCGCCTCGGGTATGGTTATGCCTCCGGTAAACCCGGGGCTTGCCGGTTCTGGATTCTCGGGTAATCGACGGTTCACGACGACCGAGAGCCAGATCCGTTTCGTTGGCCCTGAAGGGATGCAGATTAGCTGGCAAACCAGTGGTCCTGAAGGAAAGCCTCTCTACCTTCCGGCGCAACTCGTCGCACCGGCTAGCTACAATTTTCGACAGGGCTACATTTATCGTCTTAGAGTGAGCGGCATTGAAGGCTATGCCGGCCTCGTGCTTTACCCGACGATTGAAGTTGCCCCGACAACTCCCGCAACTGACGCATACTTAGCACACAACCCGATCCCGGTCGAGTGGACCTCGGAAGACATCGACCAGGTTGAAGCGGGAAACTTCGTCACAAAGGTCGTCTACCTTCCTGATCCGAAGTTCCAGGATCTCGCCGTAGCTGGTGGACTCTATGGAGCTGCGACGGTCGTCTCCACACGACTCGAGCCGGGCGTCGACCCTATTCTGGAGGCTGACAAGCGTGGGACTATTCTTCTAATTGCTCGCGTTGGGGCGATCAATCTTGAGATGCTCCCCGGCGGTGCTGGTCTTCCGGTCGGTGTCGGCGGTCTTCCGGTCGACGTCGGTGGGCTGCCCGTTGGCGTCGGTGGCCAGGTAATCATGGGTGGCGAGATGGGTATCGGAGTCGAGATGGGACCTGAGATTTCCGAACTCCCTCTCCTCGATGGTGGTAACGCTCCGGGCGATTCCATCCCCGAGTAAGTTCGGATCCTAGCATTGGCCGCTCTCCTCCCGAGTCTGGGTTGGATCGACCTTCGCGAGACACATTCGTGTCTGGTCGATTCAATCCGACAATGAGAGGTTCGATCTCTGGACACTCAGCAGCGATCTGAACCAACCGACTCCGGGATCTCCAACTCCCCCTTCTGCCTCAACGACTCAGCCTAAATCGGGCGTTGTACGGCAGGCGGGGTTTCTTCGTTCTCGTTCACTTGAGTGATCGCTGAACCACAAGAAGATCCAAAAGACCGATTCACTCGGACACAAGTTCCAAGTTTTAGAAAGCTTCGAATCGTAAGACGAGCAAATCGTCTAGGAGGGACTGCGACGATGACTCGACCAGGATGGAGGGGCTCGGCCTTTCGGTCGACTATTTTCTTACTACTCACGTTGCTGATCTCCTCCGGAGTGACGGGATCTGCGAGAGTTGACGGAGAGGACACGGGTTTGGTCGACCCATCCTCGACTGGCTTGGCAGTCGTCAGGGGAGCACCGACCGTACAACTCCCCCTCGAAATTCAAGTGGTCCGCTTCAGTGCCCCTTCTGGCGTCGGCATCGAAGTAATGGACCCACCTGCCCTCCCAATTCCTACCATCCTCTCTCCGGAAGAGGCCAAGGCTGATGAATCCAGTTTGACGGTAGGACTCCAAGTCGGAGTCGGATATCGACTCCGGTTAACATCACCTCCCAATCAACCCGAGACGACGGTCTATCCGGTGATCGAGGTTGTGGGGCACCTCCACCGACCCACTGAAGTCGATCCCGCTGAGTTCCCCATCCGGGTTTCATTCAGCATCGATGACTTCAATGATGTGATCGACTACGGACAACTCGTCACGAAGGTCACCTACCTCGAATCGCCTGACCAGGCACTCCCGATTAGCGTTCCGGAGAATGAGGTTCCTACCGTCCGACTTAGCCCTGGTGAAGATCCGGTCCGTGTCGCAGAGCGATTGGGACGCCTCATGGTAATCAGTCGGATCGGTGGACGGAAACCGGTTCCCGGAGAACCAATCGGCTTCGGTGACCTCGGACTGACGACCGGCCCATGTCCGTTTCAACACCCGGAATCAGGGGTACACCAATGCTCGGTTCCCGTATGCCCACCGATCGGTCCCGGTCGTCCGCCGAAACCGCTCTTTCCTACCGATGAGTATCTTTGCGATGGTGGTGACCACGGCACGAGGGCTGGAGTTGCCCCGGGCGGAATCGCCGGTGTGGAACCGAGTGATGCGCTCATTCGGTTTCGGGCTGGTGATAAACCGAGGGTTCTCCCCACGAACACGGTTTGCATTTATGCACCACGTTTCGCCGCGGTCCGAATCGCTCAAGGCCCCATCCAGACTCGTTTCGTCGCGACTCCCCGAGGCGCTGTCCGACTCAGCCGGATGGAGGAATCGGCCGCCGTACTCGAACCAAATCGTCTGGACGAATATCTCGCCCCTGGGGCACTCCGAGTCCGCTCAAGAGCTTCTGAGTTAGAACGACTTCAAGGACCGAATTCACACATCGAAGTTCGTGTGTTGAACGGGTTTTCGACGATTGCAGGTCTCGTGAGTGAGGAACTTATACAGGGTCCCGCATTCGAGGGGCTTACCGCACCTCCTCTGACGATTCAGGAAGAGAATGGGCCACTTGCAATTCAGACTGCAGGAGGCGTCACGGTTACTGGGATCATCCAGGGGGCCAACGAAACCCGGACTACCTTCGTTCCCGCCGAGATCGCCGGTGTAGAGGAGCCTCCTAGCCGCCCCGGCGTCGCCGTCTTCAAAGAAACCGACACCAAGGTGGCTAAACCGGGAACAGAGGTGACTTTCAAGATCCATTATCGGAACATGGGGAATGTCCTGATCGAATCTGTCTCCATCGTCGATAGCTTACTACCTCGGCTGGAGTACATCGAGGATTCCTCGGAAGGTCCCGCTGGGACAGTTTTCACTGCGAAGCCTAACTCCGGTGGTTCGACCGAACTACGCTGGGATCTTCCTGGATCGCTCGAACCTGGTGAACAAGGTTCGGTTACTTTTCGTGCACGAGTCCGTTAGTTAACCAAGTCAGTAAGATCCGCCAGAGGAAGTAAGCACAGAGGAATCGGTCAGTCCGGAGTCGCTCTTAGCTCCAAGGTTTGAGAGCTCTCGGACGCGCCGATTCCTCACGATTGTTGCACCTCTACTTCCCATTTTTGGTCGAGTCTGCGCATATTAGTTCTCATTTTTAAGACTGCAGTTGAGGACTTACGTAGGTGAAAGTCCATTGGGAAAGCAATATGAGCGAGTAAAGCTGCGATTGTGCCGGAGTTCGGTGGGATTATGGAGAAATAGGACTGATCGCGTATTCTGACTGCCCTGCTGGTATCTCGTTTGCTCTACTTGTCTTACGATTCATCCAATCGATTCACTCCGAAGACATCTCGGGGACCTTGTCATGTTGGTACTGAGCAGGAAACTCGGTGAGAAGATTGTGATCGGCGAGGACATCGTCGTTACTGTGGTAAAGATCGATCGGAACCAGATTCGAATCGGTATTGAAGCACCTTCGAAGGTGCCGGTCTACCGGGAAGAAATTGCTCCTGATCGCCCGGTGAATCGAATTCGGTCGTCCACCCTCTCCTCTCAATCCTCGACCGCTTATTAATGCGGAGCTATGGTTGATCTCATGCGATCATCTGTTTTGCCGTACGTCTTCGTCAAGATAAATTAACTTGAATCACAGGGATCGGCCGATTTGATGCTGGATAAATCGAGTTGGGACATTTCGTTACCGTTCATTTTGACTCCCCGATATTGGAGATGATGAACTAGAGTTGAATTATCGATGGTCTCTGCGTTTAAGTCGCTCCTGACTCTTTTTTTGAAGACTCTCTGGAAACTTGAAACGATCGCGGAAACAAGAAACATCTTGAGCTTTACCGAGACCAAGTTTATTTTAACTGTCTGATCTCCTCAGTCACATCGTGTTTGCCCCGTTTTTTCCTTAAAAGGCGGCGGCTGCTTTCACGTTATCATGATGAAGGTGGCCCCGGGTTTGAGCCCCAATCGGGATCCTCTCTCCGGATCATAAAATTCGCCTCACTTGGCGCGAGGAACGGGAGCCGTGAAAATCAGACAGCTTCAGAGAACACTTCTATTTTAATTTTGCGGATTCTCTTGGAACGGCGAGTCGCGCCGACTCCAGACCGCCCGAGATTGATTGGTTATGCTCATTACCTGGATCGAGGCAGCAGCACTCGGACGGCATGGCGGCCCCATTCGAGCTGGGATGTGGGGTACGGTCGTACTCGGAACGCACCCGATTGAGAACGCCGATGAAACGGTCCGCGTCTTCCTCGAGATCTCAGTGGATGAAATTCCACTCGGTCGTCTGCCTGCCTACCATCTTGGAGACCGCGTTCCTAACCGCCATTGGCACGTGGCGATTCCACCCCAGGCGATCGGTTCACGACTCCGCTATCGCCCCATTGCGGTCAACGGGTCTGAAGTTTCCGAGGCCCCTTGGCGCGAGACCGTGATTCGGCCGAACTTGCCGGATGCTACCGAGCATGTCGAGACGACAAGCATTGGCCTGGTCGGTAATCGTAGGATGACGGCCCGAGTCGACAATCGGGGGTCTACGTACGACATCTTTTACCCGAGTGTCGGATTGCACTCGAACGTCCGGCCCGCCGACGGTGACTTTCCCCAAAGCCGAGCCCATTTCCGGACGATCATGGGAGGTCTTGCTCTCGGACCTCGACTCGATTGGTTCTCTGAACAATCTGCCTGGGATGCCGAGCAGCGCTACCGGCCCGGGACCAACATTCTGGAGACAGACTTGAACTGGCGTCGTGGACCAATTCAGGTCTTGACGCGTGATTTCATTGTCCTCGGGCCAGAACTTCCGACCGATAGCCTTGGTGGACCAGCCTCGGGCCAGTACCTCAAACGATTCCGGATCACTAACCGAGACACCCTGGATCGAGAGGCGACTTTCGGCCTCTTTGTCCATGCCGAAGTCAACGGTGGCTTGGGAGAACCGAGCCTCGGTTGGCGAGATCTTGACCGTTGTCTGCTGGCAGCGAACCGGGGTCATGGCCACTCGAACGATAAACTTGCACGTAATGCCACCATTGAGTTTGCCCTGGCACTCGACGATCGAGATCAAGTCGACTGCGAACCAACAGCCGCGAGCGAAGCGTTGATTCTGCGGAAGCTCCAATTGCCCGCCGATGGCCACGTAGACGTTGACCTGTTAATCAGCGGTGCCTTTACTGGCTGGCGAGGCGATTCAGGGACTTTCGAGCATTGGCTCCGTCCTGCGCTTTCGTGGTTTCGGAGCATCGATCTTGACCGGATCGAAGACCAAACGACGGAAGCTTGGCTTGCTTTTACACGTCGGAGTCAAACTCTGACGATCCCCCGGCCCGCATTTCCGAAGATCGTTGAACGATCATCGCTAGCTACAATCCTCCATTCTGATGAAGAGCATGGATCATTTGCAGCTGGGTTTGATCGAGGAATTAATGCCTACTGCTGGCCCCGTGATGCGCTTTGGGCCGCTGAGATGCTCGGGAGGTTGGGACACCCAGAAGTGAATCGTGCCGCCTTGAATTGGATTGATGGGTTGCCGGGTAAGGAGGGACCGTACCGAGCGCTCTTCATGAAATACACGATCGATGGTAGGCCAGAGTGGGAGACACCGGCAATCGATCAGACTATGCTGATTCCGTGGGCGCTTGCTCAGTATCTCCACCGGACCGGAGATTTTAGCTTCGTCGCCGAGCATTGGTCACTGGTCAAACGTGCGGCGGACCTCTGCCTCCTTGGGGATGGTCACCCAGGCTTGACTTGGCTTCCCGATCTCAGTCTCTACAGTTCCGCGGGGCTCTGGGAGACTCGTTACGGCGCTTATCTCTTCAGTAACGCGACGGTTGTTGCAGGGCTCCGTGCCGCAGTCTCGCTCGCCGACGAACTCGGCTCTTGGATTGACGTTGATGAGGACGACGTTAAACAATGGGAGGCCAGGGCCGAAGAAGTCTGGGAACGCGGGGTTTTAGGGACTCGCGGAGCTGGAACCGGACTCGTTGATCGCGTTTCGGGGAGGTTTCTCGAAGGGCGACGCCTCTCGATGCTCCGGGGACTCTGGTCGGACCGATCTGAACACTTGATCGAGGAATCTCGGGCGCTTGATATCGATGCCGTCGGTCTTGCAGTTCCCTTTGGACTACTACCCGCCAGTGATTCAGCACTCACCGAGACTGCCAAGGCAATCCTGACCCGGAATGTGACACCGACCGACCCGATTGCATTAACACGATGGTCGCCGGCACCGGAAGCGCCCACCGACACGAGGCTCGCTCCGAGCGAATCTCACCGTGACAGCCCTTCGCCGTTGGCGACACTCTGGATGGCACGTTACTTGATCCAACGCGGTCGGGAGACTGGAAATGCACAGGACTGGGACGAATCGTTGCGGCTACTCGACGGGATGATCGAACGCCTAACACCGCTCGGACTCAGTATGACACCAGGTGGCAGCAGGGGATTCCCCCTAGACCCATTTACCCGTTGTTTTCACGGGGTCTGGGGGCTCCACACCATGCTGATCGATACCATCTTGGATTTTGTGGGGCTAAGTTATGACGCAGTCAGACGGTCGTTGCACCTCGCCCCAGCCCTTCCGACAACGTGGCCATATTTAGGAATGACTCACGTGTTTCAGTGTGGTCGAGTTGCGTTCTCGCTCCATCGGACTGTCGGGAGTCACGCTTTTCGTCTTGAGTTAAAGGGCGAACTCACGGAGCCGATTCAGTTTAGTGTCGACCTTGCCTGCCCGGAACTTCTTGAGTTGGGCCAGTGGTCACTCGAGCCATTCCGAGTCTCACCCCATTTTGACCGAGCGACCCACCGCCTCCAATTCAAGCTGAGACTTCCCGCCGGACCTCTCCGACTTCAATCCACTTGGGGGGACGAAGGGATGGCGTGGTCACCCGCCGTCTGATTTGCAACAGACTGTTCATCCATCAGCTTCGGCTCGACTTAATTCAGGGGAGCCGAAGCCATCTCTGGGACTGGTCTCGGGGCGAGTTGTCGACGTTCCCCTAGGAGCAATCGGGCGAACGGAGCGGTCTTGAGTTCAGGCTGAACTAGTTCCTGGGGGCGACCGAGATCATCGAGGATTGCCTCTGCAGCGAGGTAACCTGACCGGACGGCTCCTTCCATCGTTGCTGGCCAACCCGTGTCGGTCCAATCGCCACCGAGGAGGAGCCCTGGGATCGATGTTCGTTGGGACGGCCGGAGGGCTTCGATCCCGGGTCGGACCGAGAAAGTTGCGCCGTGCTCTGTCACAACCCACCAGCGTTTGAGAGTTGCCTCCCGTGCGGCCGGCCACATCGAGGCGAGATCGGCGAGGATTGCATCACGAATTGCTTCGTTCCCAAGCGGGAGCAAGTCGTAAGCTGCACTAACAACCAACTGCAGATATTGACCACCGCCCTCCGGCTCTCGACCTTGGATGGCCGAGTGGTTGAAGACCCACTGAATCAGTCGGCCGACCGTCACCGCGTGATCCAACTCAGGTGGACAAACGGGGCGATCGAACCAGAGGTGAATCCCCGTGATCGGTGACGACTCCATTTGCTCAAGTGGATTGAGCTGGGGGAGTACTTCTCGAAGCTCGACAGGGAACATCCCCTGGATCCGGTCAAAGGGAACCGTAAGCACCACATAATCAGAGTCGATTAGTTCTCCCGACCGGAGCCGGACTCCAGTAACCTCACCATTCTCGTTGCACTCAAGGGTTCGGACCCCCGACTTGAGCTGGACCACGACCCCATGATCTCGGAGCCACTGCAGGAGCCGAGTTCCGTAAAGCTCACCGAGCGGAACCGTCGGGATTTCAATCTCAAGTCCTGTCTTGTTTCTGAGAAAGCCGTCCAAGAAGACCTTTCGAGCATGGACGGGATCAATTCGATCAAGTCGTTCGTTGAGCGCGGAGACAAGTACTGTCCCCCAAAATCGCTCAATGGTCCGATCGGTCTGACCATGGCGTCGGAGCCACGCTTCGAACGATTCCTGAGGTCGATCGCGACTCGGGAAGCGGAGCGCAGCGATCCCTAATGCAACGCGGAACTTCTCTGACCAAGTAAGGTACCGAGCACCCAGAAACGAACTAGTGAGATGAAACGGGGCGGGCAAAGCGTCAGCGCCGAGCGTCGATATTCCCCCCTTTTCGTCGAGGAATCGGGCCGCTGGGACCCGTCGAAACAGATGATCGATCCCGATCTTCCGAGCAAATTCAGCGAGATTTGTGCAGCAAGCCATACTTACATGTTGACAATTGTCGACCTGCTCTCCCGTGACCGGATCGGTAAAGGAACTCGCTCGACCTCCAAGTCTCGGTCGGCTCTCCAAGATGGTAATCTTCAGACCTTGTTCAGCTAAAGCCGAGGCTGTTGCCAAACCTGCGAGCCCACCGCCGACAATGACGATTTCAGGTATCCTTGTAGGTTCCGGGTGAAGCCTCGACGGCGCGGTCGCCACGAATCCGAGTTTGGGTGTCACGAAGAGGGTCCTTCTGGAATCGGGCTGCCGGGGGCGAGTCGGCCGCTCAACGCCCTCATTGTAATCATTGCTTTTTGCCAGGCAGGAAGAGCGACCCTGGAATCAAGGACGTTGTAGTTCCGTCTCGCGATCTCATCCAAGAGGGCTCGATAAATCCCAACGATTGCCGCAAGGACTGGCCGGCCAACCGGTGCGACCAGCCGAATCAAACGGCTCCCCTCACTATAAAATTCGTAGGCCCGACGCGCTTGAAACGCGAACAAATCACGGACCCGGTCACTCGGGACTCGATGAGTTAACTCACTCGTTGAGACTCGGAACCGTTCAAGATCTTCCCGGGGTAGGTATACGCGACCTTCTTCAGCATCTTCTCGGACATCTCGGAGGATGTTCGTGAGTTGGAGCGCGATTCCGCAAGATTCCGCGAGCCGCTCCGCGAGCCCCGACTCTGACCGATATCCCCAGATATGGATGCAAGAGAGGCCGACTGCCGAAGCGACTCGGAAGCAGTATCCACGGAGGTCCTGGAAGGTCAGGAATGGCTTTGGTTCCAAGTCCATCTCGACGCCGTCAATGACCGCATGGAGGAACTTCGAGGGGACTTGATGACGCTGGACCGTTTCGGCCAAGGCGGGAAGTCCAGGCCACGCAGACGGATCGCCTTCCAAAGCACGATCCAGTTCGACTCGCCAGCGATTCAGTGCTTCGCGTTTCAATGGTGCGGGACCAGGTTCGTCGGCGAGGTCATCCGTATGTCGAAGGAAGGCATACAACGCACACATCGACCGACGTTGTCGAGGTGGAAGCAAGAGAAAACTATAGTAAAAGTTCTTCGCTTGTCGCCGGGAGATCTCGTTGCAGAATCGATAACTCGTCCGAAGATCAACAGCCGAGCTTGTCATGAGCGGATCTCCGACGGAACCGTTGGGGGTTGCGGGTGAAACCCGAGGCGATGCCGCGACGAACTCAGCAACGCCTGGAAAATCAGTCGGACTTTCGCCAACTTGCTGACGGTCGGTCGGCTCTTCCAGACATTGAATCCTTGAGCCTTGATCTGCCCGAGAATAGCACAACCCCCTTTGTTAAACAAATCAACACACAATCCAAGTCGCCCGGGGATTCGAGCCGCCAGAGGCTCCCCGACTCGGAACAGTGCCAGAGCCCGCTCAACCTCAAACGCCAACAGCTCCGCGAAGGCAGGATTGAATCGCCGCCCTTTGAGCATTTCATCATCGTAGCCAAATCGAATCCGGTCTTCACGAGGGAGATAGATGCGACCGATGTCGAGGTCTCGGGCAACGTCTTGCCAGAAGTTTGCGAGTTGCAGGCCCGTACATGTTGCGTCCGATAACTCGACGTTCTCCAGATCATGGGAGCGTCCGAGATAGAGGATCAGACGTCCGACAGGGTTGGCCGATCTGCTGCAGTAATCGAGGAGTTGGCTGTAAGATTCGTACTCAACGATGGTCTGATCTTGTTCAAATGCAGAGATGAGTTGTGCGAACGGGTCGATAGGGATGCTGTATTCCTGAACGACGTCCCGAAGCACGATCATCACCGGGTGTGAGGCCTTGCCGTCGAACATCCGTTCCAGCTCTCTCCTCCACCAGCTTAAGAGTGCTATTGATTGCGCGGGACCACCGACTTCGTCGCCGAGATCATCAGACCATCGACAAAACGCATAGATGGCTTCCATCGCCGGTCGCAGCTGCTTCGGAGTAAGGAAGCTCACGACGCTAAAATTCTCATAATGGGTTGCTGCTAGCTCGGCGCAATATGCTTGGGCCTCCACTTTCGAGACGCTGGATTGGGCATCGGGACCAAACCGCCGGAGATCATCGACAATTGAGGGCATTGAACTTACGCCTGCTAGAGCACGGAGGAGTGATTGGGCAATGATTCTATCGCTCTCGGTCTGATCAGACTAGCGTCTCTGTTTCCCCCAGGGTTTCAACGGCTAGCCCCAGTCGTTATGCTGTCGGATCTAAGTCATTGCTTGGAATTTGTTCGGATCAAGGACCAAGAGGATACAACTGATGAATACCCTCCACACGATCGGTCTTGGTAGCAAGACGTGGCTTGTCGGTCTGGGGCTACTATTGGGATTGGGTTGCGGTCTAACGCTTTGGGCGGCCGGATCCCCCGAGGGTTCCCACCCAAGTGAGTCTGGTGAGTGGGTCAGTATCTTCAATGGTCAGGATCTCGAAGGTTGGACTCCGAAGATCGCCGGATTTGACCTCGGGGAAGATCCAAATCAGACATTTCGAGTGGAAGATGGCAAGCTCGTCGTCTCATATAACGACTACGACGACTTTGGCGTCCAATTTGGTCACCTCTTCTACAAGACCCCCTTCTCCAATTATCGGATCCGTATCGAGTATCGATTTGTCGGTGATCAATGTCCTGGTGGTCCGAACTGGGCGTTCCGAAATTCGGGGATCATGTTCCATTGCCAAAATCCAGAAACGATGAGAGCCGACCAGAGCTTTCCGGTCTCAATCGAAGCGCAGATGCTTGGCGGAAACGGTACCGATCCGCGCTCGACGGGTAACTTGTGCACTCCTGGAACTCATGTCGTGATTGACGATGAGTTGGTGACGCGTCATTGCACCACTTCTGAGTCCGAGACTTATCACGGAGATCAGTGGGTGACGATGGAATTAGTGGTTAATGGAAGCGGCAGGATTGAACATATCGTCAACGGCGAAATGGTCCTCGTCTATGAGCAACCTCAGCTCGACTCAACTGATGCCGATGCCCAGATTCTCTTGAAGGGCGACCAAACTGTTATTGACGCTGGCTACATCTCCCTACAGGCAGAAAGCCACCCGTTGGAGTTCCGCAAGGTTGAAATCATGGTTCTTGAAGACTAATGAATATCAATGTTCGTAGTCCTTCGATCAAGTGAACAGAACAGGCGAGTTATTCGTGCACGATCCGATTTCAGAGCCGCAGGGAGCATCAGCAAGTGTTCGGTCGATCGCTGACCCCAAGCTTGAATACGAAGACCGACTAAAAACCCGCCTGGAGAAAGTAGCAAAGGACTCGAAGCAGCATCGAGCGATCGCCGATGGCAGACTTGGCCTCTTCTTGGTCGGTGTCGCGGTTGCCGTAGCTTCCTTTGGATTCGGTTGGTTTTCGGGCTGGTGGCTTGTACCGGTATCTCTAATCTTTCTCGGCTTAGTCGTTCGTTATGATGCCGTAGGACGTCGCCTCCGAGCGTCGGAGCGGCGTGCTGCCTTCTACCAAGTAGGTTTGCAACGTCTTAATGACGAATGGAGAGGCAAGGGAGATGGAGGTGATCGTTTCGCGATCGCTGATCATCCCTTTGATGCCGACCTCGATCTCTTCGGTGTCGGTTCGCTCTTCGAGCGGCTCTGTTCGGCGTACACCGGCGCCGGGAAAAGTACGCTTGCCGGTTGGCTCTTACATCCTGCCGTACCTTCGGTAATTCGAGGCCGTCAAGAGGCAGTTAAGGAACTCCGGGATCGTCTTGATCTCCGCGAGGACATCGCCCTCCTCGGTGAGGACGTTGAGCAAGGAGTTCACCCGGAAACGTTAATCGAGTGGGGGACGAGTGAAGAATCATCCCCTCGGAACTCCTTTCCGCGGAGGGAGCTTCCTATTGTCACCGCCGCGTTGGTCATCCTCAATTTCGGGACACTTCTTGGCTGGCTTCTTCTGGGATGGATTCCAGGACCCGTCGTTGTCTCGCTCGTGCTGACGGCGTTGCTCTTCCGTTCGATCCGGAAGGGAATGGACCAAACCCTCGCGGCGATCCGGGAACGCTCCGATGAGCTCAGGGTCTTGGCTACCTTGCTCGATCGGATTGAACAGGAGCCATTCGAGTCAAGTGGACTCCGAGAGATCCGCGAACGGCTCGATTCCGATGGAGCGCTTCCCTCTCAGCGGATTAGCAAACTTGCTCGTTTGGCTGCACTTCTAGAGTTTCAGCGCAATCAATTGTTTGCGCCGATAGCGATACTAACGCTATGGAATGTTTGGATTGCGATCGCCGTTGCCCAATGGCGACGCCAATCTGGGACTTCGATCGCATCCTGGCTCGCGGGAGTAGGCCAATTTGAAGCACTCTGTGCGATTGCCTCCTACACCTTCGAAAACCCAGATGACCCCTTCCCAGAAATTCTCGAAGAAGCACCCAATGGGGAGGATGTGACCGGAGCAATTCCTCCAACCTTCGATGCGACGGGGTTGGGGCATCCCTTGATTCCCCGGTCCGAATGCGTGCGCAACGACCTCCGGATCGGGGGCGCTGACGGACCACGGATGCTGTTGGTCAGTGGGTCCAACATGTCTGGGAAGAGTACACTTTTGCGCTCGGTCGGTGCTAATGCAGTTCTGGCGATGACCGGCGCCCCGGTTCGGGCAGACTCACTGCGACTCTCGAGGGTTGACCTCGGCGCAACGCTCCGCGTCCAAGATTCACTCCAAGCGGGTCGGTCGCGATTCTTCGCGGAGATTACACGACTGAGGCAGTTAGTTGAGTTGGCCTCGAGTCCACCGCCGCTGCTCTTTTTGATCGATGAAGTCCTCCATGGGACTAACTCACATGACCGTCGTCTCGGGGCTGAAGGTGTTGTCCGTGGCTTACTAGAGCGAGGGGCGATCGGACTAATGACCACGCACGATCTTGCACTCGCTGAGATCGTTGAAGGCCTTGGTCAAGGTGCCAACGTCCATTTTGAGGATCATTTCGAAGAAGGCCAGATGCGATTCGATTATCGGATGCGGCCTGGTGTCGTTCGGAAGAGTAATGCACTCGAATTAATGCGTGCCGTTGGGCTCGAAGTTTAGCCCCGATGAATTCGTAGTTTAAAACGTCGAACCGTCAATGATTCATAATTGCAACCACGACGTCGACCTTAGACAACACGTGATGCTCTCGCTGATTATTTGGAACCACATAGTCCCGCTGGTTCTCTGTTTAGCACGTCGAGTGTCGACAATTGACATCACAACGGTGAGCTAAAAGGCATCTCAAGTCACTCTGCGAGCGTCTCGGGATATAGCTAGTAGTGAAGTCAGAACCAACTGACTTCCTGACAAGGCCTTTAATTCACGCATTACCCCACCGATTGAACAGGATTACAGATGTTGAACGAGCGATTCCGAATCTCGATGTTGACCCCTGCAGTACTGCTCTTCTTAGCTAGCGGCGCGTTCGCTGGCACAATGACGACCATCGATTTCGAAACCGATGGTCTGGGTAACTCCCTCGCTGCAGGTACGGTGATCGACGATGAATACACCTCACTTGGATTGACTCTCTCGACCGATCAGCCGTTTGGCCTGATGATCTTCGACTCCTCCAACCCAACAGGGGACGATGAAGACCTCGGAAGCCCAAACGAAGACACCCCAGGTGGAGGCCCAGGCGTAGGTGCTGGTGGTGCTCCTGGCGGAATTGGACCCAATGGGCTTCCACTCGGCAACCTCCTCATCATCTCAGAAGATGGTGATTCTAACGAGCCGGACGACAGTTTGGCCGGTGGACTGATGATTTTTGAATTCGATAACCCCGTCTTCTTTCACGAAATCGTGCTCCTCGACGATATTTCGGGAAGCTTCGATTTTGTCTTTCAAAATGGCTCCACCGAATCCTTCGACTTCTCTCAAGACGGTGAAAACACTCTCTTAAGCTACGACTTCACCTCTGGACCATTTGCAGTCACGAAGCAAGTGTCCACCTTCACGCTCAATCTTGATGGTAGTGGTGCGGTTGCAAGTATCTCGTTCGCCGCTGTCCCGTCTCCTTCAAGCCTCACTCTCCTCAGCATCGGTGCTGGCTTCTTTGGGCTCCTTGGCATCCGAAGCCTCCGTCACAAGAAACAGGATACGACCGCCTAAGCGTTTCCTCGATCTCTCTCCTCATGCACCTCCGTTCTCAACGGGAGGTGCATGAACGTCCCGGATCCCGTGGCGATCAACAGACCCTCTTGATTCCGAAGTTCGCCTCGGACCACTGCAGTCATTGAACCCGAGTGTTGCACATCCGCCTCCCCGACCAGGGTATCTCCCTGACGGGCGGGGCGGATAAACTGTATTCCTAGCTGTATCGTAACGACATGGAAATTCTTAGGTGACATTTGCAACGCAGCGCGACCCATTACTGAGTCGAGAAGAGAAGCCGCGACTCCCCCGTGCATCATCCCGAGACTACGGAGGTGCTGTGGTCCGACTTCGAGACGGACCCGCTTTGTCGCACTATTCTCTGGGCCAGGAATCGGGACCATCTCAAGTAGCTTCCAGAAGCCGTCCTCTTGAAGTTCCCTCGTAGCATCGTCTCTGGATGGGGACTCATCAGCGTCTTCGATTGGCACGATTACTAACCTCCGAAGTGATAGTGTGGGAGTAAGACGCGATCAGGACCACGGATTAGATTAGCCCCAGGTTAACTTCTTTTGACTCCTCCATCTTCTGACTCGAAAAACGACTCTAGAGATGGGAGAATCAAGAGAACGTTCGATGGATTGTCTCCGCGAGACTCTTGAGACCCAGCTGTAAGGAATCAAGGATGCGTCCTCAATCGTTCGCGACGATCGGGCTCCTGCTCACCTTCCTCCTCGTTCAGAATGTCAGCGCACGAGGAACGGGCATACCAATGATGGGTGCCATCGGCTTGCTCAATCCAAGCGCAAGTCTCGCCCACGGTGACCTTGAGGTCGAGCGTCTCAATCGGATCGAAGCAAGACTCACGAACGCAGTCGAAGCGGGTGAGATCGCGGGTGGTTCAGCATTAGTCGCACAGCACGGCTCCGTCGTCTATCGAGTCGCGGTCGGTGATCGGCACCGCAAGGACGGCCTACCGATGACGGAAGACACAATCGTCCGGATCGCCTCGATGACCAAGCC
This sequence comes from uncultured Isosphaeraceae bacterium, assembly GCA_964510225.1. GTDB lineage: Bacteria > Planctomycetota > Planctomycetia > Isosphaerales > Isosphaeraceae > CAZEAN01. The sequence continues at coordinate 56,679 of CAZEAN010000014.1, forward strand.
GATCACATCGGTCGCCGTCATGATGCTTGTCGAAAACGATCGGATCGGACTGCAAGATCCGGTCTCTAAATACCTCCCCGAGTTTGGCCGGATGACAGTGCTGCAGCTTAATCATGGGGAGAGCAATGACGACCCCGAGTTTACGATTGTTCCCACCTCGGCCGAAATCACCATCGAACAACTGCTGACCCACACCGCTGGACTCTCGTACCGATTCTTCAATCGGCCCTTCCTTGCAGAGATGTATGTGAAGTCGGGGGTTTCGGATGGCTTGGCGGAGACACCGGGTACAATCGGGCAGAACGCTTGGAGGCTCGCCCAGGTTCCACTCTATTGTGAGCCAGGAACCGCCTGGGAGTATAGCTTAGCGACAGACGTTCTTGGTCGTGTTGTCGAAGTGGTTTCCGGGCTCTCGCTCGCTCAGTTCTTTCGGACTCGGATTTTTGAACCGCTCGGCATGGAAGATACCTCATTCGTAGTTCCGGTCGAGAAACGGAAACGTCTCGCAGCGGTATATGGGATTGGCCCCGACGGTCAACTCGAATCAATCGGTCGTGGATTACAGCAGCGTGGTCCGCTCGTCTTCTCCACGACTTACTCGACCTGGGATGATGGGCGGTACTACTCTGGTGGCGCAGGTTTAGCCTCGACACTCGACGATTACTACCGATTTCTCCAGATGCTTCTCAATCGCGGTGAATCGAATGGCGTCCGGCTCCTTCAACCAGAAACGGTTGATTTAATGACCCGAAACCAGGTCGACGGACTCGAAGTTCCCGATTGGGGCCACGGGACGGGCTTTGGTTATGGCTTTGGGGTAGTCCGACCAGAAGACAAACCGGAGGATTGGGCTGTTGGTTCCTACTCCTGGGGCGGTTTCTTCTTCACTTACTTTTGGGTAGATCCCCAGAACGATCTCATCGGAATTCTGATGACTCAAACCTATCCATCGGGCAAAAGCTCGCTCCGTGATGACATCCGAAGGATCACTTACGACGCCATGGCCGATTGATCTCGCTGAGATCGACTACGAAATGCCAAGGTCAACGTTTCAAACCAGGAGAATCTGATGATTGTCGAGCTTGTCAAGAAAACTCTCTTTACTGGAATCGGTCTTGCTTCCCTTGGTAAAGACAAGATCGAAGAACTGGCGAAGGATGTTGCCAAATACGGTGAGATGAGTGAAGCGGAAGCCTCGAAGTTCTTGGAAGAGCTCCGGCAGCGTGCTGATGCCGCTCAAGATGATCTTAGGGACCGGATCGACAAGCGAGTCGAACAAGTGACCCAACAACTCGAACTGGCCCGGACTAGTGAAGTCCAGGCGCTTCAGGCCAAAGTAACTGCGCTTGCGGCTCAAGTTGAAGTACTTGAAGGACGGGTCGCCGAACTTTCACGTCACGACGCTAGCTCCAATGGGACCAGTCCCGAATGATCCGGCTCGTGCGGCTGCTCTCAGGCGAATCACCAAGGAGCTATCCGAAGTCCACGTCAGAAGAGTCACGTGAGGTCCCAGTAGCGGATCAAGCAACACCGGCCTATGTTCAAGAAGCAGTTGCAGCACTCGACCCTAAGCAGCCTTCGTTCGCGACCGATTCCGTGGACCTCATCCTCGAAACTGCGCGGCAGGAGCACGCGAGTGATCTCCACTTGCAACCCTCATCGGCCGGCCTTGAGGTCCGCTGGAGGCTTGATGGGGTCCTCCATCCATTGGCGGTCTTTCCGGGACGGTTCGGACCCAATTTAGTTGCCCGATTGAAGGTCCTGGCCGAGCTGCTCACGTATCGGACCGATCTCCCACAGGAAGGCCGGATCCGCACTGCGCCTGGAACTCCCGAAACACGCGTCAGCACCTTCCCCACGTTACATGGAGAGCGTGCTGTCGTTCGGCTCTTTGCAGATCCGAAGAACCTGCGGACTCTCGATGATCTGGGAATGCCCGTTGACGTGCTCCAAGAACTTGAGTCCATCCGGACAGCTACGGCGGGACTCGTCATCATCTGTGGTCCCGCAGGGAGCGGTAAGACCACGACCCTCTATGCCTGTCTCCGCGCGATCGCCGAGAATGCCCTCGGAAGACGTTGCATCGCGACACTGGAAGATCCGATTGAGGCGGCATTGCCTGGAGTTGTCCAGTCACAAGTGAACCCAACAGTTGGGTTCACCTTGCAGGCGGGGCTCCGCTCCATGCTCCGTCAAGATCCGGAAGTGATCGCGGTCGGAGAAATTAGAGACGCCGAAACGGCGGAAATCGCTTTCCAAGCCGCTCTGACAGGGCATCTTGTGCTGACGACCTTCCATGCCGGTACCGCGTCGGAAGCGATCGGACGACTCGCTGACATGGGAATCGAGCCCTTTGTTCTTCGGAGCGCCCTGAGGACAATCTTAGCTCAACGGTTGATCCGCAAGAGTTGTCGCGACTGTATAAATCTTGAAAAGTTCGGTTGCGAGAAGTGTCGCTTCACTAGCTATCGCGGTCGTGCACCGATTGTCGAACTCCTCGATCCCCGCCAAGCACCAATCGCCGCAGCGATCCTTCGGAGGGCTGACGTCAGCTCCCTTGAAGAAGCCGGTCGAGCTTCCGGAATGGTTACCTTAAGCGAACGAGCCCGAGAAGAGGTCCGACAGCGTCGGACCCGTCTCGAGGAAGTCACTCGGGTTGTCGGAGTCGACGCGATTCTGCGTGAACCACACGACACTCTCGACAAACTATGACAAGTGTCGTAGAATCCAATCTTCTTGTTCGGATGAGTCCGAGTGGTGGATCACAAAACGAGGTCTGGAATCGACCGATCGATGGCGACTGCAACGATCTCGCTCAATGACTTGATCGCACTGAATGAAGAGATCACGGCCTTAATCCGCGCCGGGGTTCCACTCGATCGCGGTCTTCGGGACGTTGCGGACGACCTCCGTGGACCACATGCCGAGTTAGCTAGAAGGATCGCCGAACGGATCGATCGCGAAGGGGCTTCCCTCGCTGAGGCGATCGATGCGGAGTCAGCACAGCTCCCGGCGCTGTATCGAACTGTCGTCCGGTCGGGGATCCAAGCGGGACGATTGCCGGCAGCGCTTGAGGCACTCACGGGTTTTGTCCGACGATTGGTTGAACTTCGAGCGACGGTTGGCCTGGCTCTACTTTATCCGGCATTGGTCCTGATCGTCGCCTTTGGACTCTTCGGTGCCGTTTCCTACTTCCTTGGGCCCCGGATGGCTTCCGCGTTTGAGTCGTTTCGATTGCCGGTCGAGATCGTGCCGTCCCTGCTCATTCAACTCGGCGCTACGGCTCCGTTTTGGGTACCCGCGGGGCTTATTCTCATGATCTTGGCAATCTTCCTCTGGTTCCGCTCCGGGGACGCGATTCGACTTCAGGCAAGCCGCCTGCTAGGACCGATCGGATGGCTCCCTGGTGTAAGTCGGCTGATCTACTGGGCCAGGACGGCACTGGTCGCCGACTTGCTGGCCGTGTTGATCGAACAGCGTGTTCCGATGGCTGATGCCCTGGAACTCGCATCGGAGGTCTCGGGGAATAGAGAATTCCAACGCGCATCGGAGGAAGTCGCTCAACGAATTCGCCAAGGGGATTCGATGTCCGAGGCATTTACTACGAGCCAGGAGAAGGGCATTCCACCGTTGCTTCGTTGGCTCCTCAGTACGGACGTCGGAAGCGGAGACCTCACGAATTCCCTTAGGGAATCGGCAGAAACTTACCGCGTCCGGGCATTCGATCGTGCGACTTTCCTCCAAGCAGCCCTCCCTACCTTCCTGATGCTGGTCATTGGGGGCTCAACGGTTGTTCTGTACACAGTTGCGCTCTTTGCACCGTTCACCGAACTCTTGGAAGACCTCGCCCTCTAAGCGTCGAACCCCTTTCCGACCCTTTACTTTCAGAAGGGACCGAAGGTGATCGAGAACGAGTCGGAATCAACTTCGGTAGATCGGATTGACTCATTAAACGAGCGTCAGCGGACCGAGGTGATCCAAGACCTGAAACGGCTGACGGCCGCCGGCCGACCGATTCCTGCCGGCCTCCGTGCCATGGCCTCTGAAGCGGCAGACCGGCGCGTGAGCCGGAGCCTTCTCCAGATCGCCGATGAACTCGAAGGTGGTGAGGCGATTTCTGAGATCTTAGATTCTCGGATCCATGGCTTATCCTGGCGAACAAAAGGAATTGTCCAGGCCGCTATCGCGTCGGGCAGAATCGCTGAGGTTTTTGCCGAGTTCACTCGGTTTGAGCGTATTGGGAACAGTTTGCGTCGACAAGTTTGGTTTCGCCTTGCGTATCCGATGCTCTTGCTTTCGGGTTTCTTGTTGTTGTTCAGTTTCTTGTCTTCGATCGTCCTCGTGGACTTTAAAGCGTTGGCGATTGATTTTGGACTCGAACTCCCGGTGACTACCATTGGACTCATTGCACTTTCTGACGCGGTTCAAAGCGACGGCTGGGCGATTCCGCTGGCGATCATCCTGAACGTTGTCTTGGTCTGGATTGCGGGTCGAGGGATGGCTCGAGGGCCACGGAGGCGCGTCTACAACACTCTTCCTGTAATCGGGGCACTTTGGCGAACCGCGGCGATGGCGGAATTCTCGAGACTCCTGGCGCTACTGATCGATTGCAAGTTGCCGATGCCCGAGGCACTTGTCTTGGCTGGGGAAGGGGTCCACGATCAGGACTTGGAAATAGCGACTGTCCAAGCGGCCGAAATAGTCCGAGAAGGCAAGTCACTCACCTCAGCGATCGCGGAACAGAAGCTCTATCCAGCAGGTTTTGCAAATCTTCTTTCTTGGGCGGAGCAACACGGTTCAATCCCCGATGCACTTCGGATGGCTTCGGAAACACTTGTGGCACGGGCACGGTCTCAGGCGGTCGCCTTGGGAATCGTGCTTTCCGTCCTCGTGAATTGTCTAGTGGTGTTTGGGATTCAACTTACGATTGCGGGGATTTACCTCCCGCTCATCAAACTCCTCTCTTGGCTGAGTGGCTGACAATCACGAACGCAGACGTTCAGGAGAACGATTCGTGTCAGGATCGCCCGACTCTCATCCTCCAAAAAAACCGGAAGGGATCGACCCCTACACGCCACCGGCTTCAGGTTCGCGATCGGTCTGGTGGAAGAGAAGCCTGGGCATCCGTGACATTATGGTCTGGGTCGCCCTCCTCGGAATCCTGATTCGGCTTGGGATGACGGCCGGTTGGGGTATTACCACGCTCTTGGTCGTCGGGTTGTTCGGGGCCTCGATCGCAGCGCTCATCACGAGACTGATCCTACGACTCGGGGCGCTCCGGATCCCGATGCTCTGGGTCATTGCGAATTCAGCAGAACATCGGATCCCGCTCGAACCGGGTATTGAAGCCTGTGGACAACTCTGCGGAGGCAGAGCGGTTGCGAAATCAAGAGCCCTGATTGATCGACTACATGCTGGGGTTCCACTCGCAGAAGCGGTGGAACAGGTCTCTGGAGTCCTTCCTACCGCGGGGCTTGTCTATCTCAGAATGGGCTGGACTCCCGAACGACTTGCTCAAGCCCTCCGTGACCTCAGTAGAGCAATCGGAGAGTGGAGGCCGTATCGCTTCACGTTCGCGACGCGGATGCTCCTGCTCGGCTGGACCTTGATCATGATCGAGTTCATTGGGTTCTTCTTCATGTATTGGATCGGGCCACAGTTTGAACGAATTCTCGATGACTTTGGCGCTAAGGTGCCCGCACTCACGTCGTGGGTAATTGATTTCGGTTCTGCGATTGTCGGTAACCCTTTATGGATCTTGGGAGCGATCCTTCCCCTCTTCATATTAATCCTACTCCCCCTGCTTTACTTTGATCCGATGTTCTGGGGAATCCCCCTCCTCGATCGGGTCTATCTCAAACGTCATGGCGCGTTTGTCATGCGTCTTCTTGCGGGGGAGATCGGGATGAACCGACCGATGAGTGATGCCCTGAGGACGTTGGAGAGTTGGTATCCTGGCATTCAATTGAAGCGACGGATTGGCCGAGTGCGGTCACGGACTGAGGAAGGAGCTCCCTGGTACAAGGGGCTGGCGGAAGCTGGTCTGATTCGACGGTCTGATGCCTCGGTCCTGGAAGCAGCCCAGCATGCCAATAACCTTGAGTGGGCACTGAAGGATCGTGCCGAGGCCGCGGATCGTCAGGCGGCGGTCCGGATGACGGCTTGGAGTCAGGCGGTCTTTCTTGTCACCGTACTGGCGATCGGTGCGGCGATCGGGATCTTTGTGGTGGCCTATTTCTATCCCCTCACCTCCCTCATTAGTGAGTTAACCCAATGGTAGTCGCAGATCGCTTACATTATCGATGCCAGTCGGCGAAGCTGCGCGAAGCCTTTACCTTGGTCGAGATGACAGTCTCGATTGCAATCCTCATTGTAGCATTCACGCTAATTACCCAAGCGATCGTTAGAATCGCTACGGAGACTAAGGCCGCAGATCGTCGTCTCGTAGCCTTGGCTGAAGCAGAGAATCTGCTGGAGCGGCTCGCTTCGGGGATCGAAACGATTGATCCCTCGTCTCCCCATGATCTCTCCAAGGAAGCTACTGAGTTTCTCCCGGAAAGTAGGGTGGAGGTCGAAGTAACTGAGACGAACATCGACGGGGTTGCCCTGAACCAACTCGTGGTGAGAATCCATTACCAATCACAATCGGGGAGGAATGCTCGACCCGTCCAGCTTGTGACCTGGGTGCAGTCAGAGCGCTTGAAGAGTACCTCCGAATCCGAGGACGATCCCGCTGAGGGGGATGTTGACTAATGCGGAATGATCATTCTCGACGCCGGGGCTACTCCCTGATCGAACTCTTGGCCGTACTAACGATGATGTTCGCTCTGATGTCGCTCGGGGTTGGCTTTCTCCAACTGATCCTGAAACTGGAATCGAACAGTCAAGATCAGCTCGAACGAACCATGGCCGAACGTCGACTTGTACTTGACCTCCGGAACTCGGTTCATGCGGCGGATTCGCTGTTATTGAGCACGCTGGAAGACTCTGAAGTCCCGGCCTTATTGCTCAGGCTTCCCGATGCACGATTGGTGACCTTCCGATTAGTTGGTCAACGGATAGAGCGACTTGAGGAACGACCCAATGACGAAAACGCTCCTCGGAAGGTCGAGTCATACCGCTTCCCATACCCGATGGTGGCCGATTGGGAAGTTACCGAATCGGTCGGGTTGACCCTCGTAACTCTGAAACTCAAGCGCCAGCACGATCGACCTGGCGAAAACAGAGGCCCTACGCTCCGAGTTCAAGCCGTCCTGGGGCGTGACCAGCGATTCCTAGAGAGGGAAGACTAAGCCGATGGTTCCTACCGAGATCCGACGTCGGGGAGCGGCTGCTGTCCTCGTGATTGTCTGCTTGACGCTCCTTGGAGTCCTCCTGGCCTCGATGGCCAGACTCCAAATCATGCACCACCGACGAATCCGGGCCGCCGAGTACCAGGCGCAAGCCGGTTGGCTCGTCGATGCGGGAATTGAACGAGCTGTGGCACGATTCACCCAAGACCCGACCTACCTCGGTGAGACATGGGAGATTGGACCCGATCAGCTCGGCGGCCGTGCCGGTCGAGTCCTGATCGAAGTCCCACCTTCTGAGGATGGCGCGTCGGCAGCAATCTCGATCCGTGTGACGGCAGACTATCCCAGCGACGGTACTCGAGCCGAAACGATCCAAGAACTCCGAGAGATCAAGATAAAGGCACCCACTCAAATCAACGGAGAGACCTCATGAGATCAACGACTCGCGCTTCCACTTCCACGGCCTTTACGCTGATCGAACTCCTCGTCGTGATTGCGATCATCGGCGTCTTGATTGCACTCCTCTTGCCCGCTGTACAGTCGGCCCGCGAGGCGGCACGACGGATGCAGTGTAGCAATAATTTAATGCAGATCGGTCTTGCCGTTCAAAGCTATGAATCTAGCTTCGGCCGCTATCCTCCGGGTGTGGTGGATCGACAAGGTGCAGGGCCGATTCCAACTCTGCCGGTCGGGCATCACTACAGTTGGGTCACACAGATTCTACCGTTTATGGAAGAGAGTAATGCGTTTAACAAGATAAACTTCGAAACGGGATTGTATGAGGTAGCGAATCAGACAGTCCGCGAATATGAGATGTCGACATTCATCTGCCCGGCAGATGGGCGAATTAAGCGCGGCTTTGGACTTCCCGCCTCGACAAGCTATGCCGGCTGTCATCACGACGTTGAAGCCGCGATCGACGACACAAACCATGGTGTTCTTTTCCTCAATAGCTTCCTCCCTTACAACGAGATTACCGACGGGACATCTAACACCATCTTCATTGGCGAATTCGTTGAGCGTTTCTCACCTCGCCTGGGTTGGGGGTCAGGGACTCGCAGTTCTCTCAGGAACACTGGGACTCGGATCAATGGATCCCTTGAAGGGACCGCCGCCTTAATGAATCTTCAGTTGCCGCCTGAGGTGAATTACACTGAAGAGTCTGAAGCTCCCGAGCCTTCGTCGGTGGGAGAAGGTGATGAGGCTGTTTACCCGCCTTCTTTCTATCTCGTTGGAGGCTTCGGCAGTCGTCACCCCGGCGGATGCAACTACATCTTAGGTGACGGTTCGGTACGCTTTCTGAGGGAAACGGTTGATCCCAGCATTCTGCGCCTCTTGGGTCACCGTGGCGACGGTGAACTTGTCAGCGATGATCTCTACTAATAGGGGATTGCCGACCCCTCTCCTTGTTGGTGCTTGATCCACTCATTGCGCAATATTGGTCATGAGTTGTTTTCAATGAAGTTTCGGTAGGTCTGGCTGTGCTCTAGAATATGTGCAGCAGAGAGAGGCAGAGGGAGTTGTCGCCCGGTACAATAATTTTTGCAAGATCGCCCGCGGTGCTCCCTTTTGCCTCCCGTTCCGATCGATTGCTGGACTCCGGCGAGTCGTTCAAATCACGCATGCACAACTCAGAAAATCACTCAAGATGACAGAGTCAAACAAGCCAGGCTTACTACAGAAGCTACTGAGCCCCTTCCACCAATCCACGATACGACGCTGGTCAGCCCGCCTCGCGGATTGTTACACAATCAGCGATATTCAAAAGCTCTTCGAGAAACGCATTCCGCCTGTCGTCGGCGACTATTTTCTCGGTGGTGCGGGCGAAGAGCGGACGATGCGTGACAACATTGCCGCCTTCGAACGCACGCGCTTTGCGCCGAACTACGGCGTCACACACGAGACGATTGACCTCACAACGACGATCGCGGGTACGAAGATTAGCATGCCCATCATCGCGGGTCCAATCGGTAGTCTTCGGACCCTTTGGCCTCATGGCGAGTCCGTTGCAGCGAAGGCGGCCGGTGAGGCAGGAACGATTTGTGCCCTTTCCACATTGACGGGAACGCGGCTCGAAGAAGTGAAGGCGGCCTCGCCTCACGACTGCTGGTTTCAGCTCTATTTGGTCGGCGGAAAGGATGTTGCAATCAAGGCCATTGAACGAGCCAAGAAAGCCGGTTATTCAGCACTCGTACTGACCATTGATACACCGGTTGCCGGTTTGCGTTATCGAGACAAGCGTAACGGTTCGGTGCAAGCCATTAACGGCGGGATCTTTGAGAAGCTTAAATTTGCACCTCAGATGAGTCAACATATTTCTTGGCTCACCAGCTACTACTACGATGGCGGTTTGATGGACTTCCCGAATATCGAGTTGCCAGGAGGTGAACCGATGCCTTATGCCGACATTGGCAACCAACTTCAGCAATCGGCAGTGACTTGGACAGACCTTGATTGGATCCGCGAGGTTTGGCAAGGGGATATCATCATTAAGGGTGTCCACACCGTTCACGACGCACTGAAAGCAGCCGATGTCGGTGCAAGGGCAATCGTAATCTCGAATCACGGTGGTCGGCAACTCGACCGCGTTCTGCCGACACTTCAGATGCTCCGCGAAATCGCCCCGCAGATGAAAGATCGTGATACCGAAGTTCTTATGGATGGCGGTATTCGTTCGGGAGGTGATGTCGCAATCGCCCTGGCGACGGGAGCGAAGGCCGTCCTCGTCGGTCGAGCTTATGCGTTTGGTCTTGGAGCTGCAGGCGAGGCGGGCGTGAAAGCATCCCTCTCGATTCTTAAGGCTGAACTCGAGCACACCATGCGGCAACTCGGATGCGGCAAGCTTGACGACCTGAACGAGTCGCACGTCCTGGAGTATCAAGCGTGTGCCGGCGTTGCGTCATAGCAAGAACATCAACTCGTCAAAGAAGGATTGCGATTCCGAAGATCAATACTCCTCGAAGATCCCTCCCGGTCTTGCCTACTCCGACTCTTGAATAGAGCCGCCTCTCGCCAACTCTTCGATCGTCCCCTGGATTAAATTCCCGATTTGATCGCTCGCCGCTTCGGAGGCTTCGAGGACATCGTGGTGCGAAAGCGGTGTTGACGTCACTCCGGCCGCATGATTGGTGACAAGCGCAATCCCGAGGAGTTCGATACCAGCGTGACGCGCCACAATTGCTTCGGGCACGGTCGACATCCCCACGACATCTGCCCCAAGAGTTCGGAGCATCCAGATTTCGGCTGGCGTTTCGTAACAAGGGCCTGGCATGCACGCATAGACTCCCGTCTCGATTGGAATTCCCCGACGGTTGGCTACGGCGCTGGCAGTGGCTCGGAATGACGCCGAGTAGACTTCAGTGAGATCGGGAAAACGAGGCCCTAGTCGGTCGTCATTCCCGCCTCGGAGCGGGGTGACACCGAGCATGTTGATGTGATCATTGAGGAGGACGATCATCCCGGGTTGGAGACCTTCGCGGATCCCGCCCGTTGCCGCGGTCAAGATTAGCCGTTTCGTCCCGATGGCTTGGAGGACCCGGATCGGAAAGGTAATGGCATCGAAGTCGTACCCTTCATAGAAATGAAACCGCCCTTGAAGCAACGCTACGCCAATCGATCCGACCTTGCCGATCGAGAGGCGTCCTGCGTGGCCGGCAACAGTTGTGACTGGAAAATGGGGAATCTCTGAGTACGGAACCGAAACGAACGCATTGAATCGGTCAGCCAGCCCACCGAGGCCCGATCCGAGCACGACTCCGACTTCGACAGGCAACGAGACTTGGGCTCGGACGAACGCTCCG
>CAZEAN010000015.1:0-17731 GCA_964510225.1 uncultured Isosphaeraceae bacterium
AGAAACCCCATTCCGACTGCCAGCACGCACTCCCAAAACAAAAATCTAACACCCACGACTCTGTGAGATTAGTGTTAGAGCCCCGTTGGGATTGATCGGTCGGAAGGCACGATCCAGATTGACCCGAAACAAACCATCGAACCCCGGCTCATACGCCCCCATCCCGATCGAACCCTCGACACCTTCCACACCCCCATTCCATCTGTCGACGTCTGAGATCAGGAAATTGTAATACTGATCGATGTCGACATGATCAAGAATCGATTCTCCGCGGGTTGGCTGATTTCCGAAAGAGAAGCCGATTATGGCCAACCAAAGGCTCGGATGAGCGAGTGCGCGAGCGATCGCAGATCGCATGGGAGGCTCCCTGATAAGTTCTCGAAGTAGTGGCGATGGTCTCGATGCTTGCGAGACCCTTGTAGACAGGAATATCTAAATACTAATGGTCTTCAGTTACGCAGGGAACACAAGAAACCGCCATAGCTCGCCTCAAGGCCGCACCGGCTCTGTCAATTTCTCGGATCGGTTCTCGTGTCGGTCGTCGTTACCGCCGCACGATGAAAGAGCGAACGGAGTCCAACGCGATCGGGCTTTCCTGAATAGGCGACCTGCACGTGAGCAAGCTGAGCTTCGAACGGACCGATCGCCCAACACGTCTCCTCGGGAAGTAACTCAATCGGAGGGCCAGGTTCCTCATTGAGTGGGCAAATATCACGATATTCCACAGCAGCCCCTTCTGGTGTTTCGTCAAGCCAACGCAAGGGATAGCCCTGGGTCCGGCAGACATAAGGGCGTTGCTCGTAGATCCGGCACGAGCCATCAGATCCAAGAAAGGCGCAGGCACCAAGAGGTCCCGGTTCCTCGTGAGCCAAGAGCTCTTCGTAATGGTCTCGGATTAGCAATGCTTCGACGGTGAAGACGGTTAATCCATCGAGACAGCAGGAGGTACAGCCCCGACCGCATCGAAGTCGATCACGATGAACTTGATCGAGTCGCTTCGTTCGTCGATCAACCTCACGATGAATCTGCTCAACGGCGCTGATTGCTTCCTGATCATTGTTTTCACGAGGAACCACAGTGCCACCTCCCTTCCTTTTCAATCCGTCAGGACCTGACCATCAATCACTGTCTCTTGTAGCTCAAACTGCCCATCGATCATTTGGAATCGGATGACATTCGCTGGAGCCCCTGGCGTGAGTTTAGGGGGAGGCTGGTGTAGCAGAATCGCTGGATTCGACGTCACCGTTCTCATCAGATCCTGAATCTTCCAACCAGTGATTCGTGCCAATCGGGCTACACCCTCAATCAAGGGAGCGTTTGCACCAGCGAGATAGGGCGTACCCGTGACGACAACTCGTCCTGATTCTTCAACCGACCAGGGTCCATACTGGCCTGGAGGGAGTCCAGCCATCGGGCTGTCGTCACTAACCAAGATAAGACGCTCCGCCCCTTTCGCTCGTGCGATCACCTTGAGGACGGCATCGTCAAGGTGGTGACTATCCGCAATCAACGAGACCGAGAGCCGATCCTCAGCCGCCTGTGACCAGATCGGGTTGGGGTGCCTTGGTAAGGTTACCGCAATCCCGTTACCAAGGTGTGTGCTCAGCCGAGCACCTGCACCGACAGCACGGCCAATTGTTTCAGCGTCTGCCGCTGAATGACCAATTGCAACAGTCACTCCATCGTTTGTTACTGCCTCAATGAATTCGAGGGCCCCCGGCCGCTCGGGAGCCAACGTGATCAGAACAATCCGACCTTCTGCCGAATCTTGAAGTTCACGAAATAGCTCGATGTCCGGATCACGGATCGCGTGACGGGGATGGGCACCGCGGTACCCATCGATCGTTGACAAGAACGGTCCTTCAAGATGAATTCCAATCACTCGACCTGCGACGAAAGAGTCGCTCCGACACGCGCTTGCAATCGTCTGGAGACCGTGGTGGAGGTCGTCGAGAGTTCCTGTAATCAAGGTCGGACAGCATCGCGCGACCCCCCGGGCAGCCTGAGCACGGATGATCGACACCACATGATCTACAGTCAGACCAGGATCGGCGAACGAAATCCCTAGACGTCCGTTGATCTGGAGGTCCCAGAGCGCAGGGCCGAGCCAGCCGAGGTCTTGCTCCCTCGTTGTTGCCCCGTCGATCGGGTCGATAGAGAGGATGGTATCCCCTTCGATCGCAACCCGGATCGGAGCCCCATCTTCGAGTCGTTGACCGACCAACAGATGGAGTGACCGTTCATCGAGAGCCTTCATCAGCGTTCGCCACGAATCAAAATCACGTTATCGATTCGACAAACGACATCCTGAAAATCGTCGTTTGTGGAGTACTCCCAGCCAATTAGGTAGCTGTTCGGAACGCGCTCTCTCGTTTTGGGATCGACAAACGGATAGATCATTGCCTTGTACGGTTGTGCTGCGAGTCGATTGTTTACCGACCGGACTACCGAAGGTTCGGTAAAGACGCCACCATCGTTCAGACCGTCATTGGAAATCCAGAGGCCAAATGCTTGATCATGAGGGTCGAACTCAACGGCCGCATCCTCGGCAAGTGGTGGAGGAAGATTCTCGTCACGCTCAAGGTCGCTCCCACTGTTCTTGTACTGATAGGACCAGAGTTCCACCTTCTTGGGAGCCCCCAATTCTGGTTGAGGAAGATAGTAGCCACCTCGGTTCATCGTCTCGAGCCCGAGGGCAATAAGGGGCCGATAGGTGACACTTCCTGCGCCTACTTTCCGGAACAACGCGGGGACAGCCTCAACACTCGTCTCCACTGGGTTGAGCAAATCGTCGAACATATCGAGACCATAGCGCCCTTCCAGGATCGCGACCCAATCCGGCTCGTTGGGCCCAGGTGCTATCCGGGGTTGTTGGGGCGATTGAGCCAGTGATTCTGCGTTAGTGAAGGCACTAACGAAAACGGCGAAGGAGAATCCGTATTGCCAGATCATCGTGCTAAGTCCCAGAGGGTTGAAGGATTCCGAAGGCTTCATTCCAGTCTATCCTGCTTCAACGCTGCGCACACCATCTGGTTGATTCGGAGCAATCGCGGGAGAATTCCGAGGCAACGGCCAGAGTAGGATAAGGAGCGTTACGATCAATCCAATACCCGTGCCGATACTGCCGATTCGAAACGAATCAGGCTCGTAGGTGTAGACGAGTTCGTGGGTCCCTGCTTCAACGGCAGCACCGCGCATCATCCGATTGGTCCGGATGATCGGTGCCGACTTGCCGTCGACCTGGAGTCGCCAACCAGGGTAATAGGTATCAGCGAGTACCACCACACCCGGTTTCTCAAGTGTCGCTCGGAGCACCACGCGATTGGGTTCGTGAACCGTGACTTCGACCGATTCACCGAGTTCTGCCATTCCACCGGTTTGGAAGCGGAGGAGCGAATTCCGATCGTCTACTTCCACCCAGGCTACTTCTCGAGGGTCGTAAACCGGTAGTTTTGAATTGTTCCAGAAGTTTCTCTTGGGATGAAGAATCTGTTGGATTGTCTGGAGTCGATCATTCCGGTCAAGCCCTTGGATCGGTTCGACGAACTCAAGGCCATGGACAATCCAGGCCCTCGGGTAGGCAGCATTGTTCCGGAGAATCTGGAAATCCTCCTTGAAAGTACGCTGGACTCGATCGTCTTCCGACTCGCGTTGCAGTTGTTCTGACGTCGGGTAGATCGGTGTTGTATCTGGTAGGAATGAGGCGTACCCCCGACGCTCGTCATTCCAAGCATCGGGCGGTAGCACTGTCCCCGGGAGAATGAAGTAGCGTGTGTTCCAGAGATCGAATCCACGCCTCGGGTGAATCACTGCCTTCGATCCTCGAGGCGTACCGAGGAGTTCCGCATTCTGATCACTTAGTGCGAGTCGGAAGGGCGCGAAAAAGAACATAATATCGTAGAGTTCTGCGGTTCCTTCGGTGTTGGTGTACTGATAGCCAAACGGAATCGCATACTTGGGCTGGAGTGTATCACGCTCCCATTGCACAAAGTCGGCGATCCGATCTTCGGATCCTTTTAGGCGCCAGGTCGTTGGGGACCAGAGGGGTAATCGGTGGATCCGAAACGGTCCATCGGCAGGGTCGGCTTCTTCAGCCTCTTCGATAAGTTCAAGTGCCCTGGGGAGGTTCGCATTGTCGAGGTATGCTTGCGGGACAGTGTTGACAAATGGTCCATTTGCCAGAATGAGATCGACGGTCAACAGAATTAACACAAAGAGGCCACTAGGAACCAAGTAGCGCGGTGCAAACCAGAGCCCCGGTAATAAGAGTGCTGAGACAATAAGACCGTGTACGATTGCCTTCCGGGTGCCGCTGAATGCCAGATCCGGATCGAGTGGACCGAAGGAGCTTCCGATTTCGACGAGCGGATTCTGACTCACCCACTCCACAAACGACTGCTGATTCACAATGAGTACGACCAACGCAACGATCGAGAGTACGAGAATCGAAGCCGTAATGACCGATGCCCCCAGTCGAGCTCCTCTGGTGAGCCGATCCCAACCAAAGCCCGCTAATCCGGAGAGTCCGAGTGCAGTAAAGGTCAAGAATTTCGCTGGGTAGCGAAACGAATCGAAACCTGGTAAGACCACCGAGAGAAACCAATAGAAACTGCCATCACCATCACGGAGTTCCCCGTCAAGGCGGACGGGTCCAGCATCGACCGGATCTGGGGGACCGATCAGGTCCTCCAGCCCAGGAATCAATCGTGCCGTCCAGAGTGGGCTTGAATACGTCCCGAGCGCTGCGAGAAGACTTAGTAAGGTGATCCAGAGAAGCCACGAGCGCGCGGCGAGCTTCAATGGGCACCCGATCGCGAGGATGGCAAGAATGAAAACTGGGCCGCCAACATAGAGCGAAGGTAGCCAGATTTTCTGACTACCCGACGGCGGCAGTGACGTCATCCAAGAACTTTCCAAGCCGTAGCTGTTTCCAAAGAGATTGGGCCAGACAAATTCGAGGAACCGATACGGTTCGACACTAAAGCCGTAGATCTGGTGTGAGCCTTCGTTGGCCGCCCTCGTCGTGAGTTGACTAAACTCGAGGGTTGGCAGAAGCTGTCCCGCAGCAAGGAGTGCAGCAACGAGTGCACTGGCGAGCAACATAAAGAGCTTCCCAATCCTTGCGCGACCAAGTTCGGTTCGTCGCCAACGGAGCAGAGCCCAAAACGCAATGAGTATCCAGGGAATCAAGACTGCACGCCCCACATAGGGTGTCCATCGGAAAATCGGCATCGGTCGATTCTGTGTTGGTTCGGGACGGTAATCTGGAAGAGCAGCACCAGCCATTATCACCGCAGCGATCCAAAGTACTAAGCCAACACCAAGCAGGCTCAGCCGGATCACCCATCGGTGTCTCTGTACCGACCCGGTATGCTGATTCGGTTCAATGGTTCGCTGATCCGGAGCGCGACCGATCAGCAACGCATAGAGTGCAGCAAAGACACCGGTCACATAGGTTGATTGTGGATCACCCCCCAGGGTCTGCAGCGCCAAGACAAGAGCAAGTTCGGCGATCCCTCGGACTCTCCCGAGCCGAACGATTCGATCGATACCAAAAAACCCCAGGGGAGTCCAAGCTGCACCGACGAGAAAGATCACATTACAATACTGGAACAAGACCGGCATCCCGAAGCCATAACCGAGCCCGGCAATGACCGCACCAATCCAGCTCACTCCCCAGTGCCGCATCAGCAGAATCATCGCACCTGTGGCCAACAACACATGGAGGATCACATAGGCACGAGCAGCAACATCATAAGGGAATACTGCATAAACAATCTTCCCGGGGTATAGTGCAGCAGCCGTTGGCGTACCGAGCAAGGGCATCCCACCGTTCTCCGCAACATTCCAGAGTGGGACTCGTCCTGCATTCCATTCATCCTGGACAAGCTGGTAGAGCGGATAGTAGAAGTGAGCAGCGTCTCGGAATCCAAACTGCTGATCTTGGAAGATCACGGCACCAAAGCAGGTAACGACCAATGTCGCCAGACAACCCACGACCACCAGAATCGGAACAACTCGACGGACCGTCAACATCGCGCGGGGACTCCTCAGGGTAGTCCGTTCAGTCAGAAAACGCTTCGACATGAGAACATTACTGGACCGGACTACTTACGTCTTCATTGTTGCAAGCTGACTCTGGAGCCGTCGAGATGCGTTTCCCGATTGGTTTTCGTATCCTGTGCTCCGAGGAGCACTGAGGGCGTTGATTGATACTGAGGAGATTCATGAAGGAACCACCCCGAGCAGGACTTGCCGCCGAGGAGCGTATTGTTGTGAACGCCTCGAACCGGATCACCTTTGCTGATGATCGGATGCCGGCGGTCTTGGCAACCCCCTGGCTCGTTGCCCATCTTGAGTATGCTGCTCGTCGAGCGATCGAGCCTTGCCTTGAAGAATCAGAACGATCGGTCGGCACCTACCTCGAAGTCGAGCATCTCGGCCCTGCTCCAGAGGGAGCATCAGTGGTCTGTCGGGCTCGGGTCATCCATGTGAATGGCACCGTGGTGACCTTTCAGGTTGATGCTGCGGACGACGTGGAACCGATTGCCCGGGGTATCCATCGCCGTCGGGTGATCGATGTTGATCGATTTGCTCGTCGAGTCAATCGGAAACGTGACTCTCTTGGCACTTAGCCCAAAGCAACCCAGTCCGCCCGGAAGACTCCCTCTTGCAGATCGATGCCACCGATCTACAACGTCGGTAGTGCCACCAGAGACGATTATCAGGAGAGACACCGATGAGACCGAAGCGGATTGAACCCGGTCCTGGCCAGGAGTCGGTCTGGGACTACCCAAGGCCACCTCGGATCGAACCCGTCTCGCGGCGCGTTCGGGTCGAATTCAACGGACAAATCATTGCCGATACGACTCAAGCGAAACGTGTCCTTGAGACAAGCCATCCACCCGGAATCTACATTCCACCTGATGATCTCCGATCTGAATTCCTGAAACGATCGTCTCACCGGAGCGCCTGTGAGTGGAAGGGCTGGGCGTCGTATCATGACGTTGTGGTCGGCGACCGTCGTGCCGAGAACGCCGGCTGGAGTTATCCCGACCCTGTCCCGTCATTTGAATCAATCCGTGATTACGTTACGTTCTATCCGGGCCGGGTCGACGCCTGCTACCTCGATGATGAGCAAGTTAGACCTCAAGAAGGCGACTTCTACGGGGGCTGGATCACCTCGGAACTGGTCGGCCCCTTCAAAGGAGGCCCTGGGTCTTGGGGCTGGTGACCACTTTTAATGCCCCAAACGTTCGCGTACTGGAGTTCTTCGGCGTCCGATCTCAATAATTGATCCTGAACGTCGAAAAACTAGCGACGAGTACCCCATGATCGGAATGAATCACCATTCAGGAGGCTGACCCCATGACCGTCCTTTCTTTCGAGGCCACCGACTGGACAACCTGGCGATCAATCCAAGGCCTCCTTCGATTAGACGTGGATGAGCTAGTCGTTGAGTTTCGGGTTGAGAAAGGGAATCGCTTCGATAAGTCCCCCATACAGGAACTCCGGATCGGCTATGATCGGATTGCATCGGCGTCCTTCCGAGCCGGCTGGTTCAACGACACCGTCACGATTCAGACGATCTCGATCCGAGACGTCGAAGGGCTCCCCAACGGTTCCAACGGCCGCGTTCAGCTTAATGTGAATAAGGCTGATCGTGAGACCTCCCGGAAGCTGATTTCCTTCCTCGCACCGACCAAGCCCGAAGGGATTCCTGCCGACGATTTCGTCTGAGGAAAGCCCCACTTGCAACCACTCGGAATCGCTTAAATCTCTTGCACTCGGCCGAACAATTCCAACAATCTCCACCCGAGCTTTGATCCGACCACAATCACGGTCACGCCCAGACTTTGGATCGGAGCCTTGGAGCCTAAAAAAGATGATTGACGTTGGCGACTCCCTCCCGGCCCTCACCCTTGAAAACCAAGACGGGACTCCTGTCGAGCTTCAATCGCTCAAAGG
This sequence comes from uncultured Isosphaeraceae bacterium, assembly GCA_964510225.1. Classification (GTDB taxonomy): domain Bacteria; phylum Planctomycetota; class Planctomycetia; order Isosphaerales; family Isosphaeraceae; genus CAZEAN01. Next base: position 7,969 of record CAZEAN010000015.1, read on the forward strand.
GGGGCCGGTCGTCCTTTACTTCTATCCGAAGGACGATACACCGGGCTGCACCAAGGAAGCCTGTGGATTCCGGGACGACCAGAGCACCTTGGAGTCACTTGGTGCCCAGGTCGTCGGGATCAGCCCTGACACTGTCGCCTCACACCGGAAGTTTGCCGACAAGTATGAACTCCCCTTCACCTTGCTCGCTGACCCCGACAAGCAAGCTTGCGAGGCGTTCGGGGTCTGGAAAGAAAAGACGATGTTCGGCAAGACCGGGATGGGCGTCGAACGTTCGACCTTCGTCGTCGACGCCGACGGGATTGTCCGGAATATTTTCCGCAAAGTGAAGGTGGACGGCCATATTCCAGCGGTTCTCGAAGCGATTCGGGCCATTGAGGGACCGGTATGATCAAGCAAGAATCAAAACCGCTCAACGAACTCTCAGCGACCAGTTCGCTTCAGGACCCCGAAAAAATCAGATGATCCTCAAAAACCCGAATGAGTAAAGAAAACACCAGCAGAAGCGACCAACTGTCAATTTGATCCGACTAACGCCTTACTTGACACACGTGTCTAAAGTAAGTTAAAACCAAATTCAACATAAGTTAATTAGGTTTCTGACCATTTGCTTAAGTACAATTTAGTGCCATAACGCTCATGGGTGATCATACTTGACAAGATCGTTCCGAAGATGCTCTGTGTGGTCTGGGCGAGGTACAACGATGACTCATGAATTGGAGTGCTTCTTTGAGCATAGACCCATGACGATCTTCCATGAAGAGACTCCAATGCCTTGACGGAACTCGTCGGATCGAGTTCGACAGGATTCCTTTCAAGCCGTTCGTTGGTTGGACGGCTTTAGGGATTCGATTGTTCTTGGCGAGAAACCCGTTGTTTTCAACCCCAGCCGCCCTTGGAAGACCGATTGGTTCGGGGTGATTAAATCGCGGATGATCGGTGCATCCATCTCTCAAAGGCGGTCCTCACTTGATCGAAACACCGAGAGCAATGATTGCTCGTTGCGGTGCATCCTTCGTTACAATCCAGGAGAGCCCTTGATGCATTCGGAGTTCAGTTCTTCTGTTCGCTACCACGATCAGCGACATCTCGCGCGACTCGCGCTGGTGATCACTTGCATTGCGATCGCTACGGGAGTCAGTTCCTCGACAGCTCGCGCGACTTCGATCGTATTTTCAACTGCGGGTAACGGAAACGTTCCCGGCGTCGGTGCGTTCCAAGACGAAGATCTGCTGCACTGGGATGGAACGAAGTACACCCTCTTCTTCGATGGGACCGCCAATAACCTCAATGCAGCCCTTGAAGATATTGATGCCGTCGATCGTTTTGGGAAGGGATTCATCTTCTCTCTGGCGTCGACAGGGAACGTTCCTGGGGTCGGTGCAATCCAGGACGAAGACTTGATCCAGTGGGACGGCACGAAATATAGTCTCTTCTTTGACGCGACGGCAAATGGACTCGGCGCTGGCGTTGACATCGATGCCGTGAGCATCATTAGCAAAACATCATTTATCTTCTCGCTTTCGAGCAACTTCGCTATTCCGGGACTTGGGATCACCCAGGACGAAGACCTCATCAAGTGGGATGGCACCAAGTACACACTCTTCTTTGACGGAACCGCGAACGGCCTCGCCACCGGCGACACCGAGGACATTGATGCCGTCGACTTGATTAAAGGTGGCTTCGTCTTCTCAACACGAGGTGGCGGCACTGTCCCTGGCCTTGGTGCCTTTCAGGACGAAGACTTGATTCGGTGGGATGGTACCAAGTACTCCTTGTTCTTTGACGGGACCGCCAACAACCTTGATGCTACCGGCGAGGATATTGATGCAGTCTCGATCCCGGAACCGAGTACCTTCGGGCTCGTGGCTTCTGGACTCCTCCTTCCCGTCGCTGTGCGAAGGTTCCGTCGCTTCCGCCGAGTCCCTGCCTAAAGTCTCATAGCTGCTGATGTTTTCACAACATCGAAGCAACTTTGGGGCCCGGCGGCGCTCCGTCCTGAATAGCTCGGCCTCCTCGGTGGCGGCGTCCCGCTGCGCCACCTCAGGGCCGATCTGTCAGGTCTACGCTACATGCTTGCTTGGTGCTACCGCGCCTCCTGAACCGCGGCACGCCGGAAACCGTCGCTGTCGTACCGGTCCGACGGCGTGCTCCCGTAGCGACACGCAGCGCGCGCCGTCGGACCAGGAGCCGCCCCGAAGGACACGGTCAGTGCCCGCATCCGCTGGACCGCTTGGATCCATGCCTCCACTTTGAGTGGCGGGCAAGGGAGGAATCCAACTTGAGCATTGAACCCGAGTCTCAACCCTACGATCGGAGCACCAAGTGGCTCATTCAGCACTACCCTGAGTCCTTGCTCAGATGCCTCGGGGGGATTGAGGGGATCGAATCTTGTACGCTCACCCTCGGGGAGATTGTCCAGCCCAGGAAGTGGCCCGATGCGCTCTTCGAAGTCCGGCTGCAGGGGGAAACCAGGTCAGACTTCATCCTCCTGGAGGTCGCGACTTATCCAGATAAACGACTCGACGACCAGATCCTCGGCGACGCGATGCTCGCCTACTTCAAGTACAACAAGCTCCCCGAAATCATCAGCATCATCTTGCGGCCGCGCGGCAATTACGAAGTCGCGGGATCGGCTTCGCTTGTCAGCCGCCTCGATTGCGCTGGCTTCGACTGGCGCTGGAAGGTCGTGGAGCTTTGGAAACTCAAGGCCGATGACTTGCTCGCGACCGGTGAGCTTGGCGTCTTGCCTTGGCTGGCGCTGACCGAGATCGACGGTGATCCCGAACCCCTCTTCCGTGAATCACGACGTCGGATCGTCACACAAGCCACCACGGGCCAAGCCGCGAACATCCTCGCGGTCACTTGGGTCCTCGCGAGTTTGCGTTATGATGATACAGCGTGGTTGACCCAGCTCTTTGGAGGGAGAGAAGCGATGTTGGAATCACCTGTTCTCCGCGAACTCTGGCACGAGTGGACCACCGAAGCCCGACAAAAAGCACTCATCGAGGGACGACAAGAGGGACGACAAGAGGGACGACAAGAAGGGCTCCAGGAGGGACGGCAAGAGGGGATTCTCTTCGCGAAACGGGAGACCGTCGCCAAGATCCTTCAGAGTCGGCTGGGGGTTGATGAGTCCGCGTTGCATGAGGCATTGGCCAAGATTAGCGACCCATCCCAATTAGACGAACTGGCCATTGTCGCGGCGACCTGTCCCGATTGGGAGACGTTCCAAGCCCGGTTGAGTTCCTGAACATCTCGATTCGACACCGCAACATCGTCCGGCCGGGTAAAAAACGGTCTGATCAACAAGCTTGGCATTGTAACTATTACAACCGTCCAGACCACCGCCGAACGCTCCGTCCTGAACAGCTCGGCCTCCTCGGTGGCGGCGTCCCGCTGCGCCACCTCTGGGCCGATCTGTCAGGACTACGCTACGTGCCTGCTTGCGTGCGTGCCCGCACGCCCGCACTGCTCACGACGGCTCCTGGACCAGGGCGCCTCGAAAGCCGAGGGCGTCGCCGCGGTCCGATGGAGCGTTGCGGAGGCGGTACGCCGCCCGCGCGTGCTGCGCGACGTGGCCCCAAGAACCGCCACGGAACACCCCATCGGCGGACGTGACTGGACCACTTGGATCCATGCCTCCACTCAATTGACCCGCGTACTTGTCTAGACACCACTCCAAAACGTTGCCATGCGTATCATAAAGCCCCCAACCGTTGCTCGGATAGCTACCCACCGGCGTCGGACGACCTACCTTCCCCTCGAAGTTCGCCTGCTTAGCATTGATCGAACTTCCAAACCAGTACGCCGTCGTCGTCCCCGCACGGCACGCGTACTCCCACTGCGCTTCCGTCGGTAACGTGTACTTCCAACCTTCCGCTAACCGACCCGCACCACGCTCCTGTTCCGTCAACTTGCGAAAAAACTCCATTGCATCTTCCCAAGACACGCTTTCCACCGGAAACCGAGACGTATCGATGCCGGCGACCTTGTCTTTTCCACGTCCACTCGCAGAAAACTTGCTCGGATTATTGCCCATAATCTGCTCATACTCCTGCTGCGTCACTGGATACTTACCCAGCCAGAAACCATGCGACAGCGTTACCTCTACCTGATCTTCGTCGTCATAACGATTCGGCTCATCGGGCGGACTCCCCATGCGGAACTTTCCAGGGGGACACCAGCAGAACGCCATCTGCAAGCCATTATCGGAACGTTCTTGACCAGCCTGAGTCCCTTCAAAAGGATCAGTCTGAACCGATGTAGGAACGATGATTTGCTCAGCCTGGGTGACGATCTGGCGTTCCGGTTGCTGAACCGGTGCGTCAACGTCAATTGTCTGGGGATACGCTTCGAGGAAGGCAACGGCGTCTTGAGGGGGTTCGTCGATCGTCCGTCGGAGCGAGCGGGTCAGCAGTTCGCGTAATCCTTCAGGAACATGGCGAGGATGATAGCGGTCGACCCGGCGCTGTTCGGGAGTCTGATAAGTCAAGCAATAATAGAGTGAGGCAGCCAACGAGTAGACATCGGAAACTGGCTCTGGGCGTTCGCCGCGGAGCTGCTCGGGCGAGGCGAATTCATGGGTCAAGCCGCTGGGACCGGCCACCGTGTGGACCGAAGTGCCCCCGGTCCGTCGTGCGAGACCAAAGTCGATCAAGACCGGCGTTCCGTCGGCTCGGACCATCATGTTCGATGGCTTCACGTCACCATGGACAATCCCTGCGCGGTGTGCTTCGGCAAGCCCCGCAGCAACGCCTCGGAAATGATCGAGGATTTCTTCGAGACCCAACGACTGGCGAGCAAGCCGACGCTCCAGGGTTTCGCCGTCGATAAACTCCATGACGAAGAAATGGCGTCCGGCTTCGTCGCCGAAGTCGATCACTTCAACGAGGTTCGGATGCCCCGCGATCCGGCTCAAGGCGAGAATCTCCTTGCGAAACCGTCGACGGAAGCCTGAATCCCCCGCCAGTTCGGTCTGCAAAACCTTCAGCGCGGCCACCCGCTCGCCATCGGTCGCCTTGAAGACGAGACCCATCCCGCCGCGACCAATCCGGGCTTCAAGCTTCCAATCGCCCAAAGTGTCCCCGATGCGGATCTCGTCGGCATCGCTGTTCTCGCTGGTCGTCTCGGTGGCGATTTTGTGCTGAGTCGCGCCGGTGACCCGGTTCCGGAGGTCGGTCAGTTCAGGATCGTGAGGTCGAAGACTGACCGCCGCACTGAGCTGACGATCTCCGGCCCGCCAACGTTCGTCGAGATAAGAACAATAGGCCAACGCGACATTCGCCGACGACGACTTGGGCTCGATCTCGGAAAGCCGACCAAAGACGGATCGTGCCGTCTCGGTACTACCATCAAGTAACGCCTTGACCCCAACCCGATACAACTCCAAGCCTTCGACGAAGCGGGCATCTGTAATCCGATCTTGCTGGACCGCCGCATGCAGCTCCTCCACGATCGGCCCGAACCGTCCCGCCACGCGCTGCAAGAGTTCGCGGAACTCTTCAAGCATGTCCCGAGCATATTGCTGCTCCTCCAGCATCCGACGCTGTTGCGCTTCGACGCGATCGAAGCCATCATGGATGATTCGATCGGTCTGACGCGTTGCTTCACAATACGCATCGCGAAATTCGGCATCGGTCCTCAAGAGCTTCCCGAGCATCTTCTCAACCGAGTCGATCTGACCCTGCTGCTGGGCAATCTGCTCCACGATCGATCCCAGCTTGCCATCGAGCAAGACAGCGACGACGGACTCGATCTTCTCAAGGTCGCTCTTTGAGAATCCCTCGGCCTGCAACTCCTGAAGATCGAACTCGTCCCGTGCCGCTTCGTGGGTCTTTTCCAATACCTTCAAGCAGAGGGTTGCCACAGGGGCCGGTGCGATCCAAGGAAGCACGGCCTCGGCCGCAAACCGAGCTGCGGTCCCATAGCGCTTCACAAACGTAATGAGTTTTGACGGCCCCGCCATCGTGCTGCTACTCCCAGTCCGATTCCACATCATTCTTGCTCTCCCAAACGATTCTAACATGAAGGGTAGTCGCGGTTGCATCGAGGCAGGACGGGGAGCTATTCGTCGGAGAGCCGCTGAGATTGAGTTCGACTCCCGGAAATCTGAACGGGGCTGAAGCGTCGCGCGGAAGTCGGCTGGCTTGGAGTCGCTACCCGAAGTCTCAGAGACAATGTGACTGAACCAGCTTCCTGAGACGATAATGTAACTACCCGAGGAGAACCTTGCGTTGAGCACTGAACCAGAAGGTCACCCCTACGACCGCAGCACCAAGTGGTTGATCGAGCACTTCCCCGAGGCCATCCTTGAAGGATTGGCGGGGCTCAAAGGGATCCGTTCGTGTCGGCCCATCCAAGCGGAACTGGTTCAGCCGCGACTCCTCCCCGACGGCCTCTTCGAAGTCCAATTCAACGACCACAACGAGACCGAGATTGTGGTCTTGGAAGTCGCCACCTACCCCTTGAAAACGCTCGATGACCAAGTCCTCCGCAACGCATTGATGGCGACCTTGAAGTACAAGAAGCTTCCCGAGATCATTACCCTGATCTTGAGCCCGCGCGGAAACTACGAAGTCGTCGGCACTGCCGAATTGATCAGCGGTCGTGAGACCGCAGCCGTCCGTTGGCGCTGGAAAGTCATCGAGCTTTGGAAACTGAAGGCGACGGACTTGCTCACGAGCGGCGATCTCGGCGTCCTTCCGTGGCTTGCACTCACTCAGATCGATGGCGACCCCGAACCCCTCTTCCGTGACGCCCGAGAACGAATCGAAGAGCAAGCCCCGACCGATCAAGCGGCTAATATGCTCGCGGTCAGTTGGGTCTTAGCCGGGTTACGGTATGATGATACGGAGTGGCTCTCCAAAATCTTCGGAGGACGTGAGGCAATGCTCGACTCATCCGTATTACGTGAACTCAGAGATGAATGGACCACCGAAGGACGACAGGAAGGTGCGCTGGGGACAGGTCGTAAACTGATCGTCAAGATCCTCCAGAATCGTTTCGGTATCGAGGGCTCTGCGTTGGAAGAGTCGTTAGCCAAGGTTAGGGACGAAGCAACTCTCGACGAACTCGCTGAGTTCGCGCTCCATTGTCCAGACTTGCAGTCGTTTCGGAATCGGATCCACGGATAAGAACGATCCCTGCGAATCGCCAGAGGATCAGGTGTCATGTTCTTAGTGGTTCGTTAAGCTGAACTGATCGCCTGGTGGAGGAATCAGATTGGTCCGAACCTCCACCCCTTGAAGCTACCTGGTTCTCTTCCAGCCACCATTGAACGCCGAGTGATCTCATGAAGGTCGAAGTCAGTTGCGATACGCCAATCACTGAAGCGGTCCTGAACGGAGTTGTGACTGCGGTCGAGGACGGACTTGCGCGATTTCGGGATCGACTAACGCGTGTGGAGGTTCACTTGAAGGATGTCGACCACACCAACCACCGGGACATGAACACTCTTTGTAACCTTGAGGCTCGACCCGCCAGCAGCCAACCAGTCTTCGTCAGCCATCGAGGCCCATCGTTAGAAGAGTCCGTTGAAGGAGCGATCGGGAAGATGGACCGCCACCTTGATACAATATTCGGAAGGTCGGACTCACCAAGAGGCGGGCCGTCCGCGAGCGGGCTACCCACCTGAGCCAACCTAGAACGTCAGGACAACCAACGATGTCCGTCTAGGCTGAGACTGAGTCAAGTGTTGACGTCGCTACACTTTGGCAGTAGGCGACCGTCGCAGACAACAGTACTGATTCGCCACGAAGTTCAACCCTGGTTGCGCGGAGGAGAAAATGTCAGATCAGAACCCACCCCAAGACGATCGGGCTCCTAAGAAGAGCATTGAAGAGAAAGCGCACATCTTGGCAGAACGGATTAAACGATCTGGCAAGACCACTCGGGCCAAAGGCCACGTCAGTGCGAGTACTCGACGGAACCAAGCAAAACGCGACGAACATAATTCTTGACCGCCGCTCTCAGGAAAAAGATTAGTCGTCGCATCCGGGTTGAACTGTCCCAACGTGCAGTCGTGCCGGAATCGAACTCACTGATGTTGTACTGGGCGCATCGAAACGCCTTCGACGACGCCCAGAGCTAACAACGCAGCGAGAGAAATCAGAAGTGAACGACTAACTCAGGCACGAATTTGATCGATTGGTCTGTGTTCTCGATTCTGGGGACCAAGTCGATCAACAGCACCCATCGTACTGAGCATCGTGTTGTAAACATCAAGCCCTTCGGCACCAATATCAAGGATCTGACCGGTCTTGAAGCGACCATTCGCAGAAGTAATCGCGTGGAAGACACCCGAGAGTTCGCGCTTGACGTCGGAGTGGCGGCCGTCACCGGACTCGGTGGAGACGGTGATCAAGGAGTTCTCCAAGATCGACCGACCATTCCCTTCGATTGAGTCTCCATCATCGAGTCGTTGCAGGAAGTAAGCAACCTCACGCATTTTCATATGAGCGTGCGCACGGAGGGCTTCGTTACGCTTCTTCTCGTTGTACTTGTGCCACCACTCGTGGCTACAGCCTTTGTCGCCTGAGGCGTTGAGTTGCCGGGAGTCGTCAAACTCATAGAGGGTCCGGCCGTCATAGTCATAAGTTCCGGTCAATCGGATCCGCTCTCCAGCGGCGAGAAACGTGATCGAGCCGAACCGGACGCGGTCACATTGGATCGCCAAGGCGTAGAGGTCGGCCATTAACCGCCATTCGGTCGTGAGTTCGTCAAGGGTGATGTCGATCCCCTGCCCGCCGGGATCAGCCTCTCCTTCGTGGAGGAGTGCCGAAGGCGGAGGGAGGTCGGGTACTGTCTCGATCGTCCTGGTCTGGGCAAAGGCGCGTTGTTCGTACTCGCGGATCCGGTCGAGGTGGTCGGCGATCCGGGTCTTTGAGGCAGTCCCGAGCGGCGAGTTCGCTCCAGTGTAATGCTTGTACTGTCCGACGATGGAGTCGAGGACACTCCGACGGAGCCGAGCGGTCCGAGGATCCATCACCCCTTCTTCCTCGGCGATCGTACCAAAGACCCGGTTGAAGAGGTCTCGAGGGCGTTCTTGCATGGCCGCCGCGACGGTACCGTCGTCGTTGTAGCTGTGGACGTAACGACTCACACGACTCCTCCGGAAGAAGGTCCCACCGATCAGAGTTGGGACCATCCCTCGAGGGAGACCATCGGGATGGTAGGTCTTCCGGATCACCTGGTCGATCGAGGGGCCTCCGGACCGAGCTTCACCGTTGGGTGGCTCAGCCGTGAAGGCACCCGAGGCGCCGTCGAAGTGGGCGTTGATCCCGGATTCATCACAGCGGACCTGATCGACATTCCGCATGATCAGGAGCTTCTCGCCAAGCTTTCCGAGGGGCTCCAAGACCCCATCGAACCCTTCCGTCTGAAGCGGTGCTGGAATGCCAAGCCCGAAGAAGACGTTGAAGGCTCGGGCAGGTGGTCCGGCTTGGGTCGCGGCCAGTCCGGTGGAGACCATCATCTCTTCGAGCAACGGGAGACCGATGGTCACGCCACCGATCCCTTTCAAGAGGGTCCGTCTGTTGAGCTTCGGCTGCTTGGTCATTGGGTTGCCCCCGTCTGAGGTTCGGTAAGAGAGCCGGATCGAGTTGAGGCCGCAGTACCAACGGGTTCGGTCTGTGTTTGGCGGATGAGGTCACTCAGTAGGATCGCCTTGATCAAGCTTTGATACGTCCCACCCCCCTGCTCCGCTTCTTGATCAATCTCCCGGATGATCGGTTCGTCTGCCCCGACAATAGGGCGACCAATC
>CAZEAN010000015.1:17741-32358 GCA_964510225.1 uncultured Isosphaeraceae bacterium
CAAATTGAACGAGCTTCCGAGTCATCGTGAGGCGGACTTGATCACTCCCGGCCAACAGATCCATCAGTTCCCGCGAAGACTCGTAGGCAACTGCCTCTCGAGTACCTGGAAAGACGATCTCGCCGTCGTCGCGGAGGTCGTTGCCGTGTTCGTCGACCAAGTGATAGGAACCTAAGCCATCGAACCGCTCGAGGCCAAATGCCAAGGGCTCGAATCGTGAATGACAACCGCCGCAGGACGGATTCATGATCCGATCTTGGGCGATCGCTCGTTGTGAGAGGCCGGGCTCGGTCGGGACCGGTGTGGTGTCGACGCCTGGTGGTGGATCACCAATCGAACCGCCCAAGATATCCCGGAGTACAAAGAGGCCCCGCGTCACCATCGACGCTTCATCACCGCCAATCGTTAACACACTTCCTTGAGTGAGCAAGCCACCACGTCCTGGAGAGTTACTCAACTCGTACCGAGTCAGACCGCGACCATGCTCGAAGATTTCAGGAGCCTGGAGCGCTCGATCGTAGATCGCCAGTTGGTGAAACGTCCCCAGCCAAGGGCGGTCGTTCGACGTCTCATTGGCAAGGCCGAGTTCGAAGCTGGTGTTCCAGTTGGAAAGATCGCCTCCAATTGACTCCGATTCCACTGGATCCCCATCAAGATAAAGTCTGGCGACTCCGCCGGGCTCCCATGTGTAGGCGAGGTGAGTCAGTCGCGGTTGCGCCGAGCCTGGAGGGGTCCGGAGACCGGGCAATCCATTGGCGTTGGTCTTGGTAGTCCGACATCGGACCTCAAACTGATCACCATCCTGCCCGATCGTGACGTTCCGCTGTACTGGACCATCTGAGATGGTGATGATCCGTGCCGGTCCTTTCTGTGAGTCGTTGGCGGGAGTAATCCACGCTTCGATCGTGAATCCGTTGGCGTTCTTGATCGCCTTGATCAACGACTCACTTTCGGCCTCCAGTCGTAGTCGAGTCGGGTGTTGGACCGCAAGTCCTTGGTCACTCCAAGAGATTGCCGCACTGTTTCTGATCTGGACTCGACTACGATCGTCTTCGAAATTCTCCGCAATCAAGGCGTCCTGCTCGATCGAGTTCAGTCGGATTGCTGACCTCCAGTCGAGGCCGTAATGGGCAGCGAGTTGGGGAGTGCTGAAGGTGAGGTCGGCGTTCAAGAGTGCAGCGAGCGGGCGACCTTCATCCCAACTGAGGAACTCAACATAGCGGAGGGTCTCCTGGGCCATATCCGCCGCGAGCCGATCATCCCACGCGGGAAACCGTTCCTGGTTGGGCCTCAGGTTCTGGAGTCTCCCCAGGTTGAGCCACTCAGCGGCAAACTCGGCCGATCGGGTCCGAGCCCGAGGGTCTTGGAGCATCCGATCGATCTCAGCTTGGAGTACTGCCGGATCGTTCAGTACACCTCCACGGGCACGATCGAACAAGGACTGGTCCGGAGGAGCACCCCAGAGGGTGTAGCTCAATCGTGATGCCAGTTCGAAATCATCGACGGGCCGAGTTGTTCCATCACCAATTTGGGTCTCGACACGATAGATGAAGCGAGGTGACTGCAGCATCCCTTCAATGATGAAGGAAAGGACCTCGGTCGCGTTTCCTCCTTCATCGGCAACAGCTACTGCAATCGCCAGGAATGCCTCGGCTTCTTCGGGTCGAAGCGGAGCGCGCAGGACCCAGGTACCGATCGACTCAATGAGCGATCGGATCGCTTCAGGATCACCATCATCGAGCGCTTCGAGTGATCCTCCGAACTGATTCATCCACTGATCAAGGTCGATTCGCTCCACAATGATCCGAGCGAGTCGTGCATAGGCTTCGACATGCTTGAGATCGACATTCAAGTTATAAGCAGTATTACTAAAACCATCGGCTCGAAGATCGTTAGGCAAGAGTCTCCGGGCTTCGGCTTCAATGTCGACCCCTACAGCAACTCGGACCGATTCAATGTACTCCGAAACCGTTAACCGCCTGAGCCAGTTCGTTACCAGCAGATCATCCGCCTCATCAGGATCGGGAGTCAGCGCAATTGACTCGACCGTCCAAGGGGCACCGTCGATGATCCAGTTCCGGATCAGTTCCTTTTCAGAATCGGAGAGAGCGGGACGTCCTAGGGGCATCTCGTCGAATTCAAGATATTCCCAGAGAAGACTTTCATCGATCGCTCCAGGAACGATCGCTGGTCCACCCGCGCCACCTTCCCAGGCCGTTGCTTTCCGGGAGAGATCAAGCTCTCCCTTCTGTTGCGACGGCCCATGACATTCGAGGCAGTGCTTCTGCAAGATCGGTGCGATCTTGGTCTCGAAGTGGGACGGTTGAGACTCAGCCGGAGTTGCTTGAGCTGTACTTGAGTTGGCCACACTGCCGATCGATCCCAAACCGACCAGGATTGCGACTATCACCCATAGGTATCGAAGACTGCTAAGCATGGGTTTGCGGCTCTGATTTTAGAGTGCAGAACAAATCGAATGCCCTCCGATTGTTCCAGTGGAACAGCCCGGAGCGACTGGTTCAAGGATTCTCCGGCAGATCTCATCCCGAGCGTTGACTTCGAATGGGCTCCGAATGGTGTTACCAGGCCGAGCATCTCGAAGGTGATCCCCCTCTGCTCCAGGCTTCCGACTGTCGCCTCGAACACGGGATCGTGCTACCATCATCTGAAGAGAAGTGACGTACATGTGTCAAGATTGGTCACCTACAATGATTCCTCAACAGAATCTCAACAACCTACAACTACTAGATTGCAGTTTAACGCAGGTCAACGATCTCAATCCACTACAGAATCTTGAGTGCGTCTAGCGAACCATTTGGTCGGTCTTTCGGTCACCTCCCTGGGCGGTTGCGGCGCTGTAGTTCAGATGGGGTAACACATCGGCGAAGACGAAGGGCTCAGGGCCCCTGGTCCACCGGGCCAGGGGTAGACAGGTCCACGGACAGGTCGGAGGGCGATGAGATCAGCTCCTCGGCCTCCTTGAAAATGACGAATTCGTGCGTGTTCCCGAACGCGAACGTTTTCTCCTCCATGACGGTGCGGAGCAGGGCCAGCGTGTCCCGGGCTTCCTCGTGCCGTCCGAGCCGGTGCCGGGCCATGGCCAGGAAGGCGAGGAGGACGGGGTCCTCGCTGTCGGCAGTCTCGGTCGATGACTCGAGGATCTCCAGTGCCTCGCCAACGAGCCCGCAGCGATACCGGGCCATGCCCAGGGTCCTGAGGTTGGTCCGGTTGTCAGGGTCGAGGCGGTCGGCCTCCTCCGCCTGGCTCAGGGCACGTTGGTACGCCTTGGGATCCAGGCCTGGCTTGCGGACGACCATGCGGCTGTTGTGGGCGAGGTCATAGGCCAGCGTTGGCCAGTCCTCCGCCAGCGTCAGGGCCCGGGCTTTGATTGGGGGCGTGAGCGAGGGGTCGTCTCGCAGTGAGTCGTTCAGCTCCTGGAGGAGCATCCCGTTCGTGGACCGCGCCCAAACGGCGGCCTCGGCCCGGGTGCGGACATGCGACTCCCAGAAGGGACCCGCCTGTTCGAGGGCCAGGGCACGGACCGGCTCGGAAACGGTCGTGTCGCGGACGATGGCGTCGCGCAGGGCGGCCTCCGAGTCAACGCGTTCGAGGTGGTATCGGACCAGGCTGAGGGCGTCCCTGCGATCGCGCGTCTCGTCCGTCACGGGAGACGCGTCCCAGATCCGGACCGTGCCATCGACGGTCCCGGTGGCAAGGCGTTGGCCGTCGGGAGAGAACGCGACGATGACGGCGCCGTCTACGTGTTCGCGGAGCACAGCGAGCTCCCGCCTGGTCTCGGCGTCCCAGATCCGGACCGTGCCGTCGACATTCCCGGTGGCGATGCGGCGGCCGCCCGGGGAGAAGCTGACACTTCGGCCTTGCCCCCCGATTGGAGCAATGTGACGCCCAGTCTCGGTGTCCCAGAGGTTCACCTTACCGCCGCCTGCGGTGGCCATCTGGCCGCCGTCGGGGGAGAACGCCAGGGTCCGGACGTCGGCGCCGTGTTCGAGGACGAGGGGGAGTGGTCGAAGTATCTCGGCGTCCCAGAACTGGATCGTGCCGTCGCGGAACCCGGAGAGGATGCGACGGCCATCGGGAGTGAAGGCGATGGACAGGGCATCTGTGGGGAATTCAGTGGAGCTCGCGACCAGATCTCCGGTCCTTGCGTCCCAGAGACGCACGGTCGAGTCGATGCTCGCGGTTGCGATCCGGCGGCCGTCGGGCGAGAACGCCACGGAACGGACGGCCCACTCGTGGCCGGCGAGATTGAGGAGTTCCTCTCCGGTTTGGGCATTCCAGAGGCGGGCTGTGTTGTCCCAACTCGCCGTGGCGATGAGGCGGCCGTCGGGGGAAAAGACTGCGCCGTCGATGTGGCTCTCGTGTCCGTGGAGTGCAGCGATTTCGCGTCCGGTTGCGGCGTCCCAGAGGCGGACCGTGCGATCATGGCTCGCAGTGAGCAGGAGGCGGCCGTCGGCGGAGAAAGCCACGGTGCGGATGCGGTCTTCGTGCCCGAGTAGGGTGAGGGGCGCTCCGACGGTCGTTGCGTCCCAGAGGCGCGTCGTACCGTCGGCGCTGGCGGTGGCGATGCGGCGGCCGTCCGGTGAAAACGCCACGGAGGTGACAGGACCCGTATGTCCACGGAGCGTAGCGGTCTCGACTTCCCTGCGGCGTGCCCTCCGGTGGCCGATGGGGCTGAACACCACGGAGTTGACGCCGGACACATATCCACCGAGGCTGTCGATTTCGCGACCGGTCGTTGCGTCCCAGATGCGGGCCGTACCGTCGTCGCTGGCGGTGGCGAGCTGGCGGCCATCGGGCGAGAACGCCACGGACCAAATGGGGCCCGTATGCCCGCGCAACACGACGAGTTCCTCTCCGGTCTCGACATCCCAGAGCCGTGCCGTCTGATCGAAGCTTCCGGTAGCGAGGTGGCGGCCGTCCGGTGAAAACGCCACGCCCCAAACGACGTCATCGTGGCCCTCGAGAATGCCGATCTCGCTTGTGGTTTCGGTGTCCCAGAGGCGAACATTTCTGTTCCAGCTCGCAGTGGCGAGGCGGCGGCCGTCGGGCGAGAACGCCACGGAGGTGAGGAAGAGCGTGTGTCCTCGAAGAATCCCAAGCTCTTCCCCAGTTTGGACGTCCCAGATCCTGGCCGTGAGGTCCAGACTCGCCGTGGCAAGACGGCGGCCATCGGGCGAGAACGCTACGGCGTTGATGTTGGCCTCGTGCCCACGGAAGATGCGGAGCTGCCTGCCGGTCGCGGCGTCCCAGAGCCGCGCCGTGGCGTCCCCACTCGCGGTGGCAATGCGGCGGCCGTCGGGCGAGAACGCCACATAGGTGACTCCCTTCGTGTGGCCTTCGGTGACTCCCTTCGTGTGGCCTTCGAGTATGTCCAGCATCTCCCCGGTCGCGGCGTCCCACAGCCGCGCCGTGCCGTCGGCGCCCGCGGTGACGATGCGGCGGCCGTCGGGCGAGAAGGCTACTTCGTTGACGCCCCCGTCGTGTCCTTCGAGCCGGCGTAACTCCGGCTGACAGGCCGCCTGGAGGAGAGTCCACTCGATGCCGCGGTGGTCCGTTTGTTCGGGGCCTTCGGGGGTGAGTTCGGCGAGGCGGCGAAGGACCCCGGCGAAGTTGTTCGCCGCGAAGTCGGCATACATGAGGTTCGACTCGGCGGCGTAGCGGAAACGTTCAGCTCGCCTGGCCTCAGCAGCGGCCGTGAGGGCGAGTTCGGCGGAGCGGCGTTCCTCGGCCTTCGCCCTGGTGGTCTCGGTGCGGGCGAGGAAGGCAAAAGCGGTGGATGTCATCGTCCCGACTAGCAACGCCAGCACCAAAGATGCCGCCAGCCCTGCCTGCCAGGGGTGGCGGCGGCTCCAGCGCCAGGCTCGCTCGACCGAGCCGATGCGGCGGGCGCGGATCGGCTCGCCGACGGAAACCCGTTGGAGCTCCGCGGCCAGCTCCTCGGCGGTGGCGTACCGCTCGGCAGGGTCGCGGGCAATCGCCTTGTGGATGACCGTCTCCAGGTCGCGCGGCACCTTCGGGTTCAGCCGACGCAGGGGCGGCGGGGACCCCTCGGTCACCTGCCTGATCAAGCTCTGACGATCCTTCGCGTCGAACGCCGGACGGAGGGCGAGCAGTTCGTAGAGCGTCAGGCCCAGGGCATAGGTATCGGAGCGGACGTCGGAGGTGCCGTCCAGACGCTCGGGGGCCATGTAGCGGAGCGTGCCGACGACGTCGCCGGTGTGGGTCAGGTCGGCGTCGGTCGACGCCTTGGCCAGGCCGAAGTCGGCGACCCAGACGTTCCCCTTCAGGTCCAGCAGCAGGTTCGACGGCTTGATGTCGCGGTGCAGGATCCCCCGGCCGTGGGCGTAGGCCAGCGCCTCGGCCACCTGCTCGCCGACGCGGGCGACGCTCAGGGCGTACCGCGCGTCGGAGTCGGAGGCCTCCGAGAGCGTCGAGGTGCCCGGCAGCCGGGGCACCAAGTTACCTGACTTGGGCGTGGGAAGGGTGTCATCGTTGTGCTCGGCGGAACCGGCTTGATCAGATTCGAGGGGCTCGCCGGTATCGAATCGACCCGAGACGAGCGACTGAGCGACGTTGGCCGCCGTCAACCCGCCTCGGGCTCGCACCTGGACGGGTTCGTCACCTGGAGTGTCGCCGGGCCGATCGCCCCGCTTTCGAAGCGACCGAAGTTCGACGAGGACCGCGTCGAGTCCCAGGCCGGCGATGAACTGCATCACGTAGTAGTGGTGGCCCTCCTCGTGGCCAACCCCAAAGACGGGAACGATGTTGGTGTGGTGCAGCTTCGCGGCCGCCCTTGCCTCACGATCGAACCGCTGCACGTGCTTCGGCTCAAGCATCGATCCGGCCGCCATCACCTTCAACGCCACTCGACGCCCCAGGCTCTCCTGCTCAGCCTCGTAGACGACACCCATGCCCCCTCGGCCGACCTCTCGGAGGATCCGGAAGTCCCCCAGCCGTTCCAGCCGTCCCTGACCAGGGCGATTGCCGTCGTGGGAGCAGGTCGCGTCGAACGAGGCGTCACCGAGATCCTCCATCATGTTTAAGGCCGGGAAGGCGGCGCGGATGGCGGCGCGCAGCTCGGGATACCTGGAGACATACTCCTCGATCGTCGGCTGCTCGCCTTGGCGTTTTCGCCGCAGAAACTCCTCAGCGAGCAGGCCGACCGGGTCGAGGGAGCCGCTCGAAGAATCGGCCGAGGAGGGCGACCCAATGGCGTCGTTCGGTCCGTTCACGGCTGGTTCTCCAATCCAGGGATCTGGGCGAGGGTCTGCTTCGGAATGACTGTCTTGCAGTGTCCGTATCGTGAACCTTTCAATTACCCATAAGTCGTAAGTCACAACCCTGTATACAATTGCGATCCAGTCGATTTTGACGGAGCGATTGCGTAACCACCGTTTCCTAGATGACTTACGACGAGGCCCTCCTGGGGCAGCCTTCTATCTTTCGACTTGTGGATAATTGAAAGATCGTGAACATCAACGGCGTGAGTTTTCGGGCCGCTGGCTCCGGCCTGGATCATAACTCAAGGAATCGACGGTATCCATACGCCATCGTCTCTGGTCAGAACGTGACCTTGCGCAGACCACACTGATGAACGACACACTGTTGGCTCAAGATGTTGACCAGTACCTTCGTCACTGCTTCGACGACGTGGCGGAGTCGTAGCATGCCAGGCTGACAAGAGAGAGCATTGGGGGGAGCGTTTCGTGAAAAGCAACGTACTTACCGAGCAACCGGTCCCGCGAGATAGTCACGGAGACCTTTCTCTAAAGCTTCAGCATCGATCCCAATTGCATCAACGAGTGCTGATTCTGAACCAGTCCGTAATCGCCCGTCATAAGCATCATTCACATAATCAAGCAACCCAGCGCGGTAGATTCCTCGATCTCCATCCATCAGAAAGACGGTCAACGCCATAGCCTGGACATAGTTAAATTGCGGTTCACTCTCTCCGCGTTGGCCATTGAATTCGAGCCGACCCATCGTGAGGAAGGCGTCGATTGGAATGAACCGATTGAGATTGATGATCTGATCCTGTGCTGCTTCGAGGCGACGTCCGACCGGGCCACCACATTGGAGTGAACCGTCCGGGAGTCTCCGGACCGTCTCGAAATAGGTCCCAAGCCCCTCGAAGATCCAAAAGTGGCCACGATTCCGTTGGAACCCGCTCCGTCCCGCCAGCTCAAAGAGCAACTGATGCGAGACCTCATGGTAGAGGGTCGATTCGACTCCGATCTCGGCGTTCTCGTCCTGGAAGGAGAAGCTTGCGGGCTGCTCTCGGAAGCGAGCGGCATCTTCTTTGGTAACGTAGACGCCTAAGGTCGCCACAATATCGGGGCCAAGTCTCCGGCTCAGATACTCGTTATACTGTGCTTTGGAACCGAAAAAGATGACTCGATGTCGCTTTCCTGCGGAAGGGCTTGCGGTTGCACTCGGATTCCGCTGGAGTCGCGCAAGTTGAAGGCGTTCAGGACCGATCACGTCGGCCATGATGGAGATGAAGAGGTCCCGGAACGCTTCGAGACGCTTACCGAGCGTGATGGCGTCGGCCAACGGGACATTCGCCTTGATCTGGAAGTGGGGGGTGGTGACACTCCAACCATCGGCGATCCGGCCTTGTCGGAGTGCGTCCGCCTCAGCGGCGGGGAGCCAACGGAGTCGACTGCTCCCGCGAGACCCTCTTGGTGCTGGTAACAATCCGTCCTCAAGGCGTTCGAGCCACGATTCCGGGACCCAGCCAAAGGTCGGATGCAAGATTTCCCCCTCTCGGAGGCGGCTCCGTGCGAGTGGAGTCACCCAACCGCCCTCGTGCGGGACAAACCCCAGGAGTCGTCGCGCCTCGGGATGATCGGGCGATCGCTTCAAGATCCCTCGCAGCGCGGCGTCGGCGACGGCGTATCGCCTTGCCTCGAAGGCGCGGTCGGCGAGATCTTCTAACGCATCGACCGAGTCATCAAGGACCTTCTGCGCTTCCAGAGTCAACTGAGGACGCTTGCTTTCATCAGCAGGGACGATCTCTGGAAGGGGGAAGAACCGTCGAGGACCACGGAGCGGCGGAGGCTCCTCGACGAACGCGCGGACTTGCTCTGCTTCCTCGGTTTTCCCCGCTTTACGGAGTCCAGCCGCAATCGAGCGCAATGTCTCAGCTTCAGTGGTGAGAATCTGGAAGCGTTCAGCCTCAAGCGACGTTCCCAGCGATTCCGAGTCGGTCGATTGAGCGTCCGAGAGGTCGGCAGCAACGAGGAGGAGGATCGCCAGGGAGCCTCTACCGAGCATTCCGATCATTTTTTTCGAGCAAGTTCCCAGAATCTCGGCTGGACCGACTCGATCATTCCACCGACAATGCCGGGCCGTTGTTGGAGTCAGTGCGGGACGATCGGAGGAGGAAGAGCAGATGGCAACTCGATCGATCATGACCGGCGTCCTCGGAGGAGTGGTCGGGCTTGGGCTCGGATTCTGGTTGGCGGCCGATTCTTCGAAACCCCTTCAAGCGGTGCCGCCTCAAGACGGCTCGGGGGCGATGATCGCGAGCGGCCCAGTCGCGCGACGGATGGTCCGAGTCGATCAGTTAAACAGTGTCGCCACCTTTCAAGACGCTGTCTATTTCCTCGACTATTCGACGGGGCAACTCCACGCCGCCGTCCCACAGACCCGAAAGACGATCGGCAAAACCTCGATGCTCGGCGCCTTTGCGACTCGAAACCTTGTTAGCGACTTTCGACCTCCCCAAGGAACAACCCCCGAGTTTTTGATGACGGTCGGGGAGGTCGCCGATCCCTCGGGCTGGGCGCCTCTTTTTGTTTACGAATCCGTCACGGGGAAAGTCGGGACCTATCGAGTCGTCCCCAAAGGCTCAGGACCGGAAGGCGCGCTTCCTCCTCGGTTCGAATTGCTCGAACTCCGTCAACTTCCCTGATCGTTTGACGGAGTTCAGTCCTGAGCGAGTTCTAGAACCCGTTATTTGTAGGAGCCAATCCCGAGGCGGCGCCGGCAGTTCCACCAGGGATTCCGGGGCCATCTCCCCCTTGTCCCCCAGGAAAGCCCTGGCCGCCTCCGCCTGAATTTGTGGTTTCATCGGAATCGCTGCTGGAATCGGTTCCGCTTCCGCTGGTTGCCTCGCGCCAACCATCACCGACCGGTCGGGCATCTTCGTGGTCGATCAACCAACGACCTTGCGGATCAAAGACCCGACGGTTGTTGAACTGATCGCTGTAGGGGTCGCTGTACGACTCGTTGTAGGTCGACATTGAAGTCCCTGTGACGTACTGGAAGAACGCCAAGAACCGGTGATCAAGCCCCATGCCAAAGGGAGGCTTGGTGTCATAGCCCACGACAGTGAAGGCACGCTTGTGGACCGGTGCGCTGTAGAAGAGCATCAGCATCACCGTGGTCGCGATGGCGGCACCACCGAAGGCGAACGAAAAACGGCCGAGGTGAATCAAGAAGTTTGGAAATCGGATCATGGTCGGGGCGAGGTTATCGGTAGCAAGCCGGAGGATCACCAGGGGGACCATAAAAAGGAGAGCCAAACAGAAGAGATCGGCCCAGGGCTTTGACCAATCACCAGCCTTCTCGGTCATCAGCGCGGCGACCGGTTCGTAGAAGTTGAAGGCGACAAAGCTCGCAAACAAGATGTTGAAGAACATCAAGGCCGATCCCCAGAGCCCCTCGGTCGCAAGGGTGTAGGTTAACCCGAAGAGGATCACTGCAAGCCCGAGATCTACTGCAATTTCCATCGGATCAACCCTCTCGCTCGATGGTGTTGTTGGTCTGGGAAGGTCACTTCATCACCCGCATCAATTCTTCCACCGACGTCCGCCCTTGAATTACTTGCCGGAGGCCGTCTTCGGTCAAGTAGATCATCCCGTTCTTCCGTGCTTCGTTCTTGATCGCCTTGGGTGACGGATTATCACGGATCAAATCGCGGATCGGCTCGTTGATTTCGAGGAGTTCGAAGATCCCGGTCCGCCCGATGTAGCCGGTACCACCGCAGACGGGGCAGACTTCCTCCGGATCTTTCGGAGGTCGATAAAACACATCAATCTTATCTTTGGGCAAGTTTGCTTTTTTGAGGAACTCGTCCTTCGGTTTGTATGGTTCTTTGCAGGCCTCACAGAGGAGCCGAACCAACCGCTGATTCACCACGGCGGTTAGCGCCGAGCTGATGATTGATTGCTCAAGGCCGAGTTCGAGGAGCCGGGCAATCGCAGCGACACTCTCGTTCGCGTTCAAACTAGTAAATGTCAGGTGACCGCTTGTGGCCGCCTGGGCGAGAATCTCTCCCGATTCCTTGTCCGGAAGCGTGCCAGCGACCATCACGTCCGGGTCCTGCCGCAACACAGAACGTAAGGACTGGGAGAAGACCTGCCCCGCCTTGGTGTTCACTTCGGTCTGATTGACGTTCTCAATCGTGTACTCGACCGGATCTTCAACGGTGATGATATTCCGTTGGAAGCGGTCGATCTCTCGGAGGCAAGCATAAAGCGTGCTCGTTTTCCCACCGCTGGGAGGACTACAGCAAACAATCATCCCCTCAGTCTGTTCGGTAAGTTCTCGGAGCCGTTCAACCATCTTCGGTCGCATTCCGAGTTCGTCGATCTTGTTAACCTGGGCGGCTTTGTCCAGGATCCGCATCATCAGTTTTTCGCCGGCTTTCGTCCCCGACGTATGGACGCGGAAATCGATCTCTCGCCCTTCCATCTTGGTCGCAAAGACACCATCCTGGGGTTTTCTTCGCTCTTTCGGATCGAGACCACTCAACAATTTGTAGATTCCGATGACGAGATCGCCGTCAGCGCGCTCGAACGGCTCAGCCGCGTTCATCATCCCATCGATCCGATAGCGGACCGCAATCTCCTGCTTCACCGGCTCCATCAGGACGTCGGTTGTCCGTCGTGAAATCGCGTCGTAGACCAACTCTTTGGCCGAGTAGAACTCGTCGGAGTCTTGAACTGCTTGATATTGATCCACATCGATTTTGCCTTCCTCAGCGCGGAAGACAAAACTGATCGGGATCTCGTTTCGCTGGAACTCTTCGGCCTCTTTGTTAAAAATCTTCTTGCCAAACATCCCATTGATGACTTCGCCGAAGTGATACGGAGTCAACACTTTGAGTTGATCATCAACGGTCTGGTTCCGAACATTCACATAGATCAGAGTAGGCGCCAGGAGGCCCAGGAGGAGAAGCAAGATCCCCGCGATATAGACAGGGACAATCAAGACGAGGATGAGCCCCGCAACCCCGCCGCCGAAGACGATGGAGTTCCAGAGTGCGAACCTCTTGTTTTCCAGATCCTTGGTGTCCTCGTTCACCCAATCGACGATCTTGACCCAGGCCAAATAGATCAAGATGACCGGGATGAACTTGAAGAGGTTCAGATAAAAGCCATCGCCCCGAAGTTCATCCATCAACGCCGATTGACCGAAGAGCAACAACCAAGACATTGAGGCGTCCGAAACCGATCCTAGGCTCGAGACGAGGGCGGAAGGAGGATCAGCCGCCTCCGCTTCCAGGGGGATTCCGAGGAATCCTAGAGCAAAGGCGACCAAGACGAAGCGCAGACGGATCATCGGCGAAGGCTCCAGAGATGGCAGAAGGCCGGCAGTCGTCGGAGGGAATCGGCTCAAGTCGTCGAGAGCGTCGTTACAAGATACCCGGTTGGGCGATGTTAATGCCCTTCAAGGCCATCTTCAACGACTCGGGGCTCGGAGCGACTTCAAACGCCGTGGCACGCTCGATCTTTTCCGACTGCACCAATTGCTTCAGGCTCTCGGTGAAGTCTTGCATTCCTTCTTCCTTACCCATCCGGATCGCATCGGCGAGCTTGTTGTCGTCCTCGTTCAAAATCAGCTTACGGACCGTCGGGTTGGTCCGCATGATCTCGCAAGTCGGGATCCGGGTCTGGCCGGTCGCTGCAAGTTCCTTGGTGGTCCGAAGGAGCTTCTGGGCGATGATTGCCTTGAAGTTGAATGCCATCGACTGCCGGAGCGCCGGGTGCATGTCACGTGGAAAGAGGTCGAGGATCCGTCCGATCGTTGAGGGGGCTCCCGACGCGTGAATCGTCCCGAAGACTAAGTGCCCCGTCTCGGCCGCGTGCATCGCAGCGCTAAAGGTGTCTCGGTCACGCATCTCACCGACCAAGATGATATCCGGATCCTGCCGGACCGCGTGTTTCAAGGCCGTATCCCAGTCAATCACATCGATCCCAACTTCGCGCTGGTGAACGATCGATTTCTTGTCTTGGAACGTAAATTCGATGGGGTCTTCAATCGTAACAATATTACATCGCTCACGCTGATTCACATACTCAAGCATCGAGGCAATCGTTGTCGACTTCCCTGATCCCGTAACACCGGCAAGGATCACGATCCCTTGGTCGTGGCTCGCGATTTCGCCGAGCACTGGCGGGAGGCCGAGTCCCTCGAAGTCTGGGACTGAGTTATTCACTCGACGAGCGACTAAGCTCAAGCGGCCGCGCTGTTTGAAGAGATTGACCCGGAACCGCGTTTCCTTGCCATCGGGGTCAAACACGATGTGGGCAAAGTCGATCCCGCCTGTGTCCTCAAGGATTTGTTTATGGTTGGGGCTTAGGAGCGGGAACATCAACCGTTCCATATCAGCGCTCGAGAGAGGCGGCAACTGCATCTGGCGGAGGACCCCCGCGAGTCGCATTGCCGGTGCCAGACCGACCTTCAAGTGGAGGTCGGAGCCCTTGTGCTTCATCACCATCCGGAACAGCTTGTTGGCTTCCGGCTCACTCGGGGAGACGGGTTCGAGAGTCGAGGCTTCCACTCCGGTGGCCATTGGTGGTTCTCTCCGCGATTCGGAAGCGGTATCAGTTTGCTACGGCTTTGACGAAAATCCCTCGCATTCTAGCGGTTTGCGTCGATTCTCGCCAAGGGTATACCTCTCCTTGGATTTTCTTGCAGGTATTCCGTCCTCTTCCAGCGTTTCAGACGGATTCTGTCACACAGCCGAAACCTGGTGCTCTGGTATTTGTCAACGCCTCGGTTGGCGTCAAGCGTAACCCGCGATCTGTTCAACACTGAACGTCTTCCGGGGGACCAGTCCCGGGGCTGGCTTCGGTGAAACCTACGACTACCTTGTGACTCCCTTCGGGCTAAAAAACATTAAACGACTGCTTCAGAACTGATCTGTCGAATGGTTGTTTGGCTTGCTGATAAGTCCACCAAGGAGATCGCCGAGCACAGAACCCACGATTCCACCCGGGAAGGGACCAACCCCAGCACCACCGAAAAAGGCTAAACATCTGCAAACCGACATTCGCCTGGAAGTGGTTGAGCAAAAACACAAGCGGAAATGGAATCGACATAAACCCGACCATCGCTCCTAAGGCTCCACTAAACCCCCGAAGACGCTTGTGTAGCCAAGTCCGTTTCCGAGCGCCTTGCTTGCGCTTGAGTACAACGCGACCGACACTCATGCCCGCAAAGAAACCAAGCCCGAGTCCAATCAAGATGTGGACTGGGAAAAGCCAGAAAAGCCAATCTTCCTCTGTGCTAAAGAGAAACGTAAAAGCAACACCTCCCGCAACGAAAAAACCCGCACCGGCTCCTAACATACCGAAGCGGGAGT
>CAZEAN010000015.1:32368-64557 GCA_964510225.1 uncultured Isosphaeraceae bacterium
TTATTTGATATATTATTCATTATTATTATTTAATAATGTTATATTTTTATTTTTAAAATCAACTCCTCCCCAATCTAAAAACCCCGCACGGGCTCCAAATTTACCTATGCGGGTGTCTATCTCCTTTCGACTCCCGCTTCGGCGCTGGTGCTTCTGCTTGGAATGATTGAAAGTTAGCGGTGGGGGTGCGAAACGCCTGGGTCATGGTGATTGCGTCTTCAACCATCGCACCACGGTGATGCATTGGTAGGAAGTAACCAGGACTTCTCGAAAAAGCGAGGTGCCCGTGCTTTGATTCGATCATCCAGCCCGGCCATCGCAAGAGGGTCTCCATCACAAGCGTTGAGAAGTGATCAGCTACTGCTTGATGATCTCCTTCTTCAATCACCACCGTGTAGCGCCTTTCAAAGTCCTTGACCAACCGTGCCATAGCAGGATCATTGTGTTGTGACGTATCAAACGAGAGCTTCGGTACGAGGCGGTTAGAGGATCGCTCATGTACGAAATCTTGAAAGTTCTCGCCAGAACGAACGGAAGCCGATAGGAAGTGATTGCAGCGTCCGTATCGTTATGACTCAAGGAAGTTGAGACGGATCGTAGTCCGAACGGATCGTGCCGTGACGCTCTGCAGCTTCGAAGAGTGTCGGATAGAACTGAACGAAGGTGTTCTCGACGGCGGCTTTCTCACGGTGGCAAGAGTAGCACGAAGCCGTGGAAGGTAAGGCAGAAGCTGATTCCAAGAGCCCAGCGGAACCATCGAAGGAGTAGTAAGCCCAACCAGCATCCTGGAAGCGTTTCTGATCCTTGACGGCAGCTTCGAGCGCCAGCAGTCGGCCTTGTGTCCGACCACCTCGATTGATCGAAGTATTCTCCTGAGCCTCCCGGACTTCGAGAATGAACATCGTTCGATTCGGCCAGTTGCCGGTTTCAAGGAAGGATCGGTAGGCATCCCGTGTGACGAAGACGTTGTCGAAGCGGGGCTCACTGGTCGAAGCATTGACGTCGGGGTTGTAGGTCATCCCCAGACCGCTCGTGACAAAGACCCACTCACGGTAGTCGTCCGGTCGCTCGAGCTTACCGTCCTCGGCAAAGTGGGGCGGTGTTCCTTTGAGCTTCTCGTCGGTAGTTGGCTTCCCTAACGGCCCCGCCCTCAGAACAGATCCACCGAGGAGTAGCAAGATCCCGAGGGATAACAGAGAGATTGGTCTCAACATCAAAGAGGCCTCCGGAGACCGAGACAAGAGGATACCAAGGTAGAGACTGATTGTCGGGCTCGCCCCAGCGTCATCATAACAACTCGTGCATAATAACTCGCAAGTCATCCTGGTACGACGGATCGACCAGACTCTCAGGCTCATATCGTCAAGGACAGATCAACAACACCAGGCTATTATGGCGACGGTGAAGTCTCAATTGAGAGGCTCGAATCATCCTGATTGGTCAGGGAATTGCCATACACAAGAACCCGATTACGAACGCAAGAGACTGCAGAACAACCCACGTTCGTCCTGACAATCCGAAATATCGTTTCTCAGGTGGTCGTCTCCAGAGCCAGATCCCGAGGCCGGTCAAACTAACCTCAAGCGGTCCCAGAATCCCAACGATCAAGAGGAGCTCATCGAGTCGCTCCGGGGGATACTGAATCCCGAGCATCGTCATGACACCCACAGAGGCGGCTGGGAGCAGTTGGGGCGCCTGGATTGTGGTCATCTCAAGCTGCAC
Organism: uncultured Isosphaeraceae bacterium; assembly: GCA_964510225.1. Lineage (GTDB taxonomy): Bacteria > Planctomycetota > Planctomycetia > Isosphaerales > Isosphaeraceae > CAZEAN01. The sequence goes on from CAZEAN010000015.1 coordinate 34,091, forward strand.
CCGTCGCTCTCTGATGCTCTGGGAACCGCCCTCGGAATCGTTACAAGACAGGTTTCTCCAAAAGTCGGACCGGGACTCCAGCGTTGTGGAGGTACTCTTTGACCTCGGCGATCGCGAACTCGCGATCATGGAAGATGCTCGCAGCGAGTGCGGCGTCGGCGTGTCCTTCAACCAAGACAGCCCGAAGATGTTCTGGATGACCGGCACCACCAGACGCAACCACGGGGATCGAAACCGATTCACTGACAGCGCGAGTCACCGGTAAGTCATACCCGTCGCGGGTGCCATCTGCGTCCATGCTGGTGAGGACAATCTCGCCAGCGCCGAGCTGTTCGACCTCGAGTGCCCACGCGACCGCCTCTAACCCAGTAGGGACCCGGCCACCATTGATATGAACTTCCCAGACCTCGCGATCATCCTTCACCACTCGCTTGGGGTCGATGTTGACGACGATGCACTGGCTCCCAAACCGTCGGGCCGCCGCCCTCACGAACTCAGGATCCCGGACCGCACTCGAATTGATTGAGACTTTGTCCGCCCCTGCATTTAAGAGTGCACGGATATCTTCAATCGTCCTGATCCCACCACCGACTGTCAGCGGCATAAAACAGACTTCAGCCGTCCGTCGGACGACGTCGAGAATGATCCCTCGACCTTCGTGGCTCGCAGTGATATCAAGAAAGACAAGCTCGTCGGCACCTTCAGCCTCATATCGCGACGCAACTTCGACGGGATCACCGGCATCCCGGAGGTTGATGAAATTGGTCCCCTTCACCACACGACCAGCGTTGACGTCGAGGCAAGGAATAATCCGTTTGGCGAGCATGGGTCCGGTCTCGGTTCTGGGCTTCCCTTGGTTGCAGCTAAAACGAATCCGAAAGCATGCATAATTGGAATCTGTTTGAGATCGTCAACAAATCGATACTTTCTAAGATTAGAAATTCTAAACCAAAGCGACTCTCCATTCCTAGGCCAACGCCACTCCACCTTCATTGGTCGCCGAACCGGGTACGGTCGATCGAGCGTGGACAATCTGGTAGTGCGTCCAGGAACGACCGTCCATAAGGCTTGGTAAGAACCCGAGGGTCGAGAATCACCACAATCCCACGGTCTTGTTGCGAACGGATCAACCGACCAAACCCTTGCTTTAATTTGAGGACCGCTTCAGGGACTTGATACTCCACAAACGGGTTACCACCTCGGGCTCGGATCGCCTCTAGCCGAGCTTCGAGCAAGGGGCGATCTGGGACAGCAAACGGAAGCCGAGTAATAATCACGTTCGAAAGCGCTTCACCAGGAACATCAATCCCCTGCCAGAAGCTCTCGGTCCCGAAGAGAACGCTGCCCAACTCGTCCCGAAACTTCTCGATCAGTTTGGATCGAGGAAGACCGTCGGATTGGCTGTAAAGTGGAATCCCTTGGTCGACAAACCAAGATAACAACTGCCGATTGGCCGACTCCATGGCTCGGTAGGAAGTGAACAACACAAAGGCATGCCCGTTTGTCTTGGCGATGTAGTGTGGGATCGCGTTCAAGCAGGCGCGCTCGAACCCCGGAGGATCTTGTGACGGATCGGGCATTTCTCGCGTGATGTGGAGCCGGACTTGCTCCTTATAACGGAACGGGCTTCCGAGTTGTGCAGTGTCTCCATCCGAAATTCCAAGCCGTGACCGGACAAAGCGAAAGTTGGGAGGGGATCCTGTACAGAGTGTTGCGGATGTCAGAATACAGGTCGAAACTTCTTGGAAGAGAAGCCGTTGAAGGGTGGAGCCAATTTCGATTGGAGCGGCTGCCAAAGCGACCCGCCGTCGTTCTTCCTTCCCTTCCAAGTCGACCCAATAAACCGCATCCGGCTCTGCCTGGTCGAGCCATCGCGTAATGGCAACACCTGTCACCCCACAGCGGTTGGCAGCGGCGATCAGCTCGATCCGTTTTGCCTCATCGTCGAATCGATTAGCAGCCTCCGCGATCCTGTCCGCAAGTTGTCGAAGGATACCTGGTAGTGCCGTCGTCATCGAGAGCGCCCGACGCACCCGTCCATTAGTCCCCCTCTCCTTTTCCCGCCATCGGGCAAGCTCTTGAAAAAACATCAAGGCCGCAACCCGAGCCCGTCCGACATCCTCAATCGGATCCTCAAGCTGGAACGAGGTCAGGAGTCCTTTACGGGTCCGTTCGTGAAAGAGCCGATTGAGCATGAATTCGATCTGGCCTGATGTTACGCGAAGTCCCAAATGGTCACCGGCAACACCCTCAAGCGTGTGCGCTTCATCAAAAATCGCGACATCATAATCGGGCAATAATCCATAACCCTCTGCGCGTAATGCAAGGTCACTGAAGAAAAGGGCATGATTGACGACCAGTAGATTTGCCGTCCGCATCCGTCGCCTTGCTTTGAAGTAGAAGCAATCGTTGAATCGGGGACAACGTTTACCTAAGCAGTTTCCATTCTCGGAGGCAATCGCGTCCCAGACGGTCGCCGACGGGCGAAAGTCCAGGTCGGAACGGCTCCCGTCGTCGGTTGACTTTGCCCAATGCCGGATGAAGTCGAAGTGATCAAAATCATCAGCGTGTTGAAAGAGGGCCATCGCCCGAGGGATCGTACCCTCCAAGCGACGGAGGCTGATATAGTTCGACCGCCCCTTCACGAGAGATGCCGAAAATTCGTTCGGCATCACTGCTCGGAGGAAGGGGATATCCTTGTTGAGCAACTGTTCCTGCAAACTGATCGTTTGGGTCGAGATGACGACCTTTTTGTTCTGTTCGGAGGCTGCCAGGATACTCGGCACCAGATAAGCGAAACTCTTGCCGACACCGGTCCCTGCTTCAACAACAAGATGACGTTCAGCCTCGATCGCCTCCGCAACAGCGCGACTCATCGCCAGTTGCTCGGGCCGAGATTCATAATTCTTCAACCGTCGGCTAATCACACCACCAGGACCGAGAATCGAATCAGGGTCAAGTGGAGCAGTCATGAGCTGTCCTCAGGAGATTCCTTAACACCAGTTGGACAGCAGAACAGAATCGGTCCCAGGATACAAGATTGCTTGTTTAGAGGGACTTTTCGGCGTAACGCTACTCAGGCTTGCCCATCCTCGGCAACGGCCAGAGCCGAGATCGAACCCGGCCGATCAATAATTCTTCGGAGACCGGTCCCCAGATGTGGCTATCATGACTCCCATCACGATTGTCGCCGAGCATCCAGTACTCGTCAGGACCAAGGATCACTCGTTCATCTGAGCTGTATGTGAACGGCTTCGAGAGATACGGTTCCTCCAGTGGCACATCGTCGATGCAAAGAACACCTGACTTAACCTCGATGGTTTCGCCCGGGAGTCCGACGACCCGCTTTACAAAATCAACAGGTGTTGCCGAAGCAGTCGGCGGCGCTCTGAAGACCCAAAGCTCACCACGGGTCGGGGGCTGGCCTTCGAGCCGCTCAACCAGTACCCGGTCCCCCTTTTGCAAGGCTGGAGCCATCGAATTGGTTGGGATCGAGTACGCACGGCCTGAAACGGCGATTCCAAGAAGCGCCAAGACCAGCAGACCCAACGCAAGTCGTCCTATTGTGGCAACCACTCGACGTCGTAGCGATCGTCTCCTCGGATCAGTCTGCTCTCCGGGGAAGTGATTCATCGGTAGCTCCTCTCGATCGGCGACACCGAACTCATGCGTCCGGTTTGGTAATCAACCCTTCGGTCGGACTTGAAGCGGTTGCGTAAAGCTTCTTGGGGATCCGGCCAGCGGTATCACTTAATCGTCCTGCTTCACAAGCGAGCCGCATTGCCACGGCCATCCGCTTCGGGTCAACAGCCTTCGCGATCCCGGTGTTGAGAAGGACCCCATCACAACCGAGTTCCATCGCAATCGCAACATCACTAGAGGCACCGACACCAGCGTCAATAATCACCGGATAATCGGGATCGCCTTCTTTCAAGTCTTCCAGAATGATCCTGATGTTGTTGGGATTCAGTACCCCTTGACCGCTCCCAATCGGACTTCCAGCAGGCATTACACTGGCAGCACCAACTGCCTTCAGCCGACGAGCCATAACGGGGTCATCACTGGTGTAGCAGAGGACGGTGAAACCATCCTTGATGAGCACTTCGGTCGCTTCGAGGGTCGCTAAGGGGTCGGGCAACAAGGTCTTGGGATCGGCAAGAACTTCGATCTTGACCCAATCCGCACCGGGGTTCTCCAGCCCCTCCAGAAGTTCACGACCGAGCCGTGCAGTTCGGAGTGCTTCCTCAGCACTGAAACAACCCGCAGTGTTCGGTAAAATCGTGTAGCGTTTCAGATCAAGGTAATCGAGGAGATTGGCACCATCACGAGCGATCAACCGTTCCCGACGGACCGCGACGGTAACAACTTCAGTGCCGCTTAATTCAAGACAGTCCCGCATCAATCCGAGCGTTTCATACTTCCCGGTTCCTACAAAGAGACGGCTCCGGAATCGATGGTTGCCAATCACCAACTCATCAGGACCAAATAGATTGTTCTCGGTCATAGCAGGTGGGGAAGAACCAGTACCACCACCGCCAACTAGCGTCACGACCTCAACTTCATCCCCTTCCTGGAGTAATGCTTCGGTGTAACGGATCCGTGGGACCAATTGCTGATTGACTTCGACAGCAACGTAAGAAGTGCGGTACTCCCAAAGTTGGAGTGCATCCGCAATTGTGAGCGGGCCAGGAAGGTTACGTTCCTCGCCATTAAGCAGGATCGTCACGGATATCAGACCTCTCGACCTCGTTAAAATACGAGGCTGCCTTGGAATAAGACTTGCGATGGTATTGTGGTGCGATGCTCAAGGGGAGTTGCAAGCACCGATTGTTGTCTTGATTAACGCTTGTGTCCTCAACATCTGTCCATCTTAGATCTTAAGCGAAGAACTCGTCAAGCCAACTGAGAACCGTCATCAGAGCGACTTTCTCTCCGGCTCCAACATCGTGACTGATCACCGATTCCCATCTTCATCATTCTAGCCCTTCCCCGATCTTCAACGCTTCCTTTTGCCAAGATATTTCCAGTCATCTTCCCTTGCCATCAGGGGTATTAGCTTCGATTCGGCTCCGAAAGTCCAACAGAACGGACTTTACCTCAGATGCCAATCCAGCGCATCATGTTGTTTAACAGTTGTTCTTTCGCCTGTACTTCAGGACTTTGAACCCATGTTCATCGATCCCCTGCTCAGCATCCTTGTTGGCCTCGTCCTCCCTACTCTGAGTCCTCTCGATGACCAGGCTGCGCTGGAACACTTCGAGAAGTCAGTCCGGCCGGTCCTGGTGGAACATTGTATCCGCTGCCATGGTCCTGAGGAGCAGCGTGTTGGCCTCCGACTCGATTCCGGTCCAGCGATCGCCGCGGGGAGTGAGGCCGGCCCCGTGATTGAGCCCGGAAACCCTGAGGAGAGCCTGCTGATTGAAGCAGTCCGTCCCGGGGGCTATCTCGAAATGCCACCGAGTGGCAGGCTCAGCGCGACCGAGATCGCGGCCCTAGAGCGTTGGGTTCAAGAAGGTGCACGCTGGCCTGGAATAGCACCAGGAGATCCAGATACCGGCACAACGAGTGCCGAATCAATCGATCCCATTGAAGCAGGCGAAGACTTCTGGGCCTTTCAATCGATATCGAGGCCGATCCTTCCTGCAGTCGAGAATGAGGCCTGGTGTCAGTCACCGATCGACCGCTTCGTACTCTCCAAACTTGAGGAGGCGGGACTCACTCCAGCAGCTCGGGCAACCAAACGAGACTTGATCCGACGGGCGACGTTCGATCTCACTGGACTACCCCCGACTCCGGCGGAAGTCGAGGAATTCGTGAGTGATGACTCTCCCGAGGCATTTGCTCGGCTGGTCGATCGACTCCTGATGACGCCCGAGTACGGTGAGCGCTGGGCACGACACTGGCTTGATCTTGCCCGCTACGCTGACTCCAACGGGATGGATGAAAATGTCGCCTACGCTGAAGCCTGGCGCTATCGTGACTACGTCATCGACGCCTTCAATCGTGACACGCCGTACAACAAATTCCTAACAGAGCAGCTCGCGGGCGATTTGATGCCTGCCGCTGATGATCAAGAGCGAATCAGGCAGCTTACCGCCACTGGTTTCTTGGTCGTTGGACCAAAGATGCTTGCCGAAGATGATCCAGTAAAGATGGAAATGGACATCATCGATGAGCAAGTTGATACAGTCGGCAAGGTCTTCATGGGACTGACCATGGGCTGTGCTCGCTGTCATGACCATAAGTTCGACCCCATCCTCGCCGAAGATTATTACGGGATGGCCGGGATCTTCAAGTCGACCAAGACGATGGAGAACTTTCGGGTCGTTGCCATGTGGAACGAACGGCGCGCCGAAACCACACCAGAACAAGCCATTCGGAAGGCACATGAAGTTCGCGTCGCTAAGGCTAACGAGGTGATCGATCAACTCGTGAAATCGTCGCGTGACGAACTCCGAAGAGAACTCAAGACTCGACTAGAAACATACTTGAGAGCGGGTCTAGAATCTGCCCGAACCCCCAGGCTCCGTGATCGAATGGGGATCAAACCAGGAGTTGAAGGGAACCCCAACCGGATTGATTTCGAGGCCGAAGCGTTTGATGACGGTAATGTTGGGATTGATCGTAATAACTATGGTGCAGGGATCGGTATAATCCTGAATGTGGGCTCAACTCCAAACATCGCCCAGTACAATCTCCGGGTTCCTGAGCGCGGCTACTATCAGGTGGAGTTGCGCTACGCTGCTGCTGAGCTCCGGCCCCTGACAATCGCCATTGACGATGTCGTTTTGATCGATCATGCAGCACGCGAAGTCACAGGCTCCTGGAATCCTGAATCACAGCGTTGGGAGGCTTCGGGAATCATTGAGCTGGAGACCGCCCCCTTTACCCTGAAGCTCGAACGCGATGGTGTCTTCCCTCATATCGATCGGATCGCTTTAACCAAGCTAGAACTCCCAGAAGGAGTAAGTCTTGATGACTTGCGGAATGCCAATGAGCGTGCTGCAGCGCAAGACCTGAACCCGAAGCTGGTCCAACGATTCGTCGAGGCGATCGAATCCGGCAATAATGACACCGATTCCTTATTCTTCAACTGGCTCGAAGACGATGGGGAGTCGAAGCTCAACGCATTCCTCGAGAACTTTCACAACAAGACAAGTGAGTCTCCAATCCAAGCTTTCTTGAACGATCCGAACGGACCATTCCGGATCCCCAGGAAAGTGGAGCCCTTGCTGGATCAAGACAGCGCAAACCAACTCGCGGAAGCTCGCGACACACTCAAGGCAATCGAATCCGAAGCACCCCCTTCTCGTCGCGTGATGGCAACTGAAGATGGGACCATCACCGACTTGCCCGTCCACATCCGAGGGAGTCACCTCACGCTAGCGGAGAACCCCACATCGAGACGGTTTCCCGTGGTGATTGCAGGTCAGCACCAACCAATCTTAAGTGGAGAACAGAGTGGTCGTCTGGCATTAGCAGAATGGCTCACCAGTCGCGAGCATCCCTTAACAAGCCGGGTAATGGCCAACCGACTCTGGCACTGGCATTTTGGCCGAGGCCTGGTCGGTTCGACTGACAACTTTGGGAAACTCGGCGATCAGCCAACACACCCAGCACTCCTAGATTGGCTCGCAACCGAATTCATCGCACGTGGGTGGTCGATCAAAGAGATGCACCGGACGATCATGCGATCGTCGACTTACCAAATGAGTACAGAGTTTGACACAGCAGCAAATGAAACCGACCCGGAAAACAAGCTCCTCTGGCGATTCCGTCGTCGACGACTCGAGGCTGAGGCAATCCGTGACGCCATTCTTTTGGTAACTGGAATGATGGGCCCTGAGCGCGGTGGTACCCTCCTTGATGTTGAAACGCACAAATATGTGAACAACACCTCGCGGAGCGGCACCGGTGGGCTCTCGTTGCAGCCTCGGCGGTCAATCTATCTCCCCGTGATTCGGAGTGGAGTCTACCCATCATTACAAGCGTTTGACTTCGCCGATCCAAGCGTCTCCGGCGGCCGTCGTGCTACGACAACAGTCGCCCCCCAAGCACTCTTCATGATGAACGGCGAACTGGTCCGTCAGGCATCCGAAGCGTGGGCCGATCGCCTCCTGGACCGAACCGACCTCAACGATGAAGAGCGTGTAATCCTCGGATTCGAAACAGCCTTTGCCCGACCACCGAGTTCGCTCGAACTCGCTGAAACACTCGAGGCACTCCAAGAGTTCACTGACTTGGCTGCTCTTGAAAGTGTTGCACCAGAAGAAACCGACAAACGAGCCTGGCAAATCCTCTGCCAGGCGCTCATTGCCTCGAGTGAGTTCATCACTCTCGACTGAGCGAACATCCCACACACAGACCACCAGACCACCGGACCGCAAGCAACGTAGGACGACGATCATGAACGCTCACTGGCTTGCCGAACCGTTCGCTCGACGGCCACTCCGACGCCGTGAAATGCTGAAGTCTGCTGGAGCTGGCTTTGGGGCGTTGGCGCTTGCGGGGTTGCTCGGAGAAGAGAGTCGAGGAGCATCAGAAAGTGCCTTAGCAACCAAACCCGGTCATCACGCGGCACGCGCGAAACGGGTGATCTTCCTCTTCATGCATGGTGGACCCTCTCAAGTCGACACCTTCGACTACAAGCCGCTCCTTCAACGTGATCACGGGAAGTCATTACCGTTTGACCGTCCTCGGGTGGTTTCGAGCAAGACTGGGGGCTTGCTTGGGTCACCCTTCCGGTTCGATCGTCATGGTGAGAGCGGCCTCTGGGTCAGCGAACTGTTCCCGAAGATCGCCGGTTGTGTTGACGATCTTTGCGTGATCAACGGGATGCACGGTTCGAACTCACGTCACGGCGGTGCGCTGCTGGAACTCCACACCGGTAGCGACACCTTCGTCCGACCAAGTATGGGCTCCTGGATCACTTACGGGCTCGGCTCGGAGAATCAAGACCTCCCTGGGTACATTACAATCTGCCCGAACCTCAGTCACGGTGGGGTAAACAACTGGAGTTCGGCCTTTCTCCCGGCTGCCTACCAAGGAACGCCGATTGGTTACACTGGAACACCGATCGATGATGCCCGCCTCCCATTCATCGAAAATGATGGAACGTCACGCGATCTCCAACGAGCCCAGCTCGACTTTGTGCAACGCCTGAATCAGAATCACCTTGAGGAATCGGGGGAAGACCAGATTTTGGAGGGTCGGATCGCTGCCTTCGAACTGGCGTACCGGATGCAAGGGGTTGCACCGGAGGTCCAGGACGTATCGAACGAGTCACCGGCTACTCGGAAGCTCTACGGTCTTGACGATCCCACCACTCGACCGTTCGGAATGCAGTGCTTGATGGCACGTCGGTTTAGCGAGCGTGGCGTCCGGTTCGTCCAAGCATCACACAGCTACAAGTGGGACCAACACGGGGGCCTCCGAACCGCACTCCCGAGAAATTGTAACGAGGTCGACCAACCGATTGCCGGCCTCTTGCAGGATCTCAAAGCACGTGGCCTCCTCGAAGACACTCTCGTCCTCTGGGGCGGTGAGTTCGGCCGGACGCCGACTTCGCAAGGAAACGATGGCCGCGACCACAACCCTCAAGGCTACACGATGTGGCTCGCTGGTGGTGGAGTGAAGGGAGGCCACGTTCACGGTAAAACCGACGACTACGGCTATTTCGCCGTCGAGGACAAGGTCCATGTCCACGACCTCCACGCGACGATCCTCCACCTCCTCGGCCTCGACCACACCCGCCTCACCTACCGCTACTCGGGTCGTGACTTCCGCCTCACCGACGTCTTCGGTGAAGTCATCACCGATCTCTTTGCCTGATCGTCAATCAAATGATGGAAGCCGAACAGGCCAGCGACAAATTGGCGTTGAGACCGATTGGGTCGGGGCCACCTTCGACACAGATTCCGGCCCCAGGGATCAGGATCGGCGAGGTCGAAGGCTTGGGTACTGATCGTAAGGTTGGTCCCGAAGAACACCCTGCCCGAGCATGATCGGCTCGATTGGCGGGGTGATTCGTGTTGCCACTGCGTCTTAAGCAACTTGTTGTTACTGGGGCGGTTCACCGAAGAAATCAGAAGCCTGTCGGGCGATGGTCTCAAGCTGGCCGGCCTCGGTTTGGATCAGGGCTTCGACAGACCAATCCCCTTTACTAGATCCAGAGCGAATCCTCACTTGGATCGGTACTTGGCCAGACTTATGGAAGGAACAGCGGAGACTGAGTTCCTCCTCCAACGACCCCCAGGCCATCTCGCCTTGCCATCCACGCCACTGGGATGCCATTAACGCAAAGAGCGTCGTCGGGCTTGGTTCATCAACACTCTCAAGACTTGCATAAACCCGGACGACGGCGTAGAGGTCCTGCTCGATTACTTTAACCTTGAAGCGCTCCAGAGGCTTGCTTGGATCCCTCGGCGTCCGCTCGAAGAATTCCAGGAGTCCTTCCCCCGATGCACTCTCAATTTGAAAGGAATCCATGGAATCGCCAGCTACTCTAGGTCTCTGGTTCCGACAGAAGATCAGACGCTCTTGATTTAGACCCGAATCAACCTCCGAAGTTCGCGCAGAACTCGAAGCGTTGGTTTGGGTCCTCGGAGTCTCTCTTTCCAGGAGACCTCAGACCCTTCGGATTCCAGTCTTAATCGTATCGCGGCGGGGTCCAATCTTCGGGAAGACCGGCTTCACGACGGAGGAACGTGAGTACCTCTTGCTGTCGCCCTGTGACAGATTCGAAGGTGGCAAACTGCTGATACATTTGTAGTTGGGGCAACATCGTGGTGTAGTTGATTTCGCGTGGGGTCACGATGCTGTTCTGATCGCGTCGCGACTCTAAGGCAAAGGTGTAGTAAGTCATCCGATCGCCGCTCGGCGCAACACTGGCAATGCTCTCTCCTTCCGACTTCAGCCCGAAGAATGCTTCCCGAGTTGCTTCACCGGCGAGTTTGTTGCCAATCCGGAGGCTTCTGGCATTGTAGGTTTGAGGGCCCGCCACGATCGGCGTTACTCCCTCACCGAGACTGGCTTGCAGCGCGGCGACGGGGGTCACCGGAGATTCGCCTTCTGAAGTTTCCTTAACCGCCACCCGGACTTCATCAGCTAGCGACGTCGCGTCGGCTTCCGCAAGTTTCCGGGCTTCTTCAAGTCGCCAGGCCGCTGAGATTCGGTCCTCGACCATGTTTTGAAACGAGCGCGACGACTCAGGGAGATCCACCGTCTTCCAGACGAGATAGCGGGCTCCTTTGCTGTCCGTAAACTCGCGAGGGTCAAAGAGCCCGGGGTCCACATCAAAGAAAACCGGGGCAAAATCACCGTCGCCAAACAACCGGGTGGGGTCGAATTCAATTCCTTCAACGCTTCCAGTGAGATCAATCAGATTGCTGAACACTGCAGGAGAAACTTCGGACCAACCGAGTTTGCACAATCGAACGTATTCTTGCCAATTGAATTGGATCTTTTCAAAGTCCCGGGTCAATGTTGCCGGAGGCCAAATCGAGGTCAAGGTTTCCGTTGTCGCTAACGGCTCGGTAAGGTTGAAGGTTGCATGGCCGATACCGGGGAGGTCGCGTGCGAAACCGGGAACAAAGCGGCGGAGGTTCGGGAGATCATCGCGATCGATCTCTGGTTCAAGACCCGTCCGGATCGCCTCGAAGTCGATCTCTGAGTTGCCATCGAGGTCATCAACGAAGAGGAACATCGCCTCTCGGATGGGATCGAAGATCGCATCGATCCGTTCCTGGAGCCGATTTTCGACTAGCTCGTTGACCTGCTCGGTGACGAAGGCTGTCTCCACGACTTCCGCAATGAACGCAGTTTCAACCCGCTCAGGGATCTGGTGGGTCGCTTGGACTGGGTCTTCATTAAGGATGTCAGGTTCAGCAAAGACGTCGGAGGGGAGCGGAGACTGAACTCTCGAGGATGCTTCAGGGACCGTCGGCAACGGATTCAGGAGATTCCGGTAGTAGCGTCGGAGTTCTTCTCCATCCGCATAATTCGTCTCATAGTAGGTCTGGAGATCGCCTTGGAACGTCGTGAGACCTCGGACCTCAGCCTCTGGATTCTCGGCTCGGATCTCTTGCTCAAGCGCATTGATCGTGGGCTGTCGGAGGACGATATACGAAACTTGGATCCGCCGGGGCATCCGGAAACCAACTGTTCCGTTGGCTGGGTCGGGGATGTTGTCCTGATGCTCCTCGAAAAACGCTCGGAGTTCGGCCGTCGTCGGTTTGCCGATCCCCTGGAGCCGTTCCTCGACTGGAAACTCAGCGACCCGTGCCGTGACCATGACCTCGTTCTTCTCGTACGCGTCAAAAGCATCGAGCGGCGTCACCATCGGTTGCGCTAGCAATTTCAGAGTCTCGGCAATCCGAATCTGATTTGCCACGTCACTAAAGAACTGATCGATCGTCATCTGATTGCCATACGACTGCTGGAAAGCACGCTGTAAGGCACTCGCAAATTGCTCCTGGGCACTAATTCCCAGTGCTCCCGTTTCATCGATCGGGCGTTCATCAAAGGCAAGGGATTGCGGCGAGAGCTGTCGCTGGGCATTGTGCCATGCCTCTGCCGTGTTGAAAATCCAACGCTTGGCGGTCTCCGGATCTGCCGGGAGACCAAGCTCTTTCCCGACGTGGTCGAGGATGTAGGCGTCAATCAGGGCCTGGTCATCAACAGGACCAAACTCTTGCTGGCCAAAGTAGGGATAAAGTTGGTTGAGGACATTGTTGGCCCGAACGCGTTGGAGTTGGAAGAGGCCGAGATCAAACTCGCGGACCTTCTTGTTGTAAAGTGTGGCGACCTCACGGTTTTGAAACTCGGGCCCACCCGAATTGGACAACAGCCGCGGGAGCGAATCAGCCAACACAAAGACAAGAATCGCGAAGACAGCGAGAAAGGCCAAGAGTTGTTTTTGGTAGCGTCGGAAGGCCTGAAACGGCATGGTGCTCATCCTCAATGGAGGCCGGTTCTCAGAATCATCCGACGATCACCGGTCTCTTCAGATTGTCGATCTCGGATCGGGAGGCTCGATTGCGATCTCTGGCGCTTTGTCCACGCCCCCTTGACAGTCCTCGGTACGCTAGCTAAGTCAGAATGGCATCAAGAACCTGACCGCAGTGGCCCGACGGAGCGTTGTAGTTTACCAGGGAGCGTCGCGTTGACGGAACTCAGTTTCGGATTCCGTTCCTCTCCGGTCGGGAATCGTCAACGCCCAATGCCCCGCGACGGTTCGTGGGGGCTTGAAAAGGAAATCGGATCGATCGAGCCGAGAAAGCCAGTTGCATGAACGTTGTTATCGTTGAGTCGCCAGCCAAGTGTCGCACGATTAATAAGTATTTAGGTTCGGACTATGAGGTCCTCGCCTCGTTCGGCCATATCCGTGACCTTCCTCCGAAGGATGGATCGGTTCGGCCGGATGATGATTTCTCGATGGACTACGAGGTGCAACCTAGCGCCACTAAGGCCGTTAAAGCAATCGTCGACGCAGTAAAAAAAGCCGACTCGTTGATTCTAGCAACCGACCCTGACCGAGAAGGCGAGGCGATTTCCTGGCATGTCCTCGAAACGCTCCGACAAAAACGCGCCTTACGAAAAGGGATGCCCGTCCGTCGGGTTGTCTTCAACTCAATTACGAAAAACGCGATCCTCGAAGCGATGTCACACCCCCGTGACATCGACATGGATCTCGTCAACGCACAACAGGCGCGAAGGGCCTTAGACTTTCTTGTTGGTTTCTCACTCTCGCCAGTCTTGTGGCGGAAACTGCCGGGGAGCAAGTCGGCGGGGCGAGTTCAATCGGTCGCCTTGCGTCTGATCTGCGAACGCGAAAACGAGATCGAACGCTTTGTCAGTCAAGAATACTGGGATATCACCGGGACATTCCTGAAGCACAATCAAGCAAAGACAGCGTTCCAGGCTCGATTGACCCACCTGGACGACAACAAACTCGACAAGTTTGCGATCCCGAATCAGGAAGAAGCGGATCGGATTGTCGGTGTTCTTCAGGGAAAGCGAGATTATCGGGTCACCTCGGTTGAGAAAAAGCAAGCCCAACGGAATCCGAACCCCCCCTTCACGACGTCGACCTTGCAACAAGAGGCCTCACGGAAACTTGGGTTTGGTGCCAAGCGGACGATGAGCGTCGCACAGCGGCTCTACGAATCGGGGCGGATCACCTACATGAGGACCGACGGGGTTGACATTGCCCCCGAAGCCTTGAATGCCATCCGATCGCAGGTCGACGATCGATTTGGATCATCGTACCTCCCATCGAAGCCTCGGGTTTACAAGAGCAAGGCCGCCAACGCCCAAGAAGCCCACGAAGCGATCCGGCCGACTGACTTTGCAGTCGATCCCAAACAGTCAAGGCTTGAGGGAGATGAGGGGAAACTTTACGACCTGATCTGGAAGCGGACGATGGCCTGCCAGATGTCGAGTGCCTTGTTCGATCAAGTGGTCGCCCTCGTCGAACCCGATGACCGCAAAGCGACCCTCCGCGCAACCGGCTCCACCCTTAAGTTTGACGGCTTTCTTCGACTTTACCGCGAAGGTCGCGATGAACCCGCTGAAGAGGATGATGAGAAAGGGGCACTCCCGACGCTCGAAGAAGGGGAGCCGGTCGATCTCGCTGAACTGCTCCCAGCGCAGCACTTTACGGAACCACCGCCACGATTCACCGAAGCAAGTTTGGTGAAAAGCCTCGAAGAACTCGGGATTGGTCGGCCTTCGACCTATGCCAGCATCATCTCGATTCTTCAAGAACGTGACTATGTCAAACTTGACGGCAAAAGGTTTATTCCCGAATCCCGAGGACGTGTGGTCACGGCGTTTTTGACCCACTTCTTCAAGCGTTATGTTGAGTATGACTTCACGGCGAATCTTGAGAACGAACTTGATCGGGTCTCTGACGGTCAAGTGAATTGGAAGGAGGTTCTCCGATCCTTCTGGGAACACTTTGCGGCGAACATCGACAAGGCCAAGAGTCTTGAAATCACGGAAGTCCTCGCCGAACTCAACCAGGCACTTGATATCCTTCTTTTCCCCGGCGAAGGGACACTCGAAGAGCGTCGGAAATGTCCGAACTGCGGAACGGGTGAACTCTCGCTCAAGGTCGGTAAATTCGGCGCCTTTGTTGGCTGCTCGAACTATCCCGAATGTCGGTACACCCGGGAGCTTACCAAAGATAAAGGGAACGAAAGCAGCAACGGAGAAAGCCCGGACGGCTCCACAGCGTTCGAGCCGAAGGTCCTCGGTGAGGATCCCGAAGGGCAAGATATCAGCCTCCGGAAAGGTCCGTACGGCTTCTACATCCAGCTCGGTGAAGGGAAGAAACCCAAGCGGGTTTCGGTTCCCAAGGGGAATGACCCGACCTCCATCGACTTCGAAGTCGCCAAGAAGATGCTCGCGCTCCCGAGGAATCTCGGCAAACACCCCGAGACCTCCAAGGTCGTCAAAGCGGGGATCGGTCTCTACGGACCCTACATTCTTCACAGTGGCAAGTACACGACCATTAAACAGCCCGACGATGTCCTTACGATTGAACTCGACCGGGCCGTCCAGCTCATTGCCGAAGCCCCTAAGCGCAAAGGTGCTGAACCGATCAAAGTGCTTGGGAATCACCCTGAGGACGGCTCAGAGATCGCCGTCTTCGAAGGTCGTTACGGTCCTTACATTAAGCACAAGAAGCTCAACGCGACGATTCCGAAGGACAGAGATCCCAAGGAACTTTCACTCGCTGACGCGCTCCCGATTCTTCAAGAAGCCGCCGATCGAAAAGCGACGAAGACACCTCGGAAGTCAAGCTCGAAGAAGAAGTCCTGATCGCCGAGGCGAAGCCTGATAGCGACCCATTTTAAGCATTCTTCTGTCATTTGCGCAATCGACTTAAGCGTCATCCGTCTTCATTAAAGCCGAGCATCGCTTAACCAAAGCGTTGCTCGCTGATAGCCTCTCCGTCATCTGCGCATTGAAGTCGCATCAAGTAAGGAGACGGTCATGACTCAAAATAGAGAAATAGAACACGCCAACCAAGTACAACCAGAGCCTCAAGAACGAAGTGCCGAGGGAGCGACGGAACAGCGGGTCGACCACCTAGTCATCACCGTTCATGGGATCCGGACGTTTGGTAAATGGCAAGGACGCCTCAAAGAGCTTCTCAACGAACAGGAGCCGGGTTGTCGGGTCGTGGAGTATCAGTATGGCTACTTCTCGGCGATTGCCTTCTTGATCCCGTTCTTGCGTTGGATTGTCGCCCGACAATTTCGTCATTGGCTGCGAGGACACCTGAACTCGGCACTGAATAAAGGCGCCCGGATCGACTTCGTTGCCCACAGTTTTGGGACATATCTGGTCGCTAAAGCGTTGCCCCACTTACCCAAGCGGAAGCGAATCCACACCATTATCTTTGCAGGAAGCGTCTTAAGGCCATCATTCCCTTGGCATCAGTTTATGGCGGGAGGCCGGGTTCAGCGGGTCGTCAACGAGTGTGGGACGCAAGACCATGTTCTTGTCTTCAACAATATCTTTGCGTTGTTGATGGGAATGGCCGGTCGGGTCGGGTTCCACGGGATCGTCAGTGATCGGTTTATCAACCGCTATTATCGGTTCGGTCACGGTGGCTATTTTGACTCGATGGGTGGCTTGGTCTTAGATCAGTATGAACGGAGCGCGGGAGCCGAGGTTGATCGTCCTCTCCCGCGTAATCGAACTGAAACAACGATCGTGCCGGACGCCGATGAATTCATGAGGAGACAATGGCTCCCGTTGTTGACCTCAGAGAATGCTTCGCCGGAACCAGTCGACATGAGAGGGAACCTCACACCGATCACCGGTGCCTTGACCTTCTTGCTAAACAACAGCGAGATTCTGAAACTTGGGGTGGTTGGTCTGCTCCTCTATCTGTTCATCGACTCCGTGGTCGATCTCCATCAATTCCGTTCCAGCAATAGCCAGAGCCAGTCGATCTTCCAACACTTGGAACTGATCAAGGCAGGACAAATCCCGGGACGTGACGCCGAACGGGTTGGGATCTTGATCAAGGCCGACTTGGCCAAAGTCCTCGGTTACCCTTACTCGATCCAGCCGACTGATCAACAGTCGAATCCCGTTACCCAAGGCGGAGCGACCGGAACAGGCATTGAAAAACTGGATCAAGAACTACCGGTCGGCTTGTTCGACCTCTACGGCTTGTGCATTCGGCCGCGGGTTCATCTCCACAATGCCTTGGCCGCGCACGTTCGAGCAATCCGGAGCCTCGAAACCGGAGACCGTGATCAGGCCCTGGAAGACTTTGAACTTGCCCGTTCTCGCTATGTTCAGGCGGACGCCATTAATAAGTGGACCTATGGTCTCTGCATGCTCGATTATGGCCGAACACTCGATGAAGTCGGTCAGTACGAGGACGCCATCAGACTGATGCAGGACGCTCGGAAGGAGATTGAAGAGGCCCACATTATTGAGTCGTCCGAAGGCAAGGAAACCGAGAAAGAAGTCCGAGAACTCCGGATCTTCCTGATTGACTCCCTCTGCGATGAGTCGAGGGCCTTACGATCGCTCGGGCGTTGGGACGAAGCAAGGTCTCGGCTCACCGAAGCGATGTCAGAGGCCGAGAATCCGATCGTCGATCACTCACTCGCCGCCCAAGTCAACGAGAGACTCGCGTGGCTGGAGATGGACCGTTGGGCGATCGACAAAGCAAGCGAACACTTTGAGCGTGCTCGGGAACATTACGAAGCCCTCCCGAATCCGGACAACTTCCGGGCTCGCTTGGCGTTGCTCCACATCCGTCATGGCTTAGCACTCGTTGAACGCAATCGAGGCTGGCCGGATCATGCCAAAGCGATGTTCGAAGACTTGATCGACGAAATCCGACGGGTTCAGCGCGACGGTTCCATGCTCAGTTCCAAAGAGCGGACCGAACTCGACGCCCGGTTACTCAACACCTATGTACGCTACATCGATCTCTTGATTCTCGCGCCCGAACTAAGCGAGGATCCGACTGAGTCGATTGTGGAGGCGCTCGGGACCTCATTCCGAGAATCCTACAAGTTGATCGACTCGGAAGCACCTGCACAGAAAGTGAGCCTTCTGTATCGTAAGTCGATCGCCCACAGCTTAAATATCCTCCTCCCACATCGGATGGCCCTCGGGGATGAAGTCGACGAAGACCAGACCGATCTGAACCGCGTGCTCCGATTGCAGAATGAGCGCGAATGGGCCGAAGACGCGTACAGTCGCGCCCAGAAAACCTTCGCATCTCTTTCCGTTGGGCGTTGCAAGAAGATCAGGGTTCATCGGAAAGTCGCGCAGTCGTTGCTCGCGATGGCCAACTGTGTCCCGGAACTCCACTGTGATCGCTCACCCCGAGAAGACCTGAACGCCCGTCATCATCTCCGGACTCAGATCCGGAACCTCGTCCGAAGGTCGGCAGTCATCGTCGATCAACTCAACCGAGAGGAGGTGGAGCTGCTTTTGCTCACCCAGAGCCTCTTACTCAATCACGACGTCACCAGCAGGACCTTCAACGATTCGATGCGTGACCCTCTCTTCGAGTCCGAACGTCAACACGATGCCCGTCAGATGCTCCGGCTGACCGGGATTGCCTCGCGGAATTCGTCCAGAGCCGAACCCTTGAAGTTCTTTAACAACTATCACAAACTTGCTGCCAACGTCCTTCATCAGGGTTCAACGGCAGTGGTGCAGCAGGCTCCCTCGGCCACCCGAAGAAGCGAACCACCACTTACCAAAGCAGAAACAGAAGACCAGACGATCCTGAGCCTCCGATCGACCCACCGTGGCACCGTCGTGATCGAGTTCAACCCGCTCTCAGGAGGCCTTCTGAGCGCACTCTTGGGTCGGCCTGCGCAGGAGGACCAACGAGCGAGCGAGAACCAAGCTATCGCCGACGCCTCACGATTCCAAAAAACTCCTTGAAACGTCAGACGTCTTCAATGAAGGATCCTGAACAAAACGCAGGAACAACTTGATCGGACGGAACCTTCGGCGGAATCTGGGAAGAGTTCGGTCAAGTCGGGACTCCGAAGTAGTCGAACCTACGATTGACGGGATCCGATCCCCGTTCTAGGATCCCCAACTGAGATTCTAGAGCGGAACCATCGGTTCGTTCACGAAGGACCAAAAGCAACCCGAGATGGTGAGAGATCCCCTCTCTCGGTACAACGACCCTCCGATAGAGTCCTTGTGCCGCGTGAGTTCACTGGAGGGATGTCTCGACGAACTCCGGGAAGGCTTCAGTCGAATTGGTCACGGAAGACCTCGACAAGTGGCCTACAAGGAAGTGCGCGCCGAATGCCCATCACGCCGCTCTCGACAAAACCGACTCGCTCCCAGATTCAACGTCGGCGGCGGACTTCGGCGGTGGGGCCAACCCCTCAGAGTTCCCTTGCTGACTCTCAGATCAGCGGTCTCCGTCCCTCAACTTCTCTGGTTGCTGGGAAGGTTCCCCGTCCGGCCGCGCAGCAAACCGAGTCGACGCGTCGGATCGCGTGTAATTTTGCCTTCTTGAGCGTCGCCGAGATTGGCTGTCGGGTGATCTCGATGGCCGTGATGCTCTCGCTCCCCAGACGACTTGGTCAAGAAGGTTACGGACGGATCGAATTTGCGTTCAATATTGTTTACTGGTTGGTTTTGCTCGTCCGGGAAGGGCTCGACGTCATCGCGACCCGAGAGATCGCGCGACATCCGAGGCTGATTCGTCCTCTCGTTAATCACATCCTCGCAATCCGAGGTTGTTTGGCAGCCTGCCTCTTCTCGGGCTTGATGCTCGGGGGGACTTTTGCTTTCTCGGGAGCGACCGAACGGACGATTCTCTGGATCTACGGGATCTTGCTTCTGACAACCGCCGTCGGGCTCGACTTCGTTTATCGAGGGCTCGAACGGATGGGGTTGGTCGCGGTTTCGCTCTTAATCCGGACGACTTTGTACGCCACCGGAGTGATCCTTTGGGTCACGGACTCCTCGAAAATCTTGCTTGTACCAGCATTTCTGGTAATCGGTGAATTGACCGGGATCGCCTTGGTCTGGGCCTGTTACCTCCGTCAATATGGAATACCGAAACTAACCCTCCGTGCCACCCGAGCACTCCGGACGATCCTCCGTCGAGGACGCCCTGTCTATCTCATCCAAGTTTCGCAAGCGGTAATCAATTCTTCCGACCTGATTGTGGTCGGGATTCTGAGTGGCTGGGCCGACCTCGGTTTTTATTGCGCACCGCATCGGATCGTGACTGCCGCGTTGACCTTCGGAATTATCTTCCGGCAGGTTGTCTTTCCCTCCTTGGCACGGACTTGGCGATCCTCGGCCTCCGAAGGACGTGAGGCGTTCAATGGAATGGTCCGGGCCTTGATGATCGGCCTCGTCCCGATCGCTGTCGGAGCGACCGCACTCGCTGATCCATTGATCGCCTTGCTCCTCGGGGATCAATTTGAGGGAGCGGGCCTCTTGTTGGCATTGGGCTGCTGGCGGATCCCGATTCTGACTCTCGCCTTCCTCTATCAGTCTGCCTTAATCGCCTTGAATCGTGAGGCGCTTGGGATGCGGATCTTAATCGCCGCAGCCCTCGTCACTGGACCGATCGCTGGACTCCTCTGGATGCAATGGGGGCTCCATGGCGCGGTGGTCTCAGTGCCGGTGGTGGGGCTCGTCTTGTTTGGACTTGGGTATCACCAACTCGCGATCGCTGATCGAGCACCTTCCTGGCATCATCATCTTGCGAAACCGGCGATCGCTTCAATGGCAATGGTCCCGGTTGCGCTCTGGATTGCCCAATGGCACGTGCTTCCGGCGATCGCCGGCGGCGCCTTAACCTATTGCGTCGTCTTAACCTTGATCGGTGGCCTCTCCCAGACCGACCTCCAACGACTCCTCGGTCGCACTTCTTGAGCCACTGAAATCGCCCTCGAAATTGAACCAACACACTGGTTAATGCCGGCCTTCGACGAATTCCCTTGGACCGTAGAAATGGCTGCGCAGTTCATTAATCGTGAATCGTGGTGACCTCGATCTAGTGTGAGTCCACGAAGCGAGACTCACAAAATCCTGAGTGCAACCCAGAGTGGGGTCAGAAACCCATCCTGCGAAGGGTCTCGCATCAAATAATTATTTTTTGACACGTTTTAACAATTCGACTCATTGCCTCCGGATTCTGGGGCTGGGCTCTACACGAACCGCTCACGGGGCATTAGGCTAAGCCCGGACTTCTGAATGAAGAAGCTGCGTGTTCAGCCGTTGATTGACAACCGCGATCTTTCTTGGATCAAGAGGAATTGGCACCATGGCGTTAACACCCTCCACCATGCTCCCGATCGGTACCACCGCCCCCGATTTTGCGCTCCCAGACACTGAAGGGAAGACGATCTCCCTGGCTGACTTCGCGGGAGCCCCTGCCCTCGTTGTGGCCTTCATCTGCAATCACTGTCCCTATGTGAAGCATGTCCGCGAGGGTTTCCGAGATCTTGCCACTTCTTATCAAGCGAAGGGAGTTGCGTTTGTCGGGATCAGCTCGAATGACGTCACCACGCACCCCGACGACTCACCTCAAAAGATGGCCGAAGAAAAGGCAAGCGTCGGCTACACCTTCCCGTACCTCTATGATGAATCACAAGCGGTTGCCCAAGCCTATCAGGCCGCCTGTACTCCAGACTTCTACATCTTTGATCAAGACAGCAAGCTCGTTTATCGAGGCCAGTTGGACGACAGCCGACCGGGTAACGGTCTTCCCGTCACCGGCAACGACCTCAAGGCTGCACTCGATGCGGTCCTCGGCGGACAATCCGTCGCCACCGAACAGAAGCCGAGCATCGGTTGCAACATCAAGTGGAAACCCGGCAACGAGCCCGTCTACGCTCGTTGATCGGAGCATGAGACGATCACAGCATTGAGCCCAAGTACTTCAACTGATCGAGGCAACTCATGAGCCGAATCCAAATGATAGGGACTGTCTTCCTGGTGTTGCTTTCGGTAATCGCCAGCGAGTCAGAGGGAGCAGAGCGTCCTAACATCGTCCTGGTGATGGCAGACGATATGGGATACTCCGATCTCGGTTGCTACGGTGGAGAAATCGAGACCCCCAACCTGGATCGGCTCGCTGCGGAAGGGCTCCGATTCCGACAGTTCTACAACAACGCCAAGTGCACCACGACCCGAGCCTCACTGCTGACCGGTCTCTATCCGAGACGTGACGGTTCCCTCCTCCGCGAGAACATGATCACAATCGGTGAAGCAATGCAGCTTGCCGGCTATCAGACCGCGTTGAGTGGCAAATGGCATCTCGGAAGCCAGAAACCTCGGCGACCAGTCGACAGAGGATTCGACGAATCGTACGGCCTCTGGGACGGTTGCTGCAATTTCTTCAACCCTGCGCGCCCCGACCCAGCATTCAAAGGAGGCCGGGTCCGATTCTGGGGACATAACGAAGATCGGATTACCAATTTTCCTGACGACTTCTATAGCACCGACGCAATCTCTGAACATGCCGCGTCGACCATACTCGAGTACAGTAAATCGGAAGAACCGTTCTTGATCCATGTCTGCTACACTGCACCACACTACCCACTTCAAGCACTCCCGGAAGATATCGCCAAATACCAAGGGCAGTATCGACTCGGCTGGGAAGCCCTCCGCAACCAACGTCACCGTCGGCAGCTTGAGCTAGGTCTGATTGATCCCTCGTGGCTTTTGCCTCCACCCGATCCCGAAGTCACTCCCTGGCAATCAGCAGACGACAAGGAATGGCAAGACCTCAGGATGGCTGTCTACGCCGCGATGGTCGACCGGATGGATCAAGGGATTGGTCGGATCCTCAACGCCCTTGAAGCCACCGGAGAGCTAGACAAGACCGTAATCCTCTTCCTTTCCGACAACGGTGGTTGCGCCGAAACCCCTGGCGGTGAAGACCCCGCACAGATCCCTGGTCCTGAACCTTACTACACCCACTGTGGTCCCGGTTGGGCCTTCGCCCAAAACACACCGTTCCGTCGTTACAAATCTTGGGCTCATGAAGGTGGGATCGCCACACCATTCATCGTCCGCTGGCCTGGTATGGTTTCAGACGGT
Organism: uncultured Isosphaeraceae bacterium; assembly: GCA_964510225.1. GTDB lineage: Bacteria > Planctomycetota > Planctomycetia > Isosphaerales > Isosphaeraceae > CAZEAN01. The sequence continues at coordinate 57,167 of CAZEAN010000015.1, forward strand.
GCGATCACCGATGAAGTCGGCCATATCATCGACATCATGCCGACACTCTGCGAACTCGCCGGGATCGAATACCCCACTACCTTCGAAGGTAAGAACTTGCTCCCTGTTGAAGGGATCAGCCTTTTTCCAGTCTTCAAGGGTGAAACCCGCAAAGGCCACAAAGCCCTCTATTGGGAATGGTCCGGTAATCGTGCGGTTCGGGTCGGCGATTGGAAGCTCTGTTACGATCGGAAGAAAAGACAGTGGGAATTGTACAACGTGGGTACGGATCGAACTGAGATGAACAATCTCGCTGATCGTCACCCTGATCGGGTCGCCGAGATGGTCAGCGCCTGGGAGTCTTGGGCGATTCTGACTGGGCTTCAGAAGTAGGACAGAACGGGAGTTTCAGCATGATTCTGACAGCACCGCTACTGCAGTCCATCCTCGGGCTTGGACTCCTGACAGCCTTAGAGGCCGAACCAAGAACAAGGACGGAACCCCCAAACATCGTTTTGATCTTGGTTGATGACCTGGGTTGGACCGACCTCGGTTGCTTCGGAAGCGATCTCTACGAAACGCCCAACATCGACCAACTGGCAAACGAAGGTGTCCGGTTTGTTGACGCGTATTCAGCCTGTACCGTCTGTTCGCCGACTCGTGCTGCACTCTTAACCGGTAAGACTCCAGCACAACTCCGAGTAACCGACTGGATTCACGGCCACAAGCGACCAAGAGCTAAACTTCTCCCTCCGATCTGGACCGAATACCTCCCTGATCCTGAAGTAACCATCGCGGAGGCACTTGGTTCGGCTGGTTACACCACTGCGAGTATGGGGAAGTGGCATCTTGGTGATGAGCCGGACCAGTGGCCGACCGCACATGGCTTTGACATTAATATCGCCGGCTACGGTCGAGGCTCACCACCGAGCTACTTTTCCCCTTACAGGAACCCAAACCTCGAAGATGGACCCGACGGAGAGCATCTTCCCCTCCGGCTCGCTGCTGAGGCACGCCGCTTCATCGAATCTAGTGAGGACAGTCCATTCTTCTTGTACCTCCCGTTCTATTCGGTCCACACTCCGCTTCAAGGTCGTGACGAACTCATCGACTATTACCAGAAAAAGCTGCGGCCAGGACTCCGACACACCAATCCCACTTACGCGGCGATGGTCCATGCCCTTGATGAGGCAGTCGGGATTGTCTTAAATGCGATCAACGAGGCTGGTGTCTCTGACAACACCCTCGTGATCTTTACATCCGATAACGGTGGTCTCGAACTCCGTGAGATTACCGAGAACGCGCCGCTTCGGGCGGGCAAAGGATCCGCCTACGAGGGTGGAGTCCGAGTCCCCTTGATCGTCCGTTGGCCCGGTGTGACACCGGATGGCTCCCTCTCTGATGAGCCCGTGATCAGTTACGACATCTATCCGACGCTCCTTGAGATTGCGGGGATCACCGGAGACCCAGCACACAACGAAACAGTCGAAGGTCAGTCCATCAGAAGTCTTCTTCAAGATCCGACTGCGACCCTCGATCGACCTGCACTTTACTGGCACTATCCACACTACCACCCTGGTGGAGCATCCCCCTATTCAGCGATCCGGGCTGGTCACTGGCGACTGATCGAGTTCTTTGAAGATCAGCGGATCGAGCTCTACAACCTCGACGACGACCCCTCGGAGACGAAGAATCTTGCGGGATCAAACCCAGCGAAAGCATCTGAACTCCACCAACTGCTCCAAGACTGGAGGGCAGAAGTTGATGCTCAACTCCCTAGACCTAATCCCGCCTTTGAACCTCCACCGTTGAAGGAGGTTCGTTAAATTCGCGATTGAGTAAGGTAACCACTGTCCTCTACAAATCAGCGATCAAAGATGATGTCGTGGCACTTGCTTTGTGAGCTTGACTTGACCGTTCGGTGCCATTTGCTCCGGAGTTTCAGGCTCAACATCGAAGGAAAGTGGTTGCGCGACCTGGTGATAGACTGTCCGATGTGGGAACGGAATTTCAATTCCGATTTCGTCAAAGCGGATCTTTAAGCGTCGGAGCATTTCACGCTTAACATCCCACTGTTTCAACGGTCGAGTCTTGATGAAGAACTTAATCACCACCGCAGAGTCGGCGAAGGCATCTACGCCAAGCATGGTCGGATCTTCCAGGATCATGCTACGGAAGCGTGGATCCTCACGGAGCTGCTCGGCAACTTCCATGATCACTTTCATGACATGGTCAACGTCTTCCTTGTACGCAACACCGATATCAAATAACGACCGAGACCAACCGTGTGTCATGTTGATGACCGAGTTGATCTGACCGTTCGGCACAAAGTGGAGCCGGCCTTCCAAGTCGCGCAATGCAGTCATCCGGAGCGTTATCCGCTCCACCTGTCCAGTATGATTATTGATGGTAACCACATCGTTCAGCTTGTATTGGTTCTCCAGGAGAATCACAAATCCGTAGAAGAGGTCAGAAACCAGGTTCTGTGCCCCGAAGCTGATCGCGAGACCCAAAACCCCCGCCGCCGCGAGAATCGGGCCGATCGGAACTCCTGCTTCATCAAGGATCGTGATCCCCCCACCCACGATGATGACCCCAGTCGCGGCATTCTGAAAAACGCCCGCGAGTGTGGTTGCTCGGTCTTCTCGCTCGGATTGCGTCCCCCGAGACCCTCGGGTCACAATCATCTTTGTAATCCGATGACTGAACCGATCGATCAACCAGATCAGCAGGCACATGCCAAGGACGGTGATGATAATCGTTGGTCCGTGTTCACCCGCATACCGTGCCATGTTCGTCGGTGAAAACGGGTTACTGAGCCACTGCACCCGGCTCCGCGCCGCATCTTCGAGTTGTCGGGCGGTCGCGGCTTGCTCTCGCAAGACTGCGAGACGAGCATAGAGATTGGCCTGTCGTTGCAGGGCGTCGTTGAGCGCTTCAGCGCGTGATCGGACTTCCTGTTCCGCGTTCGCGACCTCATTGTTTGCGGGGAGTACGACTTCGTCGTAAAACTGATCACGCTCGGTATCACTGGTCAGTTCGCGATATTCTCGATCGGTGAGGTCGCGAGCCTGGCGCGCGTTATCGACCAGTCGCCTCGCGTTTTCCAATGAATCCCGAGCCAGTCTGATATCACCAGCAATGTTCGCGATCTCGCGTTCGGTCGCGGCGAGATCCGTTTCAAGTTGCTGCACGTTCGACGCCCGACGCTCTGCTTCTTTCTCTGCCTGGATCAACTCCCGGCTTTTCTCTGGAGGGTCGGACGGAGCTTTACCGTTCCCGCTTCCAGTTGCTCCTTGGTTCACAAGAGGGGTGGCGAAGGGAGGAGAAACCGGCAATGTCGGTTGTGCCTGACTCGGGGCCGAGTCACCTGATGACACCACGGAATCCGGCGTAGTCACGGCGGTTGAGCCTGGCGAGGCTACGACTTCAGGTTGAGCGGGACTTGGCAGCAATGTCGCCTGGTTGCTGTTTGCGCCAAGTGCAAAGTTCAGTCGGGCTTCATCCGTCGCGATGCTTTGGCTCAAGAGTGCTACACGCTGTCGATCTGCCTTTAGTTCACGGATCTCAAGCTCGAACCGATCCTTCGCAATCGCCCATCGGCTCTCGACTCCCTTAAGCTCGGCACGGAGTGTCGCGAGGCGTTCTTGCTCACCCGCTTGCTCGGCCTCGTTGATGTTGGATTGGAGCTTGCTCCGAGCTTGTTCGAGTTCATTCAGGGCTTGTTCCGCAACTTCATAATCATTCGCTGGATCGTTGAGTTCGGCTTGAATCGCGTCGCGCTCGGTCTTCTCTTGCGTGATCGTTCGCTCTAGAAGGGCAATTTGCTCATCGGTAAGCGGTGCCTTGGGATCCGCCGGCAGCTCAAGCATCGCTGATGGATCAACCGAGAGTGGAGGCTCAGCGAGGGGGCGTTCAGTCCGATCTAGGGGTCCGCTCGTTTGCAGCGCAGTTTCTTCGATCTGGTCATGCGTCGTCTTGGTGGCAAAGACCGAATCTGGTAACTCGATCGAGTCGTTGGTCGAGAACTGATAGAGCAGACCGGTGAGGAGCACCCCCGCGCCAAGCGCGCGGACGGATCTGACTGAAGTTTGGCGTGTCATATGAGGAGTACCTTGGACAATGCCATGATGAACATCAGCACCAGGAATCGGCTGATCACAACCTCTGGCTACACGCTGAATCCATCTCGTCATTAACGTAATCGAAACGAACCAATAAGGGAGGCCCAATTCGGTGAGACCGTTTTGTGAATTCGTGGAGAGCGGTCCGCTGCCTCCGACTGGGGTCACAATCGCTAGGTACTCGACCCCTCCGCCATGAGGAACCGCGCTCGGGTCAAGACGGGAGCTTGCCTCAAGCGATTCTTGTCCAACAATCCGCGATATGTTTTTTGATTATTGCAGCGCTCGCGCGTAATATGATGTGGGACCGATGTGAGCCCTTTGATCGCTTGAGGTGGGTTACCGATGTCGCAGTCTGACGCCAGTAGATACAAGTATGACGTTTTTCTTTCCCATAAAACGGCCGATAAGCCGCGTGTTGAGCAACTCGCTCGGCGCCTGGAGGCGGAGGGGATCACCACGTTCCTCGACATATGGAACCTGATCCCCGGCGACCCCTGGATGGAGGCGATCGAAGAGGCGTTGAAAGAGAGTGCCTCGTGCGCGGTCTTTGTTGGGGCCGGTGAGCCTGGTCCCTGGCAGAATGAGGAAATGCGCGCGGCGATCGACCTCCGCGTGAGCAACTCGCGCAACAAATTCCGCGTCATCCCGGTCCTCTTACCCGGAGCAAGCAAGCCGAAGGAGCAGATTCTGCCTCCATTCCTCAAGCGGCTCGGCTGGGTCGAGTTCAGCGATCTCGACGATGATTCCAATGCCTTCCATCAACTGGTCTCCGGTATCCGTGGTATCGAACCTGGCCCTGGTCCTGGTCGCGCAATCTTCCAGGGGGAATGCCCCTACCGTAGCCTGGAGCCGTTCCGCGAGAAGCATGCCCGCTTCTTCTTTGGTCGAGAGGCGTTGATCGACTGGCTCCTAGAGAACCGCCTTGGTCCGATGGCCCAAGATGACGCCCAGCGGCGTTTTCTGGCACTCGTCGGTTCTTCGGGCAGCGGCAAGTCGTCGTTGGCCCTTGCAGGTTTGGTCCCGGCATTGAAGGCTGGCAAGGTCGAGGGGAGTCACAACTGGCCAATTGCCATCCTCCGCCCCGGATCCCATCCGCTTGAGGCACTGGCGAATGCCGTTGTTTCCGCCGCAGGCCCGGAGTGGTCCAGTCTTTATGATCGCATCGCCGACCAAGAAAACGGGTCAGCCTCGCTGCATCGATCGATCCAGCTGGCCCTCGGAGAGCCCTCTCGCGCGGGTCGATTCGTCCTACTCGTCGATCAGTTTGAGGAGACCTTCACCCGATGCGAAGACGAGGCCGAGCGCAACGGGTTCCTCGCCAACCTGCTCCAGGCCGCAACGACCATCGGTGGGCGTGGTCTCGTGCTCTTGACACTCCGCGCCGATCTCGTCGGGAAGTGCGCCGACATTCCTGATCTCCCCGCCACGCTCTCGGCCGGTCAGGAGATCGTCGGCCCGATGTCAGAGGAAGAGCATCGCCTGGCGATCGAACGCCCCGCATCCCTCGCTGGCTGCACGTTTGATGCTGGTTTGATCGACCATCTCGTGCAGGACGTCAAGGACCAGCCCGGCGCCTTGCCGTTGCTGCAGTACGCCCTCATGGAACTCTGGGAGAGGCGTCAAGGACACAAGCTCACGGCGGACGCTTACAAGGAGATCGGCGGGCTCCAGGGTGCTCTGGAGAACCGAGCCAACGCAATCCTTGAGCAGTTCTCCGATCCCGAACGTGACCTCTGCCGCCGTATCTTCTTGCGGCTCACTCGACCTGGGGACGGCACGGAGGAGATGACGTACCGCGTTCCAATCCGTGAGTTGTTACCAAGTCGGGGGGACACCGAGTCCCTTGACGCTGTCATCGAACAACTCGCCGAGGCTCGGTTGGTCATCACGCAGAGAGATGATGACCATCAGGCGGATGATGAGCACCAGGATGAGCGATTCATCGAAATTGCCCACGAGGCCTTGGTCAGGAACTGGTCGACGTTGCGTGGCTGGATCGAGGCCGATCCCCAGGGCCTTCAGATTCACCGCCGTCTGACGAACACAGCTCGGGACTGGGAGGCGAGTGATCGTGATCCCAGCGAGCTGTACATTGGATCCCGGCTCGATGTCGCACACGCGTGGTCTCGGTCGCACCGAGCCGACCTCAACCCACTCGAAACCGCCTTCCTCGCCGCCAGTCTCCGGCACCGTCGCCAGCGTAAGGCTGAGGAACTCGCCGCTGCACGGCTCCGCGCCACCGAGGCCGAGGCCAAAGCAAAGGCAGAACGCGGTCGCTTCCGTGCAACACTCTTCTCTGGGGTGGCGGTGGTAGCGCTAACGATCGTGGGTGGGTACGTGGCCGTGTTAATCACCCAGCAGCGTGCCGAGTCTCAAGCGCAGATCACCCGCCAACTGGACCGAGCTGAGGACGCGCTCGACCTCTTCGAGACCGCTGCCGATCCCATGACTGCAGCGACCGAGGAAAGCCGAGCGCTCTCAGCTCTCGACGAAGCCGAGGCATTGATCACACGAGGGCAGGATTCCGACTCATCCCGCTTCTTGGCGTCGCTGAAGGGCCGGGCAGAGAAGACGAGAGCACTGTGGGACCTGGTGGACCGACTGGAATCCATCCGTGGTAGTCTCGGCGACAGCTTTGACCGTGAGCGAACCGACCAGGCTTATGCAGAAGCCTTCCGTGTATTCGGTCTCGACTTCGACCAAGGGGATGGCCGGTCACTGGGCGCTGCCATCGCCGGTCGTCCGGTGTCGATCGAGATTGCCGCCGCACTCGATCACTGGGCCTTTGTCAGGCAACTTCTGTCCACAACGGAATCATGGGGACGGATCGTCACGGCGGCCCAAGTCGCCGATCCAGACGAATGGAGAAACCAACTCCGTTCCCGCTGGTTCCTTGAGGATCCCTTAGATCTCCCGCCGGTTGATGACGATGCCCTCAAGGGTCAGCCCGCCTCCAGTTTGGTGCTCTTGTTCCGGGTGCTCGATGGAGCGGGCGAAGTCGATGCTGCTCAGGACGTACTCCAGAATGCCTGGCAACAACACCCCAGCGATTACTGGGTCAGTCTCGCATTGGGTGGTGTCTCCTGGGACTCGAAGAAAGGGGAGTACTTGCGACCTGCCGAAGCCACTCGCTACCTCACAGCAGCCGCTGCGTTGCGCCCCCAGAGTTCGGTGGCACACACCAACCTGGGTAGTGCATTGAGGGACGCGGGGGATATCGAAGCAGCAATCAACGCTTACAACGACGCGATCAGACTCGATCCGGACCTCGCCGAGGCATACTCC
>CAZEAN010000016.1:0-3957 GCA_964510225.1 uncultured Isosphaeraceae bacterium
CCTTTGCGCGGGTCTTCCTTGCGTCTGACAGGGAGTTAGAGGACCGCTACTTTGTTCTAAAGATTACCAACCGACCGACTCGCGAACCTCTCCTCCTGGCCCGCGCGGCACACCCCAACATCGTTCCGATCCTTCAACAAAAGCACACGAATGAATCACTTCAATTGATTTTCATGCCTTTTGAGGGAGGATGTACCTTGACGGATCTCCTTGAGCAAGGATTCGTCCAAGGTCGCCGAGCAGACGATTCCGGTCGATTGCTTCTCGAAGACTTGGATTATCGATCGGCCCCCGAGTTCCCCGCGACGGAACTCAAGTCACCGGCTCGAGACCTCCTTGGCACATCCAACTACGCACAGGGGATGGCCTGGATCTTCGCACGGCTAGCCGATGCACTCAGCTACGCGAATCAACAGGGGGTGACACACGGGGATCTCAAGCCATCCAACGTCCTGATTAGGGCCGATGGCTCTCCTCGACTCATCGACTTTAACCTATCAAGCGACTTCGAGTCATATGAAAACGACGGAAGTTTGGGTGGTGGGACGCTAGCCTACATGGCGCCCGAACGACTCGGAGCGATCGCTGTAGGAAGCACCACTGTCGATCAAGAAACCCAAGCACAGCGACACCGCGCTGATCTCTACAGCCTCGGACTTATGCTTCAAGAGGCGTTGACAGGAAGGCCCCCACTCAAATTGACATCAAACCTCGCCCGGCAATCGGGACGTTCTGTGGCGCGTTATCTTGCCGAAGAACGTACCGCGGGTGCTGGCAAAGCAGATCGAGTTGTCTTGATTCCTCCGGGGCTTCGTCCGATTCTCCGGCGTTGTCTCTTGCCCAACGAAGCAGAACGCTATCAAGACGCTGCTGAGCTCGCAGAAGATCTCGATCGATGGAGAACCGACCAACCCTTAAAGTATGTTTCCCGATCGAGCTGGAACGACCTTGCTCGACGCTGCCGTCGCTACCGTCGGCAATTGATCGTCACGGGACTAGGAATCGCACTTGGACTTACCACGGTAATTGCTGGTACGTTCCACCTCGAAGCAGCATCGTCGCTGACCCTCTTAGATAAGAACGCCAGAGAACTAACCAACGAACTTCTCGAAAACCCTGACTCTGGAATCCATCTCTATACCGAACCGAGCGCGGGTTCATTGGTTCCTCGGACTGCCTCAGCGATTGATGTGAAACCAGTCCTGCAGGCACTTGGCGTCCTCGACACGACCGATGAATACTGGAAGGCTCCGCGATTCCAACGCATCAGTAAAGACTTTCAAGATGAATTTGAAGCGGTTTTATTTGAGTATGGATTACTTTATGGCATAGCTGTCTCTAAAGCAGATTATGATCTCTTTCCTGAAGATCGGCGTCAGGCGTTCGAACTCCTCCAATTGCTCTCCGGTCGCTATCAGATCAAGCAATACAACTTGGTGTTGCGCCGACTCGGTACGCAATTGAGTGATGATCGCACCGCTTCCAATTCCAAGACAACCAACCCGCCCCCACAGTGGCTTCAATCTTATCTTGATGGAGTCTGGGCTGACTCGCTCCGAGCCGAAGACGCTTTAACGTTTGGCATTGATGTTCAGAAAACAGGAATTTCGAATGCGCGTGATCACTATTGCCGGTCATTGATGATCCATCCAGATTTAATCTGGCCTCGATTTCGATTGGCATCCACTAGCTATCGCCTCCGTGAATTCGAAGTCGCTCGACACAATTATGCAGATTGCCTTGCAAAATCTCCAAACTCAGCACCGCTACACCTCGCGCTCGCATTATGTATGCGCTCATTGAGACGACCTGAAGAGAGTCTCTCCATTGTTGAAGAAGTAGTTGCACTTCAACCTCATTGGAAAGTTGCATATCGCACTACCCTCTTTCTTGGGATCGAAATCCAGTCAAGCCAACTCGTCGATAATGCCCTAAAGCGCCTGTACTTCGTTCTGGAGGCTCAAGACCGGACTAACCGACGACCAGGCCAACCCCCACTCTTGTTTTCAGACTTGGGAAACGATCGCTCTCAACACAAGGAACTACTAATGGATGCCGGCGTATTTGGAAACCATGAGCAGCAAGACATTCTCTTTCGTACGGCCTATCAGCTTCAGAGCAGTGGGCAATTAGACGAGGCACTGAGGTATTACACGAGGATATTGCAGGAAGAACCCGAGCACTTACGTGCGAGATTCAATCGAGGTTTAACTCTCAAAGAATTGAAGCGATTTGAGGAAGCGAACGAGGACTTTCGCTACTTAGTGGATCATCCCAACAACCTAGCATTCATCAAACAGCGGCCAATTGTAGTCACTACATTTAGCCTCTTATCCATCGAAGCGATCAAACAAAAGAAGTATGATGACGCTATTCGACTTGCCAAAGAAGCCGTCCGACTCTCTAATCAAATTGAGAGATTTGTCGGTGAATCTTACTACAGTTTGGCACGGGCACACGTAGTCCTTGCCCAAACAAACCCACATCACTTGCAGTTAGCTCTAAGCGCGTTGATGGCGTCTGGTCGTGATAACAAGAAGTTTATACACGATCGTTTCATGAGGGATCCGTATTTCACACACTACCGGGCTGAGCTTATTGAAGCATTAAACGAACAGATGGGAGGCGTGGAACTCTAATGAGTCACCGGAGACGAAAAACAGGCCGAGCGACACACATCGTTGGTCTCTTGAGAGACAGATATGGTCGTTCGGCCTGGACAGGTTGGGCTCAGAGTGGGACAGGGAACGGTACATCGTCTTCGGGCGGAACTGGATCAGGATGAATGTCGCCGTTTTCATCCATCGGTAGTGGATCATCACCCTGACCATCGTCACCGCCGGAATTGCTCGTGACGAGAACGATCTCAGGTTCTGTAGATACGGCGGGGAGGTTGTGCTCGAGATCGACTCCACCGAAGCCGGAGAGGCTCAGTCGAGATTCGAGGGCTTCAACTGCGCTGTGGAATTTTCGAATGCGTGACATTGAAGGGTATTCCAAGTTGAGGGAATTTTGAAGAAAGCCAAGTTCAATCGTTTTGATAAGTCTGAGTTCGGTCGTTCGAGGCTGTCTGACTTTAATGTGAGCTTTCTGTTCTGCAAGTTCGTTCCTGCTGTCGAACTTCATCATCGTGATTGAGGTGGAGATACAGTCACATTTCTTGGCTGATTTCTTGAAATAATCTGAAGGAGCTGCACACCACACTCCTCACCATTCTCGTCATCGAGTGCTCCCTGTATAATCTGGTGGATTGGCCGTGGCGTGTTCAGCGAGGGCCAAACAGTCTCCGAAGTCCGGTTTCGGGAGTGGGTTGTTATGGCCCCTACACAACGTTGTTGTCTCAAGGTGATCGGGTTCGATTGCCCTGGCGAAGTTCCGGTGCTCCGCGGCGCATTAGAAGGGAAACCTGGTGTTGTCGAAATCCACTTTGACCCACCCTTAGGGCTAGTTAGCCTTCACTTTCGACCGGCAGAGACCTCACCCGAGCAATTGGCGACATCTATACTCAAGTCCACCGGTATGCATGCAGAGCCGGTTGCTGCTGATCACAACAAGGTACAAGAAAAACTCGGGATCCTTGAGGAAACTGCGAGTCGGAGACCAGGGCAACGCTGGACGATTGTAGCGTCTGTTGGATTGTGTCTCTTAGTGGCGTCGCTACTGCGGTTCCTCGGCGTTCCAAGGACGATCGTCATTGCTTGTTATCTTGCCGCCGTCGGTCTGGGATCAATCGAACTCTTACCTCCAGCTTGGAGAAGTCTCCGGTCACGTCGGCTCGGGATCCAATTACTCGTCTCAGTGGCGATAATGGGGGCGCTGACACTCGGCGAATTTGGCGAAGCGGCGACTGTAGCGTTCCTCTTTGGTCTTTCGGAAGCGCTTGAGGCCTGGAGTCTCTCGAATGCCCGGCGCGCGGTCCAATCGAGGGCGGCGTCGCGGCCCATCGTTCGTTCGTCG
>CAZEAN010000016.1:3967-32961 GCA_964510225.1 uncultured Isosphaeraceae bacterium
TCCCAGGTTCCGATCGACGGACGGGTGACAGCGGGCCGCTCGTTCGTCGATCAGAAGGCGATTTCAGGTGAATCTGTCCCGATCGCGAAGCATCCTGGTGACGAAGTCTATGCTGGGACAATCAACGGTGACGGTACACTCGATGTTGAAGCGACGGCCCCCCTCACTGACTCACTCCTGGCTCAGACGAGGGCGATGGTGGATCTTGCCCGACAACGCCCTGCGGATATCGAACGCTCAATCGATCGGTTCGCCCGCTACTACACGCCACTCGCCGTTTGCACCGCCATTCTCCTAATGCTCGGACCTCCGCTTTTTTTTCGGTTGAGTGAAAGTCCGGGAGACTGGGCGGATTGGTTCCGTCGCGGCCTTGTCCTCCTCGTGGTTTCTTGCCCCTGTGCTTTAGTGATCGGAACACCAGTTGCTGTGGTCAACGGTCTGGTTGCGGCATCTCGTCGTGGGATCTTGATCAAGGGCGGGCAATTCCTGGAGGCTGTTGGTCGGCTGAAAGTGATCGCTTTTGACAAAACGGGGACATTGACCCTTGGTTCGCCTGCGGTAGTCGAAATTGTTCCGGCTCCTCCGCATGGTGTGAACCGTCTGCTCCAAGTAGCCGCCGCTCTAGGCGATCGAGGTGCCCACCTCCTCGGTCGAGCGATTGCCGATCACGCCCGGGCGAATCAAGTCGTCATTCCAGCGGCGGATGATTATCAAGCGGTCCCCGGATTGGGTGCCTCAGCGACTGTGGAGGGCCTGCGCTATCACCTCGGGAATCTCCGCTTCATTGATGAATCAGGGCAATGCACCGATCAGTTCCACGCGACGCTTGCCACTGCTGAACGTGATTCCGGAACCGCGGTGGTACTTTCGACTGCCGCCGGACCGCTCGGCTGGATTCGACTCGTTGACCAGCCGAGACCCGAAGCAGCCGAGGTTCTTAACGAGTTAACCCGCTTGGGGATCCGTCACGTTATGCTGACGGGTGACAATTCGTCAACAGCCTCCGCAATCGCTCATGAACTCGGTGTCAGTGACCACAGAGCTGAACTTCTCCCAGCCGACAAAGCAACGGCGATCACAACTCTCGAAACCGAACTTGGTCCAACGGGAATGGTCGGCGATGGCGTGAATGATGCCCCTGCTCTCGCGACCGCCCAGGTGAGCGTTGCCTTGGGCGGGATTTCGAGCGGCGTTGCCCTTGAAACTGCCGATGTGGTGCTGATGGCTGATGATCTCCGAGGACTCCCTTGGCTGATCCGACACTCGCGGCGAACCCTCCGGATGATCCGCGAGAACATCATCATCGCTCTGGTTGCCAAGGGACTAGTCGTCGGATTGGCCGCCTTCGGCCTGGCCGACCTCTGGATGGCAATTGCGGCTGATGTTGGCACTACCTTGTTGGTCGTCACCAACTCCCTCCGACTCCTGCGCACGTCAACTTGACCTCCGTTGAAGTTGGTCGATTCACTCGAAGCGACTTGCCCGGCTAAAGAGCGGTTGCAACTCCGTCAGGCTAGAGGACTTAGTGGCCAAGCATCGAATCAAGCGACGGTGGCGAGTATGTCCCGAGATACATCTGGTCGAGAATCGCCGGCTCTGAGGCATACTCGCGGGCAATCTCTCGTGAGATCAGATTCTTCTTCGAGATATCATGCAAGTACTGCTCGAAAATGAATGAGCTTGATGAGTCTTGTTGCATCCCGATCTTGATCCCGATCGTGTTTCCGCTGAGGATACTATCAGAGATCGCTTTGGTGTCGTTGAAGAGAAACTCGAGCGCAGGGATCCGTCCCCCTCCGGTCTTGGGAAGAAGCCGCTGGCAGATCACGCACTTCAGCGCATCACGGAGTTGAAGTTTGACAAGGTCGCGCTCAACCGGGTCGAAGAAGCTTACGATTCGGTTGACCACTTCATAGGCGGTACCCGAGTGGAGCGTACTGATCACGAGGTGTCCTGTTGCTGCAGCGTTGATGGCGGATCGGATTGTATCGGGATCGCGCATCTCACCGATCACAATTACGTCGGGGTCGTGACGAAGAGCGCCTCGGACTGCTTCGTGAAACGTCCCAATGTCTTCCCCGACATCGCGTTGCGAAACGATCGATTTCTTACTCTTATGCACAAACTCGACTGGTTCTTCGATGCAGAGGATATGCGTTGACTTGTGCTGATTGATCCAATCCACTAGTGACGCCACCGTTGTGGACTTCCCGCTCCCGGTCATCCCAGTAACCAGAACAAGGCCGAAGTGCAACTGACCAAGCTGTTCCATCGCCTCCCGAGGAATGCTCAGATCTTCGAATGAGGGAAGCGATTCAGGCAGGAATCGCATCGTACAGTGAGGGACGCCCGCCTTGAAAAAGGCCGAGACGCGGGCATAACCGAGGCCGACTTGGTGAAAGATGAAGCTACACTGTTGATCTTGAAAGAATGCACCTACATGTTTGGATGGTGCGATCATTTTGATCAGGTTGAGGATTTGTTCCGAGGAGAGAGGGTCAAAGGACTGGACGGATCGGAGAACGTTGTCAACCCGAAAGACCGGTGGCGCGCCAGGATAAAGGTGGATATCGCTTGCCTTGAATTTGGCCATCGCTCGGAAGAGGCTCTCGGGACTGAGCGGCTTCGAGCGATAGGTTTCCCCATGAACATGCCAGACTTCAGGCAAGGGGACTGACTCAGAAAAGCGATCGCAGGCGTCGTGAAGTCCCTGTAATCCGTCTTCCGATGGTGTCGAGCAGTGGAGAACCAGGCTGCCTTCGTCGACCTTAAGCTCACAGTCGATCGAACACTCGGTTGCAAACGACTCAAGTGATTGCTTCAACGTGGGACTACAGTCTGGAAAGCGGACCGTGAAGTCTTGGAAATCGCGGTCGAAGTCAGGTCGACAAGCCGCGATTTCAATTTCGGGAGAGCGGACAATCATCCGCTTCGGCGATCCGTGAATCGTCCGAAGTTGCTCATCGGCAGCTTCGATGATCCGCCAAAAACTGCGCATCTGACCCAGTCCGAGCACGACGTCCTTCATCGCAGGACTCCGACTCAATGGTGTTAGAATTACCGGGACATGAGGTCGAGAAAGACCTTCAAGACGCCTCGGTGGATTCATTACTGATCAGGATGTCGGACGCACGACGCTGTGTTTTCCAGAGGTCTGGGGGCGACTTGGATTGCACAACAATGACCCGTTTGAGAAAAGTCTTAATTAGGGTAACCCGTAATCCGACAGATTCCAAACACATTTCAAATCCAGGTTTTATCCGAGTCGTTTGAAGTTTTGACTTGTCGTACGTGAGGGAACGATCCCAGCGCGTCATACCAGGATGAGCTTGTGGATTCACGACCGATCGTCAAGGAGATTCGATCCTCCTGATCAAGAGTTGGTAAACTGTCGCTGCTCTTTCAACAAATGGAGCTGTTGGTCGAGCCAATTCCGAATACCATCTCTCGTCGGAAACTGGATCGCTATTCCAAGAAGCCCGAGGGCGACCACAATCAAAATTGGGGTGAATCCTTCGAGCATGAAACTGATTAGGGCAAAGAATACGGAACCTTCAAGAAATGCCGATCTGATGATCACTCGAGTCGGATAGATGTAGAGTAGCTTAAGTGTATCGTCGGTTGGTGGCGGTAGATTGGACAAGGTTTCATCTGAAGCCTTCCAAGTTCCTATCGCGATCGCTTTCCGATTATTTGCTTCGACCATTTTCGGGAGGAGGGGGGCGGTTAGCCAGGCGAGGACCGCCCCACCTAACGCAACGTAAGTAATCAATAGTTGTTCAGACGGTTCGGGTTTTATCAATAGTAAGAGGATCAACATAAAAAAGTCGGACCAATAATCAGTGCGGCGAGAATGATCCGGAGTGACAGAGTCACTGTCTTGATGGCACGCTCGTGCAATTCGGAATCAGACATTCACACATTCCTCTTCGTGTGAGTACAATGGCCTCACGAAATCGAATGTTGCTAGGATATGGCCTCAGTTTCCCAAGGTCAATTATCTGTAGCGATGCTTGCGTCGACGCCATGAATTTGGCTAGGGAGCTTGGCAGATCAAATGTCAATCGGATGATCCGGTTGTAGATTAGCGCCGCTGAATACTGAACAATCCACTTGTCTTGGTCCGAAATTGAATTGTCGCTGCTCAACTCAACACCGAGAAGGACAGATCGTTGCATCAGAATCACCCCTCCCGCTTCACTGACGAACTCTGGGCTGCTGCCACCCCCATCTACGACGCGATCCTCGAACACCCGTTCATTGGCGGGCTCACCGAAGGCAACCTTACGGAGGATCGATTCTCGTACTACGTGATGCAGGACGCTCTCTACCTCCGTGAGTTTGCCAAAGCACTCACGGGCTTGGCATCGACTGCCCCTAAACCGGAAGTCCTGGAAATGTTCTGTCGACACGCCACCGATGCGATGGCGGTCGAGCGATCACTCCACGAAGGGTTCTTTCAGGACCTTGGTCTTCATCCTGAGCAGGTTGATTCGACGCCGCCCTCACCTACCACACGCGCCTACTGCGATTTTATGATCGCTTCGGTACGATCGGGTTCGTTCGAGGAAGGGCTCGCTGCTGTGTTGCCTTGTTATTGGATATATCAAAAGGTCGGGCAAGCACTCCTTCCGGCTGGTTCACCGAATCCCCTCTACCAGCGATGGATTGAAACCTATGGAAGTGATGAATTTGACCAAGTGGTTCAAGACGTCCTTGATCTTACGAATCAAGTTGCCTCTGACGCATCGAAGACCTTGAAATCCTCGATGCGTACACTTTTCTTGCTCGGTTGCCGTTATGAATGGATGTTCTGGGATGCCGCCTACACGCTTCAGGACTGGCCTGTTTGATTGATCTTGTGCCCTCGACATGCTCATTCGTCATATTTGAGCAAGAAGCGCGGGTTGATCACCTTGAAGCTGAGACGTCCGTTGATCTCCTCGTCGAATTCCTCCGCGAGTGGCCGGAGCACGACCCCCTCGCGCTGGACCTTCGGATTGAGGACGCTGGTGGCCTCAGAAAGTTTGACCAGCTCGTCCACGGAGTGATCCAGGATCAATTCGCCGAGCTGTGGCACCGGCTTAAGCTGAAGTTGCTCAACAAGGCCAAGCATTGCATCGTGGTCCACGAGTTTACCATTGTCAATGTTGAGCACGTTAAAGACGTAGAGAGTTGCGGACGGCAACGCATACTTGTTTTTTTGAACCCCAGGACCGATTACTTCCCCTTGAATTGCGATTTCGAAGCCTAACCGATCCGAGAGAGCACGGAGGCTCTCTTCAATTCGTCGTTCTTGGGCAACCCTAATCAGGCTGCTTGATGTATCGGTTTCGTCGAGGAGGAGGTTCCGGCTACAGACGCCGAAGACCCCTTCCCGGATAAAGGCAGTGAAGGATGTTCCGTCGAGCTTTTCTGTGACGTAGAAGGTCTTCCCTCGATGCCGTTCCAGGACCGATTCCAGTACTTGCACCCGGAGTTCGTCAGTCTTGGGGAGGAAGTCAGGAAAAGGCCCTTTGATCTTCCCACTCATACCGATCGGAGCGGGCGGCTCCCATTTCCTGATTCCGAGCAATTCGGAGAGGTCCGTACCTTCGTCTGTGGCAGTTTCTGGAGGGAGGAGTGAAAGAGGAAAACAGATCCCTTGCGAAACCTGACCGCGCAATTTCACAGTCCTGATCCTAAACCCGGCGGGTTGAACGACCGTACCATCCTCCTCGGTCCGTGCGGGCTTGAAACTACTCGATCGAAGGAACTCGAATTCGGGCCGTTCCGGGAGCAAGGAGTCAATTTCACAGTAAATCACCTTGTCTCCAAGACGGTACTCTCCCTTCTTGGTGACGACCCACCACCCCAAGACCCTCACTTTCTCAATGGCCTCAGCCTTCGGGATTGGCTCTACTTCGTTGACGATCTGAACACTGGCGAGTTTACGCATCGGTACCTCCTTTCATTTGGCCGGATGACGACCCGACACGATTGCAGATCGCTAAGTTCGATCGCCTTCACCTCTTGCAGGAGGCGGTTTGGTTCGCTACACCATATAGACTTCTTGTCCAACCAAGCAGTAACAGGCTCAAGTTGTTTGCACGCAAACAACTTGAGAATTTTACCAGACTATCCTTCATCGAGATCGGCACTCTAACCGGTTCGATTTCGATCACCAGTTCCGCATTTCCGCCCACAAAGTGAGTTCCGAATCCCTAGCTGAGGCAATCATGAGGAACACGATGGTTCGGTCGGCCTTGATCGGGGTCGCCGTGCTGGTACCGATTGCTCTCGGGGCCTCTGAAGAACGGTCACGAGTTGAAGAGCGTCCCTTGGGGCTTCCGAAAATGAGAATCCCGCGGAGCAACCCTCTCCGCGACGATGTGGTCGAACTTGGTAAGATGCTCTATTTCGACCCGCGACTTTCCAGTGACAACAGCATCAGTTGCGCATCGTGCCACAATCCAGCGATGGGTTGGTCTAATGGTGAATCCTTCGCGACTGGGGTTGGTGGTTCGGTCGGAGGTCGAAGTTCACCGACGATTCTGAACTCGGGCTACAGCTATTTCCAATTTTGGGACGGTCGCGCCTCCAGTTTGGAAGAACAGGCTCTCGGGCCGATTCAGAACCCGATTGAAATGAACATGAGTCTCGACAAGCTCGAGAAAAAGCTCAACGCCATCGAAGGGTATCGCAACCGATTTCAAGACGTTTTTCAGAGCGATGTTACGTCCGAGAATATTGCGAAGGCAATTGCATCGTTTGAACGAACGATCCTCTCGGGAGATGCACCCTACGACCGGTTCAAGGCTGGTGACGATTCAGCCCTCTCTGACGCCGCTCAGCGAGGCATGAATCTCTTCTTTGGTAAGGCCAATTGCTCGGCATGCCACGCCGGACCACACTTTACTGACGGTGGATTCCACAACATCGGCATCGGCTTTGATGGCTCGGGACATTCCGACCCCGGACGACATGAACAGAGCAATCTTCTGGGTGATCTTGGCTCGTTCAAAACCCCGACACTCCGAGAGATTGCTCGGACTGCCCCCTATATGCACGATGGCAGTCTTGCGACCCTCGAAGCGGTAATCGAGCATTATGATCAAGGAGGGATCCAAAACCCGCAGCTCGACGAAGAGATGTTTCGCATCGGACTTTCGGAGGAGGAAAAAGCAGACTTGGTTACTTTCCTCAAAGAAGGACTCAGCAGTGAGTCCTATCCGATGATCGAAACCCCAAAACTTCCTGAGTAACTTCAGACATCTTACGTACATCTGCTGCTACTAACAAGGCACGACACTACCGCCCCTTGACGTACGACTCGACGTTTCAAACCTCGGATAACGATTAGTCGGAAGGAATTGTTTCCATGATCCTCTCAATCTCGACTACCGCAACAATCTTGCTTGCAATGATGACCAGCTCTGCTGCGTCATCGACAGCGGATCACCATATTGAGACGCTCGTCTCTGGCCTGACCAACCCTTGCGGGATTGCTGTCCAACCCGAAACCGGGATGCTCTATATCTCAGACAGCGGAAATAGCCAAGTTCTCCGATTCAGTGGTGAGGCTGGAAGCCCAGCAACTCCAGTGATCACTGGATTCGGCAAAGACGTTTACGGAAAAGGCCCGATGTACGACATTGGTCCGCTCGGCCTTCTCTTTCTCGACTCGAAGACACTTGTCATCGGCGGTGGTGGTCGAAAAGACGGTGACGAGCGTGTCTGGATCTTTGATAACATCGGAGATGATCAACTAACCGTTGATGACGCAACTACTGTCCTCGGTCCGGTAGGCCCCGGGTCGGCCTCCGCGAAGGGTGAGGGAAACTTCTACGACCTCGCCGCCGACGATCAAGGCATTTACATTACGGCCAACGGTGACGATACTAAAGGGTGGGTTCTCCGGGTTCCGCTTGTTGACAGAGAGCCGAGTTCCCTTGAACCTTTCATTGCCACCAAGCTGGATGTTGATGTTGACGCGCCAGTGGGCATTGAAGTCGGTCCATCTGGTAATCTCTGGATTGGTCAGATGGGGGAAATCACTGTTCCTCTCGACAGTCTCGTACTCGTATACAATCCAACGACAGGCGAATTGCTCCACAGTGCTGAGGCTGAACTTTTTGATATTGCTGGACTTGCGGTTAGCCCCACAACAGGCGAACTTTACGCCATCGACTACGCTTGGATGGATACGACGAAGGGAGGTCTCTTCCGACTCGATGTGGAAATCATCGACGAGGAGATGACAGTTACCCCAGAAATGATCGCCACTCTGGACAAACCAACCGCCATGGCATTCGATTCTGAGGGCACACTCTACGTGACCGTTATTGGTACTGCCGAGGATGGTTCTTCGGCCGGCTCAGGTAAATTACTCAAAATCAACCTGCCAGAGTAAGCGATCTCAACGATCTGAGTTTACTTCTGCCTGGTTGACCAACCTTTGCAAGTTCAGATAGGTCTTTTCGCGTGCAATGCCCGAGACGCTCGTTCTCCCTTGAGTGGTCGAGCGTCTCGGACGATTCAATTTGGCCAGTCACGTTCCTGAACCGCCTCTCACTGGCCAAATTGTTCCCAAGAGACGGCGGTTCCTCACAGTTTGGTTGGGGGTTTGCCGATCCTCCCCCACCAAATTGATTGTTCTGGCTGGATCCGGCTAAACCTCGTTATTTTCATGTGCTCGACTAATCGGACCGAGGGTTTCTGCTTGGGGCTTCGGAGTCATCATACGTTTCCCCCAACGTAAAATCCCCTTAATGACTCGGTCTCAACCTGGGTTTCGATTATCCGAGTAAGTTCGTTCGTCTCTCCGTTCACTCTCGCCAGTCGTCCGACTCTCCTTCTTACTGATTGCCAAGTAAACAACTCGGAACAGATGAAGCCATCTCCCCAGATGCGTATAATCGTGTCTGGAGAAGCACTTTATTTGTTCACAAACTGCAAAACGATCCTTATCATGGTCTGTACACCTTTCCTCCGACTTTACCCCCAGCTTTTGATAATCGTCGGCATCACCAATCATCGTTGGGCAAGTCAACCATCCCCCTGGTTGTCCTGCTCTTGATGGTGGTTTACTTCTCGATTTAATATTTTCCCCCGCCGCCGGTGACCCATTTGCTCACAACACAGACTCGCAGTTTGATTGTTACGGCTTCGGTGATTAGGCGAACACTCGCAACTGGCAAGATGTGAGCTAACCTATTCCGATTTCACTGATTCAAGAGAGGAGTTAACTACAATGTCATCCGGATCACCCTTGGGACAACTTGCCGATCTGCTCCGACGAGTAGAGGCTAAAACGCGTGCCCAAGAATTAATAGACGAAGTTGGTGAGGCCGCAGAGCAGCTACGGGAAGCCGAACAGGTGATCCGAGAGGTCGAAGCGCGTGAGCGGCAGGTCAGGCCTTCACGTCTCCGGGAACTGGAACTCTGCGATAAAGATGAGCATTTGCTTAATGAATTGACAAGAAGAACGGCACAGAATCGCTCCCTGATGGGGCGCGAGGAAGTTGTTCAAGCGGAACGATTAGTTGAGACTTCACGGACTGATATTGAACGTCGACGAAAGTTGGCCCGGGAAACGCTTGTCGAAGTTCAGGCGGCAATGGTCAACGCCCGCGACCAGATCCGGATCACGCTCGACCGATACCAGAATCTCCGCCGCGAGATGGATCGGTTACAGGTCCAATCAAATGGCCAGTTCGATGACGGGGATCGCATCGCCCATATCGCAGAGGCCTACTTCCCTGAATACCAAGTCAGGGCCTTTGCTCGTGAGGTTGAAGAAGGTTCTGGAATGTTCGCGATGCTTGATCGTCGCGAGCAATATGCCCAGATGAAAATCTGGATCGGCCGCCTCCGAAGGTTCCAAAACGCCAACCCTGGCGAGGAAGAACGCGAGACGTTAGAAGCTGTCTTCCGCCGACTCGTCGGGCTTTCAAAACAACACGAGCCGGGATATATTGAAGCATTTAACCGTCAGTACGTCGCAGACTGGGATGCTTACGTCAATGAAGCCCAGGAAGCGTTGCGTGAAGCAAGCGAAGCGGTCAGTGAAGATGGTGGTGTCTCCCTGCTTGACCGGACTCGGTCAGAAGAACCCTTGAGTGCCGAGCAGCAGATTGAAGAGCGACGCTTTGCCGAGCAGGCGCTCGATCACCTCAAGGCACTTCTCCTGACTCGTTACGATAATACTTCCCAGAAAGCCGAGAAATTCCGCGAGACTCTTGCGAGAGTACTTGAAGGATACGGGGCTCCCGACGAGCTGTTGCTTAACTTGGTCCGTCCCTACCGAGACTGGATTGTTGGCCCCGAGTTTAGAACCCTCCGCAAGTACCTCGATCAAGAACTTGACGAAGCCAACAAGCGTCGTGAAATCGAAGATGTCCGTGATTCCTACGAAGACCTCATTGACGAAACCCGTGATCGTTTCTTCCTCGTCGTGGGTGGTGCTCTTCGTGAGGAAACGAGACGAGCACTCCGTGAGACCTTCGAATTCCAAGAACTCGAGTGGTTTGTCTACGAGGAAGACAACAGTGATGAACTAGAGACAAAACTCTCCAGGGTTCGAAACCAATCTTATCACGGTGTCATCCTATTGGTCAGCTCGGGACATCACCCAGTGATCGCGGCGTTTAAGCCAGTTTGCCAAGAAACCGGGATCCCCTGTGCGATTGTCACACACGGTTTTGGCATCGAGAAAGTCGCCGAAGCTCTAAGCCTGAGTTATGACCGATCCAACGGTCATGACGATGACGATCTTGATGATGACGATGACGATCTCGATGATGGCGGAGTTGAGGCTGAGGCTGAGACCGAAGCAGAGGCCGGCGAGTCTGCCTGACCGAAGACTTCGGCTCTCTTCAGCACAATTGACTTACGTTCAATGATCCCTCACCTCAACCAGAATGTCATGAACGGTTCGGATTGGTCGATTGATGTCCGGTCCGAGCCGTCCTCGCCTTTAGTAGTCAGCTAGATTCGACATTAGGTTACGCTCACGAAACTCCCGAACGGAATTGGGGTGGAGTCCGAGTGCGTTGGACGACTTTTTCAGAGGTCGACCGAAGTCCTCCGGGCGACTCGTTCTGTTTTTGAGGAAGACGAGAATTTGCTCGGCGATTCACGGATTTCTCAATTCAAAACGATGTGACTCCAGAAAAGTTGACGGATCAACATCAACAATTAGCTTTGATGCTGTCTCCCTCTTTGCTTTGGCTCCTTCCCCGCGCTCGGACCCCATTCTGAGTTCGGTAGATTCAATGCACCCAACCGACTCTCTCGGTTTCGGGACCTCGTTGACGATTGGTAGGCGTTGATTTGCCGTGGATTCCAATCGACTCGTGGGCGGAATACATTGGTCCACCCGTGCAGGCGACTATTGGAAGGGTCCTGAGATGATGAACCGAGCCCCGCGCCGACGGAATCACAGCTTACCTCATCCCGAGTCTCTGGAACGTCGGAGTCTCCTGAGTCTCACAACCCCTGTGTTCCCAAGCGCTGAGATTGAAGTCGTTCAATCCCCTTCTCCTCAACCGCAAGAGCCTCTCCCTGTTCTTGCGGCTTCGATGAGCGATCCGAAGCTGGATGGCGGATCACTCTCGAACGTCGGTGCAACCTGGCAGACAGTAACCCTCGAACATACCTATCAGAATCCGGTCATTGCAGCGGTCCCGGTATACGACCAGGGATCACCACCCTTAATGGTACGAGTCCGCCATGTTGTCGGTGATCAGTTCGAGATCTCAGTTGCGCGTGCCGATCACTCCGATGCTCCCTTCGATCCCATCGAGGTTCACTATCTGATTGCCGAGGAGGGGAAGTACAGCGACTTTGAGGCTCGGTCAGTCGAAGTCTCTCGAGTGGATCATCGGTTGAGTTGGCGAGGTCAGCCAGAATCGTACCTCAACAGTTATCAATCCCCGGTCGTAATCGGTCAGGTGATGACCTCCAACGACCCCGATCCTTCTGTCTTCTGGGCTCGGGGTGACACGCGTCGCGAAGCTCCCTCAGCAGAATCACTCTTTGTGGGAATTCACGTTGGTGAAGACCACGATCGGGAACGGGTCCCAGAGACTGTTGGCTACTTCGTCTTCGAATCCGGGCACCACGAGATCGGGTCGCTCCAACTATTCGCGACAGTCGGTGATCCGATCGTCGAGAAAATCGATGGTGGTCCCTCTGCCTACGAGACCCATTTATCTCCTGGAGAGCAGTCGGTCGTTGCCACAGTCGCGGGAATGAAAGGGCCCGATGGGGCTTGGGCGTTGCTCTTCGGCGAATCGCCAGTCCAAACCGATCAGCTTTTGCTCGCAGTTGATGAAGATCAATGGCACGATGCAGATACCTGGCATGTGCCGGAAGAAGTGGCCGTTGTCTCATTCAGGAGCATCGCCGACGTTCCTGAAGATCCGAAGTTGACCGGAGGAATTGTCTCTAGGGTTAGTACCACATGGACTACAGTCACGCTTGATGATTCGTATGAGAACATGGTGCTCGCCACGACGCCGATCTATGGCGAGCAATCGCCGCCTTTGATTGTCCGGATCCGCAATGCACAAGACGACCAATTTGAGATCGCCGTCTCGCGTGCTGACCATCTTAATGGACCGGTCGAACCGATCGACGTCTACTTCCTTGCTTCAGAAGCGGGTGTTTTCGAAGGGTTCGAGGCAAGAAAGGAAACGATCGATCGCGTCGACTCAAGTAAGAACTGGGAAGCGTTCCGGCAGTTCACTTGGAATTCTTACGAAGACCCCGTTGTGGTTGGCCAAGTCCTCACGTCCAATGATACAGATCCCGCCTCGTTCTGGGCTCGGGGAGACTCACGGAGCGAGATCCCGACTTCGGATGCTCTTTATGTTGGTGCTCATGTAGGTGAAGATCCCGACCGGACTCGGGTTCCCGAAGAAGTTGGATATTTTGTATTCGAGTCCGGTCGACATACGATCGGTGAGCTGAAACTCTTAGCGAGTGTCGGTCCAAAGCTGGTCGATGAGATTGAATCCGGGCCAACCTATTACGAGAACCTCGACGGTCCCGAGCAAACATTGGGCGCCGTTGCGTCGATTGCTGGATTCCAGGGAGGCAACGGAGGTTGGGCTGTACTCACGGGAGATGATTCGGTCCGTGACGATCGATTGGGCTTCGGGATTGTTGAGGATCATTGGAAGGATGATGACCAAGCCCACTTTGGAGAGCATGTTGCCTTTGTTTCGTTCGCCATCGAGACCACGGAAGTTCCTGAGCCGGAGCCAGAGCCATCCCCGCCGGTTGAAGGACGACCGTCGATCTGGGGGCTCTCGGAGATCACGCCGCGGATCCGAGTAAGTCGGGTTGAGGGTTACGAACCACTCGTGATCCAAGTTTCCGCAGTCGACACGACAGCCGATGGCGGGAATCCGTACACCGACCTCGACTTCGCATGGGATTTCGGCGACCCCAGGGGTTCCGAGACCTTCGTGCATCCAGTCACGGGCGTGAGCGTCAACGCAAACGGTGATCAGCACGGTCCTGAGGCCGCCTACGTTTATCGGAACCCCGGCACATACACCATTACGCTGACCGTCCGTGGGCTCAACGAAGACGGTGAGCTGATCGAAGCAGAGACAAGCACGCTTTTGAGACCTTCGGAAGGTCAACTCTCGATCGAGGCCAGTGGCGGCACCTATACATTACTTGCTTCGGTGGAGGATGGCTCCCCGATCGAGACTCGGCCGATTCCATATGACGCGGATCTCAACACCGTTGCTGCGGCTCTAGAAGCACTACCGGAGATCGGCTCTGGCAACGTCCGACCGAATCCGCTGGGACGACTTGAATTCGGTAATGAACTTCTGGGCGTCGAGATCACACTCGAAGCCGATGGCGATGGGTTGATTGGATCCGGTCTGACATCACCCTCCGCCACAATCGAAGACTGGATCGAGGGTTCGTCACTCACTTCCCTCTCAGTTCTCGAGTGGGACGGTCCTGACGTCTACTTTGACTCCAATGATCCTGGGACGTCGGGAATAGCCGATGGAAGTATTGAGCGGCCCTTTCGAACGTTCGACCAGCTCAAGGCGGCCCTTGAGTCCAACACGTCGCAACGGGTCTTAATCAAACGTGGTTCCGTGTTCGTTTCGAGGAACGAGGGAATTACGATCGCTGATACCAATGACGGCCCCCTTCGGATCGTTGCTTATGGTCCTCCCGAGTTACCGCCGCCGATTGTGAGGACGGAAGCAAATACACTCGACCTCCTTTCGTTCCGGCCAACCGACGACGACTCACTTTACGATATCGCCCTCGACGGTCTCGACCTCCAATCAGGCGGCGGCCGCGTTATCCGGGTCGTTGAGGACGCGCCGTTGGAACGAGATGAGGATGACTGGTTCGAAAGCTATCTCGAGCCAAGCCAAGACTCAGGCCACCAAGCGCCAATCCGTGGTGAATTTCACCTCCTAGACTCGACGTTGAGTCGGCTCCGACCAGAGCATGCCGATGTACCGGTGGTGGAGATTGACCTCCATGACGATGCAACGGGAGATCTCGATCGCGGCGAGGGTGTTGTCTTCTGGAATGTCGACTTCAACAGCGCCGAGGACCAATCACCAGTCCAACAACAAGGGCTGGATCTTGAACTCAGTAGGGCAGCTGCCGTGATCGGCGGTTCGTTCTCCGGGGGTGGTGCAGCAAGCAGATCAAGGAGTGAGTCTGACCTTCGTGTTGCCGTTCTCGACCACCTCTTAGTTCGCTGGGTTGATTTCGAGTCTGATGATGGAACGATTGGAGCCGCGATCGAAGAAGCCTCGGGAATCCTCGGCGAATTCGAGGGACATGCCTTGTTCGATGGGCTTAACCTCGGGGGTGCGGAGACCGGAATTCGAGTCGGTGACTCCGGTCTCCAAGGACCGGGAACTCATTCGGGAACGTTTATTATTCAGCAGTCGGCGATTCACTCCGCAACGGGAGACGGGATACAGCCCCTGGGAGTCCTCGTGGTCGGAGCCCAAGCAGTCGTCGTCCGCGATTCGGACTTCTGGGGGAATGACATTGCCTTAGCAGTCGCGACAGCCTCACCGGATCTCCACCTCGGATTCTACCGAAACCAGCTCTATATTCCCGATACGCCGACACCATCAACCGGTCTTGCGATTTGGACCCAACTAAACTCAGCTGAGATCCTTGAGTCGGAGTTTATGATCGGCGGAGAGAACCGCGGATTCGAGTCAATCATCAACAGCAGATGGAGTGGTATGGAGAGTTGGGTGATCGACCGCAACCACTACTGGGCGCCGCAGATCGGCCCGGATCAGCTCTTCTACGATCCGGCAAATGGAGGACTTCGATCATTCCAAGAGTGGCAGCAAGAAGATTGGGATCTCGAGGGCCTCTACGATGAACTTGACTGGGTTGATCCCGATCAAGGGAACTTTGGTCCGTCCGAGTCCTGACCTATCGTCTTGAAACGTTACTAATAGGCACCGAGAACGAATCGACTGAGCCGTTCTCGGCGCCATTGCGTTAACCCTCTGGTTCAGCGACTGGCTGGTCAACCTCCTCATTCGCAGTGGGATCATCAGTACCGATCGGCGTTTCGTCGGAATCAACCGCTTCTCTTTGAAGCAAGAGCACAAGCGCTTGCTCAAGTTCCTTGACCTTGAAACCAAAAGGTCCTCGGCCACTCTTGAAGGCGACTACACCGTCGCTGTCGATGAGGTAGAGTCGGGCAGGCATCCCGCTGTACTGGGAGCCGATCGGATCGTCCAAGGGGTCGACAAGGATTGGGATCTCGAAATCGAGTGTCTGTTGGCAGGTTCTCGCGAGTTCAACGCGCCTATCGAAGGTTGTTGGTTGGGCAAAGGTGTAACCTCGAAAGTAATTGTCAAACATATGCCAGCCGTCGGTCGGATGGGCTTCACGAATGTAGACCATGAGAAATCCGGCGCGATCGCGATACCGTTCCACCAGTTTTTCGATATTCCCTGCCTGTGATCGGAACGGCCCACACGTAAAGTTCCCGAGGATCAAAACTACCGGCTTGCCGAGTTCTGATTGATACTCGGAAAGCTGAATTTCTTGATCCCCTTCCACTGTCTCGAGTGTGAAATCTGGCGCTCGATCGCCGACCTTCGGTCCTGGTTGAAGTGCACCGATCTCTTGGTTGAACAGACCTTTGATCAGTGTCGCCTTGCTGGGGCCATTCGGGGGTGGAGGCGGCCCGCTCCCTTTCGGACCCTCGGAGCTGATCATGCGGTCGAACATGCTCGAATCAAGTAGCTCGACAAGCTCATTTTGGGAAACAAAGCCGAGTTCTTCGTCATCGATCCGTTCAAAGAGGGCGTTGAACTCCGCTCGGGTTACCTTGCCGTTACTATCCGGATCAGCGATGTAGTACAAACCGACACCTGGCGAGAAGGACAACGCGTGCGCTGACCAATCGAAGTCACTCGCCGTTATCGATCCGTTGCCGTCTTGATCGAGTCCAGTGAAGTCGTTGGGTAGCCCTGACCACTCATCGCCGGTAACACTTTCATTCTGATCGTGATCAAATTCCGCACGGACTCCTTCCCAATCAAACCGGGAACCGCCTGTTGGTTTCGAGAACCAGCCGTCGTTTGGCCCCAACTGACTCCCTCGGAGAATGTCGACGAACATCAGGAGCCACTCCGGTTGCTCCTCTTCCGGAACGCTCGCGAGGACCCCAGCCATCAGGTCACCCATTAGGCTTGCTTGCTCGGAATCCCAGAATTCACTCGGAATCGCCGCCAACTGGGCTCTTGATCCAACCGAGGGAGACTCACTTGGCTGTCCGGCCGCCTCCGTTGTGATGCAGAGTCCCGCGCAGCAGGCGATCAGGAAAAAAACTGCACGCTGTCGATCTTCCAAGTTCCAGCTCATCAAGTGTTTCCTCCGTACCAACCTAGGGGGCTGAACTCGTTTGCTTCACGACTCATTTTGTCAGATTCGCACCGACCGGCAACGAATTCTTGAACTTTGGGTCTACCGCGCAAGCAAATGTCGCGTGTTTCGTCTCAGTTATTGACAGGGGACTTGATTTTGCAGGAACGATCGAGAAGATTGGTACGCAATTTCAGTTGGCAAGGCCTCGCTGATTATTCGTGATTTTAACAACCAATCGGATAAAACGTGAATCAATCATCAGCACCTGAAGAGAATGAGCAAGAATCGTTGAGTGAGGATTCAAACCGCGATTGGATCGGTCTCGGTGTCACTTGCGTGTCGATTATCGCGACGGTCGGACTATTTTTTTTGGGTTGGACCCTTGCAGCGTTACTTGCCTCGGTGGTGTTGATCTCCGTTGTCATCTGGCAAGCCTGTGATCCTTTTGCCGATGCAGCTCAGTGGATCGGCAAGCGTTATCACATCCCCGGTTCAGTCCGTGGTGCAACTCTCGACGCAGTTTCGAGTTCGTTGCCCGAACTCTTTACGGGTATCTTCTTCGTCGTCCTCGCAATTACGTCAGTCTCGGGTGAAGATCTTGCCTCGCAGGTTCAAGCGAGTGGAGAAGGGTTCGGATCAACAATCGCGACCTGTGCCGGTAGTGCGATTTACAACATGGTTTTGATCCCGGCGTTTTGTGCGATCGTCATCTCCTTTGCCCGAAAATCGAAGCCCTACATCGAAGTCGAGAGTCAGGTGATCCTCCGTGATGGCCTCACCTTCCTCGCCTGCGAGTTGGTATTGCTTGTCTTCCTCTACTTCAATCAATTGGAGTGGTGGATGGGATTGGTGTTCTTGGTGATCTACGTTGGTTATGTCTTCTGGCTGTATCGGGATTGGAAAAAATACAGCACCGTTGCACGACAAGGGGCAGCAACCAATGCAGCTGTTGCATCAGGTACAGCGGCTGCTGGAACTGAGAGTGAAGATGATGACGAAGATGACGACGACGATGCAGGAATCTTCTTCGGATTTTTCTCCGTTCCTCTGACGGTTGCCCGCGCTTGGCTCATCCTCGGGATTTGTACCCTGATCGCTGCCGCCGCTTGCTACTTCTTGGTCGAGGTCACACGCGAGACGGCAGTTGAATTGCAAGTGCCGACCTTTTTCGTCGCCGTGGTCTTGGCAGCGGCGGCCTCGAGTGTTCCAGACACATTTTTATCAATCGGCTCGGCACGCCGGGGTGACGACTCCGGTGCGGTCTCGAATGCATTTGGCTCGAATATCTTCGATATCTGTATCTGCATTCCCGTTCCGTTGTTCCTAAACTCTGCCTTGATCGGCTTCCGGCCGGTCAGCCTGCTTCAGGAGAACGGTGAACCGATTCAGGGATTGGTTGGACTCCGACTGATGCTCTGGACAATGACACTGATTACCCTGGGAATTCTCTGGCATCGTCGCCAACTCAACCGATTCAAGGGATTCATCCTCGTTGGGCTCTATCTGATCTTTATCGGATATGCGGTTGCTGGTTCGCTCGGCTTCTTTGATCGCTTCTCCAGTTAGGAGGTTCTGAGTTAACGAGAACTCCAAGCCTGCTCCAAGCCATACCGCCGCGCCTTCGAACTATCCAACGAGCAGGATTCTGCTGAAAGCCTCGGGAGACCCGTGATGGCGATTACCCTCAGCAAAGGTCAACGAATCGAAGTCGGTCTCTCCCACGCCGGAATCGGAGTCGGTTGGGACCCTCGTGAAGGAACGGGCCACGATTTCGATCTCGACGCTTGCCTCTTTATGCTCGGTGAAAACGGAAAGATCCCCGCTGAGCCGTTCTTCGTCTTTTACAACAACCGAGAGTCGCCGGACGGTGCCGTTGGATTGTCTGAAGATGACCGGACGGGAGCGAGCAGCGATGGCGATGACGATGAAACGCTCAACATCGACTTCGCCAAACTTGACCTTCGGGTCCGTGAGCTCCTGATCGCGGTGACGATCCATGAGGCTGAGCAGCGGAAACAGAATTTCGGCCAAGTCCGCAACTCGTTCATCCGGATCTACGATGGCAAGACCCAAGAGCTGATCTGCAAGTACGAGTTGGACGAGGACTTCTCGACCGAAACCGCCGTCGAGTTCGGTCGGCTCTACAAGCGCGGAGGTGGCTGGAAGTTTGAAGCGATGGGCCGTGGCTTTCAAGGTGGGCTTGAATACCTCCTAGGGAAGTACTCCTAACTTTCTCCGTATCATTCTCGGTTGGATTCGGAACTTCTCCCCATTTATAAGTGACCAATGACCTCGACAATCATCCTCATGGGTAGACGACCCTCGTCCGACCGACCCCGATTTTGCCTCAACGTTCGACAAGGCCAGCTTGGTTCCCTGTCTGACCTTCGACCACACGGAGTTACAGATGCCGATTAACCTCAACAAAGGTCAACGTGTTGAAGTCGGACTCTCGCACGCTTGTATCGGGCTCGGCTGGGATCCCAGCGAAGGAACGGGCCACGACTTCGACTTAGATGCGTCGATCTTCATGCTTGGCGACAGTGGCAAAGTTCCTAATGAGTCATTCTTCGTCTTCTACAACAATCTCAAGTCACCCGATGGAGCCGTCGAATCCTCTGGCGATGACACCACCGGGGGAAGCAGTGAAGGCGACGATGAGACATTGACCATTGAGTTCGCTAAGGTTGATCCAAAGATTCAAGAAATGTTGATCGTCGTGACTATTCACGATGCTCAAGAGCGTAAGCAGAACTTCGGTCAGGTCCGCAACTCGTTCATTCGGATCTATGACAAGAATAGTAACGAAGAACTCTGCAAGTACGAGCTGGATGAGGATTTCTCGGTCGAAACTGCGGTCGAATTTGGCCGTCTTTACAAGCGAGGCGGTGGTTGGAAATTCGAAGCGATGGGCCGCGGTTTTCAGGGCGGGCTCGAATATCTCGTAGGTAAATACACATAACCGGTTCTGGAACCAATGGCTTCCGGGGCGGGCCCGGGATCACCTCGCTGGTTCTCAACGGAGGCTGCTCGATGGCAATCTCGCTTGTTAAAGGTCAGACCATCAATCTGGATAAGGACACCAACGATCTTTCCTCCATAACCCTTGGGTTAGGGTGGAAGGTGAAGTCGAAGGGGTTCTTCTCCAAGCTGACGTCAAATAAAGACTTTGACCTCGATGCTGTTGCATTCCTCCTCGATGAAAACGACAAGGTTATCTTTCCGGGCAATGAACGGCTCCAGGGGGGTGATGTTGTCTTTTTCAATAATCTTCGGCACCCCAGTGGTTGTGTAATCCATAGTGGCGACAATCTCGTCGGCGGGGCTGGGGTTCAAGATGACGAGCAGATCGTCGTGAAACTCAATGCGCTCGATCAGCGTTACCATAAGATTCTCTTTCTCGTCTGTATCTATCAAGGGTCTCAAAAGAACCAGAGCTTCGGAGATATCGAACGGGCCTTCATCCGCTCTGTCGACGGCAAAGGTAACGAAATCGCCCGATACGACCTCGCTGAAGACGCTTCTTACGCTGGGATGCGGACGGTCGTCTTCGGGGAAGTCTACCGGAAGAGTGACTCTTGGAAGTTCCGAGCTATTGGGGATGGCTATCCCTACGATTCGTTTGTCGAGGTACTTCGGAAGTACGTCTGATTGGTCGTCTGGTTCTGCCAGAGTTCACGTAATGTGACCCATCCTGTCAGGGATGATCGACGGATCGACTCGCTACTTCGCGCGATGGTCAAGATTCTCCCTGACTCGATTGGTTCTCTGACTCCAATTGCCATGAAGATTCTCTCCTTATTTCTTACAACCGGTTGAACGAAACGATGAGACGTCTCCCGATCTACTTGCTCCTTGATACGTCGACGTCGATGACCGGTGAGCCCATCGAACAAGTCAAGAATGGCTTGCAGATGTTGGTCTCGGCGCTCCGACAAGACCCGCACGCACTCGAAACAGCACACTTGAGTGTGATCACCTTCGATTCGACCGCCCGACAATTGGTCCCGCTTACCGACTTGGCAAGTTTCCAGCCCCCCGAGCTGAAGGCTGCGGGGACGACTGACCTTGGTGCAGCCTTGAAGCTTGTCGCGAATCAAGCGTCGACTGAGGTCACGCGATCGAGCGCCGAAACGAAGGGGGATTGGAAGCCAATGGTCTTTCTGATGACCGACGGCGCCCCCGACCAAGGTTGGGAAAAAGGGCTGGAAGCGTTCAAGGCGCAACGTTGGGGGATCGTCGTTGGTTGTGCGGTTGGACTCGGAGACACGAAAGTCCTCCAGCAAATTGCGGGGGAAGCTGTTGTCAAGATTGAGACGGCAGACGCCTCTTCGATTGGCGCCTTCTTTCGATGGGTCTCTGCCTCGATCAGTACGGGAAGTCAGCGTGTCGAGACAGCACAGAAAGATGTCTCGTCGATCGGCGAGCTTCCTCCCCCGCCTCCTGAGATCGACGTCGTGGCGATCTAAGACCACCAGAACCTCAAGTCAGTACACTACTTAGTGGCCAGTTTCTTGACGTGAGAGCACCATGAAGGCTTCGAAGGTTGGGAGATGATTTGATGAGACGACTCCCCGTTTATCTACTCCTCGACACGTCAGGGTCGATGCGTGGCGAACCCATCGAAGCGGTTAAGGTTGGCCTCTCCTCGATGCTCTCCTCGCTCCGACAAGATCCAACTGCCATCGAGTCCGTGTTCCTCTCGATCATCACTTTTGATCGGGATGTCAATGTCCTCGTCCCCTTGACCTCACTGGAAGAGTTCCAGCTACCCGAACTTGTGACTCCTGAATCGGGGCCGACGCATCTGGGAAGGGCACTCCTGGAACTCTGCGATCGAGTCGATCGTGAAGTGGTACGGACCACCGAAGACTCCAAGGGTGATTGGCGGCCGATGCTCTTTGTGATGACTGACGGGAGCCCCTCAGACAAGCAAGACTTTCAGGCATCCATCCCCAAAGTCCGTTCCCGGGGGTTCGCGACCATCGTCGCCTGCGCCGCCGGCGCTAAGGCTAAGAAGGAAGAGCTCATACCACTCGCCGACCAGGTTGTGTTGATGGAGACCCTGGATAGCGCTGCCTTTGCCGGTTTCTTTAAGTGGGTTTCTGACTCGGTCAGTATGGGCGGGACGAGCATGGGAGCGACCTCTGCTCCAACCTTGCCGCCGCCGCCGCCCGAAGTACAAGTCGCGATCTAACCGAACCTCGCGAGTGCCGTTATGGACCCGGACCCTCCGAAATCTCAGGCCGAATCAGATCGCGAATCGGCAACGCCCGACCCTCCAGGCGATCACAGCCCTGTTCCCGATCCTTCCGTGACTGATCCGGGGCAGACCACGGAGGCTGAGTCTGTTCAATCGGGTCAACCTACTTCGAACACCGGAGAACCACCAGTTCCGACGAATTCCGAAGCCCCTCGCCGTCGGATGATCGAGCCGGTCCCCGAAAATCAACGGCCGCCCGTAACAACTCCGCGGAGCCCGGTTCGGACCGAACAACCCCTCCTGCGACTCCCCAACGGATCTGTGGGGAAATCCTACGACTTCAGTGGGCAGTTCGCGGAGCGTAACCCTTCAGAAGGCACTGAATCCGCTCCCTTGATTACTATCGATCGGATTGAGGGGGTTGAACAAACGGGACTGAACGCGGTGTGGTCCGAAGGGACGCTCCGGATCTGGGGAACTCCCGCGACTCCCGGTGAGCACGAGTTAACGGTTGCTTATTCGCTTGAGCAGAACGAAGGGGACCGACGTGCCTTAGAGGGTCGGATCACCTTAACGATCAATCCCGACCCGAGGTCGCTCTGGAAAGAACGTGAGCCCCCTGAAGATGCCTCATTCCGAAAAGCACACGGGGATCATCAACGACTCGCTGTTCCAGAGGGATTGGTGATCCTCGGCGCAAGCCTCCGAGGCCGTTCTCACGCACACGAAGGCCTCTTCCGTGAGGATGACTTTCAGATCAAGCATTGGGCAAAATCGGGCTGGTCCTGCCTGACTGTCGCTGATGGTGCGGGCTCGGCGGCCTTAGCACGCGAGGGATCGCGAGTCGCCTGCCAGACCGCTTGTATCACGCTTGGAGAGAAGCTGGGTTCCAGTGTAGAACCAGACTTCGATCTCCTTGTCGCCGACTACCATCGCGAACCAACAGAGCAGCGAAGGAGCTTGATCCGTCGGAAACTCTACGACGCTCTCGGGACGGCTGGCCACCAGGCCTACTACTCCGTGGATCGAGAGGCGAAGCGCGCGAGCCGTCCCTTGAAGGATTACTCGACAACCCTCTTGATCGCGCTCTGCCGACGTTATGATTTTGGTTGGTTCCTCGCTGGGTTTTCAATCGGTGATGGCGCAATTGCGGCCTTCGCGGGGAGTCCTAAACTCTCGGAGCCGGACGATCCCTACGACACGATCCCGAATCCTGAGCGTACAACTGATTCCGGAAGCCTCTCGGAGCCGGACGATCCTTTCGATACCATTGCAGAGTCTGAACCGAGGCCCGAAACCGGAATTGAACCGACTCCGGCCGATCCTCCGGACCAGGTCTGGCTTCTGAATCGGCCCGACAGTGGTGAGTTTGCTGGTCAGACACGTTTCTTGACAATGCCGGAACTTTGGAGGGATGGCGGTGCGATCCTCGATCGGATCCATTTCGAGATCGTCCCAGACTTGACGGCCCTGTTTGCAATGACGGACGGGGTCAGTGACCCGAAGTTCCCGACCGACCGTGATCTTCTAGATCCTGCTGCCTGGCGTGCACTCTGGAACGAACTGACCCTGGAAGCCAACATTGATCCAGCTGATGATCAATCGGGCATAAAGTTGCTCGATTGGTTGAACTTCTGGGCGCGGGGCAGCCACGACGACCGGACCATTGCCCTCTTGATCCCTTAACCCAATCTCTACCCTCATCCAAGGACATAATCGGCGTCAATTTCATCATGGGCGTCACCACCATCAAGGCTACCGACGGCGCATCGATTCAATTTGTCGATGAAATCATTGGCTCTGGAGGGATGAAGGATGTTTACTTCTCTCCAGACAAAACCTACGTAGTAGCGTTCTTTCGAGAGCCACAGAATCAGGTTGCTCGAGACCGCCTCGAGACGATTGTCTCGACGTATCGGCCTCGGATTTTTGATCAAGAGGGTGGGGCGTTCTGGAAGAACCTCTTCTGTTGGCCAACCCATGTCGTCGAACATAACGGTAAGCTCGGGCTCGTTGCACCTACCTATCGTTCCTCGTTCTTCTTCAAGCATGGTTCCCTCAAAAACGATTTTCTCGGGATCAAAGGGAAGGAAAAGCAAGGACGTTGGTTTGCCTCGGCACATAACCGCTCCAAGTTTCTCGATCCTCGCGAGTTGGGTGACTGGCGAAGCTATCTGACCCTCTGCATCAAGATCTGTCGGGCCGTCCACCGGATGCATGCGGCAGGACTCGCCCATTCGGATCTGTCGTACAAAAATGTGCTCGTCGATCCCTCCAGCGGCGATGCTTGCATCATCGACATCGACGGGCTCGTCGTTCCTGGGAAGTATCCTCCGGATGTAGTCGGAACACCGGACTTTATCGCCCCAGAGGTGATGGCAACACTCGAGCTCCCTCATGGCGATCCCGGTCGGAAACTTCCGAGGATCGAGACCGATCGTCACGCGCTTGCGGTGATGATTTATCTCTACCTGCTCTATCGACATCCGTTACGTGGCGGCAAGATTCACGATCCCGACGCCGCCCGTGACGAAGCGCTCGCGATGGGTGAGCGTGCCCTTTTTATCGAGCATCCGAACGACTTCTCGAACCGCCCTAAGGTTGATCAAGCTCGACCAAGCGATCTCCCTTGGGCAGATGTCTCAAAGATCCCTTACACTGCCTGTGGGCCCTATATCAAAGCGCTGTTCGACCAAGCGTTTATCGACGGGCTCCACGACCCGACAAAGCGACCGTCGGCCAACGATTGGCTGCAAGCTTTGATCAAGACTGTTGATCTGCTTCAGCCCTGTGAGAATCCAGCTTGTGCACAGAAGTGGTATGCGTTCGACAATACGATCAAGCCGGCCTGTCCATTCTGTGGCCAGCTTTATCGTGGTACCTTGCCTGTTTTAAACCTCTACTCTTCCCGTGGCAAAGGAAACTTCAAGCCTGATAACCATCGAGTGATGGTTTACCATAATCAGTACCTTTATCCTTGGCATGTGGATCGGTCGATCTTTCCGAGCGAGCGACTCACCGATTCACAGAAGAAGCCGGTGGGCTACTTCGTTAAGCACCAAGGGCGTTGGGTTTTTGTCAACCAGACGCTTACCGGGATGAAAGATCTAAAAGATGGGCAAGCAGTACCGATCCCCATCAACAGTATGGTCGAATTGACCGAGGGGCAACAGCTTTTACTCTCACCCGATGAGACTGGTCGACTTGTTCAAGTTCAGATCGTTTCTAACTAGCAAGCTTGTAGCGTTCGTTCGATCAAGCGGTCTGACACTCGGCGCGAGTCACATCAATGGCTTTTGTTAAGGAGTTTCGATCATGAGCATCCGACGCCTTCCTGTTTATATTCTGCTTGACTGTTCTGAGTCGATGATTGGTGAAGCGATCACGACCACACAACGTTGTGTCGAGATGCTCCTTTCCCAGCTCCGTTCCGATCCCAACGCACTTGAAACCGCTTATGTGAGTATCATCACCTATCATGCGACAGCGCAACAGGTGGTGCCGTTGTCCGAACTCTCTGAAGTCACACTGCCAGAGCTGACCGTCAGACCGGGAACTTCACTCGGGGCCGCAATCAAGCTCCTTGCCGAGCGGATCAATGCCGAAGTCCGACGATCAACGCCGGACCTGAAAGGAGACTATCGCCCGATCGTCTTCCTCCTCACCGATGGCCAGCCGACCGACGACTGGGAATCAATGCGGAAGGCGATTGATCAGTTAACGCAGCCTCGGATTGCCAATCTCTACGCGATCGGGATTGGTGACGACGTCGACTACGAGACGTTACATCGAGTGACTGACATTGTCTTCAAGGTGGAAGACGTGACGTCCGAATCGCTCAAGAAGCTCTTTATTTGGCTTTCGGCATCGATTCAAGGTGCGAGTGTCGCTGCCGGTTCTGGGATCGAAGCGGGCGGTGTTGATCTTTCCAAGATGCCTTCAGAGGTCGAACGGGTCGAGCCTGGCTCAGAACCACACTACAGCGGCCCACCGCGTCAGATCTTCCTCAAACTCTACTGTAGTGAAGTCCGTCGGCCGTACCTTGCGCGGTATCGACGGGACGAGATCTACAACATGTATGCTCCGGTCGCCGTCCATGAACTGGAGAGTCACTTTGATGAAGGTCCGCAAGTCGCAATGCCGCAGGTGAATGTCTCCGAACTGATGGGCGGCCTCCCCTGCCCTTACTGCCAGAACCCGGCGGCCGGCTTGTGTGCCTGTGACGCCTTGATCTGCACCCCAGCCGAACCGAAAGGAGACATCCTCTGTCCGAAATGTCTCAATCGTTGCTCCTTCGGAGGTCCGGCCGGTGATTTTTCGATCAATCAGTCGGCGGGATAAGTCTGCGTCATATTAGCTTGTGTCTTGTGGGCACGTCATCGCGTGCCCTTGGGCCTCGTTAAGTTCCGAAAAATAGGTCAATGGTTGAGTGATTTTCGACAAGAATAGGTCATTGTCGACGAAACTCATTACGCGGCGTGGATTCGAGACAGTCTGCTTAGGAAAACCTCGATGATCTTCCGGAAGCTCTCTGTGTTGGCGGTCCGTCATGGTGCGACACGGGAATCGATCGGTGGCGCTCTCAGTATGCTCGGGGGTGAAGTGGCGGGCGGTTTGGTCGGCGACTTGCTCGGGACCGCCTTCAGCCAGCTTAACGCACACCTGACCGACCACAGTCAACGGTTGCCCGAGGCACTCAAAGCTGCCAACGAACGGGCTTGGAAAACGCTTGAGATTGGCCTCGGTGGCCAGAAACTCTGGGACCGACTGGCGTCGGCGGAAGACAAGGCGCTGCGGACGCAAGTCCGCGAGTATCTCGATCAAGCGATCCCCGGCGGCGATCCCGACTTCCGTCAGCAGTGTGCCCGCGAGCTTCGGGAAGCTCGCTCGCGGGGTTTGTTGGAGATGCAAGGGCCGCTCGAAGCCAATGGGTTGGCTCGTGAGGCGGCTGAATTCGCTCGTTATGACGATCTGGAACAGCTCTTCCTGGCGGAGGGTCGGGCGATTGAATCGATCGGGGCGGTTCTGAATCGGGAGGGTTTGAACCGGCTGGGACAATTGCTTTCAGTGCAACCCTCACGAGGCCGGAGCTTGCTGGCGGTCGCGGTGCAGTATTACTTCCGACGCGAGATCGAGCAGGATGAGGTGCTGGCACGTGGCTTAACTTGGGCCAAGTTGATCACCATCGACCAACGGATCGAGCAGAACTTTGCCTACCTGGCGTCGATTCAAGATCAGCAGTTGGCCAAGCTGGAGGAGACGCTCGCTGGCATAGTCACTGTCGACGCCACGGTCACGAGAACCCATGACGCCGTCCTCGATCTTCAAGAGCAGGTTCAAGAGCTGAACCGCAACTTGCAGATGGAGCGGGAGCCGATCAAGCCGCAGCACAGCATCTCGTATCGCAATGAAGGGGAGCTACGCGCGATCGAGGCCCTGAAACAGCAGTATCGTTCCTTGGAGCAGGAAGTTCGGGAGCGTCATCCTGACCTTGCGCTGGAGGTCAGTCGTCTGGAGGTGGTCATTGGCGACTTCGGTGCCGCCTACAACGATGCTCAAGAGGCAGCAGAACGGTTCGAAGATCGATCGGACAAGGCGGAGGCGGCACATACAGCGTTTCGGGCGGCGTTGGAACTGCGCCGCTGGGATGAGGCGCTCGAAGCGTATCGGCAGGCAGTGGCGCTGGCGTCGGAGCGGTTTGCGTTAGTGCCGACGCATGATCACGAGGTGATCCGGATTCTTGGTGCGGGTGGTTTCGGAGTAGCGTTCTTAGCGCGGAATCGCTACTCGGGCGGTCAGGTGGTGTTCAAGACGTTCCAGCCAGAAGGGATTGAGCGGGACGTCGCGACGATCTTCCGGGAAGCGCAACTGCTGGAGAGCTTAAGACATTCGTCGATCATCCGACTACTTTCCTGTGGCTATGCGGATCCGGGAACGAACCAGCGGCCTTATCTGATGTTGGAGTACTTTGATGGGCCGAACTTGGAGGAATATGTGAAGGAGCACGGCCCATTAAGCGTGGCAGATCTGGCGGAGATCGCTCGGCCGATTGCGAGTGCGATCCACGCCGCCCATGCTCAAGGGATTCTGCATCGCGACATCAAGCCGGGGAACATCTTGGTCCGACGGACGGAGTCGGGAAGTTGGCAAGCGTGTCTGATCGACTTCGGTCTCTCCCTACGTCGGAGTCGGATGCAGCGTTCGCTGAACCAAACCTCCGATCTCAGCCGTTCGCTCGTCGGTCATTCCATTGTGGGGACCTTGAATTACGCCGCACCGGAGCAACTCGACGGCAACTCCTCGCGTCTGGTTGGACCCCACTCCGATGTCTTTGGTTTCGGCCGGACCTGTCTCTACGCGCTCTTTCAGAAGACACAACCACGGGCCAAGCAGATCCGTAACCTTGACGACCCTTGGCCCGACCTCCTCGATGATTGCTGTGACGACGCGATCAAGGATCGCCTGGCCGACTTCAAGGCCGTCTTGGATCGCTTACCCGCTGGGTCCACTCAGCCTCAAACCCCCACCAAGACTGCCAAGGATTTTTTGGATTCAGCCAAAATTCACTGGGAAGAAGGCCGCTACGAACAATCAATTCTCGATCTCGATCGGGCAATCGAAATAAAGCCATCTTACGAAAAATTATATGATAGAAGCTATTATAAAATGGCTGTTCGAGAGTTAGACGGCGTGATCAAAAATAAGCCTCAAAACGCGTTGGCATACTTCACTCGAGGTCTTGCCTATGTCTACAGTGGCGATAATGAGAACGCCATCAGGGACTACGACCAGTCGATCAAGCTCGATCCCAACGACGCAAGGGCGTACAGAAACCGCGGTGTCGCCTACAACAACAAGGGTGATTATGACCGGGCGATCGCGGACTTAGACCAGTCGATCAAGCTCGATC
>CAZEAN010000016.1:33061-63784 GCA_964510225.1 uncultured Isosphaeraceae bacterium
TTATGACCGGGCGATCGCGGACTATGACCAGGCGATCAAGCTCGATCCCAACTTCGCATTGGCGTACAACAACCGTGCCAATGCTTATGAGAAGAAAGGGGATCGGCGGCGGGCCAAACAGGATCGGGAAAAAGCAGCAGCGCTACGTGGGTGATCAACGGGGGGAATTCTGCTCCCATCCGATCGTTTGAACCTGCCTGGTTGGTGAATCGAATCGCAAATCTCTCCCCCCTTTGAATCGACGTCGGTGCATGCGATGAGTCGATTGAGAGGGGTGGTTTGAAGCGGCGTCTACGGGACTGTGGAATGGACTGATGATCAGAACTGAGCAAAGCCAAACGCACGCATGGAAGCCACGATTCGTGGGCTCTCTCGATAAGTTCGATTGATCTCTTCGTGAGCACTGTGCAGACTATTCTTACAGAAGAGCTACTGGGGTCGTTCGCGCGTGACCAGCCAAATAAAGATCCTCTGTTGTCGTCTGGAGCCGCTACGCATGAGTGATTTCGACCACGAACCGGAAACAGCGACCAGCGTGGCCGAACCGATCGTGACCACCAAGACCGCCACCAAACCAGGTCGGAAGGTTGGGGATCAGAGCCAGACCCGGAAACAGCCGCCTTATCACGTCATCATTCTCAACGACGAAGAACATACCTTCGAATATGTAATCGAGCTGCTCTGCAAGCTCTTCCGCCATCCGCTGCCAACCGCCGAGCAACTCACCTGGCAAATCCACAATTCCGGACGCGCCATCGTCCTCACGACTCATAAAGAACTCGCTGAACTCAAACGTGATCAGGTCCTTGCCTACGGCCCCGATCCTCGGATGAGCATCTCCAAGGGCCCACTCGATTGCTACATCGAGCCGGCACCCGCTGACTAATTATGAGGTCATTTGGCGTTGCGGGTCGTTGGGCTGGAGCGCAGCCCAGCGCTCCTTCAACGCTCCCAGAATCCGCCAGAACAACTCGCTGTGCATTCGTCCCGGTACCCGTTCGCAGGCGTTGGCATTAAATGACCGGGGTTCCGTGTACTCAAGATGATGAGCGACTTCATGGAGGAAGGTGTCGAACAGTTCCTCCAAGGGGCGTCGACCCGTCTCCCGATCATGCGTATAGATCCGCACTAATTTGCGCTTTTGATAATAGCCGCCGAGGACTCTGCTGGGCGGCCTTGGATTGACATCAAGATGAAAACTTGCTGCTGGCTCATGGACTCGGTCCAACCGCTGTAAGAAAAGCGGCCCGATCGCCGAGACCGGTGGCTCATAGCTTCGACCCCGGAGACCTCGGGTAAGACGCTGTCGGAGCCCGCCCTCGCGCTCCTCGTTGCTCGGTGTCGGCAATGGCTCCATCACCAACCGCGCCCCGATCTCCCTGGCCGACTCCGCGAGTTGTTCAAGATCACAGCGGGTGGGATCGATCAAGGTCCGTCGACCGCTCGCTCGGACCAACCAATAGCGCTCTGGCATCAGATCCAAGACCAATCAAGACAGTGAGAGTGAACCGAACACCAATGGCCCAACACAGGTTAAGTGTCCGCGATTCACCGGACGGTGGTGAACGATCCCGGTCTCAACCTTCCGATACCGATCATTTTAGCACGGAGGGGAGCCACTCGTGAGGCTCTGGGCGAGTTTCGCCGACTGTCATCCCCGGAACCATACGCTATGCCCCGACAATCGTGTCGGTTCGCTCCAAGATCGCAGTCGAACCCTCGAATATCAGCGCTGAGCGACTTGACCGAGTGACGTTCCTAGGAGAATCGAAAACTCAAGTCGCTGAATCCGTCGTCCCAGAATCCCCGCATTGGAATCAGCCGACTCCCTGGTCGTCAATTGAATAAACGATTCTGGATCCCAGCCGCGCCCTACGAGGCGATCGGTGAGCCCAGCATCGGCATGCTCTTCCAAGAGTGGACGGGCGGCGCTGGCGATTGATGGGAAATCCTGGTGTCGACCGACTCTCCGGAACCAATAACCAGCGTTCCAGGCATCGGGCTCGCGGCGATGGGCGATCCCATGCCAAAACTGTGAAGTCAGTCGTTCACCACGATCATCGGCTTCTTGGGCTGCCTCGTGGCTTGGATCCCAAGCGTCGAACGCTTGGAGAAGCCCGGCCGCCAGCGCGAGGCGTCGCGGTTCCGAAGCCGACGGGAAGAGCTTCGCGAGACTCCGCTCCGAGGCTGCAGGAAGGAGCTTCGGCCGCGTCGGTTTGCCTTGGATCAGCGGCGGGCCGTCATCAAGGCCCACGCCGAGTCCTCCCGAAGCAAGGGCAACTACGATCGCTGACGCCTCCAAGTCGAGGGCGCGGCGGACCGCCTCTACGTCTTCCCCCGATTCGAGACGCTGGAGGATGTCATCAACTGGCGTCTCCTGAACCTGATCGAGGATCCCCGCCATCGCCACACTCTCTTTCTTTCCGTTCGTTAATTCCTTCGAATTCGAGGCCGCCAGAGGACTGGGCACCTTGATCTTAATCAATCGGATCACCCTTGACCCAAATGGTGGTCAGACGTGTATTGCGGATGCCTTGGGATTGAATCGGAGTTGAGATCATCAACCCACCAATCAAACCCTTAAATCCTCACTAACACCACCCAACACCACCACAAAGTTGAACGCTTCCCGAATCAATCCGGAGAGATTCCGCCCATGCCTCTATTCAACACGGATCAAGCGAGCGGCCGAACTCGGCAAACACGGATACTCAGTCGTGGTGATCAAATATCCTCGATGTGATCAAGACGCCGGACTACTTGATCGATTTGGGTCCCGGAGGTGGTCACACAGGTGGTGAGATCCTTGGAACGGGTACTCCGGAAGAGGTCGCCCAAGGCCGAACCTCGAAAACCGGTCAATTCCTCAGACGCCATCTGCTCAATCAAGCATGCTAAGTGGCCATTTCTGTTGCTTAGAGAATTACTCTTCTTTTATCTCACCTAAATGAATCTGCGCAATCTCTCAGAAGCGGGAGCGTTTACTAGAGGACCAGGAAGGGATATTGGCATGTGATCGGACTCGGGATGAATTGAGTCACCGAGGACGTAAGTACACTTTGGGAAGACAGGGTCCTATGAAGATCTTGAAACGAGGAAGTACCGGACCGGAAGTCGGGCTCCTGAGACGCTTGTTGAACAGGAAGTTGTCACCATCACCGAAGTTACCAGAAACGAACGTATTCGGGTCACGCTACAACGGCGCTATGGCGACTATCGATTTCGGTCCCAAGACAGAGAAGGCAGTCCGAGACTTCCAAAGCAAGCAACGGATTAAGATCGACGGGATTGTCGGGCCTCAGACGTGGGGCAAACTTGGGGTGACAATGGAAGTCAACCAGATGGTTTCCCTCACGAGTCAACCGACGAACGATACCTGCTATGCTGCTGCTGCGACGATGGTCGCAGGTCCAGGGGCGTCCGCAAGCTTTAGTGCCGGACCCACCCCAGTAGGAACCCGGCCAGACGACCACTGGGCTCAGTCGTTCGCGAGTCAGTTTCCCACCTGGACACTTGAGTACGGCCAGAGTCCGACACCGACGGGAATTGCTACCTTTTTGCGCGGTGGAGCATTCTGGATCGCTGGTAACTTGCCTTTTCCTTCCGGAACTTCCTACCACGCCGTTGTGATCGGAGCAATCTGGGGAGACGGGAACCCCTTCTCAAGCATGCTCCTGATTTACGATCCGTGGCCAGTCAACAAGGGTGAAGTCTACGGTATCATCTTGGGTGACTATCTCACGAGTTATCCGGAAGCATTCCGTTACATGATTCACCGATAGCAGGTTCAGTCGATGATGAGTAACTCCGATGATCCCTTTGATCTCGATCGCTTCGTGAAAGCTCAAGAGTCGGACTACGATCGGGCGCTTCAGGAGATCAAGAACGGCCGGAAACGAACGCACTGGATCTGGTACATTTTTCCCCAGTTCGATGGACTGGGGAAAAGCTGGAACTCCCAGCATTACGCGATTAAGAGTCGCGACGAAGCTCAATCCTACCTAAGGCATCCGATCCTTGGAGCGCGATTGATCGAATCTACCGAAGCAGTTCTGAACATTGAGGGCAAGTCGGCCTTCGAGATTTTCGACTCGCCGGATGACATGAAACTGAAGTCGTGTGCGACCCTTTTCGACGCTGTATCCCCACCAGGGTCGATCTTTGACCGACTCTTGGAGAAGTACTTCGAAGGAGAGCGTGACCCGAGTACGCTCA
Source organism: uncultured Isosphaeraceae bacterium (assembly GCA_964510225.1). Classification (GTDB taxonomy): domain Bacteria; phylum Planctomycetota; class Planctomycetia; order Isosphaerales; family Isosphaeraceae; genus CAZEAN01. Next base: position 37,277 of record CAZEAN010000016.1, read on the forward strand.
AGCTGATCTAATCTGAATCGCTTGGGATCTCGGGGACCCTGTCACGACGTCACATGTTCGGATTCTGAGTTTAAACTCAAAGTGGGGCTCAGAGGCTGCAGAGACCGGCGAAGTCGAGTAAGGCAGCTTGTGCGACCGGTTTCGGACATGACCAGACCAGGAAAAAAAGTGCCTGGCGCGCCCATCGCTGCGCGGGATCGGGCCTGAGGAAGCCTGAACCTCTCCTTGCGGTCAAGTAAGCTTGTGTCGACCGAATGGCGAGCGCGTTAGCTCGCTTCCGGATCTCCGAAGACGGGACGCCATCAGGATGACCATCGGCGGCGTGAAGGAAGTCGGCGGTGATCTCCTGCCAGGTTCGCTCAAGGGCGCCCAGCGGCTCGTCAAGATCAGCCCCCTTGCTCGCGACTTCTCTCAATGCCAGAAGTGCAGCGCGGGATTGGCCCAGAGCCAAGGCCGAGGTTTCTAGCCCCCCTGCTCCAGCCCTCCCAGAGCTACTGAGAACATCGGCGTCTGGTCCATAGAGGACCTCCGAGGCCTCGACCCGAACGCCCTCGCACGCAACTTCCGTGGTTCTCGACGCTTGTAGGGCGGCCAGTTCCATCGGAGGTCCTACAGAGACCCCGGATCGATTGCGGGGCAATGCAATCAGGAGCTGGCGGTCATCTTCGAGGACTGCACCGACGACAAAGAGATCCGCCTGATCGGCCGCCGTCACCCACGGCATCGCTCCACTGAGACGATAACCACCGTTTCCGTCCGGAATTGCCTCAAGCGCCCGGCTTCCCCGACGCTTTGAAGTGGTTAGCTGCGAGGTGCTTACCGTCGTATAAACTGATCCCAACGCAATTTGTTCGAGCCACTGCGCTGCTCCCTGGTGCCCGGATTCTGCCGCTGTCACAAGCCGACGAACCGCTGCGTTAAACTGTGAGTGAATGAACGCTGCGGTGAGACTCCCTTCCGCGATCCTCAAAGCAGCTCGGAGCACTGCGGATGCACCAAGATCAGCTCCACCCCACTGAACCGGAATCGACCACCGTCGCGCTCCTGCTTCCTCCAAGCTCCCCCAAAGCGTCTCTGGCCAGTCCGTAGACGTATCAGTGCTAGAGTCAGTCTCTGAAAGCTGCTCAATTAAACGGTCTGAGAGCACGTTTTCCTGCAGAAATAGGGGGCAAGGATGCTGATTCGGCTGGATCATACCAGAAAACCCGCTAAAGTATGTGATGGCTGACAGATCTTCGAAGGCAGGAATGGACGAATGCCTCGATCGTTTTATCATGATCCTTATCAAGTTCACTGGCCAGGGTGTTGATTCGCTGGCGAGGGACGAAGTTGCTCCTCGATCAAATCAATTCATACGCAGACCGCACTTTTGCGTGGTTTGCGTGACGAATTCGCACGATTAAGACGAAAGTGCGGTGGCGAATGGATCACTATTGTTATGACTATCCGAGACCGGCCGTAACGGTTGATGCGGTAGTCTTTGGCGTTGAGGCTGCGATGCTGAAGGTCCTCCTGATCCGTCGTGGTGCCCCGCCCTTCCAGGGAATGCTGGCACTCCCGGGTGGATTCATGGGAATCGACGAGGCGGCTGAACACGCTTGCCGTCGAGAATTGCTGGAAGAGACTCATCTCCCGATCGATCCTTCCCACGAATTCGAGGCGATTGGATTCTACGATCGGCAAGATCGCGATCCTCGAGGACGGACCCTCAGCCTGGCATTTGCGACCGTGGTGGCGACACCGCTCCCCGCGCTTCAATCTGGTGACGATGCGTCGAATGCCGAGTGGTTTGCCGTCGACGAAGCAACCTCGCTGGCGTTCGACCATGACCAGATAATCGAGGATGCACGGAGGTGGCTGGAACACGGTGTCGAGGCGGGCCCGATCGGACTCAGAATGCTCCCCGAGACCTTTAACCGCGATGATGCGCGTGCGTTGTTCCGTGCTGTTGGATTACCTCTCCGTCATATCAGTAAATGGCTAGGCAAGTTGGTCCGGTTCGAGATCGCTGCACCGCTCGAAGACGGTGAGCACTGCTATCGAAGGCTTGATCGAGGTCGAAGTCTCGAGCCAGACCCAACCTGAGCGATCCCCTCAGCACTGCTCATTGTCTCCTCCGAACCCCAGGGAGCTCTGACGAATCAACTCGTCAGAGCTGCGCAAAGATTGGCAGCCGTCGATCTGCTTAAGAAGCTACTTCAGCTTGGCTTGCTGTAGGAGCTGGCGTCGACGGTTTGAGGAGAGCCCTCAAGTAGAGATAGCCAATGATTCCAGCGAGGAGAGAGGCAAAGAGAATCCCAATTTTCGCCGAATCGAGCACTGAGGAGCCACTGAACGCAAGATTGGTGATGAAGAGGGCGACGGTGAATCCTACGCCACCGAGCATCCCGATTCCGAAGATCTGGGGCCAGGTCGCGTCCTCGGGAAGCGAAACAACGCCGAGTCGTGCGAGAATCCAGGCAATCCCCGTTGTTCCGATCGGTTTACCAATGAGGAGGCCGAGGAAAATCCCCCACATCACAATACTTCCCGATGCCGCTTTGAGCGAGTCTGCGTTAAGAGCCACTCCAGCATTTGCGAATGCAAAGATGGGAAGGACGACGAACGAGGACCAAGGATGGACTAACCGGACGAGACGATCGAGCACTGACTCCGTTCCCTGTGTGAATTTCTCGATCTTTCCCAGGAGTTCATTTGCTAATTCTTCGTCGCCAGCAGCGAGTGCTTCGTCGAATCGTTTCTGTAACGAATCGAGATTCTTCGAATAGTTCCGGAGGTCAATCCAGGGGGAGGAAGGGGTCATTAGGCCGAGAATCACTCCGGCAATCGTGGCGTGGACTCCGGAGCAGAGCATCGCCGCCCATACTAAGCCCCCGACAAAGATATAAGGGCCAACGTCTAGGACACCGACGATCTGCATGAAGTAAACAATCAAGAGCAGGATGGCAGACAGGAGCAAGGCAAAGAGCGAGAGGTTGTTGGTGTAGAAGACGGCGATCACCATGATCGCCCCGATATCGTCCACGATCGCGAAGGCGAGGAGCAAGACCCGGAGGGTGTTTGGCACACGATTGCCCAGCATCGCCAAGACACCGAGAGCGAATGCGATGTCCGTTGCCATAGGGATCCCTGTCCCCCCGAGGTCGCCGTCGGGCCCGACACTATTGAGTACCGCATAGATCCCGGCAGGTACGATCATTCCTCCCAAGGCAATTGCAGCCGGGAGCGCGGCGCGTCGGACTCCTGCCAACTCGCCCCAAACTAGCTCACGCTTGATTTCTAGTCCGACGACGAAGAAGAAAATGACCATCAGACCATCATTGATCCAGTGATGGAGCGTCATATGATGCCCAGCATCGCTCCCGTGGGACGAGTCAGATTCGGATTCGGTTTCCACTCCCGTAGGGGCCGATTCGGACTCATCGGGAGCTTCCTCCCCCCCGGAAGTCTCTGCGTCGCTTTCCTCAAGCTCGGGAGGTGGGGCAAGTTCGAACTCTCCGAACTTTACTTCGATCGGCGCGTGAAAGATTCCCTCATATGTTTCGGCAAAGGGTGAATTTGCCCAAACGAGCGCAGCGATTGCGGCGATAAGCAAAACGATCCCGCCAGCTTCGGCGGTGTGGGCGAATGCAAGCGCTCGGAGCCCAACTCTCCGGGCTAACGCTGAGTTTTCCGAGTGGACTTCGATCTTTCCCTTACTGCGCGGTGGTAGATGCATGGGGCTCTCTCAGGGACGAAACTCGCTCACGCTGAGTCCAAGGACTGTTTATTCGTTGCTTAGTCTGAGGGCGGTCACTCAAGAGGTTGGATCTGCCATCAGGGTTTTGCGGGTTGTTGTCGAGGGCTGATTAGAACACGGATGGCCTCGGGTCGCCAAGGGTCTCCGTGAGCCACTGATCGAGCGTGGCGGGTCGAGACTCGTCTAGAAGGCGGATTCCGCTTAGGATCTCCGGGTGCGTGCGTCTCGCAAATCGATTGCAAGATCTGATTCATCAACGACTCGAAGGAATCGCTCGATGATTGCTCCTGCCCTGCTCTCCATGTTGAGTCTTACGATCGCCTGTCCGGAGATCGCTCTGTCGTTCCCGATCCCCCCGACCGTTGTTCAAGGTGCCGAACTGACCGTCATCTTCGAAGACAACCGGTTCTTCGAAGGACCAACCTGGGACCCTCGGACCGATTCACTCTTCTTCACCGCCTTTGGTGAAAGAAATCAGCAACTATTGCGACGCGACGCGTCAGGTCAGACGACCGTGTTCAAGGATCAAACCGAAGGCGTCAACGGTACCTTTTTGAGCGACGAGGGGAAGATCTTGGGGGCTCAAGCCTACGGACATCGCTTAATCTCCTATTCGATCGAGGGGGATGAGGAGGTCATCCTATTGGACGACGAACTCAACCAGCCGAACGATCTTTGCCAAGCACCAGACGGAACCATTTACTTCACCGATCCTGATTTTGCGGAACGGTCTTCCAGCGTGATCTATCGCTTGACGGCTGACGGGACTGCCGAAAAGCTCGCCGAAGTCCAGCCATTGCCGAACGGTCTGATCTCTTCGAACGATGGAAAGACCTTGTATGTCGGTGATAGTGCTGAAAAACGTTGGTATGCCTACCCAATCCGATCTGATGGGAGCCTCGGTGATCCGTCCGTCTTCTTTGATCCCCAGGTTGAGAGCACTGCAGACCCCGATGGAATGACGATCGACGCGTCGGGCAACCTTTACTTCACAGGTCGAGGAGGAGTCTGGGTTGTAAGCCCAGATGGGGAAGCGCTCGGTCTCATTCCTGTCCCCGAGTTTTGTTCCAACGTAACCTTCGGCGGTCCCAACGGTAAAACTCTCTTCCTGACTTGTCAGAGCAAGGTCTATTCGTTGGCAATGAATGTTCGAGGAGGGCGTTCGGCGGGACGACTGGATGTAAGGAAGCTTGTCCGTGAAGGCTTCGTTGGCTCGGACGGCGTCAAGATCCACTACGCCGAGATCGGTGAAGGCCCGCTCTTGGTGATGCTCCACGGCTTCCCCGACTTCTGGTACACCTGGCGCGAACAGATGCCAGCATTAGCAGAACACTTTCGAGTCGTTGCTCCCGACCTCCGGGGTTACAACAAGAGTGATGCTCCAGAGGGTGTAGAGAATTATGCTCTCGATCTCCTTGTGGGTGACGTTGAGGCGATTCTCGACCACTTCGAAGCGGAGACAGCGACCATCGTCGGCCATGACTGGGGTGGGATCATTTCCTGGACATTTGCGATGGAACATCCAGAGCGGACCGAGCGGCTCGTGATCCTCAACTTGCCTCACCCTCGAGGGCTCTTCCGCGAACTCGCCACCAATCCCGCCCAACAACGGAACAGCCAATATGCTCGGAACTTCCAAGCTGAAGACGCAGCATCTGTCTTGCCGGCGAGTGCACTCTCAATGTGGGTCCGCGATCCCGAAGCTCGTGCCGTCTACAACGAGGCGTTTGCACTCTCCTCTGTTGAAGGAATGCTGAACTACTACAAGGCGAACTATCCCAAACCGCCATACGAGTTCGACGAAACAGCCGCCGCCGAGTTTCCCCAAGTCCAATGTCCTGTCCTCATGTTTCACGGCTTGGACGATACTGCCCTACTCCCCGGTGCACTTAGTGGAACTTGGGATTGGATCGACGGCGATCTCACATTGATCACCGTTCCCGGCGCCGATCACTTCATCCAACAAGCCGCACCCAATCGCGTGACCCGGACCATGAAATGGTGGCTGACCCAATCTCCTTGGTCGATTGACTAAGCCTGGCGCCTGGTTCGGAAGTGGGTACTTGGCCTCTGAATGGCTCAGAGGTCAGGGAAGTGGGATCACTTGAACAAGTGAGTCCTGGCGAATCTGGAGCAACCTGGCCGGTAGATCAGCTTCAGCGGGTCGTTCGATTGCTGCGACATATCCCTCATCGTTGAGTTCGAGCCGCAGGTCACCATAGGAATCCGGAATCTCGATTCCAAGGTCATCGAGTGACTCGATCCAGGTTCCATTCTGGCGATGATGGTTTTTCTGCGCGTAGTAAATTTGATGGAGGAGGTCGCGAGCGGCGGCATCGGCGTCAGGCTTGAAGGTTGCTTGGCCAACAGGAGGATCTGTGAATTGAACGTAGCCCCAGCGTTCCGGTCGATGCATATCGATTACACCCTGGGGTGACCAGACCCAGTTGTCCTCTCGGGTGTTGGGGACCTTCTGATACTTTCCATCAACGATCAGGTGTTTCCATTCGACCCGGGAGAAGTTCACCTTCCAGCTATTCCCTGGTTCAGGTGGGCAGGAGGTTTCGGTGAATTCGGCTAACACCTCCCAGGGCATCGCGATTTCCACCGACCAACCCTCGTCGACATCGGTCGGGTCGTTGAGGGTTCCTCGGATTCCGATTCCGGTCTTCAAGCCAGGGATCTCCCACTCGTTCAAGGCGGGGCCACCATCACGATATGGTTTTACGAGCCGGAGGTCCCATCCAGTATTCAGAGCATTGATCTCAAACTCGTAGTACTGATGATTATCGCCGTCGGGGTCGATGAAGACCTCGAAATCGTTGTCTCGGAAGATGACCGAATCGTGCTCGGTAAGCGTTCCCCAGACGTGTGGTTCTTTCAACGCAGCGGCGAAGTAGAAGTAGTCATCGTCCCAAGCCATTTTCGCACGGGTTTCGAACCGGGGTCGTGGTTTGGCATCACCCTCGATGTCGACAAAGAGCGCCGTCCATGGGATCTCGCCCCATTCAGATTCATCGAGTCTGCCATCGATGGAGATCGGTTCGGCGACCTTGTAGCAAACGTAGTTCCGAGCCTCCTGGTAAGTCATCGCCGGAATTGCGAGTGGATTCTGTGGGGGGCTCCAAAGTAACGCAATTGCAGGAAGCAACGACAACATGAGTAGGTCCTCGGCGATTCAATAACGGTCGATTCTGGTTCGATGCTTACAATAACGCCGAAAACTAGCTCGGTCGAGCAGAGAGATCGAGGCAACACCTCGATTCCGATCTTGGTTCGTATGACTTCATGGGACTACGCCATTGGCGATTTATTCGACGGATCACTATGTGTTGCCGCTTCCTGAGTGGCACCGGTTTCCGATGGCGAAGTATCGGAGGCTCCGGGAACGCATCGTCGAGGCTGGACTCGTCTCAAAAACTGACCTCTGTGTTCCCCCTGCGGCAACGAATGAAGAAATCCTCAGAGTTCATCAACCCGACTATCTAGACCGAGTTCTCTCGGGACGTCTTCTTGAAGTCGAAGCCCGGGCTCTAGGTTTCCCTTGGTCCGAGGCCTTAGTGGAACGATCTCGACGGTCCAGCGGCGCGACGATCTCGGCGGCACGAGACGCAGTCCGTGGAGAGAGAATCGGAATCAATCTCGCCGGCGGGACACATCACGCTGCCCCCGACCGTTGTGCGGGCTATTGTGTTTTCAATGATGCCGGGTTGGCCGCACGGGCGATGCAAGCCGAGGGTCTGGTGGATCGTGTGATTGTCATCGACTGTGACGTCCACCAAGGGGACGGGACCGCGCTGATCTTTGCGGACGATCCATCAGTGTTTACGTATTCGATTCACGGCGCAAAGAACTACCCGCTTCAGAAGCCTCCGAGTGATCTCGACGTCCCGCTTCCGGACAAAACCGACGATAACGGCTATCTCCAGGCATTGGGGCCGAGTCTCAACATAGCGCTCGATCGGGCAGAGGCTGACCTCGCGATCTACATCGCTGGTGCCGACCCCTTTCACGAAGATCAGTTCGGGCGAATGGCACTCTCCAAAGAAGGGCTCGCGGCACGTGACCGACTCGTTTTCAACGCCCTGAGAGCTGCTGGACTCCCCGCTGTGGTTTGTATGGCGGGTGGCTATGCGAAGGATCTGGAAGCAATTGTCGACATTCACTTCCGGACCGTCCAGCTAGCCCTCGAACTCTACGGCTCGGATACGGTCAGCCGTCTTCACGAGGAATGATTGCCGATGCTTCCGCATTTGCATCGGACTCGACACCGAGTTCCGCCAATCGTGCTCGGAGTGTTTCATTCTCTTCGCGGAGTGCCTGGTTCTCGGCACGGAGTTGGTCAAGTTCAGCCGCAGAGTTCGATTGTGCTTCGTTGATGGCGTCCAGGGCTTCGGCTGTTTCTCTCGCTTGGACTTCAGCAGCGCGGGCTTGTTCCGTTGCAACCATCGCCCGATCTCGCTCTAGTAATGCCACACGACGACTCTGCGCCCGGAGGAAGTAGAGAAAGACGCCGATCCCGATTGCAGCGAAGAGCAACATAAAGAGCAGCGACCCGCCGCCAGAATTCGAGTCTCGGTTCCGATAAGTTGGATCGTAACTTGCCGACATGGCTAGTTCCTCCTCGAGAAAGGACCGAAGAGTAAAATCAGAGTTCACTTAGAATTTTACGGGGCATGTACACTGAAGGGACAAGTCACCTCCGTGGTGGCCGAAATATTGTTGAGAAAAAGGTTGGGTTATGTTCTACGGGCACTCGCAAGAGAAACACTCCCTGTAGATTATCTTCTGACAGACGAGATCATTAGATTACGCATAAAGGTAATCTGATATTTAAGCGAAGAGATCGTATGCTTAAATGTGCCTAAAGTTCTCCAGCGGAATGTACAAAGGCCGATAAGTCCCGTTGCTAGTATCAACCAGCTTGAAGGTTCTGGAATCGCCGTCAACGAAATTGGATGAGCGTCGGATCCGTTGCTGAGCAAGTCCGTGGTGTCCATCGGATCCGAGGGCATGTCATCGTCGATGTTGAGGACCATCTCAGTCGACTGTTCGACTACTCCAAGATTGGGATTGAGCAGGGCAGAATGTGTTGTCGGCTCTTCCGGGGCATCGATAGGACTGGCTTCATCAAGCCCAATACCGGGGCAGGAGAATGGGTGATCCGACTGATCCGAAAGTATTTGGCCAGAATCAGTTATTGCGTCGGGGGTGAAGTCGTCCAGAAGGTAATCGACCACAGGGAAAAGTAGCTGGATCATGTCGGGACGTTCGTTTCTGAGTTCGATCATCCCATCAAGACCAAGGCTCAAGATTCCTGCCTGTCGGGGATGCCAGCGGTCAAACCAAGCTGTTCGTGACTCTCGGCGTGCGATGATGTCGACGATCGTAAGGTCAGCACCTTGATGTCGATAGGTGTTCATGCCCTCCCGTCGTGTCAGGTGGGAAGAAATCGATGTGGCCTGGGCTGCCGTTGCAGTCAATAAGGCAGACAGAATCACGCCAGGAATAATTCTTGTGAAACGAATAGACATTGAAATTACTCTCGGTCCATCGACGCACGATGGATTTCTGTGGTTGAAGATTGGATTCGGATTGGTCTCGACATTGGGGATCGAGACAAATCGCTTGTGTAGATGGACGTCTGGTATCGACACGCAGCGTCGATAGGTGGTGGTGCTAGAACACCAACCAAGTGCGTCCAGGTTGAGTGTGTTGTGAAACTGAGGAAGGACCTCTGGCTAACTCATTACCTACTCGATTCCTGCATTCATGAACCGAGCTTATCCAATGCCTACTCCATTAGACTCGAAGATAGTTCGATCATATCGAATTCTGCAATTGTCTTCGTAATGTCAGGTACTTGAGTATCTGTTGAGTGAAGAATAGTTTAGAACCGGGTGTTCCAAGAAACTAGTTCACCTGTAGACCTCATCGTCGTTTTCACTTCATGGGCGATAATGTTGGGAAAGTGAGAAAAACCAAGGTTGTTTGTTGGTCTCTTCGACTCCCCCGTTCCGTAGAAATGACGCAGATGGATGGGTCGTGTGACCAATCGCTAGTTCCGTTCCTCAAGAGTGAAGTTCACCCATGCCTGTTGTGTTGCATTAGGGAGACTCTGTAGTTGCAATTTGGCAACACGACGAGGAGATCACTGAAGAGACTTCCGGTTCCGCTCCTCAGTTGTAGTCTCTGACTCTTGACTACTACCCTTGATTTCCTTTGCCTCTTCGCAAGGCCAGCTCATTCTTGGGGCAAGAGAGCATGTGGCACTGAACTGAATTTCTTCGATTTTTGTATGAACTCCGCTGACGGATGAACGATGATGTAGTCCGTAATTGAAACACCAACCGAAGTCGAGTTCATTTGCTTGGATTGTCCGATGTTCCAATTCGACCGAGTCGTCTCAAGGAAATGCTGGTGGCTTCTGCTCTCAATCCTGGGCCTCCTGATGGCCACAGCTCCAACAGCAACCGCAGGATGGTGGAGTGAGAGTCAGGAGGCTGAGGAATCTGGATCACGGCCAGATCTGACCGATCCGATCCTCTGTGAGACAATCCGACGATTCCGCGACTTCGACAAGCGAGAAGAGCCACTATTTGTAGTTGGCGAAAAATTGCAAATTTATATTGAACCGTTCAACTATTTTATTGTGCGTGATCAAGAAACGAAGCGCTATCGAGCCCATCTCACGATTGATCTCAAACTTCGGATCAAGGGCCAGGAGTCAGTCTATCGATCGTTGAATCGGGTGGTCGATTACGAGACGACGACGGAAAATCCACCGACACCCTTGTACTTGGGAGCAGGGGTAGTTCTCGAAGGCTTGCGGCCGGGGGACTTCGAGGTTGAGTTGATTCTCCGTGATGAGATCGCCCCTGAGAAACCGACCGCAAGTCGGAAGATACCGATCACGATCGAATCGAGGAGCCAGCGCGACTGAAGACGCTGGGCTCTGGCGTCGTTGATGACACCAGAGCCGATGTCCGTGAGTAACGCTACTTCAATCACTCAGTCGAGCACTTTGATCATCAGATTACGGAACTTCAAGGGTCGGCCTTCAGACTGCCATCCGATAGGCCCCGAATCCGGGACAGCACCAGTTCCGGAGTCGATTTCTACACCATTGATGATGCAGGTGATCATACCGTCCTTGCAGATGACTTCTTCCTCATTCCACTGACCAACAGGCTTGATTCCCTTTGCCTGTAGTTCCTTGCGTTCGGCATTCGAATACTTGCTCTCGAATGCGCCACCGCCGATGCCAAAGACGTGTCCGGCGTCTCGGTTCATGAGCTGAGCTTCGACGCACTTCGGCCAGACCTTCGGCTCACCTCCGATGTGCAGGAGTAACCCACTGTTGCCGTTAAACTCCGCATCGTCTTCAAGGTCATCTGGACGTTCGTACATCCAATCGAATTTGAGGACGTAATTGGTGTAGCTGTCTTTGGTCGCAAAGTAGCCGTTGGGTTTTCCGGTGACCGAAATGACACCGTCAGCGTTGATCGAGATGGTGTCGCCTGTGATTTCGACGAGGTCGAATTGATTGGGGTCGGTGCCGTTGACCAATGAAACGAATCCCTCATCATCGGCCGCGACCGCATCGGTCGCTCCAAGAACGGGTTGGATGAGGAGAGGGATCATCAGTAGAAGCCGTCGCATTGTGGACTCCTTGGGTTCTTCGGGGCGATCCGAGCAAGGGGAACAGAACCTCTTGTCTCGGTCCGGCAGTCTAACGCCCTTGGAACCGATCCGCTAGCGTCCGCCCTCACCCTTGGCCTCATCTTGAATCGAAGGCTGGGTCTAGGATTTCCGAACGTCGAACCGACTGGTATCGTGAATAAAACGGATCGATCAAGATCCAAGCCGTCAAAACAATCGGGACGAGAGTCGACCCACTTTTTGGAGCCAACCCCGATGATCGTTCAAAACAATCGGGACGAGAGTCGACCCACTTTTTGGAGCCAACCCCGATGATCGTTCAACGTCGTTGCACAATCGTCCTTGGATCCTTGCTCGCGCTCGTTGCGTTCCTTGATCGAGCCTCGGCCGATTCAAGGCCTAATCTGATCATCATCATGGCCGATGACATGGGTTTCTCGGACATCGGTTGCTACGGGAGTGAAATCGAGACCCCGGAGCTCGACGCGTTGGCTGGTAATGGGATCCGGTTCACCCAGTTCTACAACACGGCCCGATGTTGCCCGACCCGTGCCGCCCTGCTCACCGGTCTTTATTCTCATCAGGCAGGAGTCGGGCACATGATGGGTGACGATCAGCGACCAGGGTATCGAGGCGACCTCAATCGTTCCAGCGTCACCATTGCGGAAGCGCTCAAGCCGGCCCGCTATACAACGCTGATGTCAGGTAAGTGGCACGTTTGTCGCCCTGTTCGCGCTCAAGAAAATGGCCCGATTGCCCGCGGTTTTGATCGATTCTACGGCACGATCCACGGCGCCGGGAGCTTCTACGATCCCGCCACTTTGACCCTGGATCAAGAACTGATCAAACCCGAAGGGGATAAATACTACTACACCGATGCTATTAGTGAGTATGCTTCCTCGTTTATCGAGCAGAACGCTGATGGGGACCAGCCCTTCTTCCTCTATGTCGCCTACACGGCACCGCATTGGCCCCTTCATGCGTTGCCCGAGGATATCGCGAAGTATCAAGGGCGCTACGACGACGGCTGGGAACAACTCCGGTTCGAGCGATTCCGGCGGATGGTCGAGCTGGGGATCGTCTCCAGTTCGTGGCCAATCAGTCCCCGCGATCCAACCGGAACACCCTGGGAGGATGCCAAGAACAAAGAGTGGGAATCACGGCGGATGGAAGTCTACGCGGCGATGATCGATCGAATGGATCAAGGGATCGGTCGGATCGTGGATCAACTCAAACAAGAAGGAGTTTTCGAGGACACATTGATCCTCTTCTTGGCCGACAACGGTGGTTGTGCCGAAGGGCTTGGCAGGAATGGTAAGGCTCGCCACATTCCGCTTGAGACTCGTGACGGGCGAGAGGTCCTTCAAGGGAATCGCCCCGAACTGATGCCTGGTCCTGATCACACCTACCAGAGCTACGGACTCGCTTGGGCCAATGCCTCGAACACCCCATTCCGACGCTACAAACATTGGGTTCACGAAGGTGGGATCTCCAGCCCTTTGATCGCACACTGGCCAGCGGGGATTCCCGAGTCGCTCCAGGGCTCGATTAATCACTCACCAGGACACCTGATCGATCTGATGGCGACTTGTGTTGATGCAGCCGAAGCAACCTACCCGGAAGAGTATCAGGGAAACGCGATCACCCCGCTCGAAGGCAAGAGCCTGATCCCTCTCCTCAAGACCGGTGAGCGCGCGGGTCATGAGGCGATTTTCTGGGAACACGAGGGGAACCGTGCAGTTCGATCGGGCAAGTGGAAGCTCGTGAGCGATTATCCCGGTGATTGGGAGCTTTACGATATCGAAGCCGACCGTACCGAATTGAGGGATCTCGCCGAGCACCACCCTGAAGTCGTGGATGAACTCGCTGCGCGTTTCGAAGCTTGGGCGGCCCGTTCGAATGTCATTCCTTGGGCCGAATTGCACCCACCGAAGAAAAACTAAATATCGGCTTATGCCTACCCGTATCGCATAAGTGTTCGTCAAGCACAATCTTTGGGGACAGCACATGGCAACAGGACGAATCGTCTTCGCCTTACTACTGGTTGGATCTGTCGGGACAAGTTCGGCTGTCGGTACGAATGACGAGAGCAATCAGGCACGGCCCAACGTGGTTTTCCTGGCGATCGACGATCTGAACGACTGGGTCGGATTCCTGGGTGGTTATCCGGCGATCAAGACTCCAAACCTCGATCGACTCGCCGCCCGTGGTGTGGTCTTCGAACATGCGTACTGCGCGGCACCGGCTTGTAACCCTTCGAGGGTGAGTTTGCTGACCGGACTCCGCCCGAGCACCACGGGGATTTACGTGAACCCCCAACCTTGGCGTCCTGTACTCCCCGATGTCGTCACCCTCCCACAACACTTCATGGCAGGCGGTTACCGAGTTCTCGGTGGCGGTAAGATCTTCCACGGCAAGTACAACGACCTGGAATCCTGGGATGAGTATTTCCAGAGCCCAGGGAACAAGATGCCCGACAATCGCCCGTTAAGTGGGATACCAAAAACTGGCCACTTCGATTGGGGTCCGATTGATCTGGCAGATCAGGAAATGGGGGACCACAAGGTAGTCGACTGGGCAATTGAACAGCTCCGAGAATCCGCTGACCAACCGCTCTTTTTGGCAGTTGGGATCTACCGTCCTCACCTCCCATGGTATGTCCCGAAACGTTACTTCGATGAGATCAACCTTGATGAGGTCGTGATCCCCGAAGTTCCCTCAGATGACTTGGACGACCTTCCGGAACCGGCGATTGCGATGGCCCGCCCCGATCGTGACCATCGACGGGTAGTCGAGAATGACCAGTGGCGGCACGCTATTCGAGGATACCTAGCGAGCATCGCATTTACCGATTGGCAAGTTGGGCGACTCCTCGATGCCATTGACGCCAGTCCGATCGCCGAGAATACGATCATCGTGATGTGGGGAGACCACGGTTGGCATCTCGGTGAAAAGGAGCATTGGAGGAAATTCGCTCTCTGGGAAGAAGCGACCCGAGTCCCCTTCGTGATTGCTGCACCACGTGTGGCGAGTCCCGGAGGGCGCTGTGCTCGGACCGTCAGTCTTCTCGACATCTACCCGACCCTTGCCGATCTCTGTGGATTGCCTGCCAAGTCCGGGTTGGAAGGTAAGAGCCTCCGCCCCCTACTGGATGATCCTCAAGCACGTTGGGACCATCCAATCGTGACCACCCATGGCAAAGACAATCATGCAGTCCGCTCCGAGCGTTGGCGTTACATCCACTATAAAGACGGCTCGGAAGAACTGTACGACCATAAAGTCGACCCAATGGAGTGGCAGAATCTTGCCAGAGACCCGGAATACAGAACAGTGATTGACCGTCTCTCCAAGTCTCTCCCTACGATTAATGCACCCGATGCTCCTCGCGACAAGTGAGTAATCGCTGATGAACTCGTTTGCGGTCCGAGTCTTCCCGTCTTCGGCAACGCCGCCCCGAACGGAGCAGCTTGCTTGGAAACTTGCAGAGGTCGCTGCCGGAACCAACCGGACCGATCCCGAGCTTGATGTGCAGTCCATGGTCGGAAGCCGGATCATCGACAACGCCGCAGTGGCTACTGCGGCGTTCGATCGATCCCCCGTCGCGACTGCACGTGCCCAAGCGTTGGCCCACCCGAGACTCAACGGGGCGCGTGTGATTGGTCTGCCAGCATCGACTCGAGTCGATGCCGAATGGGCTGCCTGGGCTAATGGGACGGCGGTCCGAGAACTGGACATGCACGACACGTATTTAGCCGCCGATTATGCCCACCCCGCCGACTCCATTCCACCGCTCCTCGCGGTGGCGGAACAGTGTCATCGATCGGGGGCAGAGCTCGAGCGCGGGATCATCGCAGCCTATGAGGCACATGTTGCCCTCGTCAAAGCAATCTGCCTCCATCGCCACAAAGTCGATCACATCGCCCATCTAGGCCCCGCCCAAGCAGCGGGTCTCGGTGCGATGCTCGGCCTCGATACCGAAACGATCTACCAGGCGATTCAGCAAGTTGCTCACGTCTGCGTTTCATCAAGACAGTCACGAAAAGGGGCGATCTCGTCTTGGAAGGCATATGCCCCCGCCCATGCAGGGAAACTTGCCGTGGAAGCTGTCGATCGTGCGATGCGCGGTGAAACCAGTCCTTCGCCTCTTTACGAAGGGGAAGACAGTATCATCGCCTGGTTCCTCGATGGTCCCGACGCGGAGTATCAGGTAGAGCTGCCCGAGCCGAATGAACCACGACGGGCGATTCTCGAAACCTACACCAAAGAGCATTCAGCCGAGTATCAAGCCCAAGCATTAATCGACCTTGCCTTTGAACTCCGTGGCCAAATCACTAACCTCGAACGGGTCGAGAAGGTCCGCATCAGGACGAGTCATCACACGCATTTTGTGATTGGCTCGGGTGCCGGTGATCCAGAAAAATATGATCCTCAGGCTTCTCGTGAGACACTCGACCATAGCCTGATGTATATCTTCGCGGTCGCTCTGGAAGACGGCAAGTGGCACCATCTCGAGAGCTATTCGCCCGAGCGAGCCAATCGTCCCGAGACCGTTCGTCTCTGGCGCAAAATCGAGACCGTTGAAGATCCGATGTGGACCCAGCGTTACCATGATCCTCATCCTGATCGCAAGGCGTTCGGGGCTCGGGTCGAGATTCATTTCGACGATGGAACGACGATCGATGACGAGCTGGAGGTCGCTCATGCCCATCGTCGTGGTAAGCGACCATTCGATCGCTCGGACTACATCAAGAAATTCCAAGCGTTGACGGAGGGAATCGTGGCTTCCGACGAGGCAAGACGCTTCTTCGAGACCGTCGATGGGCTCGTTACCCTGGACGCAACCCAGTTGCATGGTCTCACCGTCGAGGTTCTCCCCGGACTCCAAAACGCCTCAACCAATCGTCGGCCAGGGATTTTCTGATGCTTCACGCACAATCCGACTCTGGCTCGAAGCGCCGGTCATTACAAGCAATGCTCAAAAGTGGAAATCTCTTGCGATTTCCCGGCGCGTTCTCACCACTGGTGGCCCGATTAATCGAGCAGCTTGGTTTTGAAGGAGTCTACGTCTCCGGAGCGGTACTTTCGGCTGATCTCGGGCTCCCCGATATTGGGATGACGACCCTCTCTGAGGTCGCGGGTCGCGCTGCCACCATCGCACGAGTCAGTGCCCTGCCCACCATTGTCGACATCGATACTGGGTTCGGAGAACCGTTGAACGTGGCTCGGACAATTCAGATTATGGAGGATGCCGGGCTTGTTGGTTGCCATCTCGAAGACCAACGGAACCCCAAACGATGTGGTCACCTCGATCATAAGCAGCTCGTTCCGACCGAAGAGATGTGTCGGAAGGTACAGGCCGCAGTCCAGGGGCGTCGCGATCGGGACTTCCTGATTATCGCCCGATCCGATGCACGATCGGTCGATGGCCTGGACGCGATGATCGAACGATGTCGGGCCTATGTTGATGCCGGTGCCGACGCGATTTTTCCCGAGGCGCTCCAAGATGCTCACGAGTTTGAGGCAGTCCGGAACATATTCAAGGTCCCTTTGATCGCCAATATGACCGAGTTCGGCAAATCAAAATTGCTGACGACCTCCGAGCTGAAAGAGCTTGGAGTGAATCTGGTAATCTACCCTGTAACAACACTCCGGATTGCCATGGGAGCCGTAGAACGTGGACTCCGCGTGATCGCCGAGGAAGGAATCCAAGAATCCCTCTTGGACTCGATGCAAACACGTCGCGAACTCTACGACTTGCTTGATTACCAATCATACGAGGTCTTCGATCAGGACCTCTTTAATTTTGGACTCCCCGAGTAACGAACTTCAATCCATCCAAGTCATGCAATTGGGAGACAGATGCATCATGGCGGCCGAATCAGCAGAACCGCAGATTCATCGAGGTCTCGACGGAGTGCTTGCGGACGTCTCAGGGATCTCCAACGTCGTTCCGAACGAGAAGAAACTTCTCTATCGAGGCTACCCTGTCGCAGCGCTCGCCGAGCAATGTTCGTTCGAAGAAGTCGCCTACCTGTTGCTCTTCGGTGAGCTTCCAACCGCAGCCGATCTCGCTCCCTTTCGGGCGCAAGAGGCAGGACTTCGTCAGCTTGACCCGATCATAATTGATCAGATCCGACGGTTTCCATCCGGTCACCACTTGATGGATGGGCTCCGAACGGGGGTCAGTCTCCTTGGGATGTCCGACGAGTTCCCCAAGGGCTCTGAACCTGCGGATGATCTGAGGCGGAGCATCACCCTCTTGTCGAAGATTCCGACGATCATCGCCACCGATGCGCGGCTCCGTGCCGGTCTGGATCCGATCGACCCCGACCCGAACTTATCGATCGCCGAGAACTATCTCTGGATGTCTTCGGGGACGATTCCTGCTCCTGAACTGGTCCGTGCCTTCGACGCCTCGCTGACCCTTTACGCTGAACACAGCTTCAACGCCTCAACCTTTACCGCACGGGTCGTGACCTCGACGCTCTCTGATCTCTGCTCCAGTGTTGTTGCGGCAATCGGTGCACTTAAAGGACCACTGCATGGCGGAGCCAACGAAGCCGTGATGCAAATGTTGATCGAGATCGATCAGCCGGAGAAGGCCCGTCAATGGGTCCTCGATGCGCTTGCAGCAAAACGGAAGATCATGGGATTTGGCCATCGACTTTACCGACTTGGTGACTCCCGCGTACCGACCATGAAGCGCTATCGGGATGCTGTTGCCGAAGTCGTTGGTGATACCCGTTGGATGCAGATATCCAAGATCGTTGAAGAGACAGTCGAGCAGGAGAAAGGAATTCCCCCGAACCTCGACTTCCCGGCGGGGCCGATGTACCACCTTCTTGGTCTTGAGATCCAGACCTTCACGCCCATCTTTGTCATGGCACGCGTGACCGGTTGGGCTGCCCACATCATGGAGCAACGCGCTGCCAACCGTTTGATCCGACCGTCCTGCGTTTACAACGGTCCCGAGGAACGCACCTTGCTCCCAATCGACCGTCGGGTTTGATTCCTTGCAAAGGATCGCGGCACATAGAGAACAAAACAATGCAAAAAGCAAAAGCGCTTCTCGATGACGCCCAATTGAATGCAGCGATCGAGAGTGTCTCCTCGCACCTGAAGGAACGCCCTGAGGATGAATCGGCACGGATGTTCTTGTTTGAGCTTTTGAGTTATGCCGGAGAACTTGATCGTGCCGAACGGCAGGTGAAAGTCCTCTCGGGAAATGAGGACGACCCCACGAAGACCTTAACCGGGACTCACTATCGACAACTCTTGGAGGCAGAACGTCAACGCACGGCATTGTTCCTTGAAGGGCGGCGTCCCCAATTTGCATTGGAACCGACAGCAGCGGTCACGCTGCACTTGGAAGCGATCGATCACCTCCGCAACGGTCAACCTGAGCAAGCCCGGGCACTCCTGGATCAAGCCAGCGAAGTCCGACGGGCGACACCTGGGAATACTCCGGGAGGCTCTTTTGAGGATATTCAGGACGCAGATGATCTGCTCGGGCCTGTTCTCGAGGTCTTCGTACCGTCGGGTTACTGTTGGATCCCCTGGGAACACCTTCAATTCCTCGAGGTCGAGCCGCCCCAAGATTTCCGCGACCTTCTCTGGGGACCGGCAAAGCTCGCAACCTTCGACGGTCAACTCGGGAGAGTCCACGTCCCGCTGGTCTACCCAGCTTCGTCTCAGCATCCAGATGATCTGATCCGACTCGGGAGACGAACCGATTGGTTGAATACCCCGGGTGAAATAGTCCGAGGAGTCGGTTGTAAGGAATTCGTGGTTGATGACCAGACCCAGACCTTGCTGGAACTCAGAGAACTCAAATTCGCTCCGCCAACTACCTGACTCCATTCCTCACTAAACGAACGGTATGCTGATGAGTATCGAGCCTGATCAGATTAGTGACACTAGAGTACCTGAGTCTTCGACTAGCCCCACTCTCGAAGGCCCAAAATCGCCTCCTGCTGTATTGAAGTCCAATCCGTTGGAGTCACCCCCGACGATCGATGTAGAGAAGCTACTTCAACCGATCCCCGGGGAGAATCCTTCGGGAATCAGCCTGGCATATGAGCCCGAATATAGTCAGATCCAGGAGGCAAGACGCGCTGATACCGCTCTGCCTCAAGGCGACTGGGTCCGGGATGTGAAAACTTCTGATTGGCCCGAGGTCGTTCAGATTAGCACTGAGGCCCTTGCCCATCGAACCAAAGATCTCAGAATTGCCGCCTGGCTTACCGAGGCACTCACCAATCTTCATAGCTTTGCTGGGTTACGCGACGGCCTCTCAATCGCCTACGGCATCCAGGAGCGTTTTTGGGAAACATATTACCCCGTCATTGAAGATGATGATTTGCTCTCACGCGAAGCGCCATTCCTTCACCTCAACGGTAGCAAAACGGTTTGTTTGGTCATTCAGCATCTTAACTTAACCGACGGAGAAAAGAAGTTTGATCTGCTTAGGTATTATGAGTCACGCGAAGTGGACAACGCAGCAAGGAAGGACCCTGATGCCGCTGCGAAACTCGTCGCCAAAGGGAAAATCGACGGCAAGATGTTTGACGAGGAGGTCAATCAGACTCCTCGGAGCTTCTACGAACGTCTCGTGGCTGATCTCAAAGCTGCGCAATCGATCTTCCAAGCGTTTAACGCTGCGACAGACGATCGTTTCGGTGTCGATGCACCGGGGCTCGGTAATCTTGAGGAGGTCCTCAACACCTGTGCACGCGTCCTCGAGCCGATCCTGAAGCAGAAACGAGAACAGGAGCCGGATCCCGAACTTGACGCCATCCTGAATGCGCTCACGGCGACCGAAACCCCTGATACTCCTGAATCATTGGATGATCCCAGCGCCGGATCCGAGCCGAGCACCACGGCCCAAACCCCGATCGGCTCCGGCCCTGCTCCCGAGTCCAACGAGTTCGGACAGATCCTGATCGATTTTCTCCCTCGGGCTCGAGCCCTAAGCGAACTCGGGGCAAGACTCGTCGAAAATCGAGAGAAGCACCGTGAACTCCTCAGCGAAGTCAGATCACTTGACCAGGAATATGAAGAATTGTCTAAGCAGTATAGCAAGAATCGAGAGGCATACCAACTCCTCGGTTCCCTCCTCCAGATTCCGGCATGGACTCCACCGCCTCCGACTGAAGGCTAACCATTTGCCCTGAGTGGTTCTCGGTTTCGACAATCTAAACGGATCCGTTTGTTTTGAGCTCGACCAGATTCTGATCCCCTGTACCTAAAGCGCAAGCTTTGGTGGATGAATCGGGGAAAAAACAAAAAACACGAACTGGAAAGTAAGAAACGCAAGTAAGTCACTCCGCCATCGTTTTGATTGGCGAGAGGGTTGAGTCGGACTTGATCAGCCTTTTAGGATCAGACTCTCAGCCTCGTAACGATCACGTATCGCAAATGACGCCCAATCAGGAGTGAACCATGGCCACGGGAAGTCAGCAACACAAGCTCGATCGAGTCCGCAAGCCGCGTGTTCACCTCACATATGACGTGGAAATCGGCAACGCGAAGAAACAGAAAGAGCTTCCCTTTGTGGTCGGCGTCCTCGCCGATTTATCGGGCCAACCCAAAGAGAAGCTCCCTCGCCTCAAGGACCGAGAGTTCACGGAGATCGACCGAGACAACTTCAATCAAGTCCTTGAGCGTGCCAAACCCCGACTCGTCTTCCAGACGGAGAACCGTCTTCAAGAGAACGAAAGCAAGATGAAAGTCGAGCTGGAATTCTCTCGGATGGAAGATTTCGAGCCCGAGCAGGTGGTGAAACAGGTCAAGCCGCTGAAGGAATTACTCGAAGCTCGCGATCGACTGAAGTCACTAATCGCTCGGATGGACGTTAATGATCGGCTTGAGGAACTCCTCGAAGAAGTCGTGCAAAACACCGACGACATGAAGCGACTCGCCCAAGAGGCAGGTCGATCCCAGGCAGATTCAACAGATCCTGAGACCGAACCTGCAACAAACGACTCGGAGGCAGAATAAAGATGTCAACCGCAGAAGAACACTCAGGACAGTCTGCAGCCGAAACAACCGAGCAATCTGATAGCATCCTTGGCAAGATTCTCCGCGAGGGCGGGCTCAATCGCGATGACGCACAGAGGGAGTTTGGTCGGGACATTATCGGCGAGTTCGTCGACCAGGTAATGTCTGAAACGATGACTGTCTCGAAGGATGTTCAGGCGATGATCAATGCCCGGATCGGGCAAATTGATCAGCTTCTGTCGAAGCAGCTCAATGAGATTATGCACCATGAAGAGTTCCAAAAGCTCGAAGCATCTTGGCGTGGACTCCACTATCTTGTCCACCAAAGCGAAACGGGCAGCGATCTAAAGATCAGGGTGATGAATGTCTCCAAGTCCGACCTGTTGAAGGACATGGAACGGGCTGCGGAGTTTGATCAAAGTGCCCTGTTTAAGAAGGTCTATGAGGAAGAGTACGGCACGTTCGGTGGTGAGCCGTTTGGTGCCCTCGTTGGTGACTATGAGTTCGACGCCGGCCCTCAAGACATGTCACTCCTTGAGAAGATTTCCGGGGTCGCGGCGGCCGCCCATGCTCCCTTCATCTCGGCGGCAAGCCCCTATATGTTTAACCTTGAAAGCTACCAACAGCTCGGTGATCCTCGGGATCTCGCGAAAATTTTCAGCACTCCTGAGTATGTCAAATGGCGATCGTTCCGCGACTCGGATGACTCACGGTACGTGGGGCTTTGTCTCCCACATACGCTGATGAGGCTCCCTTACGGGCCGGAGACGAAACCTGTCGAAGCGTTCAACTTTGTTGAAGATGTCGATGGGAAGGATCACTCGAAATATCTCTGGGGCAATGCAGCCTGGGCAATGGCAACCCGATTGACTGACTCCTTTGCTCAGCACCACTGGTGCGCGACGATCCGAGGGGTCCAATCGGGCGGGGTTGTTGCAGGGTTGCCAACCCATACGTTCAAGACGGACCAGGGCGACGTCGCGATGAAGTGCCCAACTGAAATCGCGATCACCGAACGTCGGGAGAAACAACTTTCGGACCTCGGATTTATCCCCTTGGTTCACTGTCGGAATACCGACTATGCCGCGTTTTTTGCCGCACAATCGTGTCAGAAAGCCGCGGTCTACGACACCGATGAGGCGAACGCCAATGCAAGGCTCTCGACTCAATTGCAGTACATCTTCGCTGTCTCTCGGATCGCACACTACCTCAAAGCGATGATGCGGGACATGATTGGCTCGTTTATGAGCCCCGAGGATTGTCAGCTCTTCCTCCAGCGCTGGATCAACCAGTATGTGACCTCGGACAACCGTGCTGGACACGAAGACAAGGCGAAAAAACCACTCAACCAAGCCAAGATCGAGGTCTTCGAGGATCCGGCCCGACCGGGCTGCTATCAAGCAGTTGCGTTCCTCAAGCCACACTTCCAGCTTGACGAGTTGACTGTCTCACTCAGACTCGTTGCCGAGCTTCCAGCTTCGGCGAACTGACCAATGCAGGAAGCACGCGAGGGGGCATCCACCGCACCTGGCCCCCGATGATGAACAACGACTATGAGACCAATCCACTTATGGCCACGTTGTTCGCTCGCGGTTGCCCGAGCCAGTCGCGTCTCGGGCCGTTGGAGGTGCGGATCTTTAACTGACTCAAGCCTTGCCGGCACGAGTCTTAGTCCAACTCCGGTTTCGTACCGATCAACAATTCCGGCTAAGTAACACCAAAGAATTGTTGATCAATTAAGATTGTTTCATTCACCAAGAAAGGATAGGGACAATGGCAGCCAATTACTTCCTGAAATTCACACCGGAAATCAAGGGTGAGTCTCAGCAGCAGAGCTTCGAAGGTCAGATTGAGATCCTGAGCTGGAGCTGGGGGGTCAGCCAAGCTGGTGGCTTCAGCTTTGGTGAGGGTGGTACAACTGCTTCAGCGAACCTCCAAGACCTGAGTGTCTCATTCCGTCAGTGTCCGGCCTCGCCAAAGCTGATGGTTCACTGTGCATCAGGTAAGCACCTGACCAATGCCGTTCTCACTTGCCTAAAGGCATCCGGTGAGAATGCAGAAAAATACCTTGAGATCACGCTGACCGACGTGGTGATTTCGTCCTACCAGACCGGTGGTAGCGGTGATGACGTTCCGATTGAATCGATGAGCTTGAACTTTGCTGAAGTGAAAGAAGAGTATTTCAAGCAGGACGATACCGGTTCGGTCTCCTCTGCTGCGGTCTCTTCGTTCAACCAGCAACTCAAGTCGCACTCGGGTCTCTAAGCCGAACCAGCGTTCTTGACCCTGTTCGGTCCTGGTGGGTGTTAATCGTCATCAAGGTTCCCCCAGGATCCGAACCACACCGTAATAGAGACGCGTTGTGGCCGGACCTCATGCGGAACAAGAACTAGAGCTTTCGGTGCTCGACCGTCTCATCAACCTCGATCCGAGGAATCGGATTGAGGTTGAACCACTGCGCGCAGTCCGACTCCGGGACGTCAAAGCGGCGCTGAAGCGTGACCTGGAGTGGCTCCTCAACAGTCGAGTCCCCCCGATCGACATCCCGATCGGCTCCGAAGCGAGCAAATCGATGCTCTGCTTTGGACTCCCCGATTTCACACATTTTAGTCTGGAAAATCCAAAACACACTGAAGCGCTCGAATTCGCGATCACTGAGGCAATCAGACGCTTCGAACCTCGACTCATCGAGGTCGCGGTCACATTGAGCCCAGGGAGCGCGCTCAACCGTGAAGTTAACTTTCGGATTGACGCCATGCTTCGCGTCGAACCAAACCCCGAGCCGGTTTACTACGACTCACGACTCCGGCTTTCTACTCGAGACTTCGTGATCGAGGATTGAATCGACCTTGGATCAAGAACTGTTAAGTTATTACGAGAGTGAGCTTCGTTTCCTCAGAGCGATGGGCGCTGAATTCGCGCGTCGGTTTCCGATGATTGCCGGGAGACTCCAGCTTGAGGAAGATAAGTGCGAAGATCCTCATGTGGAACGGATGATTGAAGGTTGTGCCCTCTTGACGGCTCGGATCCGCAAGAAGCTCGACGACGAGTATCCTGAGATAACAGCGGCGATGTTGGAGATGCTGTACCCGCATCTTCTTCGCCCGCAACCTTCCATGTCGATCGCGCAGTTTCTCCCGATCCCTAACCATAAAGCGATGGCCAATGGCTATCGGATCGACCCAGGAACGATCATCGTTTCGGAGTCACTCGAGAAGGCAGAATGTCGGTTTCGGACGGTCTATCCTGTCCAACTTTGGCCGCTCGAGCTGTCAGTAGCCCGGCTGCTCCCCGACCGTGTCGGTGATCCCGCCAAGCCCCCGGGGGCCTCAGCGCTCCTGCAATGGACATTGAACCGGACGACTGACGAGCCCATCCCCCCGAATTTCGACCGGCTCCGAATCTTTCTCGATGGTGAAGCTATCACCACCTTTTCACTTTTTGAACTTCTGCTTATCCATGTCCGCAAGATTGTGCTCCGAGGCCGGGGCGAGGATGGGGTCGCGGACGACCTCGTGCTCCCGGTTGAGTCACTCCGGCCGGTCGGTTTCGAGCTTGATGAAGGGATGGTCCCCTATCCGAATCGTTCATTCCCGGGATATCGGCTGCTCGAGGAGTACTTCGGTTTTCCTCAGAAGTTCCTCTTCTTCGATCTCCATGGACTTGAGGCGGTTGCCAAGCAGAACTGGACCGGGGCGATTGAGGTTCTCTTCTTTCTGGATGAGGTCCCCGGAACCTTGACCGAGGTCTCCCCGTCCAACTTTCGACTTGGTTGTTCACCGGTCGTCAACCTCTTTGAATTGACAGCCGACCCCATCATCCTCGACCAAGTTCAACACGAGTATCGCGTCATCGGCGATGTCCAACGCCCGGACACCACAGAGATTTACTCGGTCGATTCGGTCCATCTCGCCTCGTCATTTATGGATGACCCAGTCCTGATCCTTCCATTCCATGCGCCGAGCCGACCCTCTGAACAAGATCGCCCCTCAGAGATGTTCTGGACGGCGACACGTCGCCCCTCGCCCCGACGGGGTGATGCTGGGACAGAGATCTACCTCTCGCTGGTCGATCCTACGTTCCAACTCCGCCACGCTGTTGATGGTGTCCTAACTGCAAGGGTCACCGCGAGCAATCGTGACTTGCCCTCCAAGCTCCCCTTTGGTGGTGATCAGGGAACGATGAATCTGGAGGCCAGCGGACCAATCGGTCGGGTCCGATTGCTGACCAAGCCGACTCCAACCCGGCGTCCTCAATCGGGTCGATTACTCCACTGGCGCCTGATCTCGACACTCTCCTTAAATCACTTGTCCTTGGTTGATTCAGCGGAGGGACTCGACGCCTTGCGACTCGTCCTCCAGCTCCATGATCCAACGAACTCGGCGATCACTCGACAGCAGATCGACGGGATTGTCCGAGCGTCTGGGCGTCAAGTCGCCGGTCGGATTCCTGGACGCGTCGGCATTGGGAACGTCGGGCTCGGGCAGGAAATTAGCTTGACTTTCGATGAGGACCAGTATGTTGGAAGCGGTGCGGTCTTGCTTGCCGCAGTCTTGGAACGCTTTTTTGGAATGTACTCCACCATCAACTCCTTTACCCAACTCGTCGCAAAGACACAGCAGCGCGAAGGGGTTCTCAAGCGATGGCCACCTCGAGCGGGCGCCCGACCGGTGCTTTAGAAGAACGATTTCACGACGAGCCCTACCGATTCGAATTCTTCCAGGCGGTCCGACTCCTGGAGCGTTTCGATCGTGACCGGATGCCGGTGGGTCGCGATACAAGGCCAGAGCGTGAGGTGGTCCGATTCGAGGTCGCGCACGGGCTTACCTTCCCCGCAAGCCAGATTCAAGCCGTGCACGCTGCCGCCAAGTCGGACGATGGTGTCAACAACTTGCCCGTAGGGATGAAGATCGCCTTTATGGGGCTGACCGGTCCACTCGGGGTCTTACCAACTCACTATTCGGAACTCGTTGCGGAACGCCAGCGCGCCGGAGACGAATCGCTCGCATCGTTCTTGAATATCTTCAATCATCGGTTGATCTCGCTCTTTTACCGGGCTTGGGAGAAGTACCGTCCGGCCATCGATTTCGAGCGCATCAGCGATGACG
>CAZEAN010000017.1:0-63312 GCA_964510225.1 uncultured Isosphaeraceae bacterium
GGAATCTCCCGGTCATCGCAATGCAAGACCACTGAATTCCGCTGAAGGCTTACCTCCATCCTTGTTTCAGCCTCGGCAAGTAGACCTGATAACCCATGTAGCCCGAAGTAAAGAAGAAGAAGGCACCTACATTGAAGATGGACGATTGAATAAAGCGCGAAGGAAACGCCAGAACTCCTAAGTCGAGGCGATTGTTGAAGTGCAAGACACATGCATTGAGAATCATCAGGGCTCGAAGAAGGTCAAATTCGAATCGTCGGGGGCGCTAAGATGTGGTAGACACGTTTGACAAATCACTCTCGGATTGGTTTGCGGAATGTTCAGAAGAGGAGGTACCGTTCTGGGTTCTGCCCAACGTCTGACTGATTCCCACAACGACGGCCATCAGTCTGTCATGTATCATTGAGGCGTCTGGAACTGTCCGGCGAGCTCAGAGGAATCGTCAGCCGGCGGCATTGTCGAAGTTGGAGGATCGCGAGGCTTGGATTAAAATCCTGATCACGTAGAATGAAGCTACTGCGTGATCGTGAGAGAAGATAACACCTACCGCCCGAACTTACTCCATTGCTCTGTCCATCGCGATGATTGATCGCCTAAGCCTCCTCTGCTTTGCAGGCACCTACGCACTGGCACTCGTCTCGGACCTCACGAGGCTGATCGTCCGATCAAGCACACGCTGGCACTTCACGATCGTCCTGACGTCCATCGGCTGGCTGGTCCATACGGCATTTCTGGCGAATCTCGCCTGGCAAGTCGGCGAAGTCCCGATCGGGACCGTCTTTCAGTCGCTCTTGGTCCTCGCTTGGCTCCTCGCTGGAATCGACCTCTACCTCATGGCGCGGGCTCCGAAGCCGGTCGCTGTCGGCGTCTTCGTGCTCCCGGTGATCTTGGTCTTACTGATCGCCGCAGGGATCATGCCGGAAAGAGCCCGGGCTGATTGGACGCAACTCGTTGGCTGGAAAACGATTTGGGGAACAGTCCACGGCGTCTTGCTCATCGGCGGCGCGGTCAGTACCTCCGTCGCGTTCGCTGCTGGTCTCATGTACATGGCTCAAGCAGATCGACTGAAGCACCGCCGGACCTGGCGGATCGGGATCACTCTCCCGAGCCTAGAGCAATCGGAACGGTGGAACTACTGGGCGATTACGTTGGGATTCCCACTTCTAAGCGCAGGATTGCTGATCGGCGTCGCCTTAAATGCAGCGACGCGCTCCAACGGTCGTTCGGTCCTGGACTGGTCTGATCCGAAGATCATTAGCGCAGCCGGATTATGGGTCCTTTTTGCAATCCTGTTGCACGTTCGGTATCGCCCACAGTGGCGCGGTCGTCGGGTGATGTTACTGACGATCATTGCATTCGCTTACTTGCTCTTCACCCTCATTGGTGTTGATCTCCTGTTGCCAACTGCGCACGGCGTCGCCTTAGAATCATCGACGGGCCAGGGGGGGACACCGTGAGGCTGATTTCGATCGGGGTCGACCATCATTTTGCACCGCAGGAAGTTCGCCAGCGCCTTGCCTTTGATGGTGAGCAACTCCCAATCGCGCTCAATCAGCTCCGCGCTCAGTTCGTCGGCGTTGAATTCGCGATCGTCTCCACCTGCAATCGAGTCGAGATTTACGCTGCGGGGGACCCTTCAGACGTTCCTCAGATTGGTGACCTCACTGCTTTTTTGGCTCAGTTTCAGGACCTTCAGCCGGATGACTTCGCAACTCATTTGGTCGACTTTCATGATGAGGAGGCGATCGAGCACCTCTTCCGAGTCGCCAGCAGCATCGAGAGCCTGGTGGTTGGTGAAGGCCAAATCCAGGGCCAAGTGAAGGAGGCTTACGAGGCGGCCAAACGAGCAGGGAGCGTGGGGCCAATCCTCCACGAGATCTTTCAGCAATCCGCAAGGGTCGGCAAACGGGTCCGCGAGTCGACCGGACTCGATCGCGGGCGACTCTCTATTGCGAGTGTCGCCGTCGACGTCGCCCGGGGGGTCTTCGACCATTTTTCGGACAAGACCGTGTTGGTGATCGGTGTCGGAAAAATGGGCGAACTTACTCTCCGTCACCTTAGCTCACTACAACCTGGTCGTGTTTTGGTTACCAATCGGAACGTTGAGCGTGCCGAAGCCGCAGCCCGAGATTGGAGTGGTCAGGCCTACCGGTTCGAAGATCTCGAAGAGGCACTCGTGGAGGCGGACTTGGTGGTCAGTACAACCGCTTCGGCCGAACCAATCGTCTCCTTCGAGACCTACAACCGCGTCTGGAAACGTCGGCAGCATCGGCACTCACTGATCCTGGATATTGCGATTCCACGCGATTTTGATCCTCGGATCAACAGTCTGGAAACCGTCTTGCTCTACGGTGTCGATGACCTCGAAGCTCAGGCCAAAGCCAACCTCAAAGGACGGCTCCGGGCCGTTGAGCGGGCTTCGAATATGATTCGCGATGAGGCCGCCTCCTGCGCAGAGGCAATCCGACACCGACGCCACGCGGGGTCTGTCCTCCGACAGCTCGGTGATTACTCGGACAATGTCCGTTCCAAAGAACTCGGGCGCCTCTTCTCCTCGCGACCTCACTTAACTGAAGACGATCGCAAAGCGATCGAACTCACCTTGCACCGCTTTCAGAACCAATTACTCCACCATCCTCGGACCGCGCTCCGGACAGCATCAAAAAGTGCTGATAACTCCGGTCACGCGTTGCTCGACGCCGTCCGACAGCTTTTTGGCCTGACCGATTCAAATTCACCCAAGGCCTCGGAACACTCCTAATTCTTTCTAGTGTCCGGCTGTCGGAGAGGCTTGCTTCCTGATCGGTCAGTCAAACCAACACAACCGCCGTTGATCCAAGAAGTGACTGAATGAAACGATGGTCTGTAGAATTCTGGCGGCGCCTTCCTTCCCTCCGAAATCTTTCCCTTCGGTTCGTTGGCTTGTTGCTCGGCACGTTAGGATTCCTCGCGGTCCGAGTGTTGGGAGATGCTCTGAGCATCGCACAGATCGGGGTCATTGACGTTTCACGTGGTGGCGAAGTTCGCGAACTCTCCAGTGCCGAGGCTGTCGGATCAACCGTAGGAACGATCCAAAACGCCGTTCCTATCGGCTTTCTCGTCTCGTGCATACTCCTTGTACCGCTCCTCTTGATCACCCGGTCTTGCGCCTGGATGCCGACGTTCCTCCGACTTGCTTACTTGATCCCCATCGGAACACTGATCGGCGGGGCACTCTCTGTCGGATTTGCATTCGTGACCACGAACGGCTGGCGTCCTGTGCATCCGCTCGCCTTCGCGGCCTCAGGAATTCTACTCGGGATCGTCCTCGCCCTTGCATCGCGTCCCAGTTCGGTCGTAGAGGTCCGTACAAAACCTCAAGGAGAGCGTCCGGACCACTCTGGTTGATTCTGACGGATCGAGTTGTCGTATAGCCTAGGATGGACAATCTGGAGGGCGGTGGCTCGCCCGGCTTCAGGACCCTGAGGAGATCGGCCGATGCCCGAGATTCCGGGCGACCTTCCATCAAAGGCTCTCTTCCCGACGACCCAGTGGAGCCGGATCGCGGCCGCCGGGGATGCGAAGGATTCTGCGTCGCGCAACGCCCTGGCCGAACTCTGCCAAGCCTATTGGTATCCGGTTTACGCCTTCATCCGACGCAAGGGGCATGATATTCATGCTGCGTTAGATCTGACCCAGGATTACTTCGCTCGACTTCTGGAACGCCCGGTTATTGCGACGGCCGACCGCCGGAAGGGGCGGTTCCGTGCTTTCCTTCGAACCGATTGTGGCTACTTCCTCTCTCATCAGCGGCAAGCAGAGGCCGCTCAAAAGCGAGGAGGGGGTATTGCTCCGCTCTCGATCGACGCCAGGGACGCGGAAGGGCGTTATCTCCGCGAGCCTCCCGATGACGGCCTGGAGCCCGACAGACTCTTCAACCGCGCCTGGGCCCTTGGCTTGATCGAAGCCAAAAGCGCCCGACTCGCCCAGGAACAAGCAGAAGCAGGCCAGACCGAACGGTTCCAAGAACTCAAGGACGTGCTCGGCGGAGTCCGGGCGATCCCATACGCTGCGATTGCCGAACGCCTCGGAACGACCGAAGGAGCGATCAAGACCGCCGCGAACCGTCTCCGGAAGAGGTATCGCGCACTGCTCCGTGAGCAGATTGCGGCGACGCTGACCGATCCCTCCGATCAAGCCATCGACGCTGAGATTCGTGATCTTTTCCAGGCAATGGCGACCTAATTCGGGGAAAATGCCACAAACCCCGTAACCAATCCCAACGGTTCGGTTATCTGTTCGTCGAGAAACTACGACTCTACCGAACGGGAGTACCCGACCATGGTCATCGTCTCGTCTAATCGTTGCGCTTCCTCTGGGGCCGAGCGTTATAACAACGCCCCCATGGGTCTCTGCCCACGATGCTTGCTCCGGAGCGGACTGCCGAGCCGTCCTGGTGGCGCTGATTCAGTCATGGCCTCCAGGAGTAGTGTTCTGGAAGAGCTAACCGTCTCCGTCGGACCAATGCCGCGCGTCTTGCTCGACAGCGTCGACGGGTCGAGTACCGGCGAGCCAATCGTGCGGCCGAACTCCGACGCCATGCCTCCGACCTCCGAGCGATCGGAACGACTCCGATTGCTCGGCGAACTCGCTCGAGGGGGGATGGGGGGCGGTCCTCAAAGGTCGGGACGAAGACCTCGGCCGTGATCTGGCGGTCAAGGTCCTCCTTGAGCAGCATCGCCAGAATCCCGAACTCATCCGGCGTTTCGTCGAGGAAGCCCAGATCGGCGGCCAGCTCCAGCATCCCGGGATCGTACCGATCTACGAGTTGGGGGCCTTAGACGACCGCCGGCCGTTCTTCACCATGAAGCTGGTGAAGGGACGAACCCTCGCAAGCATGCTGAGCCAGCGGAAGTCGCCCGACGCCGACCTCCCGCGACTGCTGGGGATCTTCGAACAAGTCTGCCAGACGGTCGCCTATGCCCACGCTCGGAGTGTGATCCATCGCGATCTGAAACCGAGCAACATCATGGTCGGCAGTTTCGGTGAGGTTCAGGTGATGGACTGGGGCCTGGCAAAGGTCTTGCCGCGAGGCGGCGTTAGCGACGACCGCGACGCCGGGACGGATAAGACTGAGACCGTGGTGGCGACCGCTCGGAGTCAGGAGGAATTGGACCTCTCGCGTGCCGGTTCGGTGATGAGCACACCCTCGTACATGGCTCCCGAGCAGGCGCGGGGGGAGGTGGAAGACTTGGACGAACGGGTTGACGTCTTCGCCTTAGGTTCGATGCTCTGCGAATTACTCACCGGGCAGCCGGCGTTTACGGGTGAGACGTCGGGGGAGATCCAACGCCTCGCCGCCCGAGGGGACACGAGAAACGCTCTCGCTCGTCTCGACGCCTGTGGTGCTGACTCCGAGCTGGTCGAACTCGCCCGCGAATGCCTCGCCTTGCAGGCCGACGACCGACCCAGCGACGCCAAGGTCGTCGCCAATCGAATCGAAGCGTACCAAATTGGTGTCCAGGAACGGCTCCGAAACGCTGAACTGGATCGTGCCCGCGCCGAGGAACGTGCCGATCAAGAGCGACACCGCCGCAAGTGGCAGATGGGATTGGCGGTCGGGTTACTCGCGTTGTCGATCGTCGGGGTCTGTCGTTCACGGCGTTCGTGCAACGACGCCAGGCCGAACAAGCCCGCGCCGACCTCGACTTGAGCAAGCTGGAGGTCCTCCGCGATCAGGTAAAAGAGGACCCCGCCAACGTGTCAAAGTGGCAAGTGGCGGTCGATCAACTCGAAATGGTGGCAGACGCCGGGGCCAACCCGCTGATCGCCCCCCGGCTGGCGGCGTTGCGGCAAGAAGTCGAAGCCGGCCTGGCCGACGCCCAACGCGATCAGCAGCTCCTCGAGGAACTCCAGGAGATTCTCATCAGTCATGGTATGGCTGGTGCCGCCTTTCCCGATCTCATTGCCGACGCATTCAGAGACGGGGGAATGGACTTCGAGGCAGATGATCCAACTCCTGCGGTGCACCGATTACTCTCTCGACCCGAGGTGGTGCGGACTGAACTCACTGGGTTTCTGGACCTGTTGGCTGGGCAACGTACATAGGATGATGCTGACTACAGCGACATCCGTCGGTTGGACACTCTCTGGGCTGCAGCACGTGAGGCCGATCCCGATCCCCTCCGGAATCGGCTCCGGCCGTTGATTCAGAATCGCCTCGAGATCGATCCAGACGAATGGGTTGCCGTGGCCCAATCCATCGATGTGGTCAAGTTGACACCGGCTTGGAGAGTCCTGTTGGCAGACTCCTTGCGTCGTGCGTCCGGATGGCAAGTCATTCTTCCTTTTGCCCGGAGAGTCTCCTGGAGCACCCCGACGACTCCGGGGCCAACCAATGGCTCTCTCACTCGTTGTGGGATACCAATCAACAAGAAGAAGCCCTCCGCTACGCGTCGGTCGCCTTTGCCCTATAACAACATGATTCAGCTCCAGCTCAAACTTGGCCAGGCTCTGTACGAATCTGGAGACCTCGAGGGTTCCATCGCGGCGTATCCAGACGCGCTTTCGAATCCCAACGCAATGACGAAGATGCACGCCGAAATCCACTTCCTCCTGGACCAGTGCCTCCGCGACGTCGGGGACCTCGACGAAGCCATCGAGGAAATCCGTTGGGCGATCGAACTCGACCGCTGGAACGAGTCCTATCGACAGGCACTGGACGAGCTGCTCGACGAAACGACCGAGCCGCAATCAGCCTTGGAAGACGTACCGGCTGCCCCTTGACCGCTGACAGAGCCCCGTCCGAGCGCGGTCCGCTCCCTTCGATCGGCCGCGCACTCTTGATCTGTGGGACCTCCAGTCAACTCAACTTGGCGCAGTTCATGGTGAGATTGGCTCAGCGGATCTGGCCGGTGTTCATAAGTTGTCGATCTGATTTGCCAAAAAGATCTGGGCAACGAGCGCAGGGATGAGGAGTTCGCTCCGTTAAGTAAGAGTGACACGATTCGATCGGAGCAGGCGCTCCCTGGGTTCTTCATCCGTTGAGTGCATGAGGCAAGCATGAGTGAAACACCGAGCCCGCAAGACTGGGAATCCTTCTGTGCTGCTCATTATGAGACGGTCCGTTACGCGCTGATCGGGATGTCGGGCGTGCCTCGGGATCGTGTCGATGACCTCGCCCAGGGGTTCATCGTCAAGCTCCTCGAAAAAGTCGACCTCACCCAGATGCCGACGCATCACGCTCAGCTCCGTCGCTGGTTGTTCACTTCACTCAAGCATTACGTCATCGACGAATATCGACGAAGCAAGGGTCAAGTCGATCGAATCCAACTAGAGAGCTTTTTGGACCCACCAAATCCTGAGCGTTGCGGCGATGCCGACCGAGCCGATGCCGACACCCTCTATGCGCTCGGAATTCTCCATCTCGCGCTCCAACGTCTCCGATTTCATTGCGAGGCAACCGGAAAACCAGAAGTCTGGACGATCTTCGAAGGGGCGATCCTAAATGGCAAATTGAAGGGTCGCGAAGCAGAGATGCGGAACAAGTTGCAGGAACGCTATCCGGGAAGGAACGGACGGTTTCTCGATAATCGTCTGACGACCGCGAAACGGACCCTCCGGAGACTTATCCCTGAGTTAATCCCGGGGTACCTGACTGACAAGTCTGAGTACGAAGAGCGATTTGCCGAATGGAAAGGGATCATCCAGGCCGCCCGTGCCGCCGGTGTTGATCGTTTCTTCGCCGCCGTCCGGATCCCACCCGTTCCCGGATCGGAGATGTCTGAATACCATTCAGCGAACATGATCGTCCCTCCGGAGGAGTCTGTTCCGGAACTGAGTCTTGAAGGGGTGACGAACGAATTGGAGGGTGACGATCCCGTCGAAGGAGAACTCTTCGATGACGAACTCAGCCTCCTCCTCAGTTTCCGGCTCTCAATGTCCTTCGGGGATTATCTCTACGTCGATGGCAAGCGGACGAGGGTTAATGGGAACGGTCCTCTGGTCCCATTCGAGAAATTCTCAAAATACTGCCTGCTCGACCTCGTCGAACAACGGAATCCGACGGGAGCGAAGGGGGAATTGGGCTGCGAAGAACTCCTCGAACTCCTCCGACGCCTCAAGCGGGTTGCCAAGTGGTTCAAATCGAAACACCGAGACTATGTGCCAGAGAAACTCTCGATACTGATTTACAACCTGGCGAGTGCCCTTGCACTCGTCCGTTGCAACAACCGGATCGACACGCTCGACGACGAGCAACTCAGTTACAATCTCCGGTGGTCCTTCGAACTTCCTTGGCTCGATGACCGCCTCCGTCCGATCTTCCGAGGCGCCCTGGCAACCCTCGGCTACATCCCCTAATACCACTCAATCCTCGCTAAGCCCAACATCCTCCGAAGAAATTCGTTTGACAAACCCGATAGGCATCGGCGAGCCTTGAATTATTGGGCTGGATGGTCGGTCCATCGGGCAGAACCGAGGAGCAGGGGATCATCATCTTCCAACTCCCTCTTTCGAAAGTTGGTCTGAGGTCGGGTGGCGATGAAGCTATTCTCAGTCGTGATCTTCGGAATGCTGATGCTAGTCGGATCGTTTGGCCCCCGGCAAAGCCTGATCGAGGACAAAGGGCCGATCTCTTTAAAGCGTGAGGGGATCGAAAACCTCTATCAAATCTCCCCGGACCTCTACAGCGGTGGGGAACCCACAGGTTCCGACGGTTTCCGCGAACTCGCCGCGCTCGGGATCAAGACGGTGGTCTCCGTTGACGGGGCGGCGCCAGACCTAACCACCGCCAAGCAGTACGGGATGACCTACGTCCATCTCCCCGTTGGATACGACGGGATTCCGGATCAGCAGGCGAGGGCACTGGCAAAAGTCGTCCGAACCATGCCAGGTCCTGTGCTTATCCACTGCCATCACGGGAAGCACCGAGGTCCAACTGCTGCGGCCTTCTGTGCAATCGTTGCCGAAGACTGGACTCGGGAAGAAGCGTTGGAATGGCTCAAAATCGCGGGAACCTCGCCAGACTACAACGGCTTGTTCAAGAGCGTGATGGCCTTCGAACCACCGATAATGACCCCGCTCGAAGAAGCTTCGATTGAACTTCCAGCGCGTGCCGAAGTCGCTGACTTGGTCGATTCGATGGTGTCGGTCAGCAAGCGTTGGGAAAACCTCAAGATAATCGCCAAGGCGGGGTATGAACCTCCCGCAACCCACCCCGATCTCGACCCGCCCCACGAAGCCTTGATGCTCGCCGAGCATTATCGGGAACTCCAACGGCTTCAGGAATCGAAGGAAAAGGGCCTCGACTTCATCAAACGCCTCCGGAACGCAGAACAAAATGCGTTGACATTCCGAGGAGAACTCGGAGCTGGATCGAAACTCGGCAGCGATTCGGCAACAAGCCGGAAGGACATAGCCTTCGAGGCGGTCAAGAAGGACTGTCGATCGTGCCACATTCGGTTTCGGAATTGAGTCTCGTGGAGAAGTCCTCGCTCACTGAACGGCTCAAGGCGAAAGGGCGGGAACTCGGCTTCGATCTGATCGGCGTTGCGCCTGCGGTAACTCCGCCGGGATTCCCGGACTTTCTTGATTGGCTTAACCATCGATGTGCTGCCGGGATGGAGTACCTCCCGAGGACGGCCGAAGCCCGGGGTGATCCGAACTCGGTCTTGGCCGGAGTCCACTCGATTGTGATGGTCGCCTTCAGCTACAAGCCTCCCGAACCCGATACCACCTCAAGCGATCCGTCCCGCGCTCCAAGGGATCCCGATCGGATCGGCAAGATCGCCCGCTATGCGAAAGGCCGGGATTATCATAAGGTTCTCTGGAAGCGGCTCGGGCGCTTACTCGACTGGGTCCAGGCTGAAGTCCCGGGCTGCTCTGGTCGGGCTGTTGCCGATACGGCTCCGCTCCTGGAACGCGACTATGCGCGACTCGCTGGTCTGGGCTGGATCGCCAAGAACACGATGCTGATTAATAAGAAGCTCGGCAGTTACACGGTCCTCGGAGCGCTGTTGACTGACCTCGAATTAGAACCGGACACACCTCATCAAAGCAGTCACTGCGGGACCTGCACCCGTTGTCTCGACGCTTGCCCCACTGATGCCTTTGATGGACCTGGACGCCTTGACGCCAATCGCTGCATCAGCTATTGGACGATTGAGCATCGCGGTTCGATCCCCGAACCCTACGCCCAACAACTTCAGGGCTGGCTTTTTGGCTGCGACATCTGTCAGGAAGTCTGCCCTTGGAATCGAAAAGCTCCTGCTGCAACCGAGCCTGATCTCCTCCCGAATCCAGCTCGGAACGACCCTGATCTCATCGAGCTCCTCACGGCCAGAGACGAACAACTAGCAACCCTGCTTCGGGGCTCTGCTCTAAATCGGACGAAACGGAGCGGGATCCTCCGGAACGCTGCGTTGATCCTCGGATCCCGACGTCATCCCGACGCGATTGCTCCCCTCACGAGCCTGCTCCAGGATCACGATCCTGACGTCCGTGATGCTGCCGCCCAAGCCTTGGAGCAGATCGTGCGATCATCAGACTGATGAAAATCCGGCTCACTTTGGCTCAAACCATTCATCCCTTAAGGTCATCTCGGTTGAGAAGTTCCGGTCGAGGGGACACTTGATGGGTTCGTTTCAATTCGGATACATTTCGAATTGTACGCAACTAGTAAAAGTGAACTCTGGAACTGAAATCGTCAAAACCAAGCAGTTCAAACGTCGAGAAGGAGCGCAGAGGCGTGGCGGAGAAGCCTCGCGTGCTGGCCATCAACCAACCGGAGGATCCCACCACTCGGGTGATCCAAGCCATCGGTAATGCCATTGACCTCAGCGAGGCTCGATCCGTTACTGAAGCAATGGGAAAGCTCAACGAGTTGGGAATTGACGCCGTCCTCTTGAGTGTTGACCAGTTCAACTCGTTCCGGACTTTTGATCGTGGTCATCGATCAGATCCCGCGCGCGGTGACCAAGATCGGTTGGCGATCGGGATCGCGCTTTTTGATCCAAACGACCGGCGAATCCGTTGGGCATCGCGGGGTTTCTGGGAGTCGATTGGGCTCTCTTCGAATCCCGTCGGAAAACGACTCGACGAACTTCCCGGAATCGAACAAAACGATAAAACAGTGAAGAAGTTGTTCGATAGTTTGATCCCCCACGCTTTTTTGAAGACCAAACTGCACCTCACGATCGATACTGTAGGTGAAGTCTGGATCGAGTTCGAGTTCCTTGCCGACGTTCCTGGATCGTCGGGAGGGATACTTGGGATCATCTCGGAGACTCGAGGACAACGGGAGGTGGAACAGAAAATTGCAGCGATCAACAGCGCTGGTGAAGAACTCGCTGACCTCTCGGCCAACGATCTCGCTCGGCTAACCGTTGAAGAACGAATCAACCTCCTGAAACGCAACATCGTCCGTCATATGCGTGATCTTTTTGGACTAGACTTCATCGAGATCAGACTTCTTCACCAATCTAATGGCAGGCTCGACCCCTTGCTGACGGAAGGAATGATACCGCTGGCCGCAGACCGGATGCTCATTGCCTCGACAGTCGGCAATGGGGTGACTGGTTTCGTGGCGGCAACGGGCCAAACCTACCTCTGTTCCGACACAACCCAAGATCCGCTTTATCTTGAGGGAGCGGCCAACGCCCGAAGTGCGCTTACTTTGCCGCTGCTCCGTCAAGGAACCGTCCTCGGGACGCTCAATGTCGAGAGTCCGAAGCCTCATGCCTTCGACCAACGCGACCAACAGTTCCTCGAAATCTACTGCCGAGAAATCGCAGCGGCGCTGACAACACTGGAACTCCTTGAGGCCGAACGGGTGAGCACTGCCACGGCTTCGACGGAGGCAATTGCCCAGGAACTCGCCCTGCCGTTAGACGAGATCCTCAACGACGTCACAACCGCGCTCGATCATTATGAAGGTGACGATCCTGAAGTTAGTGATCGCTTGCTGCATCTCCTGAGCCGAGCCCGGGAGATCCGCGGGCTGATCCGGTCCGCCGGAAGACGGTTACTCCCCGAAACTGCCGAGACATCGAGGTCAAACCAACGGCTTGCAGGTGCCTCGGTACTTGTCGTTGATGCCGACCACCAAATTAGGAGTATGGCGCACCAACTCCTCGAAGAAGAAGGGGCAACCGTAGAGACCGCCCGCGATGCCCGTGAGGCCACGGCGTTGGCACGTCAATCGTCGTATGGTGCCGCGCTCGTCGATATCCGTCTCCCTGATTGCGACGGTTATCATCTCTTTAAACGCCTCCGGGAAATTCAACCTGGGATCCCCGTAATTCTGGTGACCGGCTTCGGTTACGACCCAACACACTCGATCGTCAGAGCACGGATGGAAGGATTACGGAATGTCTTGTATAAACCCTTCCATGTTGATCGACTCGTTGAAGCCATTGAACAATCGATCCAACCCGGTGCGGCTCAGGGTACTCTCGAGAGTCAGGCCCCTTAGCATCGCTCCCGCCTGGAGTACCATCCCGTTGGCCACTCGTTCCGACCACTTCCCGTAACCCTCCTCCGCTGACCTTCCTTGAGATCCCACGTATGCTCCCCTGGTTCCTCGTTCCGGTCATTGCACTGGGGCATCTCTGCCTCGGTATTCTCGCCGTGAATATCACTCATGGAGTACCATTCCGCGCTGATCCCAAATTGACGAAAGTTCGGATCGTCCTGCTTTCGAGCTTTCTGGGGATCGCCGGTTGGTTCTTCCTCCTCGCCCGATCCACTCCCGTGGTCAATTGGCCCCCGATCGGACTCCTCTATCTCGTAAGTTGTCTCCTGACTGCCACGGTTGGTCTCCCGGTCGTCACGGTCGCTCGTTGGTTGCGAAAAATACCGAAGGGGATCACCGGCGTTGACCGCGAGATCGATCTCAGCGCAAGGGTTCCAGACCAAGCACTTTCCGGTGCTGGCCTGAACCGTTTCTGGCGCTTGGTGCCGGCAAACGAAGCATTTCGACCAAGGTACCGGGAGTGGGAAGTTCCGATCCGAAATCTCCCGACCGACCTCCACGGTCTCTCGATTCTCCACCTAACAGACCTTCACCTCTGTCCGTCCTATGGTGATGAGTTCTATGAGGCAATCTTTGAATTCTCTCAAGATATAGACGCTGATCTCGTCCTCTTCACCGGCGATATGATCGACGACTGTTCGTACCTCGACCGCGTAGAAGGTCTTTTCGGAAAGCTCGAAGGTAGGGTCGGTAACTACGCAATCTTGGGAAACCATGATTACGCCTTTGATACTGAACCCATGAAGAAGTCGCTCAGGACTGCAGGTTTCGAATTCATCGAAGGGCGTTGGACCCAGGTCGAAATTGAAGGCGTCCGCGTATCGATCGGTGGTCATGCTGGGCCTTGGGGAGCAGTACCTACGTCCCCGATTCCCCCCGAATCTGATTTTTCCATTCTCTTGAGCCACACACCTGACCAATTCCATTGGGCAGCGAAGTGTGGGATTGACTTCATGCTCTGTGGCCATACACATGCCGGTCAATATCGACTCCCCTTGATTGGACCGGTCGTTATGCCCAGCATCTATAGCAGGCGCTATGACCAAGGGTTCTTCCAAGCTCAAGAGACCTTGATGTACGTAAGCGCCGGGATCGCTGGCGAGTACCCACTCCGAGTGAATTGCCCCCCTGAACTCACGAAGTTCGAACTCCGTTGCCCGATCTCTCACGAAAGACTTGCTCAAGAGAGCGGGCATGCGGATGATGAACAACGCATCTCTCGGAATCCTCAGACCATTGCCTGAGACCGCCCAGATCCAGACGTCGAATCGCTGTCGATCCAATTAGCTCCTGAGTAACGCCGATGGAAGATCTTGGGCTCCAACTCGAACAACTCTTTAATGCGCTCCGAGGATGGTCCCAGCGCCAGCCCTTTGCGCGATGGATTGATCTTAGGCTGATCCTCTGGATCGGAATTGCCGGACTTTCGCTCTTCGTACTGAGTCGGAGTCGTCGGGCGCGGATCGCCAATCGGATCAAGTCGATCCGCACAATCGCCGATGGTCTCGGCCTCGTTTTTCTCCGCGAACTCACTACGAGCGAACAGGCAATCCTGAAATCAATAAATGTCCAAGCAATCGACGGCCTCCGACTTGTAGACCGCTCGCCTCAAGGATCTCTTCCGAGGCAGGATCCTGAAAATCTTGAACCGTTCATGAAGAAGCGATACCAACACCTCCTGACCAGTTGGGGCATGCGCGGACATTTTCAGAATCGAGAGATCTTGATCACCTCGTCGACCTCGATCTCCAAGGCAGAATCAGATCTAATCGTCATTTATATCGACGCCAACCCCTTGATCCCTGATTTTCAAGTCGAACCCAAATCGATGTTGTTGCAGCCCGAGATTCTCTCGGACCTTCAGACCTCAACACCCCGACCGATCGATGACGATGGGGGTTTGCGCTTTGAATTCCAGCGTCGTTATGAGCTTATGGGGGTTACCGAGGAGGAACTTCCAGGAGCTTTGGGTCCTGGCCTCGCTCGGTTCCTGTTAGGCCGGAAGTCACGATGGTTGTTGTGGTCGCGCAACGGTCGACTTGCAGTCCGCATTATCGGTTGGAATCGGAAGAGTGGACAGCGGCCGATCGGATCGTACCGAGCACTC
Organism: uncultured Isosphaeraceae bacterium; assembly: GCA_964510225.1. GTDB lineage: Bacteria > Planctomycetota > Planctomycetia > Isosphaerales > Isosphaeraceae > CAZEAN01. The sequence continues at coordinate 14,619 of CAZEAN010000017.1, forward strand.
CTCGAAGAAATTGATATGCTGCTTGAATCAGCAAATCAAAATAACAAGCTGGATGAGAGCAGTATAAGCTCTACCGCTCCCAAGCAATCGATCCGCTCGCCTCGATCTGCCCTGGAGCGAATCAGGGCGGCGCGGAAGTCTGACGATGCCGAACTCGGAGTTGAGTCGTAGGCAGACATTTCTCAGACAGAAACGGGCTTGTGTGGAGCCTCAACTGTTGAGAACGGGAGTTCTGTAAGGGTATTTCGTCCGGGCATCTGCTGGTAGCCACCGAGTTTCCAGACGAGCTCGGAATAGTGTTGCACGTCGAGCATCGTCAGGGTCTGAACAGCGCGGAGGGTGATGATCTGGTCGCTCCAGAGATCGGTCCGCAAAATGACCTCACGGAGTCGGTTGGCGAGGGTCTCGAGCGGATTCGGGCCGCCCTGATCTTGAATGATCTGGACCCAGCCCTTCACGCGCTTCTTGTTGCGTTTCCAAGTCCGGATGATCCGCCGACGCTGTTTGCGGTCATAGTCGGGGAAGCAGGGGAGATCCAAGAGATCCTTCCAAGGACCGCGTTTTGAAGTCTTGCTGTACCATCGAGGTTCCGACGATCGGATCGGTAGGGGGAGCCCCTCGGGGAGAGCGTTGGTTGGATGGGAGGGATCGGCGGCAGCCTCCGCGATCGTCCGAAGTGCTTCAATAGCAATCCCCAACGAACTGATGTCGTCATGGTCCGCCATCCAGGCAGTGACTAACGCCCGGATTACCTCAGCACGACGATCAGCTAAGTGCGGGAAGTCACGTTCGAGGATCTCCGCGATCTGATCGAATCCCCATCCAAACGACAGCAGTGTGCTGGAAAACTGATGGAGTCGTTGTCGCTGTTGTTCACGGAAGCGGTCGGCCATAATCCGTTCGTGCCGTGACGCTCCAACAAAATCAAGATCTGTCTCGATTAAGGTATCGCTCCCAACACTAATGGGTACTGAAGGTAATGCGAGCCCAAGGTACTCAACATCGAACCGAGCACGGAGCCAGAGCGATTCCATAAATGCAGGCTTCCGCATCCGATGAATTTTACGGACAGCATCACTGAAGTTCTCTGATGGTTGCGTCGAACCATCCGCAACAGAAGGATTGAGGATCTCTCGGATCACCAGGAGTATGCGACCGAGCAAAAGACCGACACCTCGGATCCCCCACCAGATGAACCGGAGGGGCAAAATCAAGAGCTTTCCTTTACCTAGGTAACGTTCATAGATCTGATAGAGATTCACCGTTCGTTGTGTCATCGGTGCTTGATGTAAGGCAAGGCTTCGGAACGCATTCCGGAGGTTCTGCTCTCGGTCACGATGCAAGAGTTCTCCCACAGAGTCACCGAAGCGTTCCCGGATCACTTGATCGCGCCTAGGATCAGCCGTCAGGAAGTCGACCGCTGTGAACTCGACGGTTTCAAAGAAATCCTCCGCTTGGGGGCGACGCTCGCCTTCGGTCGGAAACGTTGCATCACCCAAGACACCGATCGGCTCGGGAAGCTTGATCTCCGATTCAGGACGATCGAGCCGAGTCGCGAGCCAACCCCGATAGCGCTCACGATCAGCTCTCGGACTACAAGCGAGCCGTTCGAGGGGAATCGCATGCCGATTGTAATCGATCAAGAGCTTCGCAGTCTCTTGAACGATGAGCCGGGTGATGTAATCAAACCAAAGGTAAGGGCCACCAAAGAGGCTTGCTGCCGATCGATTGAGGTCGAGTTTTTCGAGCTTCTTGCGCTGTTTCAAGAAGTAGTTTAAGTGACTTAATGATAGATTGATCAGCGATAAATTTCCTAACAATTGTGTCGACGCTTTGGTATCGTTCCGGTTGAACGGTGAGCCGTCAAGGTAGTCGTTGTAGAGCAGTCTCATCGAGTGAAGAAAGTCGAGTTCGTCCGATTTCAAGCGACTCTGATCCCCTTCGGCAAGGCCGAGGCCGTTGATCATCCGTGGATCAAGGCTTGAAGTAAGCCGAGTTGTGTCTATTTCTTTGACATGATCATAATGATTCCAATTAAAGCCTGTAGAGGTGTGTCGATCATCGGAAGATCGCAATTCGATCTCGGGAATGGTCACGCGTTCGGCAAGGAATCGGAGATCACGAGCTTGCTGGTCATCCTTAAGCGACTTGGTCTGAGCCGCGAATTGTGCTTCCACGATCCGCTCACTGAAATCGGACGCCTGGTTCGCAATCTTCTTGAACCAGTTTCCGAGGAGCATCAAGAAGAAGCAGATCACTCCGAGCCCAACGACGGGTAAGCCGAGCTTGCTCGCCAGCCACTTCGCAATTCCACTCAAGAAGGTCCCCACCTGACCCGGAATCACATACTCAGCCACCACATAGAGAACTGCAAATCCGATCCCAAACGTAAAGAGTCGGGTTGCCGGCCGCTTGGTCGCCCCGACGATCGTCCGACCGAGCTTGTCCAGGAAAAGGGGGGGCGAAACAGTCGCCTGGAGGTCGGCAAAATAATAAATTACATCCATGGCGCGTTGAAGAAAGTAACCGATGTAATTTGCGAGGAGAGCAACGGCCTCGGCAGGTCCTTTCTGACGGTATTCCAAGACAGAATGGATCACGGGGAAGTTCCGAACGAACGGCACATCAAAAAGTCGCAAGTAGCGATCAATGGACCCTACAAACGTTGGCCCCATCTGTTCCACCAGCTCTTCCGGAGTGATCTCGATCAAGCGCTCGATTACCTCTTCGACCGGGATCTCACGATCGTCCCCTTTAAGTTCTTCCGACCAATCTCCCGGCGGAACCTCCTGAAGTCTTAATTCGAGCGCTTCCACCGCACGGGTCGCGATCCGGAGCCGCTCCCTCCCGTTCAGCTCTTCATAATGCTCCGGAGCCCGACGTTCAAAGTGCTTTCTCATCTGGAAGAGCTGATGGGAAAGACGCCCTCCCTGATCCTCCCGGTTGGGCTCAAACAGAATAATATTTCGATTAAAAACATTAGCATAACGAAGAACCAACCGATCTGTGAATCGGAAGAGGAAAATAAAGAGTCGGAGGAAGCGGACCACGGGACGGAGAATCCGGAGATAACGGACCAGACGGGTTAGTCGGACCGTCCGGATCAAACCGACGTTCGCTGCACTTGTGGGACCGGAGAGCGCAAACGCAAGATAACCAAAGGGGATCGACGGCAAGAAATCGAGTAAAGCGTGACGACGGAAGTAAAGGAACTTTGCCGGAGCCATGGAGAGCTTCAAGAAGAAATCGAAGAGGAAAACAGCGCAGATCCCTAAATCGGACCAGGCAAAGAACGCTTCGGTCCGAGGATTGAGCGGCCCGGCTTGGTGCATCCAAGTTTCGATAACAATTAAAGCAGTTAGACCAACGATCAAGAACAACACAAGGCCGTCGAGGAACTTGGGAAACTTCGAGCCAAAACGCGCCTGGAGCCGGACCGAAAGCTCCTTTTCCTGCCACTCGCTCCGGATCCCGCTCTTGAACGCTCGGAATCGGCGCGAGGCGCGGCGGAGCCCAGCGATCATGGTCTTACTGAGCTGGTTCGAATCCGCATGTTGTCGGGCGGCAGCAGTGTGGGCTCGGAGTGACTCGAAGTCCTCGATCGACGCCGCGAGCGTTTGAACCGCAAGCTTCCCTTCCAGATCCTCGACAATCGAAGAAACCTCGTTCGACTCACTCCGCGCGGCGGCAACCAACTGTTCAAGGGTTGTAAGTCGAGTCTCCTCTGGAAGTGCCTCCAACCGTTCGCTGGCAAGCCTTCCGAGTGCTTCCCGGCGCTCCTTCAAGGATTCCAAGTGCCGGCCCGGATTTGACTCTTGATCTTGATCCCAGCGATCGGTTGGTGAACCATCCGCCGATGGCGGAAACGGAGGATCCTCAGGGAGAGCCTCGACCTCTGCCTGGAGACGACTGAGAAGAAACCGCTGATTCCAGAGCTGAACGGGGTTCAGGTGGTCGGTCACTTGTCGGAGGAGTCGACTGATCCGACTGTCCAGGAGCCTCCGCTCCAATCGTACAGAACGCGCAGCGAGTTGGGCGGCTTGCTCCTCAAGTCCACTCTGGTGCCGCTGCTCCCTGATCTCATCGTTGATCTGATCGAGTTCGATGCGAGCTGAGACGGTCGGGTGCATCGGTTCCTGACCGTCCAGGATGTCGATCCACTCCGTCAACCAGACGAGATCGAGCCGGAAGAGGTCGAGCAACGCCGCCCTTCGGAACGAATCAAGATCTGGCCGGGTCAGGAGTTCCGTGAGATAGGACTGATCTGCCCGGAGGCCCCAGGAAGTCAGTTCGTTTAGCTCTCGGAGTGCTCGAGTGTTGGAGGCAAGTTTGATCAGGCGTGCTGTCGCCTCGTCTTGCAGAGCCTCAAGCTGATCATCCAGTTCAGGGTGCTTGGACTCCGTGGGATCTGCCGACTCTTCGGCAATCGCCCGACGGAGCATGATCCCATCTTGAATCGACTGCATGATCTGGGCAGGGGTCCCAGGTTCAGAATGATTCAGCAACACTTGCGCTGATTTGATCCAAGCGTTAGTTTGAATCGACTGCTCGTTCAATGAGGAACTCCCCGATGCTCAGTTCGATTGCAGACGGTCGACAGAAACGTCTGAACTATTCTCTGGATCCAAGGGCGCCCGGTAAAGCGGTTCTCCCGATTGACACCAGCGAAAGCTGGACCGGCTAGTTGGTTGATTGTCCAGTTGCGACCATCAGACGCCCAGATCGAGTTAGATTTCTCTTCCCCGCTTCACTCGGGAACTCGATAACGCTTTCACATTTATTTATTCAATAGCTATTTAGATGGAGTGTCCCCCTGGAGAATGAGGGCGGTACCATTGTGTTGGAGGATCAGACGACGGCCGTCCGGGGTGAAGACGAGTGTGGGTTCGACCGCAGGAGACAACCCCCCAGCGAGTGGGGGAGCGGTCGGGAGCCTGAATTCGTAGATCCGCTGTTTGGTTGGCAGATTCCAAAAGCGAATGACATCGGAACCGTTTCTGGTAACGATGAGTCGCCCATTGGGGCTGAACGCGACTCCCTTGACTTCATCAGGGTGGGCAAGCACGTCGAACACAACCTCTCCAGAGTCGAGATCGCGCACGATCAGACGGCGATCATTCCCAACCGACGCCAGGCATTGACCGTCAGAAGAGAAGGTGAGCGCAGTAACCGATTGTCGGTGTTCCTCGAATCGGACAAGTTCTTCACCAGATTCGGGGTCGTAGAGCAAAATGTCATTCCCGACACCGATGGCCAGGGCACTGTCGTCGGGAGCATACTCAAGGAGGTGATTGGTGTGCGGGCGTTCGGGATGGTCAACCGGAATGAGACGGGCCTCGGCGAACTCGTCGAGGTCATAGACCAGAATCTGCGTCTCGTATGGAAATGGTGCGTGCGTCGGCTTAGTCAGGCTGACTGCCATCATCCTCCCCGTGTGATCCGAAGCCAATGCATGGGGGCAATAGTTGGCAAATCGTTCGGAGTTGATTCGTAAGCAATCTAATTGAAGATCATATGCTGTCAAGCGAGGGCGAGGAAACGGTACACGCGACACACCCGGAGGGGAGAACCAGTTATCTCGTCGACGGATCGTAAACAGAAATCGGCCGTCGGTCGAAATGCAGAAATCGATGAATGATGCACCCAGGTCAGTAGGAAGGGGGAACGAGTGTTGGACCACGCCCGAATTCAGATCCCGAAACTCCACTCGATCAGCAACCTTCTGGTAGGTCTGGATTCGTTTCAAATCATTCTTCAAGGTGACCAAAGCCGTACCCGATGAATCGAGTCCAACGTTCCAGATGTGATTGTCGACAATGAACTTCCAGGGGGGCTCGGAGCGCAGCGATTCCCAACGCTTTATCCGACCGTCACCCCCAGTCGAGATTAGCTCACGCCCCGACGGCGTCGCAGTGAGTCCGAAGATGCGCCCCTCGTGTGCAACCCAGGATCGACGATTGTCGCTTGTCGGATCGTCGGCCGAAATCGGATGGAGGTGGATCATGCCGCTCCGGTCTGGGATCGCCAAAAGGCGGTCACTGTCCAGGAACGTTGCTCGCGCGATCGGGTCCTTAAAATGGGCTTCATCGATGATCCGTTGTTCCTGCCACAAATAAACGAACACAGATTTGATCGTACAGAGGAGGAGCAGCGTTCCGTCTTCCGAAAACGCCGCTGACTTGACAGGTCCAGTAGCTTCGCGCTGCCAAACGCAGGACGCTGGCTCAGTCTCAACGTCATAAATGGCACAGTGCTGTCGCGGCCCGGTCACTGCGATGTATCGACCGTCGGTGGTAGCAGCTAACGACGTCACGTGGGGATTGTTGTTGTCACCCGTCGGCATCTGCAACGATCCGACTGGTGAGCCGTCCGATACATTCCAGAGACGGACGACTGTTTCCTGGCCAGACGTCGCGAGCAACTGACCGTCTCGGAGGAAGACGGATTGCAGCGCAATCCCATTGTCGACAGCCTGGGTCGACCAGAGTTCTTCTCCACTCGACAAATCCCAAAGACGTAGTGTCTGATCGTCGCCGATGGTCGCAACCGTTTTCCCTTCGGGGGTGAACGCAACGTCGTTGACCTCGATCTGCTCTGTTTCGAGAGTCTGTACGAGGTGATCGTCTGGTTGCTTGTAGAACCGTACAACAGCGTCGGCACCAGCAACAGCCAAGAGTTCGCCATCGGGTGAATACTGCGCGAGGTACTGTGCGGCTGGTACCTCGTCGATGAGGGTGAAGTCGTGCCGATCGATCGCATTCAAGAAGAACCAGGCAAAGTCCCGGAGATCCTCTTCCCCTTTTGGAGGAATCTGTCGGTCGAGATACTCGTGCATCTCTAAGGGAGACCCGTTGCGCCGAGCATCATTGGCAACCTTAAGGTCGCTCACATAGTTTAATTCGCGGAGCCTCCGATTGGTCTCGCGTAATCGAGCCGCCGCTCGGATGGCGTCGCTGCTCGCCTTGTCGGCTGTAATCCGTTCCTCTCTGACCTCCTCAAGGGCCTCTTCAATCTTAGCACTGGCATGAGCGAGCTGAATGACGGCAGCGGCCAGAGTGAGTATCACAACCAGCATCATTGCCACCGCCGCAAGTACTGTGGAGCGATGGCGGGCTCCCCACTTGGCAAGGCGGTCGATGAGCGATGGCCGTCGGGCAAGGATGGGGCGATGATTCAGAAATCGCCCTAGATCGTCAGCCACCTCCGAGGCATTGTGATAGCGCTCCGTCGGAGCCTTCGCCATCATCTTGGTGACGATCGTCTCCAAGTCGACGGGTAGACTGGGGATCATCTGCCGTAGTGCAACCGGCTCTTCCGTGCAAATCTGCCGGACTAAAGTTCCGGGCTCATCGGGAAGGAAGGCCGGTCGGAGTGCAAACAGTTCGTAGAGAGTAACACCCAGACTGTAGATGTCGGTCCGATGGTCTACGATGCTCTCACGTGGCGCAGCCTGCTCGGGGCTCATGTAGCGCAAGGTACCGATCAGATCCCCGGTCGCCGTGACGTTTGCAGTTCCTGGCCAGCGTGCGAGTCCGAAGTCGACGATGCTGAGGTTCCCCTCCAAATCAACCAGCAGGTTGCCCGGTTTGATGTCCCGATGAAGGACGCCTTGACCATGGGCATGGGCAAGAGCCTCGGCAGCTTGGATTCCGAGACTCACTACCGATCGAATATAGATTCGCCCCAGGCTTGACGAATCAGTGTCCTCCGACTTACGCTCCTCGACCGACAATCGGGAAAGGTCGGGCTGAGTCTCGACGTCGGTAGCCGGGTTCATTGTTCCCTGGAGGACTAACCGAACAAAATCTCGGATCGGGGCATCCGCAATCCTCTCATCGTCTGCTTCAGCTCGGATGTACTGGATCACCTCCGAAAGGCTGACCCCCTCAATAAGGGACATCGCAAAATGAGGGAGTTCTGGGTCTTGGCCGATCGCGAAGATCTGGACAATATTCTTGTGCTCCAAGGAAGCAGCAATACGGGCCTCTGATTGAAAACGGAGACGCCGCTTCTGGTCGAGACCCGCAAGATGGGGCAAGACCTTGAGTGCTACGGTACGACCGAGGCTGAGCTGCGTTGCCTCAAAGACGATACCCATCCCGCCGCGACCGATCTCGCGGTGCAGGAGGAAATCTCCGAGCCGGCCTATCCCCTCTCCCGATTCGTCCTTTTGGAGGAGCGCACCGATTGCCGAGAGTTCGTTCGCAGAGGATTTCCCGATCCAAGCGAGAAAGCCAATCGCAGGCAATAGCGAGGACAACCGAGCGGCCAGCGCTGGTTCGTCGCGGTGCAAGGCTTCTAGATCGACGGATTCACCCCGAGCGATCCGGTCAGCAAGCTCCGCGGCGCGCTCGGCAATCCCTGGAACGCTCAAGTCTGTCTCTAATGAAGACAAGACAAACTGTTCACTCTCGGGAATCATCGTGACATATCTCTATTCATCGCGTGCTTGGTTCATGATCTGCCCTATTCTTTGAATCGCTCGAAAGTGCCGAATCTTCACTGCGTTCTCAGTAATTCCGAGCGTCGCAGCAATCTCAGCGAATTCAAGGTCTTCCAAATAGCGCATGATCAGCACTTCACGGTCGTACGCGCGGAGCTGTAAGAGCATCTGGTGCAGCAAGTCCGCCCTTTCAGCCCTGAGAAGCCGCCCACTTGGCCGTGAACCCGAATCGATGAAGTGTTCTGCGAGCCGGGTCGATGAGGCGTCAGTCATCGATGGAAGCGGCTTCGCCTCACGATCGACCGATCGCCGTTGGGCCTGGACGTGCTTTCGATAGGCTTCGACAAGCCGGTCTTCCGTCAGTCTCCTGAGCCAGGGGAAGAAAGGCAAGGGGCGCTCGACCAGAAAATCATGGAGCCGTCTTGATGCGTCGATCAGCGTCTCCTGAACGATATCCGATGGACTGACCCGACTTGCCACCCGAGGGTCAAGCCGAACAGCGACCAGCCGCCGGAGTCGACGCCGATACTTCTCGAAGAGCTGAGACCGCGCCTCCTCGTCACCTTGCATGACCTGTTGCAGAAGCTGGTCGGTCTGGGTTTCATCGAAAATCGTTGAATCCGACATCGGTTCGTTCGATCCCATCACGACCCCGGTCCCCACATCGTGATCTCTTCCCAAGAAAGTGGGAATCGGCGAGGAGCCGACAGCGCCACCAGAGAGATCAGTCCCTCACCATTCTTATGTCTCGGGCACGATAGTCCCGGTTCCACTCTTACTCGAAGTGCGCATCCATTGACGACGGGTGCTACCGGTTCAACATACTCAGAGCCCCAAGGTAAGATCCGTAGAAGCTTCGCATCAGGTGTCAGAGTAGTGACCACCTCGACCCAACCGAAGCCGCGCTCGTCGAGGAGCCCTACAAGCGGTGTATCGACTCAGCCTGGATCTATTTAAGCGAAGGCCAGTTCCTCGTACTTTAGGGTCGGCTCAAGAGGCCGAGGAGGTGGCTCTCCCGTCAACTCCGACAAGGATCCGAATGGCATTTGTCCCTCGGTTCCGACATCGGAAGCCAGCAATTAAGAGCCTCCACAGAAGATGAATCTCGTTTGAAGAGCTGAAGAACAACTTGTTGACAGCCACTCCGACAAAGGTTAAACATTAGGATTGAGGAGAGGTCGTTCTACATACAGACTTGGTCGTCGGTTCTGGTGGCAGATGCAGGATCGAGACCTGAGCGGGCATCGGGAAGGAAGGAGAGCCGACCATGCTGACGATCTTCGGCCAGAAAGCAGGCGGGTTCTGTGACGGAATTAGCCGTCGGGGCTTTCTTAAAATCGGTGGCTTGGCCTTCGGGTCGAGTCTCGTGACGCTTCCGGAAATTCTTCGCGCCGAGGAAGTTGCGCGCACGATCGGGAAGACCCCGAAGCGACATAAGGCTGTCATTAATATTTTCCTCGCAGGCGGCCCACCCCATCAAGACATGTTCGACCTCAAGCCCGAGGCTCCTGAAGAAGTCCGCGGCGAATTCAAGCCGATCGAAACCAACGTTCCAGGGATCTTCATCGGCGAAACCTTCCCCAAGCTCGCTGGCTTGATGGATAAGTCCGTTGTCATTCGGTCGATTGTCGGTGCGACCGGACGTCACGACCTCTATCAATGTAACGCCGGCTACCGGTTCGATGATCTCCAAGCCCTCGGTGGTCGCCCGAGCATCGGTGCGGTCATCAGCGCTATGCAGGGACCGGTCGATCCTTCCGTCCCGCCGTTCGTCGGATTGGCCGATACCACCCGACACGTCCCTTGGAGTGATCCCGGTGCGACTGGCTTCCTCGGTGCCTCCCACGCTCCGTTCAAGCCCGATGGCCCAGCGCTCGAGAACATGACCCTCAACGGGATCACCACTGATCGCCTCGCCGATCGCCGGAACCTTCTCCGGAGCTTCGATCAACTCCGACGCGAAGTCGATGCCACCGGCGCTCTTGAAGGCGTCGACTCCTCCACCGCCTTGGCCTTCGACGTCTTAAGCTCCAGCAAGCTCGTTGACGCCCTCGACCTCTCCAACGAAGACCCTCGGATCCGTGACAAGTACGGGGACGGGAAACCGTATCAATATCAGTACGACGGCGCACCGACCTGCAACGATCAACTGTTAATGGCCCGTCGACTCGTTGAAGCAGGCGTCCGTTGTGTCAGCCTGAGCTACGGTCGTTGGGATAGCCACGGCAAAAACTTCGACCTCGTCCGTGACCACGGCTCGAAACTCGACCAATGCCTCTCGGCCTTGATCGAAGATCTCGACGCCCGCGACATGCTCGATGACACCGTCGTGATCGCTTGGGGTGAATTCGGGCGGACGCCGAAGATCAACAACAACGCCGGCCGAGACCATTGGCCGCAGGTCTCGTGTGCCTTCATCGCCGGTGGTGGACTCAACACCGGCCAGGTGATCGGTGCCACCAATCGTCTCGGCGAACGAGCCGTCAGTCGACCGGTTCACTTCAAGGAAGTTCTCGCGACGTTGTACCACAGCCTCGGGATCGACGTTAGCCAAGACACCATTGATGATCCCGCCGGCCGACCACAGTACCCGGTCGACATGGCACCACTTGCTGAGTTGGTGTAAGTCTCGGCTTAACAAGATACCAGATCGCTAAGAAAACGCCGATCGACGGAATACCGTCGATCGGCGTTCTTTATTTGAACATCGTCAATTCGCCATTCGCTCGCGCATCTTACAGATCGTCCGACCAGCAAACAAACTCACCAGGATAGAACGGCTCAGAGTGGAACGGGAAACCGTCGCATGAGCAAATCGCATGAGTCATTCTTTACCAATTATTCATTAGACAATCGGCGTTGCTGATTGATCCGATAGAGAAGCGAATCGAGAACTACCGGCCATTGCACAAGATTCGAGAGTGGAAGGAACCCTCAGGTAGGCCCCAGCCCTACCTCAACGATTCGGTTGCGTTCAGATCCACAGCAGCGGAGTCGAAGGAGATAGACCATTGATGAACAACAACACTCAGGGGCTTCGTCTTAGAGGCCTCGCAGCGCTTTGCCTTGCTCTGGGATACGCATCGACCGCCGATGCGGAATCGATCACGATCGTTGGTCAACCAACCTTTTTTTCTGAGTCCAGGGTTGAGGAAAACCGGGGGTCCACCAGACCGCCCGCCGTCGGATTCATCTCGAGTTCCTCATACAACGGGCGCGGGAGTTCAGGAACGATTTCAAGCATTGACGGTCCCTTCATTCCGTCGCCCGTCGTCTTCGATCCCACTGAGGCGAAGGGGGAATCGTCCAACACCCAATTGAAGAGCTTAAGTCGGGCATCCGGCGACATCCTCTTTCGGAATGATCGGAACGACCCCTTTCCTTTCGTCCTCGCAAGGAATACGTCGGTTACAACTCGTTACTTCTCTTTCTCTTCGGTCGATCCGACCGTCCCCCTCGATTTCATCAGCTTCTTGACCGGCGAGCTAACCACGTTCCGGGGGATTGCCGAGTCGCTCCGAGACGTCTATGCCTCGATGAGCTTCGGGCTCCAGATCATCGACACCAATAACCAAGTGCTCGCGGATGTATTCCAAGTCTCGGCGGTGAATCGTCGGCAGTTTAGCAGTTCGTTCTTCTTGAGCACCTTAGCAACCGGGGCCGCCGATCTAACCGACTGGCAAAGCGCGATCGACGGCACCCTCGATACAACCGGCGGCACGCTCGACATCAGCTACCTCCGCAGGTTCGAGAACGCCTTCAACGCTCCCGTAGACACGATCCTGGGTTTCCAGTGGACGCTCCAGACCGAAGCATTCATGGAGGGAGCGGGTGTCAGCGGGCAATTCGAGTCGGACTTCTTCACGACTGCCGACTTCGGGTTGGAGATCAATTCGTCGGCGGCAGGGGTTGCGACGATGACCGAGGTACTCTCCGTCCCAGCGATGATCCCTGAGCCGTCGAGCCTCCTGCTGTCAGCCCTTGGCGTGATCGGAGTCGTTGGCCTGATCGCTCGCCGAAAAGCTTGCTAATGGATTAAACTTCCAACCAACCGCTCGGACAACATCCCTTGTCCGAGCGGCCAAGTAGGATCAGGAACTCAAGGAACGAGTGACTCGTATGGCAATTGTAGCTAGCCCGAGGACGGAATCCTACGAATGTCGGAGACCAAGAAATGTCAGCAGTTTTGGCTTCCCACCACACTTGTGTTGCACCCAGGATCCCGTGCTTACAACTGGATCGTTAGTACCGATCAGCGCTGATGACTTCACGCCCGGCAATGGTGCCGAGGGCTCGCCAAGTACTTAGATCGATCGTCTCCTTGATCAACCTAACTGAGCCATCCCCAAGCAGGATGTTCACACCGCCAGGGTGCCAACTCCGGCTATTGACGGCGGCAAAAGTCGGCCCACCGTTCGTCTCACGTTGACCGTTAATGTCAAGATCAAACTGACCATCGAGTGATCGAACCTCGAAATTGGGCGGCCACGACGTCGTAACTCCTGATTGGTGGACATGACCGTCTGCCCATTCAGTATGGCTGCTTGTCCGGAGCCGCCCGCAGCGGCCGTCATACTCTGGCACCAATTCGTAGGGATCGCCAATGCCAGGGTAAACAGCAGTCGGATCATTCACATTTGTTAATTCACCGCAATCCCTGTAGTAAGCCTGGTAGGTCTTTACCTCTGCAGCGATGATCGACTGGCTAAGCCCGTCCTTGAACTCGGCGATTGACCGGCTCCGGTTGACTCCAAAAGCTCCTCGATTCTTAGTGCTTCCGAAACCGCCCCAGATGTACCAATCCCCCATGGAAAACCCGTAGTTCGTAATCCCGGCCTCACCGAAACTGTGCTGCGACACCTGATCGTTCGGCTCACTTGGACAGAGGAAAACCGAGATCATCTGACGAGTAATCGTCACATTATCGGGGTGACTGTACGATTCAGTGAAGTTTACAGCGTCATACATCGGTCCCTGTTCCAAATAGGGCAGGATCCGCCCATGAACGCTCCAGCCACCGAACCAGGTGACTTCATTGCCCCTCCCCAGCATCGACAATGCTTGGGGATAAACGCCTAAGGAACTCTCGTAGTTCGCCAGTCCCAAACCGAGTTGCTTCAGGTTGTTTGAGCAATGTGCTCGTCGGGCGGCTTCACGCGCCGACTGAACCGCTGGCAATAACAGTGCGATCAGAACTCCAATGATCGCAATGACAACCAGCAATTCGATAAGCGTAAATCCTTCTGATCTCCCGCGTTCCTGCTTCACGTGACTTCCTCGGCCAAGATGGTACTGAGATTCTGTCTCAACTAATGGGACCAGGATCCCGAGTCTAGCTAGGCTCGATAGGTTAAGTCAACGGATCGAATATTCCATCGATACAGAATCTCAATCCAGATAGCGTTACGTTTTCTACTGCCGATCCCTCTCGTCCTGGAGCGGGACGAGGGGTCGACGGACTAGCTACTATCGAAATCCGAATCGGGAATCCTCAGGCAGAATCCTGCGCACCGAGTCGATGATGAACTAGCACCAAGAAGGCGAGATCCGCTCGTTCATCGCTGTCGTGGGGCTTCTCGTGATCGTTTGAAGGACCACAGAAGCCATCGACCGGTTGAATCGCGTAAGTAGATTGCAGTTCTGAAGACACAAGCAAACACAATCTGGGCAATCTTGGACGAATACACAACTTTGATATAAAATAGCGAATACAGGGACCACACACAACATGCCAGATTCGCTAGTCGCGCGCATCCGGCTACCTGATGCCCACCTTGAGCGAAGTCGCCATGACTCTCTTGAACAGCCCCACCACCAGCCCGTTCAACGATGTCGAACTCCGGAAGCAAATCCGCGACCTGCGTTATATCGACAATCGGATGAATCTTCACTATCTAGTCCGAGAGTATATCACCCTGTTCGTGATTTTAGGCGCAGCGATTGGGATCCTCGAATATCAGCACCAGAGCGGACTGCACCTGTTCTGGGGGATACCCGTGGTTGCGCTTGCTGTGGTCCTCATCGGTGGGCTCCAGCATCGGCTGGCTGGTCTCGGACATGAGGCATCCCACTACACCTTGCTCCGGCACAAGTGGTGGAATGACGTCCTCGGCGACCTCCTCTGCATGTTCCCGATCTTGGCCACGGTCCACCTCTACCGGATCTCCCACCTGGCGCATCATCAGTTTCCGAACGATCCCGATCGCGACCCGAATGTAGTGGAGACCGGTGACGGCAAGGCGGTCAACACATTTCCGATGCCGCATTGGCTCTTTGTGATTCGCTATCATCTTCGGCTTCTCACTGCACCACTGGCGTTCCTCAAATTCCAGTGGGAGTACTTAAACCTCAACTCGCTCGGGCGTCGGCCGACGTTTTATGACACGCGGAATACCGGTCCAGATCGATCAAAGGTTGGACGAGTCTTGGCGATCGGCTATCTGATCGGACTGGTCGCACTACAATGGACCCTCACCACCACCGGGAACACCCTTTGGCTCTTGCCGTTGGGTCTCGGGGGGATTCTGCTGGTATCAGCCACTTGTGTGATGCTCCCCGAACGTGTCATCGGCCGTGCAACGCTCCGACGTCCCTGCTCGAACCGAACCGCCGCGATACTCCGGCTAAGCTACTACACGGTCGGCCTCGTTGTATTGGGACTCTTCCGCGACTTTACCGACGGGCGTTCGACGGCCTACTTCTTCCTGCTTTGGGTCTTACCTCTCCTTTCGAGCTTCACGTTCTTTGTAATGCTCCGCGACGTCTATCAACATGCCAACGCTGACTCTGGCCGACTCACCAACACCCGAGTCTTCTATGCGGATCCCTTCACTCGGTGGGCTGTCTTTGTCTACGGCCAAGATATGCATCTACCGCACCACCTCTTCCCGATGATCCCGCACTATCGGCTCCAGGAACTCCATCAACTCCTCCAGCGCAACGACCCTCAATATGAGGCGAACGTGGTGGAATGCCACGGAACATTTGCTAACCAGACAGAGCAGCCAACGATCCTCGATGCAATGGCGACCAATCCATTACCCCAAACCACCACATCGACATCGACACCGATCGCGTACTCGGATCATTGATTCCGGCGAGCGATGGCGACTGTTACTACCGTAATGCGTGCCATCGGATCGGCCCCGTTCACAGTTTGTTTTGGGGTCCGTAGATAAGTCCCGCGTGAAGATAAGGGCTCGGTGGAGAGACTGTGTTGACCACTGTCGAACGTGACATATTCATGGTCCGGGATAGGCACTGACCGTCTCGTCGGCCATCCAATGGTCAACCTACTCGGCAAGTACCCGGGCCGATTCGAAGCGGTCCTCGGGCTCTAATGCCATCGCCTTAAGGCAGAACGCCTCCAGCGCAGGGGCGATCGAGGAAGCTTCCTCACGGCGAGACTTCGCGAATTCGCCACGCTGGACCATGTCCAATACGACGTCGAGGTATCTTTCAATTTATTCAATATATTGTGCGCTCGGTTCAAGGGCTACTTTCCGGAGTTCGAGTCGACCAATCATAGTTCTGTACCAATTGTCAGCAGTTGGCAGTCTACGAACAGGTGGTTTACGCTCTATCCGATGATCAGTCGCCACACTTGAACTGGGAGCTACTCCATGAGCCATGCTGTCCTTCTTTACGCTACACTGACTGCGTCGGCACTTGTTCCTGGACCAAAAGACTTAGTAGTACCGTACACCCCGGTCCGCGGGAGCAACTGGGAATCCCGAGCACCGGAAGATCTCGGAATGGATCCGAATGGAATCGCAGCCGCACTCGAGCACGCACTTGCATCTGAAAACAAGCGCAACCCACGTGACCAGGAATTTGCCCACCAAACGAGCTTCGGTCGAGAACCTTACGGTGAAGGTGTCGGTCCATTCAAGGTCCGCAGTGGCCCTGCGGGACTGATTGTAAAGGACGGCTATATCGTCGCGGAGTGGGGAGATACCCATCGCGTTGATATGACGTACAGTGTCTCCAAATCGTTCCTTTCCACCACAGTCGGATTAGCCTGGCAAGAAGGTTGGATCGGGTCAATCGATGACCCCGTCCACCTCACCATGGCACCCACTGATGTACCATCTGGTGATGGTGAGCCGGGAGTTGATCGAAGTGGAATCGGCAAACCCGATCCCACCACACTCTTCGAGTCCGAACACAACAGAAAGATTACCTGGGATCATCTCTTGAGGCAGACTTCAGACTGGGAAGGGACGCTCTGGGGAAAGCCGGACTGGGCAGATCGGCCTGATCGCGATTTCGAGACGTGGCTTGATCGACCACGACATGAGCCTGGTACGGTTTACGAGTACAACGATACCAGGGTCAATCTCCTCGCCCTTGCGGCCACCAACATCCACCGACGCCCCTTACCCGAAGTTCTCCGTGAGCAGGTGATGGACCCAATTGGCGCCTCTCCCTCTTGGAGATGGTACGGTTATGAGAATTCCTGGATCACCCTCGACGGACACTATGTGCAGGTTGTGAGTGGTGGAGGACACTGGGGTGGAGGGATGTATCTTTCAGCGCGCGATCAAGCACGGTTCGGGCTTTTTACATTGCGCGATGGTAACTGGGGCGGTAAACAACTCCTCAAGAAGGAATGGTTCGAGATGGCACGGACTCCAGGTTCTGCCAACCCACAGTATGGGTTCATGAACTTCATGCTCAACTGCCCTGGTCAAGATGGCAAGAAACGCTACCCCAGCGCCCCCGAAACAGCCTGGGCCCATCTCGGCAATGGAACGAATATGGTCTACTGCGATCCTGAGAACGATCTGGTCGTGGTTGCCCGTTGGATCGACGGAGCCGCCATCGATGAACTACTGAGGCTCATCATCAGTTCAATTCAAGAGTAGTGCATTGATCACCCTCCCCGAGAAGTGCTCATCAACGCACTCGCCTTGGTTTTCAAGACATCAAAAGACTGGTAGGCTAAGTCCGCAGACCGAATGCTCTGTAGTCGGTCCGCTTCAACAGTTGCATACCGATCAGAACGTGTACAGGAGGAATCAAGATGGCGGGAATCACCGTTGCCAGTATGATCTTGTTGGCCATTCAAGTTGATGGAGAACCAACACCAATTCTGGTGGAGGAATTCATCTATGAGGAGGCACCCTTCCCGAGTTGTCATGCCTCGACGATTGCCGAGCTTCCCGACGGATCCTTGGTGACTGCTTGGTTCGGAGGCTCGTACGAAAAACACCCGGACGTTGGTATCTGGGTAAGTCGACAGGTATCAAAGGAGAACTGGTCACCACCGGTCGAAGTTGCTAATGGCATCCAGTACAGTACACCAGATGGTAAACTCCACCGCTACCCATGTTGGAATCCTGTACTGTATCAGCCAGCCGATGGTCCACTCTTGCTTTTTTACAAAGTAGGACCAACACCGCCCCAATGGTGGGGGATGTTGACAACGAGCATCGATGGTGGCCAAACCTGGAACGAACCGAGGAGACTCCCAGAAGGAATCCTCGGTCCTGTTAAGAACAAGCCGATTACACTCGCGAACGGTACACTCCTTTGTGGCACCAGTACGGAAGAGGACGGCTGGCGGGTCCACTTCGAACGAACCGTCGATCTTGGAAAGACCTGGATCCGCGTGGGACCGATTAACGAGGGTAAGGCGATCGCCGCGATTCAGCCGAGTATCTTGACTCTTGCTGATGGGAGTCTTCTTGCTCTCGGACGGAGTCGACAAGGTAAAGTCTGGAAAACAATCTCCAACGACAACGGCCTGACTTGGAGTCCTCTTAAGCTAACTGAACTACCCAACCCCAGTGCAGGTACCGACGCAGTAACGCTTGCTGATGGCCGCCACCTGATCGCCTACAATGCGACAACTCGAGCTCGTACTCCGTTGAGTGTCGGCATCTCTGATGATGATGGCGCAAGTTCGAACAAAGCCCTCGACCTTGAAACCGAGCCTGGAGAGTATTCCTACCCTGCGGTAATTCAGTCCAAAGACGGATTAGTCCACATTACATACACATGGAAGCGGGAACGAGTAAAGCATGTTGTACTCGATCCCAACGCCCTGTGATCGTCCTCGATCATCAAGCGATCAAGATGTCGTCAACGAGTGCTTTCGCTTCGGAGGTCCGGGCTGTACTGATCGCGACGAAGCCGGTTCCTCCACTCCGACGGATGAAACGGATGCTCCGGATCGCGATCCCGGCATGCTCAAATCGCTCGGTGACACCTGCAAGTGCACCGGGCCTGTCATCAAGTTGGACAAGCAAGGCATCTTCGGTGACCGCATGAAATCCGGCACGGGCCAAAGCGTAGATCGCGATATCGTAACGGTCAACGGTCAGGATTGCGACTGTTGAACCCGAGAGCGCTTCGGAGTCAATCGTTTCAATGTTGACCTCGGCATCACCGAGCGTTTTAGCAATCTGGCCGATGACGTCTGGGTGATGTTCCGCAATTACAGTGATCTGTTTCATCGCTATTCAAACCTCCTGAAGAGCGACAGCCCCGGAGTTGGAATGTTCCACAATATCGTGTGCAATCCCTTCAATGTGCTGCCGGGTCACGTGAGGCATCGTGATGATGTGAGCGATCTGATTGTTGACCGCAAGTTGCCAGCGCTCAATAACTTCCTGTGGAGGGCGGTCAATCACCACGATCGGCGAATTCAGATGACGCCACGGGTGAACACCCAACGTCTCCAGTCGCTGGATCGCATAGTCGGCCATATCGAAGCAGCCTTCAACTCGCTCGCGGAAGCCATCGCGACCGACGGTTCGAAATGCATACCAGAGAACGAGTGACGAGAAGGCGTTCCGCGAGCCTGAGAGCGTGGTGTCGAGCGTTCCGATATACTCAACACTCCGAGCGATTCGGTCAACATTCGCCTTCTTGGCCAATGCGACACCACAAGGGACCGGCGAGCCGATGAACTTGTGACCGCTAATCGCAATACTGTCCGCACCCGCCTGAAAATCCCAGGGTTGCGGTTGATCGACAAACGGCAGGATCATGCCGTGGAGTGCAGCATCGATGTGGATGTAATAGCGATGGATCGCGAGGTCGTCGAGAATCTGACGAACCCCGGCAACATCATCGATCGCACCCGTCATAGTGGTCCCGGCGTTTAGGAACAAGATCGGCGGGACGTCACGATGAATCCGGATCGTCTCCCTGAGATCATCAAGATCGATTGAACCGTCAGAGCGACTCTTGATCATGATGTTACGAACGTGGAGACATCGGAGGATCTTGTTAACGGAGTAATGCGTGTCTTCCGAGTAGTAGACAATACCCTGAGGCTGCAACTCTCTAGCCAAGAACATGCCGTACATGTTCCCTTCCGTACCACCATTAGTGAGATAGCCCCACGTTTCATGCTTCAAACCACCGGTGAGATCGACGAATTCTTCGAGGACTTCCCGTTCGAATTCGTGGGTGTTGAGGTGGTAGTTGCTCGGTAGGTATGGGTCACCCACGTTATTGAACGGGAACTTCAGAAAGCGATAGAGTGGGCTGTAATCAAACCAAGCGGTGCAAGGATAGCCTGCGAACTGCTCTGCCTCGATCGAGAGCATCGCGTAGAGGTCGTCGAGCCGATGTTGATCTTGCTCAGAGAGTTGCTTAGGAACGTAGTACGAACCCATGATACGTCCTCCACACGAATGAACGCCCCTTACTGATCGACGATCAACAAGGTGAGGGCAAGCAACCGTGATTGGTTGACTGGGCGAAGCACCCTACGATTTAATCATTCAGCGATTCCGAGACAAAGTTAACTTTAGAATTATAGGTGTTGCTTCCGAATTGGCAAAGAGGGGCTTCCAAGCTTTGACAAGCGCGGCCACCTAGTCCAAATAACAGATCGGACTTGTCTCATGAAACGGTTTGAAGTCGAAATCAAATTTCGTGACGTTGATCCGGAAGACCTCAAGCGTCGGCTCGACGAGTCTGGCGCTGTGGTCGGTCCCACAATCAATCAGGCCGATCTCTACTTTGCACATCCTTGCCGCGATTTTAGTGTTACTGACGAAGCCTTCCGGATCCGTCTCGTCGGTGAGCAAGCGGTCCTCACCTACAAAGGCCCAAAGCTCAGCGGAGCCACCAAGACCCGAGAAGAGATCGAAATCCCGCTCGCGGAGGGATCCTCCTGGCTTGAGCAAACTCAACGAATGTTCGAACGGCTCGGCTTTGAACCCCGCGCCACGGTCCGCAAGACCCGGTTACCGTTCGAATTAACCATCGACCACCGGAGACTCGAAGTTAGCCTCGACACTGTCGAGAATATCGGGACTTTTGCCGAGATCGAAACGATTTCGGTCGGACCCGATGATCTCGAACCCGCCCGTACTGCTGTTCTCAACGCCGCATCCCTCCTTGGACTGGACGAAGCACAGATCGAACGACGTTCCTACCTCCGAATGGTGCTGGAAGGATCACCCTGATGAGCGAGGTAAGAGAACTCATCAGGGGCCAATGAGTAGAGATGGTTTGATTGACTCGTGAGGGAGAACTATGACGAATGTGAATCGAAAGGACGGAGGAGAGACTGTAATTGCTTCACTAACTGAATCGGACTCGATCGGTTTGACCGCCACCAACTCCGCAGATTTCCAGGTTGAGATTCGGGGGCAGCCTTTCTCTCCGTGAGCAGCGTCACTCCCGCAACATCATCTGTAGTAGTTGGGGAGAACTCCTCAAGGATCTGGTCGGGCCGTGTAGGACGATCGGACAATACACTCTTGTCATCCTGTACAGCGAGAGGTTGTGCGATCACTTCAGAGATTGGTTCGGAGGTAAAATCGCTCGCCGTTTGATACAATGAGCCACCGATGATGCTAGCAAGGACGGTGGTCACTGACTGACTGCTCAGTCCTAAAATGGAGTCGACCGAACGAGCAGAAGCGTCTTTGGAATCTCGAGCGTTATTCATCACCTCAATGTAGGTATCTATTGTCTCATTGGTGGTCGTGAACGATGGAGGTTTCTCGGATGGTTCCTCAGTCGAATCTGAAGGACCATTGATCGGATCGGTTTTGTCCCCATACGAGTTATTTAATGACGAAACACCGACTCCCGTCTGGAGTCTTAGTACCACATAGGCAACTTGTTCTGAGGTATGTCTACGCTCATCATCCTTGAACTGATCTTCGTCGATCGCAAGGAATAGCTGGTTACTCTGCACCGGATCCGTTCCAAACAACACGGGCCACCCTCCATCGTTACCGTCGATTCCTGCCATCGAGAGGACGGCTGTCGTTGGATTACTCATACCCGTAACATCATAGCTGTATCCTGGACTATCCCCAACACCCCAAACACTGTCGCTACCGACTCCAGCAACTAGTTGATGATCGCCAACCGACCATACCCCTTCCTCTATCACTATGTATCCGATCATTTCATCATTACGAGTCCGCTGACTGTCCTCACCCACATGCTTCCCAACATACAGGGTCGATGCATCAGGTGCATCGGATGCTGTACTACCTCGGGCCCAAAACACCGATGGCGACCCATCATTGACGCTCATCACCTGCCCAAGCACCACAGGTTGATTGTAGGCCTGCTGATAGGTACGGGATTCACCTACCCACGAACCTTTGCGATCGGTCAACGTCGACGTAAACTTCACCGCTTCCATGGTGATCCCGTCGACCTCACTCGTATAGACACCCTCTTCGGCCACAAGGTAGTCCACTGTGATTCCCGTCACGGGATCACTGATTCCATCACTACGCTGGACCATCAACTCGAAACTGTTTCCATCCGCGTTGCGAATCCGAGGAACGAGCGGAGGCATCCCAGCAACAACTCTTGGAGTCGCGATCACGACCATCGATTCAAACTGGCGATCGAGGGTGACCGTCGTCCAGGTATCAGTACTAATCTCCGTCGACACTCCATTGGTCAAGAGTCGGGGAGGGGGTGGTGCATCCGGACCTTCGAGAACTACATAGGCAACTTGTTCTGAGGTATGTCTACGCTCATCATCCTTGAACTGATCTTCGTCGATCGCAAGGAATAGCTGGTTACTCTGCACCGGATCCGTTCCAAACAACACGGGCCACCCTCCATCGTTACCGTCGATTCCTGCCATCGAGAGGACGGCTGTCGTTGGATTACTCATACCCGTAACATCATAGCTGTATCCTGGACTATCCCCAACACCCCAAACACTGTCGCTACCGACTCCAGCAACTAGTTGATGATCGCCAACCGACCATACCCCTTCCTCTATCACTATGTATCCGATCATTTCATCATTACGAGTCCGCTGACTGTCCTCACCCACATGCTTCCCAACATACAGGGTCGATGCATCAGGTGCATCGGATGCTGTACTACCTCGGGCCCAAAACACCGATGGCGACCCATCATTGACGCTCATCACCTGCCCAAGCACCACAGGTTGATTGTAGGCCTGCTGATAGGTACGGGATTCACCTACCCACGAACCTTTGCGATCGGTCAACGTCGACGTAAACTTCACCGCTTCCATGGTGATCCCGTCGACCTCACTCGTATAGACACCCTCTTCGGCCACAAGGTAGTCCACTGTGATTCCCGTCACGGGATCACTGATTCCATCACTACGCTGGACCATCAACTCGAAACTGTTTCCATCCGCGTTGCGAATCCGAGGAACGAGCGGAGGCATCCCAGCAACAACTCTTGGAGTCGCGATCACGACCATCGATTCAAACTGGCGATCGAGGGTGACCGTCGTCCAGGTATCGGACTGAATCTCCGTCGACACTCCATTGGTCAAGAGCGTAGGAGAACGTTGGACCCGATAGTAATAGGTCTCGTAGCGCCCATCGATCTGGAATTGATCTCCATTCAACTCAACCGTTTGTCCTGTCGGGACGCCGAACGGGTCGACCACGTCAACGGCATCGATGTTGAGATCTCCCTTGAAATCAATTCCGGCAATGACTGGTTCTAGCAAGAGCGGATCAGTACCACGTTCGAGGAGTCGGTCACCGTCATCACTGTATACGGCACCTGACTGTCGATCCCGGGCTATCGCCGTGATCAAAATGTTCTCGGATTCAGTCAGTGGAAGATTATCAAGAGGTGTAAAGAGCAACGAGACGAAGTCGGTTGTAGTTTCAACGACTACACCAGGTAGGTCAATCGTGTGCGACCCGGCAAATCCAACGATTCCTTGAGTCTTCTCCGAACGAATCTCAATGAATTCATTGCCGTAGTCCCAAACAAGTTGCCCGGTATTCGATGTAATCCGTTGATTGGTCTCGTCCCAATACGAACTTACATCCTCCTCGATCGGATCCCCAAGCCCGTCGCCAACCTTTGCGGTCACCCTCCCCACCGCCATCAATTCTGTGGGAGTCTCGATTCCTCCAGGCTGCTTGTTCAAGGAACCGACTCCTGAAGTTGCGTCGTCGAAAGAAATCCTTCTCCCCGCAACAATCTCTCCTTCTTCGATATGACCGTTCTCGATTGCGAAGACAAGCGCTGGAAACTGCCCCATGTAGTGGGGTGTTTCCGTCGCATAGCTACTTAGCCTTGGCCACCCATTTTGGAACGAACTGGTACTGTCGGCTGTAAAGTGAAGAGACGCATCCCAACCTTGAAGACCCAAACCGTAGAAGGCCATGATTGGTGAAATCTCAGCCTTCCACTCGTTGGGTGCCCTACTGGCCCATTCCGAGACCATGAATGGTTTGTCTTCGACTTGATACAGTCCGACCTCAGGGACCATTTGTAAGGGGCGCGAGAGGTGTGATTCATTTTCGACTCGGCCAAGGGCAATGTTCTCTCCACCAGCACCACCACCTGCATAGCTGTGGCGATCGATGACGTCGAGTGCATCGTCGGTCCAGAGATTGGCAGCCTCTCCAGCAGGTTGCCCCGCCATCCAGGCCGTCGATACCGTGAGGCCCTGGAAGCCAGTACCTCGGATACGCTCTTCCCATTCCCGGTAGTCATTGCGCTGCATCTCTGCCAGGAATCGGATGAAGTCTCCCATTCTTGCAGCTTCTGCAGGCGCACCCGCAGGACCGTTACTCCTCATCTCCCAAGCAGCATACATTTTCATATCGACTGGGTTCACCACACTATCGCCCGGTCGAAGCCCTGCTCCCCATGCTGCGGCGAGGTCGTCATCAGTGGAGTACTGTTCGCCGACCCATGTCTCCCAAAGACTTTGAAGTCGTTCGAAGTGTGCCGGCTTTCCCTCATGGTTTGATTCATGAATGAAGTCGTTAGACAACGGGTTGTGGAAGAAAATAGAATCCTCGTTCCGGCTTTCGATCATCGCCAAGGCAGGATCGTCCTTGTACGGAAGCCCTGTGTAGGGATTGACATGATCGAGAAGCTGCTGGAAATACCTCCACTGGCTGACTTGATACTCGTCGACGAACGTAGCGAGCCCATACGTCTCCTTGAACTCTTCCGTACCGGGAAGCTCCGCGAATAGCTCCGGCGGGACTTCGCTGGAAGTGACTCTGTGGTTGTAAATAACAGACCAGGTCACATAGATTCCTTCGTCACGAAGGGCAGCGAACCACTGGTCGAACGCATCGAGCTTGGTGGGATCGATGATTGGGTTTCCGAGGACGCCTTCAATCGGATGCATCCGTACGAGGTTGATTCCGTACTTGGCAAAGAACTTGGCCTGTTGGACCATCTCCGCCTGGGATTCGGGCATCCTCGCGTTGACCCCCCAGAATTTGACAGGAGTCCCATCTTGGAACTGGAACTCATCACCGACGCGTTGCAAAGCACCATGGCTACCAGCTACATCCTCACGATAACTTGAGAGATCGATGATGCTCTCGGATGAAAACGAATCTGGGCCCGCGCGGAAGGTGAACCAATCGGTGGGCTTCGGCGGGCTTGGATCGGGGTCGTAGGGCTGATTTCCGACGGGAATCCACGACTCATTTGTGAAGACAAACGCATCGATTGCGCCGTGGATCCTCCAGGCTGAATCACCTAATTGATTCGAGAGGATCTCGATCTCGACTGAGTTCATGCCTGCTTGGAGGTCGACTGTCGCTACGGAGACCCATTCGATAAAGCGTACGTCAATCCCTGATCGGACGAGATTGATCTGATTTGTGCCGAACTCGACATCGATGGTTTGCCACTCACTTCCATTGATCCGATAGCGATAGGAAGCATCAAACGAATTCAAGCGGACCCAAAACTGATACTGAGCAGTGTAAGGAACGTCGATCTCGTAGCTCACGGATCTGGGCTCGTGTTCGGTACTACCTTCCCGGAAATGCGTAAGCCAGGGAAGTGTTGCAGAGTCCCCGTCCTGGTCGGAGAGAAGTGAGAGATTGAGCCCCGAAGCACTATACCAACCATGTTGGTTGAAGTTCTCGCTGCTGATTAGGGATGTATCTTCACCCTCGAACCAGAGTGTCGTGGGTGGATTACTGCTCAGTAGTGTTCGACTCTCAAGAAGTTCAACTGTTGGAAACGATACGAACCCTGATCGCTTCCGTTGCCGGAGCGAGTCTCGCCGAAAAGTCACGCGCATTTGTTGGTCTCGTCTAGATCGCGATGTGAAATCGATTGATTCGTTGAAATGGATCGCGACTCGTAACGATCACCTTCCGATGGCTCATCGGGAGAGGACGCCAAACACAAACCGAACTATCACGTGCTGATCTCTGCATTTCTGCCGACCGAGACGACTGAGATGGATTGCTCAGACGCTGGGGATTGATGCGCGAGGCCCGCTTCAGACGGTGTGGGAGATCGATACAAGCGAATTGCTGTCTAGGAACGCTAGCTTTCATTGGCAGCGAGTGCAAGTCTCTTTTGCCAACAAATTGAGAATTTTTAGACATCATCGATGTTTGATGATGATCTCCTCGGGTGTCACGTCCTTCTTCGCTCCTCTCAAAACTTACTCTACGACTTGAGATCTTCTAAACGCGGTTTTTCTATCCTCCATCAACGTCAACACGCAAGGAAAACAGGCTGACTTCATGAATGAAACCAATCAATTCATTATCCACGTGACTATCAATGCCGAGAATTACAGAAACGATTTCACTTGATTCTCTTGCACATTAATTAGCCTATATTTACACATAAAAAGCGACACAAAGCAAAACCCATTCCGGCCAAATTATACAACATTTGGATTCTTAAAAAAGCAGCCAATTCCCATTCTCCCACAATCAAAATACAATTGTTAATATAATAAATTTACAATAATTGAAAATATTAATATAATATATAATTTTAATTGATCAAGTTATTGAGTCCGACTCCTTCAGGATGAAGTTGACAAATGGAGGCTATCTCCTTTGAGGATTGATCTCTCGACAAAGAACCAACATTCCAGCTTGTCTAAAGACGGAAGCTCGCAGAGCTGATCGGCAAGGTTGAACTTGCGATCGAAGAACCCCATTCCTCGTCGTTGGGGCAATCGTCGGGGGTTAGTCGATCTCAGGTTTTTGACATCCCTGAACTTCTGAGCTGCTCCGTCGTATCAAACCAAATCGTTTTGCTGCTCTCGGCACTTTAGCCTAGAATGGTCGGATCAACTTGCGTTTCGCTCAAGACAACCGAACTCGACCGCGGAATCATCTTGCATCGGTTGAAGCAATCCGAGGACGGAATTGATTGATGGCCGATCCGCAACAGGTAGTGATTCTAGGGTCGACGGGTTCGATCGGCCAAAGTGCTCTGAGTGTCCTTGAGCACGACGATGGTCGCCGACTTCAAGCGTTTGGTCTCGCGGCGCATTCGAGCCGGGACCTCCTCCTGGAACAGACTCGTCGGCATCAGCCTCGGTTTATTGCATTAGCTGATCCCAGAGCAGCCGCGATGATCGACGGCGAGCTCCACGGGTTGTCGACGACCTTGCTGAGCGGTCCGAACGGGCTGGTCACGATGGTTCAGGAGCCGGAGGTCGACAAAGTCGTTTCCGCAATCGTCGGCGCCGCTGGCCTCGAAGCAACTTATGCGGCCCTCGATGCTGGTAAAACCGTCGCGCTGGCAAATAAGGAAACACTGATCGTCGGTGGTTCACTGATTACGGAGCTAGCCAAAGCACGTCAGGCTCCTCTTCTGCCGGTCGATAGTGAACACTCGGCGATCTTTCAGTGCCTCCAATCCGGTCGAGCCTCTGAGGTCGCGCGGATCATCTTGACCTCGTCGGGCGGTCCGTTTCGAGGCCGGACCACCCGTGAACTGCAGGATGTCACCCCGGCACAAGCCTTGAAGCATCCGACTTGGCAGATGGGTCCGAAAATCACGATCGACTCTGCGACGTTGATGAACAAGGCACTCGAAGTCATCGAGGCCCGTTGGCTCTTCGACCTTGAGCCCGAACAGATCGAGGTCGTCGTCCATCCCGAAAGTGTTGTCCACTCAATGGTTGAGTTCGTCGATGGCAGCGTGATCGCGCAACTCTCGCCGCCGGACATGAGGCTCCCAATTCAGTATGCTCTGACGTATCCGGACCGGGTCGACGGACCGAACCCTCGACTCAATATCAACGAAGCATTCCAGTTGCACTTTGAGCCGCCCGATCGTGAGACTTTTCCCTGTCTCAATCTCGGCTTCGAGGTGATGCGATGCGGTGGAACCGCAGGCGCCGCCTTGAACGCTGCGAACGAAGTCGCGGTGCAACGATTTCTCGAAGGTGAACTCGGGTTGCTCGACATTCCTCGGGCCTGCCGAGCAGCCCTCGACACGCACCATTTTGAACCCCGACCCTCGCTCGAGACCCTGAAGCAGGTGGACACTCGGGCTCGTCAGGAGGCAGCCCGTTGGAAATCCTAAGCAATCTCTGGAACATCATCTCCGTTGTGCTGGGAATCTCGTTCGTCATCTTTTGGCACGAGCTTGGGCACTTCCTCCTCGCAAAGTGGAACGGTGTTCATGTCAAGACCTTTGCCATCGGATTCCCACCCAAACTGATCCGGCTCTTCAAGCATCAAGAAACGGAGTACATCATCGGCTCGGTGCCGGTCGGTGGCTACGTCCTCATGCTTGGTGAGGATGAAGGCACCCCCGGCGTTGAATCGGGAGGGACCAAGGAGGATGCCGAGCTTACGAACCATCCCAATGCCTTCTTCAACAAGTCGGTCTGGGCACGAATGGCGATCATCTCGGCAGGGGTCGTAATGAACCTCATTCTAGGACTGATCTTATTCGCAATTGTCTACACGATTGGGGGTCGGGTGGAGTCCCCTGCGGTTGTAGGCGCCGTTGCCGCTGGTGGTCCGGCCTACCGTGCTGGATTCGAGCCTGGCGATGAAATCCTGGCGATCGACGATGAAGAAGATCTCTCCTTCGAAGAATTGAGAATGAAGGTCGCCCTCAGCGGCGGCGGGCAATCGATCGCCTTCAGAGTCGGACGGCCCGGAGTCGACGAACCGATCGTGCTGAACGTCGAACCGGAACGAGGTCCTTCCGACGACACCCCGATCATCGGGATCAGCCAAGGTGCAACCTTGAAGGTTGCTAAACCCCTTGGGATGAACATATCAACAACCGAAGGCCAGGAAAGAGAGTCAGCAGAAGCAGCGTTCCAAAGTGGCGATACGATCATCGCCGTGGGTCCAGTTGAGAGCGAACCCACTCCTGTTTCCACCGAGGTCGAACTCAGCCGACTCCTCGATCGGTACCGCGACCAACCACTTATGTTCGTCGTTGAGCGGTCTGACGAAGAAGCCGACGATCCGATTTCAAGACAACGAAGGGCCCAGCGTCAGACTGAAGACAACCGAGACGACACGGAAGACCTTGAAACCGCTACGATCAGAATCGATGCAAATCCTTTCCGAGACTTCGGTTTCACAGTCGAACCCGGACCGATCGTGGCCTTCCGTCCCGAGTCACTGGCCGCGGCGGCCGGTCTGAAGCTTGGGGACCGGATCGTCGCGGTCAATGGTGACCGCACCTACAATCCGCTCCGACTCCCCTCAATGCTCCAAGAGTCGCTCGACGCAACCATGAAGCTCACCATTGAGCGCTCTGGCAAGGAATTGGAAGCCCCGATTAAAGTCGAGCCGATCGAGGCGCCGAGCTGGCCGACGATTGTCCCGAGGAACGGAGAGCTTGATCTTGCCGGTCTTGGCTGTGCGATGAAGGTCCAGCCGATCGTCCGGGAGGTCCGTTCCGGCAGTCTTGCCGAATCGAATGGACTTAAGCCCGGGGATCTCATCCAGTGGGCGAAAGTGCTGATCACTCCTCAAGGAGAGGAGGGGGGGAAGCCGCAAAAAACCTGGATGCAATTCAACGACAAGAAATTCGGTTGGGCGTTCTTGTTCAATTCTGTCCAGCAACCGGTTGACCTAGATGTCGAGCTGCTCGTGAAGGGTCGTCGTGAACCAGTTGCCGTTGCGTTGGAACCGGTTCCAGATTGGTACAACCCAGATCGAGGACTGATCTTTCAAGGGGATTTTTACCTGCTTCCGTCGCTTCCGTTTGGCCAAGCGGTAGAGCGTGCCTTCGATGAGGCCAAGCTACGAATCTTGACGAGTTATGTCTCGATTCTTCGGATGGCTGAGCGTCGACTGAGCCTTCAGGCCCTCTCAGGACCAATCAACATCGCTAGGGCAGCCTACTCCTTTGCATCAAGTGGGATGGTTGATCTCTTGTGGTTCATTGGTTTTATTAGCCTCAATCTTGCAGTCGTCAACTTCCTACCGATCCCCCCGCTCGACGGCGGTAAGATGGTCTTCCTAGTCGGAGAAGCCGTTCGAGGTCGTCCTTTGCCTGCCTCGTGGCAAAACTATGCAACATCGATCGGTGTTCTCTTAATCCTCACACTTTTTGCCTTCCTGGCGCTCAGAGAATCCTTCGCACTCCTCTTTCGGTCGTAATCACATGCCCATTAGATACCCCATCGTTCCTCTCCACATTCATTCACCGGTGGGGAACCTAGCTCGAGATGACTCCATCATCCCTCCCGCCTATCTTGCGGAGACACGGATCGCGCTTCGATGTACTTGTGGACTCTGGAACTCCAACAAGCGAAAGTTCGAACCACCGGCATACATTAGATTCGATCTCATCGACCCATCGGACTCCAATCGGGTGATCGAGAGTCTCGACTCGGAACGAAACGCCGACCAGATCCGCCGCCTTGATCCCGATCTCCTCCGTCGCGTCCCCTTGTTCCGGCTCTATTACTACGCGGCGAGCCTTCAACTACCCGTTGGCAACCAATCGGAACCCACCACACTGATCGCTCGATTCCGGACCCGATTCGATCGACCAATCGGTCAGCCGCTTTGGAAGACGGAAGAGGTGGCGTTCGATCTCTATCCTAATCATTGGACAGCTGGCCGTTGGCGTTATCCATTCCTCTTCCGAGGACGATCTGGCGCGAGGATCCGGAGACCTGTCTCCTCCACACCTTCTTTACCAACGCTCTTTAACGGGGGAGCTCCGATTCCGATTCTCGGCGGCTCCAGGAATCGACTCCCCGCTCATTATCTTCAATTTCAGTTGCTCGACCGGAATACTCACGCCATTGTCGACGATCAGGACGGCTTTGACTGGCAGCGGGTTGTGTTTGGCAATTCGTTTCAGTTCGGGGGAGAACTGACGATGCCGGCCAAGAGCCTTCTCTCTGGCGACTCATCCTACTTCGATATCATTGGTTACATCCGGGAACTAAGCACAGGACGACTCGTCGAAGATGTGTTGGGAGCCGTCATCCAAGTTGAATGACCCAGGCCCAACTTCCATTCGTTGCGGGTTCCTTGGTTGCCGGTTATCGTGATGGGTACAACGAAGGTTGAACCGGGCCTCGTTTTTCTTTCTTCTTGAGGCCAAGAAGACGAGCCGCTCAACGCTCG
The DNA here is from genome assembly GCA_964510225.1 of uncultured Isosphaeraceae bacterium. Lineage (GTDB taxonomy): Bacteria > Planctomycetota > Planctomycetia > Isosphaerales > Isosphaeraceae > CAZEAN01. The sequence goes on from CAZEAN010000017.1 coordinate 45,852, forward strand.
CTGAGTTCTACCTACGATCAACACCCAAGACGGCTTAATCGAGGTTACTGATCCATCGATTGATGGGTCGGTAGTCCGAAGCCTCTTGAGCCCCGTTGGAGGCGGAGCCATGTCAACCGAGATCAAGACGGGAGACACCTTCCTCTACCTCGGGGATCATCCCGAATCCAACCGCCAACTTGCCGACGAACGTCGGGTGATGCAGACGGCCGAAGATCGTCCCGATACATCCTCGATCCCTCCAGCAGCAGACCCCACAGCCGACCATCTTGATCCCGCGCTGGCGGCACGTCGGGCTGAGGTGGAAGCTAAGCACCAACGACTCGGAGACTGGCTCGATCAAGAGGGCTACGACGCGGTCTTGCTCAGCCGGGCTGATTCAATCGCCTGGCTGACGGCGGGCGGCGACCTCCGGGAGAATTTAGAATCACCTGAAGCCTCGGTCCATCTGTTTGTTAACAAGCAATCCAGAGCAGTACTGAGCGACAACGTGCAAAGCCCTCGAGTCTTCGAGGAAGAGATCGCCGGCCTGGGCTTCCATCTCAAAGAACGCACTTGGCATGAATCGTCCATTGGGATGATCGCCGGCCTCTGCAACCACAAAAAGGTCGCGACCGACGGAGAAGCCAGCAAGATTCCCGATCTCAGACTGGCAGACGAACTCGATGCCCTCCGATCACTCCGTTCCGAACTCTGCCCAGAAGAGCGGAAAAGACTCCGTGTTCTCGGTCGGACCCTGACCCTCAGCGTTGAAGCAACCTGCCGAAATTTTGAGCCTGGAGAAACTGAAGCTGACCTCGCTGGACAACTCGCCCACCGGTTGCTTAGGGAAGGGATTACCCCGGTCGAACTCCGGATCGCTGGCGACAATCGACTCCAGCGCTATCGCCAACCTCGGTTCAAGTCGACCCCGATCCAACGGCAGGTCCTGATCGCTGCAACGGGACGTCGCCAAGGGCTCTGCGCTTCGGTCTCTCGGATCGTCTCCGTCGGCCCTGCCGATCCTCAGTTTCAAGCAGACCATGCGATTGCCTCGATGGTCGATGCCACCTTGATCTACTTCTCAAGGCCAGGTCAGACGATCGCTGAAGTCTTCCGAAGAGCCCGAAGAATCTATGAGAAATACGGTCATCCCCATGAATGGGAACTCGACTACCAAGGGGCGATTACGGGCTACTCCCCAATCGAGTTCTCCATGCTCCCTGAAAGTGAGCGACTTCTGAACGCCAATGTCGCGATCCGTTGGAACCCAAGTGTTCAAGCGTCCCGTTCCGAAGACACGATCGTGGTTGATCACCGCGGGTTCGAAGTCGTCACCGAGGCGCAACGTTGGCCCAAGATCGACGTTGCAGTGAAAGGCTACTCAATCACTCGGCCGGGAATCTTAGAACGGTAAGCTCACAATCGGTCAATTGATCATTGATTGAGTAGACCGGGCGTCGATTCCAAACCCGGACCGTCTTGAATTCAAAACAATGGATCTTGTGAACTTTTCGAGACGACTTGGCGAACCTAGAATGATTATGAGTAATTTTGCTGAAAGGAACATTGATCATGCTTCAATCGTGGAGAATCGGTCAGATTGGCGGGATCGACCTATACTTACACCCAACGTTCCTCTTTGTCCTTACAATGGGAATTCTCGGTGGCCCCGCATACTTGGTACTGATTCTTGGAGTCTTTGCCTGCGTCTTGCTTCATGAATACGGCCACGCCTTAATGGCCCGCCAGTTCGGGATCGAGACCGAAGACATTACGCTCTCACCGATCGGCGGCGTTGCCCGACTCCGTCGGATGCCCCGGGCCCCGGGGGCCGAGATTCTGATTGCGCTGGCTGGTCCGTCCGTGAATCTGGTTATCGCTCTTTTGATTGGCGTTGGCTTGGTGGCGCTTGAGTTCGCCATCCCCTCGATGCTCGAGACCTCTATGGCACAGATTGCCCAACGCCTCCTGGGCATCAATCTCATGCTTGCGCTTTTTAACCTGATCCCCGCGTTCCCGATGGACGGTGGTCGGGTTGTTCGAGCGATCTTGAGTAGCCACGTCGGCCGCCTCCGCGCAACTGAGATTGCCGCCGGTATTGGCCAGACATTAGCCGTCGTCACTGGACTCGTCTTGTTTGCTCTTGGCGGCCTTACGTACTGGCTCCAGATCATTCTCGCAGTCTTTATCTATTGGGTCGCCGGAGCTGAGCTAGCCCAGGTTCGTGCCGAAGAATCGCGCCGATCCCGCTCTTCTACCACCCACGACCCACTCGCTCCACCACCGGGCTATTCCTGGATCTATCGAGGAAACGGTGTCTGGCAGCTTGCCCCTGTTGTTGTTGAGGATCACATTGAGACAACTCCTTTCCGTGATCCTCGCTCCTGGATTTGAGCATCAAGCGCAATGAATCAGGAGCAACCCCCAGGATTGATTCCGATCGTCGAACTCAGCGTCGCTGAGGCGTTCAAGATCCTCAGCGAACACTTCGGAATTACCGACCTACCACCCCTCGACGCTATTGAGAACGAAGATTGGGGCCGCGACGCCCTCCTCTCGCGGTTTCTTGAGATTCCCCAATCTCAACTTCAAGCGGCTGGTCTCTCGATTGATCAGTAACGGCTTTCATCAGCTCAAGTCACTGTGAGCCCCAGGGACGGATAACCCCATCCACAGCAAGTTCTGGGGCATCTTCACTCGTGATCCGGAAGCGGAGACCAGGTTCTACGGGTACTGGGAGTTCCAATCGAAGCCGGAGACAGGTGCAGAGGCGCTCGTCGATCGTCGCTAACGGGTGCCGATCCTCCACAACCGCTTCCACCTCCGCCGTCCGAATCGTTGCCATCCAGACCGACCCAACGACGCAGCGATCCAAGAACTCGTCGACCCGGGCTTGATCGACCACAGTCATCAAGCCTTCAATGCGATCAACCTCCCTGGCATCGGGCTCAAGGACCATTGGGAACTCCTCAACTCAACGGCAACGAGACGTCGAGCCACCGTTAGTCAGCTCGGTCTTGTCCACTGGCGATTGCACTCGCGAACGAGACGAGATCTCCACTCGATCGCGAGTGCACTGCGAGTAGGTCGAGTCGATCTGCGGTCCGACAGAGTTGGGCAAGGCTCGGGCAGAGCAGCATCGCTTCAGGGATCTGACCGAGGTGTTCCGCGGCAATCTCGATCGCGTCTGATGATCGACCCACGCGATCGAGAAGTCGGACCAGGATCTGTCCGGGCAACGTATTCTGATAATTGTCTCCATCAGGGTCGACAGGAGGGAGCTTCCCGCGGAAGTGCGCAACAGCTTCGTCCACTCCTTCACCCAAAAGAGCCCGAAGATAGATTCCGTGATCCTCATACGTGTCTTCGAAGGGAGGATCTCCTTCGTAACGATGTCGAGGCGAGAGCAGGCGCCCGTATTCGGTCAGTTGGAGCGCCAGTCGGAGATCTTCCGGATCACTCAAGAGTGGCGAAAGGCGGACAACTGAAGACAGATGGGACGTATCGATATGATATGCCTCATCCTCAAAGAGCCAATCATTGCCCTGGAGCAATGTCGTGATCTCCGCATCCGGAGCGGGAGCGGGGCCACGCTGGCCTCGTTCGACTTCAGCATGGAGATTTTCGCGGAGTTGTTCGGAGAGCGCCCGGGTCAGCATCCGAACGCAAGCGCCCCGAACTCCTTCCTCAGGCGGGAGTTGCTCAAACGCGGTGATCGCCGAACAGATCCCGTACGACTCCAAGACCAATTGAAAGCCACGCTCGGGGTGGACCCCGTGCTGGAGGGCGATCTCCATGATCTGGCCCAGCGTCTGACCATCCACCGACTCCGGATCAAGCGCAGCAATCGCCTCGGCGACGGGCTCTTTCTCAGCAATTGCTCGATAGTAGGGCCAGGCCGCGATGAGGTCCCCCGACTCGAGTTGGTGGCGACCGACAGCGCGTAGCGCTTCAATATAACGCTCCTCATACGCAGAGCGTACTGGCTCGGGCAATTGTGCGAGGCCACCGATCTGAATCAGCGGGAGCTTGAGATCATGCCGGGCCTTCAAGAGCAAGGCATCAAGGTGTTGTCGCGGGTCGCCCTGCGCTTCGAGATGAGTAACTAGCCAATCGAGTGCCGACCCGGCTCCTTCTGATTGCCTCACTGCTTCCAAAGACTCGAACGGCGACGCAGCGGTCTCGGCATCTGTCGTTCGCTGACTCAAACCAGTCTGATCCATCGTTTCAACCTTGACCCTTGACCCATTGGCAAATTCTTCTGCATTCATTGTTCAGCGAGCTGCGGACCTCTGCAAGTCTACTGGCAAGAAGCCGAGCTGTCAGAGGGTCCGCGGTGCTGAATGTCATCAGCGATTATTCGGCCGTGATGTCAAAAATCGAACCCGCCCCGAGTCGGTAGATTGTATTGTGCAACACGTTCCGGACGGGGGTCCCGTTCTCCCCTCGGAGATTGAACTGAACCGACATCCCCCGGGTTGGAGTGATCTCGGGGATCTCCAAGAGGACCGTTCGTCGATCATTAGCGAGGTCGGCTGAAGTTACCTCCAACCTCCGCTCGTCTTGATGCTCGGATCCATAGCGCTGGGCACGCTCGATATTCCAGGCTTGGATCTGGAATCGACCCGGCGTGACGCTCTCGGGATCGATTGGCGCGGAAAAAGTGATGGCGAGACCGTCACTCCAGGCATGAAGCTCCACAGGAACGTGCGGGGGGATCCCAGTCGACCGGACTCGGTACATACCACCGGGCTGTTGTCGGTCGCCCGCCCAAGAAAAGAGACCACAGGCATAAAGCTGCCCATCAACCGGATGGAATCGACCTCGCATCACGCCAGTCGGAAACTGTGGAATCGGCAGAGCGCAGACTCCGCCTTGTTCCACACCGTCAACTTCCTCAAACGGTACCACCATGATCTTCCCGGTACCGTAGGAAAGCTCAAGGTACGAATCATTCAATTCTGGCCATGCTGAGCTTTCCACTCGGAGGATCTGAGCTGGGGAACGGTCCATTGAGTTGGTAATCCAACAGATCGGTCGCTCCATCGCCGAGTCGGACGTATCCGTCACTTCCGTATAGCCCCAGAGATAGCCGTAGAACCCACCTTCACGGACTCGGTTGATCCGATTCTTTGGGGTCCAGTGACCTTCCTGGTCGGTCAAGAAGAAAGTCCCGTCTGGATTCAGGCAGACCCCATTAGGCGCCCGGAAACCGGTAGCGATCACCTCCGTCTTCGATCCGTCAGGGCTCACCCGGAGCAAAGTTCCGTGTTGCGGCACGACAGCCCGGAGTGCGTGACGCCCTCCTTTGGCATAGTAGAGGTAGCCGTCGTCATCGACCTGGAGATCCATCGCGAACTCGTGGAAATGCTCGGTGACCTGGTGATCGTTGGTGAAGCACTCGTAGTACTCCATCTCGCCGTCAGCGTTCCGATCACGGAGGATCACAATCTGATCACGGCAGTTCACGTAGATCGCGTCGTCGATGATTTTGACGCCGAGCGGTTGGAAGAGTCCAGTGGCGATCCGGCGCCATCGGAGGGTTCCTTCATTTGCAAGGATCCCGTCAACACGCCAGACATCGCCATCCCAAGCAGTGACAATCGCGGCATCACCACCAGGCAAAAAGTCAAGCCCCGATGGTCGGACCTGTGCATTCCAAGGATTACTCGCCGGTCTCGGTAACACATCAACTGCAAACGGACCATCGGAAGCACCGGGTTCAATTGCCGTCGTGACGACCTCGGGATACCGCAGAGCGACGTTCTCGTCCTTGATCGCTGCTACACCCGTAATCGATTCAGACTGGAGTGCAGTTACCAGGGTTTCTGCAACGCTGGGATCGTCCAGCCCAGCAAACCAGAGACTGAAACGAATCGCCTCCGGCCCAGCAGGAATCAGAAGCCGGAGATTCTCCCCATCGTTGACCCAACGACAACCCTCGGGCGCATCACTGAGACCAGCGACAAGCCCCTCGGACCGTTCCTCAACAGGTTCACCGTGAAGAATCTGACCGTTCAGACCGCTCGGTGACTGATCAGGGACAACCTCTGGAGTTGCCTCCGCCAGATCCCACTTGGCAATGGGTTGGAAGAGGGACTTCATCCGACCGAGACGTTCCAGGTTTTCTTGATCCAAGACGCGGTCGAAAATGGTGACATGAGCCATCTGGCCGGTAATTATGGAATCGGGCGCGTGGATATCGGGCGCCGCAAAGCCGAGCCGATCCACGTGGCCTTGGACTGGGTTCTTTGGCTTAAGAGCTCCTCGGGCATCGAGTTCGTCATCAACGTAAAGCTCGACCCGTCCGTTCCGGTGTTGATACGTCAACGCAATATCGTGCCAGCGGCCGTCGTCGATCGGTGTCTTGCCCGTGACCGCACCGACCCAACCGAGATCGAAGACCAGTCGGCCATCTCGGACAAAGAGAGCCTTGGCATCAGGAACCCAGTCACCGTCCGACGGGGCAAGGCTCCAGATCGTCCCACCTGATTCAGTCCGGATACGTGCTGTAATGGTGAGGTCACGTCGATCGAAGTCAAAGAGTTCAGCCCCTTCATGAGCATCGACCAGGACCATCGTCTTCCCATCAAACTCGGAGGAATCACGAGTCCTGCTCTCTTCTCCTCCTGGCAACGCTAGGGGTGGAGCGAACAGAATCGTTTCGCTACCAAGTTCTCTCATTTCAGGGAGGGTCTCTTCGGTCTCCAGGTGAGCAACTTGGAGTACTAACTCCTCCGATCGGGGACCGATCGCGAAACTCCTAGTGAAAACTGGAGCTTGATCCGTCTCAATCAAGCCGGGGAGTTCACGAATCGACGACTCACCGACCTTGTAGTCGATTAGGACTTGATCTCCGTGGACGGCGATCCCTTGGAAATCGGCCCAATCAGAGGGCAGGGGACCGTACTGCTTACCATCACGACCCAGTACTCGACTCTGATCTTCAAAGCTACCTTCGGGAGATCCCCAACCAGGACCGGTCGGGTTGCTCGCCTGAACCTGGCCAACAATCCGAGGATGGATCCCGTGGCGGCCGTCAAAGTGAATCCCCGCCCAGTCAATGAATCCCTGACCACTCCAGGCTGCTGCCATCCGCATCGTGTCATGATCGAAGATCATCCAATGACGTCCTCGAGAGATCCCGCCAGAACCGGTATCGAGTCGGAGAGCAATCCCTTTGTGAGCGAAGTTAGAACCGTCGTCGCCAATCTCGTAGGTATTAATCAAGAACGGGCCGTAGTCCATTGCGACCCAAGGTTCGATCTCCGAAGGCTCTGGACCAAACTCAGTACCTTCGGGAAGTGCAGCAAGATAGGATTCGTCGATCGAGGTGTAGAGCGAGGGATTCCGGTCGTTAAAGAATGTCTGCCGGATGTAATGGATGACGTCGTACTTTTGCTGCGGTACCATCCAGGTCTGCGGCATCATTTTGCCGTAACCACGGGTCAAGGTCTGATAGATCGAAAACGGATCGCTCCCGTTCTTGAGCTTGGCCTCAGCGAATCGTGGTGAGGTCGGGAGAGAACCAACACGATCAAGAGTCCCATGACAGTTCGCACAGACCCGTTGGTAGATCGCTTCTCCCCGGAGGTAGCTTTCTTGGTCGAATCGAGCAATCAAGGTCCGGTGATCGAGGTTGGCCTCATATTCCGGCAACGGCTGAGGGGCCAAGAGCGCCGGATCCGGCTCAAGAGCAATCGCGCGATCCAACCCACCTCGAGCAATAGCAATCACATACGAAGCGAGGTCAAGAAACTCCTGACGTGTGGATAGCGTCGCGATTAGGCCAGCAGGCATCAGTGATTCGTCCGCAGTGCGCGATGCCTCGATATCAATCGGATCGAGATCCAACCGATTTCCATCCGGATCGCGGAGGCTGAGCTGATCCGGAGTCTCGTCAATCACAAGCCCCGTCACAAGCCGACCGTCAACGAGGGCTACTAACCTTGACTCGTAACCTTCCCGAATCTCTTTGGATGGGTGAAGGATCGATTCGATCAGGTAACTTGCTTCGATATCCGGTCCCATTTTCGCCAAGTTCGGCCCTAATCCAATCGGATCCTCAGGCGAGGCTTCCAAGGCATGGCATCTTCGACACGCAAGCTCAGGGCGACTGAACACAAGAGCACCTCGAACAGGGTCCCCTTGGGTTTCGGCTTCGGCGGCAAGTGCCTCTGGGCGATCGTTGAGCAACTCCTCCAAAACAGTACCCAGAGTCCCTTGCGCGGTGGTCTCGGTAACGAAGGAAACGGAGAGAACGATCGCCAAAACAGAGCGATTCAAGACATTCATAAGCCAGCATCTCCGGATCGGAGCAAAGGAATCGGGCGGATCGAGTCGGATTCGCGAGGTGGCACGATCCCAACATCGGAATCGTTTGCAAAGACGCATGTCAACCCAGGGACTTCGATTGCGTCTGAATCGGGCCTTTCTGAACCAGGGAGGGTGTTGACGCGCGGGGTGTTCTCGAAGCAACATGATCGCCATTCCTGGTCGTTGCTCTCGGGTCATCACGACCAGCCCTTCTCGACTCTGGAGATGCAATTTGCCATGAGGACGATCATCGGGGCCATCTCACTGGCTTTCCTGGCTTCGTGCCCGGCAGCCGTTGCCCAATTCGAACTCGACAATGATTTCAAGCCCAAACAGCCGGAAGACCTCGTCGACGCTGATTCCGTTTCGCCTCCTGAAGGCGCCCTGATCCTCTTCGACGGCAAGAGCCTTGACGGCTGGGTTCAGCTTGATGGGACCCCTTCAGCCTGGACCATCACCGAGGACGGTGCGATGCAAGCACCGGCACGCGGCGGTCGCTTTGGGATCAAGACAAAGGAACTCTTCGGGGGGAACTACAAACTCCATCTTGAATTCCGAGTACCTTACATGCCCGAAGAATCTGGGCAGGGAAGAGGCAACAGTGGCGTTTATAATCAAGGCCGCTATGAGGTCCAAATCCTTGATAGCTATGGAATCGACGAACCCCGCTACAACGACTGTGGTGCGATCTATGAAGTCTCTCCTCCGTTGATCAATGCCTGTAAAGCCCCAACAGTCTGGCAGAGTTATGACATCGAGTTTCAAGCACCGGTGTTTAAGGATGGTGAGAAAGTAGCCTCAGCTCGGATCACAGTTGATCAGAATGGCAAACGAATCCAGGATGATGTCGAGATCCTAGTTGACAATACCAGAGCTGGACTCGGCGGTGATCCCAGCAAGCCGGGACCGCTCCACCTTCAAGATCACACCGACCCGGTACAATACCGCAACATTTGGCTCCTCCCACTCGATGATTGAGTGGAGCGTTTCAAAGTAATCAATTGTTCGAAGCCGTCACACCAATAAATGAACTGACTTTAGGGTTCGCTCAGGATCACTGAAAAGTTGCTTCCCGGGGATCTTCTATGACGATGACTACCTTGCCGACCCGCCGATCGTTTCTGACGGCATCGGGATTATGTTTGGCCTCCGGGTTTCCCAGCCTCCTCCCGGCTCGTGCTCGGGGAGCCAACGATCGAATCCGAGTCGGATTTATTGGGGTCCGCAATCGGGGGTCCAATAATCTCAAGGCCTTGGTTGGACAAACCGATGCCGAAATTGCCGGTCTCTGCGATGTTGATCGCGATGTTTTGGGGAAGGCCAGCCAATTGGTCTACGAACGAATCGAGCGTTCTGTCCCCACCCATCATGACTATCGAGAACTCCTCGACCGAGCCGACATCGATGCGGTTTTAATCACGACCCCGGACCACTGGCATGCACTTCCGACGATCGACGCTTGCCTGGCAGGAAAGGACGTCTATTGCGAAAAGCCGCTCTCACTCACTGTCGTTGAAGGTCGGGCAATGGTCCGAGCCGCTCGAGAATCAAATCGGGTGGTTCAGACTGGGAGCCAACAACGTTCGAGCCAAACGTTCCACCGTGCCGTTGAGTTGATCCGGAGCGGCCAGCTCGGCACAATTCAGCGGGTGGTCGTGGGGCTTCCGGGGGTAAACTTCGATGGCCCCGCCATTCCCGATGGCGAGCCTCCTGATGCGCTCGACTATGATTTCTGGCTCGGCCCCGCTCCATACCGGCCTTACAACCCGAAACAGGTCCATTATCTCTTCCGGTTTTTCTGGCCCTACTCTGGTGGTCAGATGACCAACTGGGGAGCCCATCATCTCGACATTGTCCAGTGGGCGTTGAACATGGATGAGTCCGGACCAACCAGGATCGAACCGATGTCAGTCGCTTATGATCCAAACGGTCGGTACGAGGTGCCGGAGTCGAGTGAAGTTGTTTACCGATATCCTAGTGGAGTGGAGGTCCGTTGCCGACAAGGTTTGGGTGATCCTAATGGAGTCCGGTTCGAAGGGACGGCGGGCTCTCTCTTCGTATCGCGTGGTTCCTTGGAGACTGAGCCTGCTGAAATTGCTCAAGCTCCTGAACCGGAAGAAACCGAGGTCATTCCTCGGAGCCGAGACCATTACCGAAATTGGCTCGAGGCCATTCGGAGCCGATCACGACCGATCTGCGATGTCGAGATCGGACATCGATCGGCGACCGTCTGCCACCTCGGAAATCTCAGCCTCCGGTTGGGGCGACCGCTCCAGTGGGATCCTGTTCAGGAAGAGATACTCAATGATAAGGAAGCAGAGTCGATGTTGTCCCGACCCTATCGAGCACCGTGGTCACTCCCGAGCTAAAGGCGGTCTTCGGAATCGATGGCTCCACGGGTTCGGGTCCCGTCGATCGCGACGGCCTGGCGGGGGGGACCATCGGATCCGATCGGCCGAAGCTCACCGAATTGATCGGGACTGGTCGATGGACGAGAACACATGAGGCGACCGGAACCTACAACGCTTCATGCTTCGATTGTCGCACGCCCTGAACCAACACCGAAACTTGAACTAACCGGTCGCTCTGGAGAGTTGTCAGAACCAAACGTTCGGGGGACTCCGATCACTTGAGTGGTCGTCCGCCCGATGTCGAATCCTTATTTGTTGCCAATCTGGGCCGGTCGGTCCGCCTTGATCATGATCAACCGACCCTCCCGATCCCGTGCACAACGCCTCGATCGCCGAGTGCTGTCTCGCCCGACAAGTTTAACTCGGAACGAAGCGTAAGGAGTATGTTCGTATGCCGTCGTCGACCCTTCTCGACCGTGCCCGAGGAACTCTGCTCGGCTTAGCTATCGGCGACGCCCTCGGCGGCCCGCTGGAAGGATTAAGCTCTCAGCAGATTCAAACTCACTACGGCACGGTCGCCGAGTATGTCGATGGCGTTCGCGCCTGGAAGCGAAGGCCATATCGCTGGCGATTGCCCGGCCTCTACACCGACGATACCCAACAAGCCCTCGCACTCTGCGATGTTCTTCTTGAGCATGGCACCATCGCCCCAGAGCGACTCGCCGAAATCTACCTGGCGCTGGCGACTCCCAGAGCGGGGTACGTCGGAGCCCACCGCGGTGTCGGACGGAGTTTCCGCCAGGTCCTTGAGCAACTTGAGCGTGGCGCCGCGCCGCTTGATTGCGGGCAAGACTCGGCGGGGATTGGTGCCGCGATGCGGATCGCTCCGGTCTCCATTGCGTTTGCGGCTGCCAACGACACTGAATCCCTTTTTGACGCCGTCATCGCTGCGAGCTTGATGACTCACCGGGATATCCGGAGCATTTCCGGAGCGATGGCGGTCGCCTCCGCAGTTCATCGACTCTTGAGTGGAGAGGCACGGACCGCGAGCCTCTTATTCCGGGTCGCCGGAGACGTCGCTCGTGCTGAACAGCGGATCGCCGTCGACCCCTTCCTCGGACGCACGATCAAATCGAGAGACCTTCATGAAGGAGCCATCGCACAGGCGATTGCTCGGGTAGAATCCCTCCTGGAGCGGCCCCGAGTGGAGGCGCTCCAAGCCCTAGTGGAAGAAGCAAATGCTCATGGAGCGCGGCCGGTCTGCCGACGACCGACGATGGGCTTCCCGCCTGCTTGTATCCCGACCTGCTTCTATCTCTTACTGACTACCGACTCTTTCGAAGAAGCACTGACGGACGTCGTCAATCTTGGCGGTGATGCCGACTCTTGCGGGGCGATTCTTGGCGCATTCGCAGGGGCACTCTATGGAACACGAGCAATCCCGCAACGATGGCTCGAAGGCCTCCACAATCGTGAAGGGATCGATCTCCGTGCTGAGGCGCTGGTCCGAGGCGAAGCAGCGGGATTACCGATTCCCGACCTCATTGAGACCGAACGTCGGTTGAGTGCCATGGAGGTCGCGACCCGAGAGGAACTTATGTTCTGCCAGAAGGGAGACAATGGCAACTCCGGGGCTCGTCACCAATCATCCTGACCCTCAAAGTTAGGATAACCAGACCCAAACGGACTGATGTTCCTTCCCCTTGAGCGGGACGAGAACGCGTTAGATAGTCCGTTTTGCTTACGGACTCTGTGGGCTTCGTCTCAAGTCCATCTTGCGAGACTTGAGAGGATGCTCAAATGCCCCAAAGTGGAGTAAGACTTGTCCGAATTGCCGCAAGATTCTTCAACAAAAATAGGCGTAAGCCTTCAGCGGATTTCCGTGGCTCTGGCTGGCAGCGGTGGCAGTTGACCGCTGTGGAGGTAGGTCCGGACGGCCTCGGTGACGGCGGAGACGGGGTTGTGGCCGCGTTGTTTCAGGGTACGCAAGACGCTCATCAGCACCGCCTGGGTCTCGGCACCGTCCTCGCTGCCGTTGGCATAGCTGTTCTTCCGCGCGATCACCGCCGGGCGGATCTCACGCTCGGCGTGATTGTTGTCGAACGGCACCTCGACGTGGTCCAGGAACGTGAACAACTCCGAGGCGTGGCGCCGCAGTCGCTTCACCAGGCGTCGCGCATGGCGTTGCTCCCACGGCTGTAGCAACAGGTCGCTCAACCGCTCGTCCAGGCGTCGGCGGCGTGAGGCGAACGACTTCGGCGACAGTTCCATCCGCTGCTTGCTCAGGCGGATCGAGTCGCGGATCAGTCGCTTCAACCGCCTCGAGAATTCTGGCCAGTCGCCTCCGGGCTTGTGATGTAGCGGTCGACTTCCGCTGATGCATCGCGGATACCGAGGTGATCAAGGATTGTCTGGAATCGTTCGTTGATGTCATCCTGATCATACGGCTCAGTAATGGTCTCCAGTGCACCCCGACGGATCATCACCGCCTGTCGCAGTAAAGCGGCTCCATCGTCTTGATGACCAACCCGTGAAGCGACCATTGCGATGACTTCGAGAAGGCGGATTGTCAAGGCTGGGCTTGTGAGGCCATATTGCCGAATTTGGTCAAAGGCCGCGTTAACGATCCCCTCGATTCGGGTTGCTTTAGTCGTAATCCGGAGCCGATTCTCTTGATCGTATCGTTGCCGCGAGGGGATTTGCCTCCCAATCAGCACGCAGAGCGCTGATCCGAGTCGATCGACACAATTGATTGCGGTGAAAGGATCGTTGATCGAGGGCGATAATGCCCGGATCGCGACCTCAACGAGCTGATTCACTAAGAACTCAACGTCTTCCGGTGGCGTCCGCTGTCGACCGACAATGAATGCTGACTCCATCTCTTGGCGACACTCATCATCAACACGTTCAGAAGGTGATATGATTCCAAGCTTACTTTCTGACATGACAAAGTCACCAGGGCGAACCGTTAGCCAGATCTTCAGATCATGCTCAATCGCAATTTCCATTAAGCTCTCGAGATCAATGATTTGAAGATAACCTGACTCTTCAGCGGTGATTGTCGCCGCGTTTTGATCTGGTTCGTGCGCGCATTCTTGCTCAGCATCGATCGATTGGTCTACGTGTCCGGCTGTGTTTGGCTTAGGAGGGAAATGGTGTTCGATCGACTCTTCCAGCTCTCGACTTACGGCTGCAATGACGTGAGGCGCTTGAATACTTGAGCCAACGTGGTGAATAAAGAATATCAGGACAAAGAGGTTTGCGAGCGTCAGCAAAACACTCGTGGTTACAGACAAGCTTGGGATAAAAGGATCTTGCTGATCAGCTCGGATCGATTGTAAAACGAGGACCGCATAGATGAAGGTGGCGATGAAGGCACCAAGGCCAAACTGGGTTCCTAGATCACCCATGAAGGTCCGGATCAACCTGGGACCGAATTGATTTGAGGCGAGGGTCAACGTCACCATCGTCATCGAGAAAACGATTCCGACTACGGTGATCATTGAGCCAGCAATCGTCCCGAGAATCGTTCTCGCCTCGGCTGGTCCTCCGTTTCGAATCCAAAAGATCGTCAGGCTCTCGTCGGCATGTACCGTCCGATCAATCCAGAGCGTTAGCAGCGCGAGTGCGATGGCTGCACTCGACATCAGAAAAGGAAGGAACCAGAAACTCGAGCGCAGCCAATCGAGTAAGAATCGAACAACAGTTTTGCGGACGAGGAGGGACGGATTCCGAATTTTGAGATTCACGGTGTTGCGTTGCTAGTTAAAGATATCCAGGAGATTTGATGATCACCATCATTCCTGGTGTTCGCGAATGATCGAGACAATCTGTTCCGGTTGAGCGATGCCTCGAACAAAGATCTCTAGAGTATCTTGACCCGCACTCGAAATCGCTAGGTCACCGATATTCAGAATCCGGGGGATCACCCCTTGGTTGATCTGGATATTCCGGACGTCATCGTGTTCAACCTCGGTTGTCCGCTTCGAGATCAGACCGTGACGCAGGATCGTACGCTTGGTGGTCAGAGTGAGGGTTACAAAAAGTGACCGGAGCCACCAGTACGCCAAGACACCCCCACCGATAATCGTGGCGATGAGGCCACCATATCCGAAGTAACTATTCCCTTCGATGAGTCCCCAAGTGATCGCGATCGGACCACCAATGAGGATCAGGAGCCCAATTATTGTTTGAATGGGATTTCGTCGAAAAACTGCCGGGTGGCGAACGAGGAGAGTCCGTTCGCTTTCGACCGTTGCTTGTGCTTCAGCGGCCTTACCCTGTAGTCGCGCGACCTTTTCCTCAGGTTTACTGACTGGTGTTGCCGTCGCCACCTCAACTTTGAAGGGTTGCTTACAGTGGGGGCAAGGGACTACATCTGAAATCAGATCTTCGCCGAGTTCAACGTCGCGTTGACAGTTAGGGCATTGATAGATCATTGTTGCTGGACCGTTCATGACTCTCTCCGAATTATTTTGCGCCACTACGATGTGTGCACTAGTTTGAGTCAACCGTTGCTGACCCGTGGTTCATTGTGTTTGGTATAAAGATGACGCGTGCTATCCCTGGTGTTAGATGCGGGATCGGAAGAGCAAGCAGGTCGCACTGCTAAGAAGGGGTTGAGAGGAATGGTCCAATCTGCAGCGACGACCGCTTTGCCCCGACATCACCGTGCGGATGTCGACTTATCTTTACTGATCGACAGCGTCCTCAAGAGCTTCACCGGCATCTTCAGCAGCGTCTTGAGTGGCATCGACCGCATCTTCAGCGGCGTTTTGAGTGGCATCGACCGCATCTTCAGCTCGGTTTGTAGCGCGATCTGCGGCGTCTTCCAATTGCTGACCGGCGTCGCGATTCTCACCACAGCCGATCGCGATGGCAATAATCGGCAAAAAGATTGCTGAAATGAATCGTCGGAGATGGATATTCATTGTTGAAATTACTCGTCTGAGGTTCTGTCTGAGGATGTTCGATCCTCGAGACATGTTGAGATTCTTCCGAAAACGTCTGCTACAAGTTGTGCAAGTGGTATGCCAAAGACTGCGACCTAGCTCACGATGATCATCATCGTCGTTCACGGTCTCGATGGGCTATCCGACGAGGCAGCAAACTGATCAATCGGCTGCGATGATATAAATCGCATGGATAAGCCCGGGGATGTAGCCAAACAGCGTCAGGAGAATGTTGAGCCAGAAGTGGACTCCAAGCCCTACCTGCAAAAAGACGCCGACCGGCGGAAGGAAGACCGCGAGCAGTATCTGCAAGATGTCCATTTCGTCTATTCCTCTCTGCGAGTGATGTCCATTGGAGCAATCAGACTGAGCTCAGCTCGATTTGGTCTTCAGAGAGGCGCGATTACTGCGTATCCGCTGCAGAACGAGTTCTGGTCCAGCGCCCATGAGGGAACCGACTATTGAAGTCATCAACGAAGTCACCAAGATGACGAAGGCCCACCAAGCGGCGGCTCGGGGAGAAATCCCGCCAGGCTCGATCCCCGCCGATTGGGCGAACTCGCCAAGGTTGGCGCTCGGATCTTTGATTCCTCCTACCTCTGCGGTTTGCATCAAGATCCGGCTAAAAGAGTTGTCCAGACCGATGTGGGTAAGTTGAAGGAGGAGGGCGAGCAATACTCCCCAGTGGAGGACGCCGTAGATCAAGGCTTCCGCCTTATTCTCACCAACGGTCGTCCGACTCGTAACGAACCCGCCCAAGAAGAGCGCGATCAGCATCGAGATCCCTCCCCAGATGACTGTTCCGATCACAAGCTCGGCAGTATCTACGTTGTTGTTGACAGTGAAGCCGATGGCGATACCGAACAATCCGAGAGAGACATAGGCACTCAGCGACACAACTGCACCAGCGAGAAGTGCGCCCCAACTTACTCTGCTGCCGACCGATAATAGATCTTTAACATTGACGTTGCTCAGAGTCGCTTCTCTTGAGTTTCCATCAGAGAAGTTCCGGACGCTTCGGAATGTGCCGTCTTCTCGGTGAATGATCACGTTGACTTCTTGCTCAATTGCCATCGTTTCCGCGGCTTCGATGGCCTCTTGCCTTGTTTCGTGTGTGGATTCGGGGGCATCTTTTCCCTCTTGCTTGATCGCCCAACGATCTCCTTGCGGGGTGACGTGTAGATGCTGTTTCATTGGTTTAGAGTCTTTCTTTCTCTGAAGCTTCGGTATAGTTCCGAGCGATCGATAGTTGACCTGACGGATTGTTCCTCAGACGGTAGGACGTCGGACGCGGCCGAAGACCAGAGCGACCACAAAGAGAACGAGGAAGACGAAAAAGAGTAGCTTTGCAATCCAGGCCGCGGTTCCTGCAATCGAAGTGAAGCCGAAGACAGCGGCGATGATCGCGATGATCAAAAACGTGAGTGCCCACGAAAGCATGATCAGTCCTTGTGTTGTTCGAAGTGAAGTTGTTAAAGCAGATTTCGTTTGCAACGTTGTCGCAAGACCTCAATCTAGCTCAACAAATTTGGTGCCAAGCTACATGATCAGAGGGTCCAAAACTGATCCGATGTGCAGAATGGTTAGGGCGGCACAGACCTTGCGACGTATAGATCTAAACACTCGTTCCAGAAATGGTTTGCGACTTGATTCAAGTCAACGTTTGTTCGAATCGGAAAATCAACAGTGATCGGTTGTGTTGGGCCTCTCGTACCTATCGTGGCCGAATTGTTGTACCGTTGGATCTCGACAACACCGAACTTCAAAAGTGCACTTTATGATGTTGGTCTACGACAAAACAGCGGCGCTCGAGCACGTCAACTACTACGAGGAATTGTTCGGTGCAGTGATCCGGATCCA
>CAZEAN010000018.1:0-63109 GCA_964510225.1 uncultured Isosphaeraceae bacterium
ACTCGAGCAGCTGCGGAGCGTAAAATGCATCGGTCGCGTCGAGTCGCTGCGTCATCACTTGAAACTGCTCGATCAAGGCGCGCTGTTGTTGAGCGAGCGCATCGAGTTGATCTTGGTACTGATGATCGATCGCTTCCTGTCGCACCAAGATCGGTCGGAGGATCCGACGGAGAAGCCGACGAACCGGAACAATTGCCCGACGGATTCCTCGGGGCTCGGCAATCCCAGCGTTGTAGAAGGCAAAATCACGCACTTTTGTGTCTCTCCCTTGACTCAGGCGGCATCAGCAACCAGCGCCTGCGCCAGTCCCTCGGCTAGTCTAGCGAGTTGAACGACTTCTTTGGGGGGACTAGGTTGCTCGGAGTGAACTGACTGAGCCGCATCCCGAAGTAGTTCTTCGATCCGTTCTGCAGCGGAATCGATCTGAAAGTCGCGCCAGGCCATCGCCGATCCGCGTCGGACAATCGGTCCGGGATCGATCCGCCACTCCAACAAGTCCAACCAGGCCTCAGCAATCGATGGAGCGGTTGGCTTAATCTTGAGACAGTGGACGCCATGGACCAGCCACTCCGCGATCCCACAGCGCTCTGAGATCAACGGGAGGCAGCCACCATGAGCCAGCGCTTCGAGGGGTCCCAGACCGAACGGCTCACGGGCCCAAGTGGGGAACGCATAGACTTCGTAGTCTTGATAACGCTTGATCATCTCCGAATGTTCCAGCGGTCCGCAAAATCGGACGCGGTCTTGGACCTCAAAACGATCGATCAAACTCGGATAGTGTGTTTCATCGACATCGGCAATCGCGCCGAAGAGGTCGAGTTCCACCCGAAAGCCGACTGACTTCACGATCCCAACCGCTTCGATCAAGGCGTCGATACCCTTGTACGGCGTCAACCGTCCCCCTGAGACAACCCTGAGGGGTCCGCGGCGGACAGTCCGATCGGGTAAGAGGCTCGGCGATCCATCAACCCAATTCGGGAGCACTTCGACCCGTCCGTTCAGCTCAATCCCATCAGCGCGGAGTTCCTCCACCACTCGACTACTGACGGCAACATAGGTCCCCTTGATCTGTCGACTGTACTCGGCCGCAAGTGCTGGAATCACCTTCCCTCGGAATCGAGTACAGTAAGATGGTACAGCGTCACCGAGTTGCCAGACCCAAGGGACACCGAGGTGTTGGAGAGCGACGACGATCCCAAGACCACCGAGTCCCGTAAGATTATGAAGATAAGCGACGTCCGGCCGTCCTGCTTCAATCGCCGCGACCAAGGCCCGGATGTTGTAAGAATCAACAAAACGCGAAGCGACCTCCATCGCGAGCTGGACGGCTGGCGGACGCTTTGCTTCGGCATATCGATTCCAGATATCTGCTAATCGGAAGATCCGTTTGATCTGAGGTAGTGTTGCAATGTCATCTCGTGCCGCACTTGTGAGCACAGTGACATCGAGACCACGTCGTTGCAGTGCCCCGACCATCTGGGCACAGGCGAGTTCATAACCACCGACCACTTCGGGAGGATAGAGATTGCTGATCACAACGGTTTTCACGAGGCCACCGCCCGACCGTGCGTGGTCGAATTGAGCATTGTGTCGTACAAGGCCGCCAGTTTGGCACCAACTACGCGATGATCAAACATCTGGACAACTCGACGTCGCGCTTCCTTACCGACGCGTTGGACGGTCTCGGGTTCGGTCGCCATCCGTTGGAGGAGTACCCTCAGTTCTTCCGTGGTCTTGAACAGGTAACCGCTCTGATACTTGGCGATAAACTCCGGCATCGCCCCAACCTCGGAGGCAATCGGGACGGCTTCGGCGCTCATTGCTTCCAGCAGGGTTAAGCCCATCAGCTCCGGAGCCCGGTAGTACCGATCTTGATAATCGCGATACACCGACGGCAAGACGTTACACCAGGCTCTGGCGTAGAGGTCTCGGATTTGGTCGTCGTTGGCATCAGTGATGAACGTGACGTTCTTCTGGTCGGCCTTGCGCTTCAGGAATTCATAGAACGCCGGATCATACGGTCGACCACAGATTGTCAGTGGGAGTTCTTCGGGGAGAGCATCGATCAGTCGGTCGACCCCTTTGTGTGGCAGAAGCCGCCCGACGTACAGGACGCGATCTCGTTGTGGTGCCGCGCTGGGGTCGGGATTGGGAGCGAATCGGTCGGCGTCGACTCCACCACGGATGATGCTGACTGGTGTCTTAGTCTGAAAGAAGGAAGCACCGAATTCAGAGTAGGCGACGATGCGATCGACTAGTTCAAGACCTCCGAGCGATGCACCGAGCCAACTCGAATGCCCTCCATGGTCTGAAAGACAAGTAGGCTTGCGTTGCTGCTTGGCCGCGAGTAGGCCGAACTCGCCCGACCGACTAAACCCCATATGCACATGAACCAGATCGGCGTTGGCAATCGCACTCGGGAGTTCCCAGGAGACAGCGTCGATCGGGTCTCGGGGCTTTTGAGTGACAGGAAGGACGCGGAGCTTGATACCAGGTTGGAGTTCGCGGGTTACCGCTGCACTCCCATATGAGATGAGGTCGACCTGATAGCGACCCTCGGTGGCCTTGACAAGTCCACTTGCCAGGTTGGTCACATAACGTTCACCACCGCCGATACAGGAAGCATCGTCAAAGTAGAGTGGTGTGAGAAACGCGACCTGACGAGTCGCCGTGGTAGGCATTGCGTCCGTTCCTTCGGCGCATTCTGGGCATCCGACCTCTTTGATATGAGACCGAAGCAGCATCGAGCATGAGTCGAGTCCATTCGACCGTAATCAGGCCCAAATTTTTAACTCGAAGAGCCCAACCGGTCAAGTTCGATCGGCTCACGAATCGACCGATGGTGGGTTTGAAAAGTGAATGTGATCCTCAAGTTCACAGAGCCGATTGATGATATCGGCGTGAACACGCGTTGGAGTCTGTGAAGCGTTGATGTCGAAGACCAACGACGGGTCATAAAATTCTAGAGTTCGTGCTGTTTCTTCGCGAAAGACTTGCATCCGACGGGCAATCACCTCATCACTAATGTCATCAAGGCGGTTCTCTCGGAGTGCCCGAGCGTGCAACCGATCCTTGGCATCTTCGATATTTCTAATCTGCAAGTGAAAGATCTGAATGACATCGATCATTTCGTCGAGCAACTCTGCCTGGTGGTGGTTCCGTGGAACCCCGTCGAGGACCATCGTTGTCCGACCTGGAACCAACTCTTCTTGGAGCCTTAGAATCTCAATATGGCGTTTCCAGATCCGGATCGTGAGGTCATCGGGGACCAGTAAGCCTTGCGACGTGTACGATACAATCTCTCGACCTAACTTCCCATGCTTCGGGAGCTTCCGGAACATGTCTCCTGTGGAAATATGCACGACGCCAGGCAATTGACCAAGTACGGCTCCTTGCGTCCCTTTCCCGCTACCGGGCATCCCGAAGAGCAGGATTGCCCAGTATTTTTCGGCCGACTCAGCCATCTTCTCATCCCCAGAGTAATCGAAGCCAGTTCTTCCTCGGATCAAGGCACGTCAAGATCCGATTTTGGCGCTTCAGTCTTACCTTGCCAACCCCAGCCGCGGCTCTACACAATCCCCAGTTCAATCTTCCATCAAATCATCATGAATGCAGATTACTCCGAAACTCGGGTCTTGCTCCTTCGTCATGCAGAAACATCCGCCCCCGATCGATTTCATGGCGCGGAGTCTGATATTGGTCTCGGTGAGGTCGGAGAGCGTCAGGCAAGAGCAACCGCCGAAGCACTCCAGGCGGTCAAGCCCTCAATTGTCTACTCATCCGGGATGCGTCGGGCGATCGCTACCGCCACCCCGATCGCCCAAATCGCAACGCAGTCTCACAGTCCATCTATCATCCCCGAATTGCACGAACGGCGGATGGGTACTTTTTCCAACGTCTCGATCGAAACGGCGCGGAGCGTGGTGCTCCCACATATTGAAAAGTGGGCCGAGGGTGATCTCAATGCCAGCCATGAAGGGGCCGAATCCTACGCCGAGATCAGAGAACGTGTGGTCGGTCCGTTCGTGGAAGCTGCCCAACGCCATCGAGGCGAGACGATCGTGATGATTCTACACGGCGTAGTGATCCGTGTCTTAATCACGAGCCTGATCACAGACTACGGTCCCGATCGGTATTCAGAGATCGCGATCCGGAACGTCGCGGTGAACGATCTCCGGTTCGATGGCGTACATTGGCGAATCGCCCAGCTCGATTGTGATGCTGACGACCCGATCCTGATCGTTTAGGAACCAGGCTTATTCGTTAGGAACCGGCCTCGCGAGTGGTGTCTGGCCACCAAAGGCAATCCTGAAGATACCCGTTCGACGCAAACCGAGCGCGATCCAAACGATAACACCGATGATGATCGGGACGAAAAAATCGTCGCCCGCACGGACGTGAGCTGCGGTAGCGCCACCGAGGTAAGCGGTCAAGAGCACGGCACCCAAAAAGGCAGTCTGGGGTATCAGAAAGAGAACGGTGATCACGATCTCAACGATCCCGATCTTGAACATCAGGGCGGCGGAAAAACCAAGGGTGCCGAACATCTCTTCTGCCTCTGCGGGAGGCATGAGCTTCATTCGTGCACTGAGACCAATGAAGAGAATCGCCAGGAGGGCGCTGAGGACCCAGCCGGCGATCTGTCGTTTCGTCGCTTTCATTGCGATGGAGTCCCGATCGATCGAGGAATGAGCAGCTTAACGCTCTGGGGTGACTTCAGCCGGTGAGAGGAGGCGGTCACCATCATCGTCGAATTGGGCGAAGGTGTCGAGCGGTCCGAGGTATTCACGGAGCGACACATCACCATCCTTGTTTCGATCCATTTTGACGAACCAGGAAGGAATCTCGTTCTTGCCGCTGTTCGGAGAGCTGTACGACTCTTGTGTGCTGCTGGAAACAAAAAAGACTCCACCACTGGCATTGTCGCTGCCAAGCCCGATGTTGAAGCGGTAACGCTTTGGGAATTCATCAAGATCCAGAAGCGCATCATCATTGGCGTTAAGCGTCTCAAGACGGTCCCCAAGACCGAGGCACTCGCGGAGGCTTAACCGTTGATTGCTGTCAGGATCCAGTGACTCGAAGACGGTCCGACCTCGATCGGAAATCGCGAGCGTCACCGTACTCCCGACGGCAAGGTCAGATTGATCAAGATAGGCGGTCAGCTCTTCCTTAAAGAGCATCCCGTTACCATCTCGGTCGGCGACCGAGAAAATGTTCTTCAAGTTCGGGTTCCGCTCCACTTCTTCTCTATCAAGATAGTCGTTGTTATCACCGTCGGCGTTATCAAACTGCTGTTCGAAGAAGCTCCGGTAGTTATTGAGGTTCGTTGAGCTTCGGAATTCAACGATCGTGGGACCAAGATCAAGTGTTAACGCGATTCCCGAGGCCTTCTCCACCCGATCGGCCAAGAGCGGGCCAACCCTCAGTTGCTTCAGGGAGATCGATTCGCCGGACCGCCGGCGATTCTGGTTGCTCAGGAGAGTTGATTCGATCTCGAGATCGGGGGTCGCTTGGTCCAGCCAGCGCTGCAGTTCAGCCTTATCGACCGAATTGTTCCCGTCTTGGTCGATCTGGCCGAACCTCTCGTGAGGGAGTCCGAGTTCATTAGCATCGAGTACTGAGTTGCTGTCCGAATCGTACTCTTTGAACATCTGTTGGATCGCTTCATCCATGTTCTGATCGTCGTCGAGGACGAGGAAAGGATGTGTCGGAAGCCCCGCGGGCTGGGTCCGGATCCCGAAAAATTGACGGGAGCGAGGGTCGCTGTAAGGGTCCATCTCATCAATTGTGACCCACTCATCTTCATTACGATCAAGAGCAGTGAATGTCTCAAATGCCTTCGCACGCTCAGTGTCGTCGAGGGAACCATTACCGTCCAAGTCGAGGTGATTAAATGCTCGCTCTGATCGAGGATCGGGGGCCGGACCTCCTTCAACGCGCGATGGTCGAGCGTTGAGGTTAGTCACCATGTAATCAGAAAGCTCTTGAAGCGAGATCCGCTCATCCTCATTTTCATCCAACTTCGATTGTCCATCGGACGGGGATCGCCGCTGAGAACTCCTATCAAAAGGATTCGCCGATAACAAGGTTGCTAGATTGTTCATATCCAGCTCTTCAAGCTTTAGGACCCCGTCACGATTCTGATCGAGATAGGTGTGAAGGCGGACAAGGAAGTCACGATGGTTGCGGCGGAAGCTCCTCCCGTTGACTTCGATCTGGCACAGGACAATCACCGGAAAGTCATCACCGAGAATCAGGAGCTTTTGGACGGAATCACCGGGAGGCTCGGTGAAAACATCATCCGGCAGTTCTTGGCCAGCGGCCGAGGTCGAGAACCCCAGGAAACTAATCGCGGAGAGGATTAGGAGGCGTTTCATCCAAGGACCTCCGTAATCGGCTTGGCCTCGGGATCAGCGATTCGGATCGGGCGACCGAGTCGTGAGTCATTTTGCTTCATCGGGTCGATCCCGAGGGCATGGCAGATTGTCGCGATCAGATCAGGGACAGCAACCGGGCGTTCCTCAACTTCTTCACCACTTTCCGAGGTCTTACCAATGACTTGACCACCTTTAATGCCGCCACCAGCGAGCGCCGTGGTCCAGGCATTGGGGAAATGGTCTCGACCGGAGTTCCCGTTGATCTTTGGGGTTCGGCCAAATTCAGCCATCCAGACGATCGTGGTGGTTTCGAGGAGCCCTCGATCACGGAGGTCGGTCATCAAGGTTGCCCAAGCAGGGTCGAGTGCGTTGCTGAGTTGCTTGACACTGTCGAAGTTGTTGAGGTGCGTATCCCAGCCGAGGACATTATTGTTGATCCCCGTCATCGAGACTTCGACAAACGGGACCCCCTGCTCGACCAACCGACGCGCCAGAAGGCAACCTTGGCCGAATGTATTGCGGCCGTAGGCATCGCGGAGGCTCTCGGGCTCGTCTTCAAGCTCGAATGCTTTCGCAGCCTCAGAACGCATCAAGGTAACCGCTTTTTGATAAGCCGATTGGTGGCTGTAGGCGGCTTCGCTGTAGCGGCTATCGAGGAACGGAGTCTGGATCTCCGAAAGTAATCCGAGTCGTGCATCAGCACGATCGTGGCCTACCCCGTCTGGGGTAGTCATATCCTTGACCTTCAAGGCTTCGGCGGCATTCTGCTGGACACCATAGCCACCTTCCCCGACGATCAGGGGAGCGTACTCATGGCCAAGGAACCCTGGACTGTACGCGGCAGCGTTCAAGCCTCGGAACGGTGTGATGCTGACAAAACTGGGGAGTTCTAGCTTGGGATCGGCCAGTTCCTTCGCGACCAAGGAACCGAGTGTTGGGTACGGGATCGGTCCCGTTGGCATGTAGCCGGTCCGAAGGTGAAAGGATGCCCGACCGTGGTCTCCTTCGTTGGTCTTCATCGATCGGATCACCGCGATATCGTTCATCTGTGCGGCGAGCTTCGGCAGATGCTCACTAATCTGAATCCCCGGAACCGTAGTATCGATCGGCTTGAATTCACCGCCGTTACGGTGCTCTGGCTTGAGGTCGAACGTATCGGTCTGACTTGGCCCGCCATTCATCCAGAGGAGGATGCAGGAGCGTTTCCGAGCCGGGTTGGTAACGGCATCGGCCGCGAGTGCCTCAATCCAGCCAGAGCAAGAGACCGAGGCCGCACCGAAGGCGGCCATCCGCATCAGCTGTCGTCTCGAAACAGGGAGGTCGCGAAATGGGCGCGTCATGATCAAGTCCCTAAGTTGAATTGATGCTGAACCTTGATGAGTCAAACGCTTCTCGTATTGTTGACCAGCTTCTTGATCGTCCCTGATCAATGATTAAGGACGAACTCAGCACTGTTGAGCAACGCCCAGAAGACGTCGCTGAGGGCTTGTTTCGGGTCGAGTGTCGGCCCACCACGGTCGACATAACGCGTCATTCGGGCAAGCTCATCGGGCTCGGGGAGTCGGGACAAGACTGCGAGATAAATTGCGTTGACCTTCTCCTCTGTCGAGAGGAAGTAGGCGTCCGAGAGTGCGGTAAGAGTCCCTGACCCTCCGAGGTCGGTGGCATCCGCGACAAGCCGGCCATTCATCAGCGTCAGCGCCTGGAGGATCGACGTCCGGTGATCGGTCTTCTTAGAGCCGTCCTCAGCGAAGCGGTCATCAATGTCAGCACGACCAGAGTTCGAGTTGAGCGCGAAGGGGGAGTTCTGCTGCTCACGTTCAATCCCCGTGGCGATCATCAAGCTGTCGTACAGTTGCTCCGGGGTCAAACCACGGACTGGCATCCGCGCGAAGAGGGTCGGATCATCCTGGCCAGGAGCATAGCCGGAGCTGGAGAGTTGATAGGCCCGGCTCGAGGTGATCGCGGCCTTAAGGAACTTGAGATCAAAACCGCTCACGATGAAAGCGTCGGCAAGTGCATCGAGCAGTTCAGGATGAGTCGGATCGTTCAGCGCCCCCATCTCGTCGATCGGTTCGACCAAACCATACCCCATTAAGGATTCCCAGACTCGATTGACCATCGCCTTCGCAAAGTAAGGGTTGTCAGGTGAGGTCACCCAGGCGGCAAGGACTTCGCGCGGGTCGTCCTTGAATCGCCATTTCGGACGCTGGCCATCCAAGAAGGTCGCCTGGACCACTCGGTTGGAGTCGGGAATCGCGATTTCGCGACGATCGGTGACCTCGCGGCCCTGAAAGAAGTTATTGTTCGCGTTACGGTTCTGGTTCTCGATCTCGGAGAAGAAAGCGGCAAGCCCCCAGAACTCGTCACGAGTCCAGGTCGCGAACGGATGGTCGTGACATTGGGCACACTCAAGGCGAACACCAAGGAAGATTCGAGAGGTTCCGGCCGCAAGATCCTCCGGTTTTCCTTTCTTCGAGATCATGAATGCATAAGGAGTCGGCTCAATCTCTTGTCCAAGATTGAACCCGTAGAAACCAAGGTTGGAGTCAAGTGGAACAGTCAATAGCTCGCGGACGATCTCGTCGAACCCGGCTCCTTCCGAGAACTTCTTGCGGAGCCAGGGGTCGAAGGCTATTGCCGCGATCGTGATCTGTTGATCACTCCCGGCTTCCGGAATCAGAAGCTTGCTCCAGGTCCGAGTCATCTTTCGGATTGAGCCTGGTGATTCGAGGAGGCGTTCGATCAGTTTCCGGCGTTTTTCAGGATCATCCGATTCCAAGAACGTCCGGGTCGCGGAGGATGTTGGAATTGAACCAGTGAGGTCGAGCGAGACTCGTCGGAGGAATTCGGCATCGCTTGAGCGGGCGGCTGGCTCAACCGCAGCTTCTTCCCAACGCTGTTCGATGTAACGATCGATCACCGCTGCGATCGCGGCGGGTGTCGGCTCGTTGTCTCGGCGGACCTGGTCGAGTGAACCAGCATCCTCTTCCGAAGCCAAGGCCCCAAGTCCAGCGATGACTGTCATGGACCAGGCGAAGGGGGCAACCGACCGTCGGACTAACCGTCTCATGGCCTCTCTCCTTAGTCGATCTTAAGGACTCGTCAGGAATTCCGAGGAACACTCGTCCGCGCTGGACAGACACCCAAGAATTGTTGATGTGAGCGGACTGCAAATTCGCTCAGCAAACGCGCTTAAAAATCGGGGTCGAAACGATCCTCTTCATCCATTGAACCGATCGGTTCAGGGACATCCCAGATCCGGACTTCTCCTGGTTGACCCGCGAAACCACCGACCGTCACCAAGTTCCGATCGTTCGCCACGAAGTCGAGATCTTCGACCCATAATTGGTGGCCATCCAACACCGAAAGTGGCTCGGGATCGGGCGACGTCAGAAGGCTCGGAAGATCCCAGAGCATGACTTCGCCGAATTCACCAAATCGGCCACCACCGGTCGCCAGGAAGCCGCCGTTCCTTGAGAATTGGGCAGCGAGGACGAGACCTCGGAACTGTTTGATCCTCGCTTTTTCCTCACCGGTCGTGACGTCCCAGAGGGTTACCAACCCTGTCGCGGAATCTTGTCGGGCACGCCCGGAGACCGCAAGCAAGGTACTGTCAGGACTGAAGGCAACCGACTCCACGACCCCGTCATCCGGATCACCGGGATTAAGCGTCCGGATCAACTCGAATGTGGTTGCGTCCCAAATTTTGACTTTACCATCGAAGGAACCAGTAACAATCGTGGTACCATCGGGGGAGTACGCGACATCCCGGACCGCGTCAGAATGCCCCTTAAGCTGACCGACCTCCTCCGCTGTTTCGAGATCCCAGACCCGGCCGAGATTGTCCCAGCCGCTGGTGACGAGTCGTTGACCATCGGGCGCAAAATCGACAGCGAACCCAAGGCGTTCATGCCCATCAAACTCCCGGACAAGGCTCCCTGAAGAAGCTTCCCAGAGTTTAAGACGACCGGGGACATCGGGCTCTCCCCAACTCCCGGAGATCGTTGCGATCAAGGTACCGTCTGGAGAGTAGGCTGTGTCATAGACGGTCCGCTCGTCGGCTTCTGTGGTCAGCGTGATCAGTCGCGCCGAGAGATCAAGCACCCGGAGCTTGCCACCGCTGTCACCGAGTGCCACTGTCTTGCCGTCTGGTGAGGCGGTCGCGGCCATAACCGGCGGAGCACGCCAGGGAATCGCTCCCGCACGACGGTTCTTCAAGAGATCCAGCCCTTGAAGCCGTTGTGCGATCGAACGGATCCGATTGGTAAACGTCCCTTGTTCGGGCTGAAACTCCCAGAGCCGGACGGTGCCGTCCTTACTTGCGGTCACGATCTTATTGCCTAGTGGACCGAATTCGACGTCCAAGATCAGGTTGTCATGACCTCGGAGATCCGCGATCCGACGCCCAGTACCCGTGTCCCAGAGTGTGACGAGACCTCGACCATGACCGACCAAGAGCTGGGTACCGTCGGGGGAAAACCGAATGGGCCTCGGGTAAGTATCCCCGACCTCAATGCTGGCACGCTCGGATCCAGTCGCAAGGTCCCAAAGCTTCACCTGGCCATCGCTTGAGCTTGAGGCAAGGAGTCGACCGTCAGGTGAATAAGCCACCGACCAACAGATCCGTGTGTGACCCGCAAGGCGTCTTGTTTCAGTACCGGTGGCAACATCCCAGATCCGGACTTCACCTGGACCACTCTGCCAGTCGCCCAACGTCCCCGCAATCGACTGACCATCGGGGGAAAACTCGACCCAAGTCACTTGAAGGTCAACTCCTTCGAGCGAACGGATCTCTTTGAAGGTGGTTAAGTCCCAGAGCCGGGCTTGGAGGTCTTCTCCAGCAGTAGCCATCATCCTGCCATCCGGAGAAAGATCAATCGACGTAATCCCTTTTGCGTGTCCTTGGAATCGGCTGACCTCCTCGCCGGTGGCGACGTCGGAAACAAGGACAACGCCCTCCCGGTCAGCCGTAATCAAGAGGGCACCATCGGGTGTGAAGACTCCATTACTGACCCCGGCCTCATGTCCCGTCATGACTCGGAGTGTCCGGACTGATCGCGCATCGCGGAGGATCACCTTGCCGTCATCAGCACCCGTAGCGAGTAGTGTTTCATCGGGTGAGAACGTCCCAAACCAGGCTTGGCCTTCATGGTCGTCAATCACTTGCCGGGCGACGAGATTCGGCGCCTTGCTTCCCCAGAGTTTGATCGTCTGGTCGTATCCCGTGGTCGCGAGGAGTGCTCCACTCGGAGAAAACCGGATCGCGGCGATTCCAGCACTATGGGATTGGTAATTCCGGTGGGGACGGTTTGGATCACCCTTCCGGGGATCCCAGGTTATTAAGCCACCTTGATAATCACCACTGGCCAGTGTGTTGCCATCTGGACTGAAGGCTAATGCCCAGACGATCTCGTTATGGCCGTTGCAAATCGCCTTGAGGCCGGGTTCCTCGTCACCACCGACGTTCCAGAGTCGAACTGTCCGATCTTCAGATGCAGTCGCAACAATTTGACCATCGGGAGCAAATGCAATCGCTCGGATTAACCCTTCATGGCCTTTGAGACTGATGATTTCCTCACGCGTTTCGAGGTCCCATACGCGGACGATCCGATCGGCTCCGGCGGAGGCAAGTCGATCGCCGGTTGGACTAAAGGAAATACTCCGGACAGACGCTTCGTGTCCGAGCAATTCGCCAACTGCTTCCCCCGTCTCAGGATCGATCAGCCAGATGGAACCGTCATAGCCCGCCGTAGCGAGGAGACGACCGTCGGGACTGAAGGCGATATCGAGCACCATGTCGTAGTGCTTATCGAACTCGACGAGTTCCTCGCCCGACTGCAAGTCCCAGATCTTCGCAACACCATCGTAACTCGCTGAGGCCAGGAACCGGTCGTCAGGGCTAATCGCGAGTGCTGTAATCGCATCCTCATGTCCCCGGAAAACGCGGAGGACACGGCTCGTCAACATGTCTCGGAGAACGATCACTCCCGAGGCTCCACCCGAAGCCAGCGAGGAACCTCCTGCCGAATAAGCTAAGGCGAGGAGGATTTCTGCACCTTGCTCTGGGGTAGCGGTGGCGACGAGTTGTTCACCCTTACCTAACGCACGGGGACTGCTCGGAGCATCCCAGAGAGTCATCCCATAACCGCCGGCTCCAGCAATCAACTGGGTCCCATCTGTCGAAAATGCCAGAGCGTATGCGGCACCTTTCCCAAGACTCTGGAGTCCGTCGGGAATGGTGGCGCCATTAGGTTGGAGGAGACGGAGAGCCCCATCCTGCCCCCGAGAACCCGAGGCAGCAAGATACTTGCCGGTCGGATGAAAGGCCAAGGCAAGTACCGGTTGCAGGTTCGTCATCAGTGCTTTGGCTTGAGTTCCCGATTCCACGTCGAAGAACCGGACCATCCCATCCCAGCCGCCGACAGCAAGAAGCGTACCATCAGGCGCGAACGCGAGACCTTCCGCCGCTTGACTAAACCCTTCGAGTTCGTGGACTTGCTCGAACGACTCCAGACTGTAGAGTCGGGCAGTTTTGTCTTCGCCGGCACTCGCCAAGAGTGTGCCGTCTGGACTGAAAGCAACCGAGTACGCACCTCCGTTGTGCCTTCCCGGAATCGCGGTCAGCTTCCCCGTGTCCGCGTCCCAAAGCTGGACCTTTCCATCCAAGCTCGCTGTCGCGATCGAATGACCGTCGGGATGGAAAGCCAGGTCATTGACACCGGCCGAAAAACGCTCGATCTGCACCAGGGTTTCGGCCGTATCCAGGCGGATGACCCGAACCCAACGGGCAAAGGAACCAACCGCAAACGACCGACCGGACGGATGAAACGCAACTGACCTCAGTCCTTTGGATTCTGACAACACTTGCCGGATCGCCATTACGCCCGATTCAGGGTCGCGGTCATAGATCCGGATCTCACCGGGTCCTTCCATCTTGGGTGGCTGACTTGCGGTCACCACGACGACAGAGGTGCCGTCTGGACTAATGGCAACCTCCCAGACTCGTCCTTCCTCACTCTTGATAAACTCAGTCGGGGTGGCCGTTAGCTCTAAGGGGCCGTTGCTTCGTGCTTGGGGACGACCGGGCTTGGGCTCGGCCTCCACCAGTTCCACCACAATCGACTCTTCCGGCTCATCCTGGCCTTGGCTCGGCGTTCCGCAGAAGCCGATCGAACCAGTCACCACCAAGAGGATCACGAACCACTGAAGCCCAAAACTCCGCGCACAATGGTCGCGGCGTTTGAGCCGTTTTGTCGCGCAATTACATTTGATTCGGCTATCCATCCCGATCATCGCATCCACCCTCTCTGGACCGAACCAGTCAGTCTTTCGGTCTTGGTGTTTTGTCAGCGCTCCGATCGAATTCAAGACGACAACCAACGCTCCATCGTGGTTTCTCTTCAGACAACTGTCCTAAGCTAGTCACGTTCACGTGACACTGTCAAAGGAAAAATGAAATCTTTCGGAGTCCTCGCTGGTACATCCTCCGAGATCGTCATCGTTGTCCTTCGGCTGGGTTCGGGGGAGCACCCGAGCGCCGCTGAGAGTCCGAGGGAAGCTCTGTTGGGAGCTTCCCTCATGGTGTTGGAACGCAAGAAGACTCGACTACAGTGGAGTCAACCTAATCAGTACGCTTTATCGACCTGAACACCGGGTGCGACAGACTTGTAGCGTTCTTGGAGCCGGTCGATCTGACGCATCTGATTCATGAAGTTCTCCTGGCGGAGATTGCGATCAAGTGACTCTGCATCTCCACTCGGTGTGGTTGACTTGCTTTCCGGAGTCGCTGGTTCGGGAGGAGCACCGACCGGAGTTTGGCCTCGGTAAAAGGCATACTGATCGGTCTCACGACGCGCTACGGCAGTGACCTGACCAGTTACCCCCTCGGCTACAAAGACGCCGCGGAGATCTGTTTCACCAGAGAAGAATTGGTTATTCCCCGAGCCGATAACCCGGACCTGAACATCAGGAAGAAGGTCGCCGGTCTCGGTGTCGCGGACCGTCACCCGAATTCGACCGGCTTCGGGCTCCTCAAGGACATCCAGTTCGAGCGGACTCACCAAGGCAATCCCCGAGGCGTACAACGTGTCACCTCGGACCATTACGAGATAGGCGCCTTCTTTCTTCAACGGAAGCGGAATCGATCGTTCTTGATCATCGAAGTCTGTCCCTTCACCGAGGCTCACAGTCGTCTCGATGAGTGGCGTAATCCCGGAAAGATCGATCCCGGCAACACCATCAAGATTGCGACGTGTGAGGTAGAGCCGCATCAGATCAACCGGATAGACTTTGATCTCTGCCTCCTCGATGTTCCGGTACTCAAGATCAACCGAGGCGCCAAGCGGTTCCGGGCGAGGGATCAGGTCTTCCTGGAGATTCGCGATGAGACGGATTCCAGGCTGTTGGTCAATGACTTCCCGACGCGCGATCGGTGCCAAGGCTGACGGGTGGATCCGAGTGACCTCATCAAGACCAAGCTCTTCCCGGGTAAGTTGGCGGATTGATCCAGAGGCATCACTAAAGCGGTCAGCAACTTGCTCGTAGTAGGAAACCGCTTTGCGCGCATCCCGTCGAGCGTGGTAGATCTGACCGAGGATATAGAGGGCTTGCCACTTGTTTGGGCTCGGTGCTTCCTGACGACCTTCCCGATAGGTTGCTGTCGCGATCGTTTCGGCAACTGAAATCGCGTCGTCGTAATTCCCAAGACGGAACTCACCGAGGGCTGCACTGAACCGGAAGCTGTCTAGATAACGGCTCGATTCGAAGGTCTCGGTATAACGTTCGGCCAGTCGGACAACCGTCTCATAATTCTCGAGTTCAAGGAATGCGTTTACCAACGCGAGGCTTGCCTCATCAGCGATTGGGTTGTCCGGCGATTGGGCGAGGAAAGCTTGGACCAACCCAATCGATTGTCCAAGCAAGGCCTTCGTGCTCACCTTCGCGTCGATCAGTTGCGACCTGAGATTCGCGTCATCCGAAGCACGAGTCGCCAAGCTTGCGACGAGTTGCGAGAGCCCGAAGAAATCGGTCTCCGTTGACGCAGTGTTGGGATACGACTTCCAAAGTTCGAGCAGATAGGCAATCGACTCCAGTTCTCGATTCTGAGCACGGAGGAGTTCGCCGAGCCGCGCATCTTCGAGGTAGCTTGCTTCTGCAGTGGCGCGCCAGACCAGGAAAGCCCGTTCATACTCGCCGATGTCGCGGTAAGCTCGGCCAACCACCCGGATCTCATCAAACGGGATGACAATCTCAGGTGCTTTCTCGCGGAGGAGCTCGAAGTAACGTACGATCTCCCGAGCATTCCCGAGTTCGATTTCGACCGTCAAGAGCATCCGAGCCGCCTCACGGGCAACATCGTCGCGGAGCGTGTAGGTGTTCCAGAGTTCGCTGAGAGGCTCACCAGCCTCTTCGTAACGCTCTTGTTCGAACAACGCCCGGCCTCGTCCAAGCAATTCGTCAGGGGTTGCTCGGTAAGGATCTGTTGAGCGATCACCTGGGTTCAAGACACGAATCGATCCCGAATTTCCGAGGTGATACTCTCCCTGGTCATAAGCGTTACGGATAAGAGTTGGCAGCGACCGATACGATCCCGGAATGAACCCGAACACGTCGTAAGAGGTGCTGCCGGGATTCTGGTCTGGATTGTAGTACAGCATCAGTCGACCATCCATCACTTCGAAGTGAGTTGCACTCGTCTGAATCGATCCGTCAACGAGTGTTGCTCCGGCGGGGATCGTTTCCTCAATCACAAGGAATTCACGTTCCCAATTCGCAACACCTCGTTGGTAGGTCCGATAGGCGTCGATTTCAACACGCGCTCGGCCGCCGAACTCGATCTGTTCGACTTGATTCCGAAAATACTCAGGGTCGATCGCCGCACTAAACCCTGTAGGGAGTGGTTTGCCTTCGAACTCGGGTTCGGCAGCAAGGTAGAGGCGTCTACGTACTGCAAATGACTTACTCCGTCGATCTTGATCAGGACCAAAATCGCGCGTGAAGCCACTGAGGGCAACGGAGAACCCATAGGTGCCTCGTCCTTCGAGATCAAACCGCACCCGATTTTGGCCACCAAGATCGATCAACCGCCGTGGGACGCGGATCGCCGCACCACTAGAACCGCTCTCGACCTCCGCGCTGTAGACCTCTTGGTCATTTACCGTCACTGCGATCCGGTAGTCGTCATTCGATCCTGCTGCATCTCCGAAGAACTGGCCAAGGGCAGCTATCGCAGGACCAGTTGCTTTGTACGGTCGCCATCCTAATCCAAGCCGATGGCCGAGGAGCCAGTCGATGGCCTCTCCCAACTCAGGAGACCGAGGCTGGGCAGTCGCATAGGCGAGTGCTGCCAAGGCAGTAACTTCCGTTGTGCCACCAAACCAAGGGAGCTTGGAGTCGTCTTCCCAGTAGCGTTGTGGCGGATCACCAGGCTTTGGTGTTTCGAGCTTCGAGCGTGCTCCAAGAACGGACAATACTTCACCCGCCAACCGAGGACGATCAAGTTCGGCAAACGTCAGCGCGAGGTAGGCCAAGGCAGGATTCGAAAGTTGCTGACGATCACGATTTAAGCGATTGACTTGTTCAAAGGAGGCGACGTCGTGAACACTGAGAGCAAAGAGAATTGCCGCCCTTGTATCCCGATCACTTGTATCGACCTGGGCAAACTGTCCACCGAGCCACGTAACACCACGATCGGCAACGGTTGAATCACTTAGGAGGCCGAGTTCGTTAACGACCGCGATCGCCCGCAGGACCTCTGCAGTTGCAAGACGATTGCTCGGTCGACTCTGCTGGCTTGAGCCAGCGATCCAGGGCCATCCGCCATCCTCGTTCTGCATACTGACTAATTCAGCTGCGAGTCCTCGGATTCGAGCCGTCAAGCGTGTTGCCTCAGGTGCTTCGGACCCTCCTGTCCGATCGAGGTGGCTCAAGGCAGCGGTGGCACCAAGGAGGTCAGAGGCCCGATCCGCTGTTGTCCCCGATGGCGGCAAGCAGAGTTGAAGTGCCCGGTCGTCGAGTTCGCGGGCAAGCGGGTTTAACTGCTGACCAAGTGCAAGTTCGATCAGAAGCCGCTGTGTCGAGGGCGCTAATGTAATCAGCATCTCTGGGGTATCGTACGGTCGCCCTTTGGGTAACTCTACAAAGATCGTTCGATCATCCTCGGCACTCCCAGATGCGGTCGCTAGTGCCTGGACCCCCCAAGCTCGGACGGGGACAGTCGTCTCAATCTCGTCCCTGATCTCGCCGACACTGGCAGTCAGGGTCAGTTCGATGTTGGGCGCATTTGGGACCTCAAATGACTGGAAGAGAACCTCCTCGACACCATCGCCTTCAAGCTCGATCGTCTTCGGATAGACTTCCTCACCTCCAGTTGCATAGGCCTTTAGACGGATCTGCGCCGCACCTTCAACCCCTCGGTGGTGGATCCGGGCGAGAAACTGCGCTTGATCCCCTTCGGACAAGATTGCGGGAGTTCGTAGCTCAACGAAGAAATCCTTCGAGATTAAGATCTCCGTGTTCGTCTCTCCAGCAAGAGTATCAGCACCACTCACACCTCTAGCGGTCAGTCGATAGCGGGAAAGTGCGGTCGGAGCTTGAATCGTCACGCGTGCAGTACCACTCTCGTCCGTGACAATCGCTGGGTTCCAGTACGCCGTCTCGACATACTGCTGTCGCGACGTTACTCGACCGCCTCGCGACTGCCCCCCCATCTGTCCAAGCATGCCTTCACCACCACCACCACGTCCACCATATAATCCAGCCATCTCCATCGATTCACGTCCTCGGGTGGAGAGGGCTTGGTAGCCGCCAGGTCCACCCATTTCATTGGTGTCGCGACCCAATACTCTCCTAGGGCGATCTCCGAGACTGAAATCCCGTTCATCAGCGATGGAATACTCGACCTCTCCCTTGGCCAGGCCTCTTTCAACCTCGAATCGGACCCCGGCAGATTTCCTCTGTTGAAGTTCCCGTATTCGTTCTGTCGCTGCGGTCCCGGATTCCATCATCAACTGTGTCCGTTCTTGTGGAACCAATACCTCCCCGAGCGCTGGTGCCTTACTCAATACAGCGCCCCGTTGGTTCCTCCCGAAGTCGGACTCGATCTGCTGCTCTTGTACCTGTAAACCTAGGGACATCGTGTCATCGAACAGTACATCAGCTCGATCGGTGTCCATGAGCGCCTGGAGCTGCTCGCGGGACCGCTCTTCAAGGAGGGCAGTCGCAATCCCTTCGGTGGCTGGTGCATACGTAAAAGTATTGGTCGCCTGAGCACTAAACGCACCAGTTCGTCGCTGGTTGTAGAAGAAGGGGCCGATCGGCGAAGCCGAATCGCCGTAGAGGTTAAGCAGTGCCTGATCAACCATCGCTAATGAAAGCTCAGCGGAAACAGGGCGATCGAGTTGATCCCGAGTGGTGATGAGGACTTCGAATTCACCGCCAGGACCGACCTCTTCGGCCGAGGGCTCCACAGTAACTTTGAGGTCGCGTCTGAGATTGATGTCGATCCGGGCTTGGTGGAATTCAGCATCCGCCATCCTGGCAGCAGCGAGAGTGAAGTTCGGGAACTGTTTATCGTTCGCTTCCCAGGCAATCCGATTCACTCCTTCGGCAAGGTTGAGAATCTCGTACCGGAGAATCCGATCTGCCTCCCAGGTCAGTAAAGCAGGTCCTGGTTCCGATCGGTTGTATAGTGTGACCTCGGCACGTTCGCCGACCTTGAATGATTGGTGGTCCGCCAAGATCCGGAGCTTGTTCTCGTCTTCAGCACCCGAGATTGTCACCATTCTTTGCGCCAGAATCGGATTACCGAAGCGGTCCGTTCCAGAGGCTCGGATCACAAATGTACCGCCCTGATCGTCGTCGATCGTCAGACTCAGTGAACCTTGACCACTTGAGTCATCGGTAGTAAGTTCCCTCGTTTCAACGGGTCGCTCGGCAACAACACCCCGCTGCCGAACTTGCTTGAGGACCTCGATTGCAAGATCCTTACCAACGGGTTCACCCAACGCGTCGATGGTATTTACCGTCAGCTCGAAGGACTCATCATCCAGGAAAACGGTTCGGAGCGTGTTGAGTCCGATCTGGTACCCTCGGACCGCGATCATACCGGCCGCACTCACCGCCACATTTTCTTCAGGCAACTGTGCGACAAGTTCAAATCCCTCTTCCTCGCTAAACCCTTCAGTTTCGAAAGAAAACTCAAAGCTTCCTGCGTCATCGGTCTTTCCTCTCAAGATCCGCCCGTCGGGGAGGTTGACGAGGATCGAACGACCCGCAATTGGGGTCCCATACTGATACTTCGCAAGCACATTCCCTTCGACAGTTTCACCACGGAAGTAAACAGTCTTTGGCAATTCAATTCTCAGATCGACCTTTTGTAGCTGGTACGCCTGAACTTGAAACGCTCCTGAAAAGGTTGGTTGGCCGGGCCGCTCGAGTTGGATCCGGTAGTCACCTACGGGTGCAGCATTATCGACGCGCAATCGTTCGTTAAACGTACCGAAGTTTGAGAGTACGACGTCCTTATCCAGGATCCGACGTCCCCGGCTATCAATAATCTCAAGATGGTACTTTTCTCCAGATTCTGCGCTATATTGTCCTTTTGCCACTCCTCGGACAATACCTCGGAGGGCAACTTCTTGACCCGGACGATAGGCTGGGCGATCCGTGTAGAAGTATGCTCTTGGTGAGAGCCCGGTAGCAACTTGTCCTGGAAGCGCAAGCCCGCTCCCGGCGACGTGAGGACCGTCTACGACGAGGAAGGAAAAACGTGAGTTTGGTTCACGCTTCTCTGGCCAATCCATCAAGAGTACCCCATCCGGGCCAGTCTCCGCTTCCAAGATGACCTCGGCTCCTTCCGCGATTAGGACCCGAGCACCACCACGTCCACTGCCATCAGTCATATCCTGGGCGTAAGCGAGCACTTGGTCGGTGGACGACTTTAGAATCGCATCAAGATCAGAGCCAAGGACCAGGGTGGTTGCTTGGAGCTTTTCTTCATCACTGACCTTGACCACATGGACACCCGGTACAGGAACTTCGTTCAGCTCATAGGTCCGTTCCAGTGGCACGTATTCTTCGAACTCCGGAACATCAACGGTCCATTCGGCATCGGGTGCGACTAAACCGATATCAAGCGACTCCACACCACCGAGAGCAAGCTTCTTGCGGAAGTAGTCTTCTGGGTCGAGCTTGTATGCACGGAACGTAAGCGATTGGACATTCCGTGTCGTGATCTCAAGTTCAGGGGTCTCGGACGACCGGAATGCCCGAGGAGTGATTACCGCCATTGTAGTGGACTGCATCACAGCGATTCGTTGCCGAGCCCGATCTTGCCAGGGTCCGACAGCGACCTTTTTGTACTGCTCAATCGCAGCCGCGGGGCGATTCTCTTCTACTTCCAAGATGAGCCCAATTTGGTACTGTGCATGGCCAGCAGGCTCTGTACCCGGAAATTTTCCCGCGAGGGTTTCCCACGCAGCAATTGCTTCCTCGAACTTTTCTTCGGTCCCGTAGCTGGTACCGATCGCGAAGAGGATTTGCGGGACCCGACTATCAAGTGGATTCTCTCTGACAAACTCTCTCCAGGACTCACGAGCCTCTTCAAAGCGCTCGTTTCTCATGTGGTTCTGGGCAATCAGTAATTCTGTCGTCAGAATCGCCCGTTGCGCATTGGCCGATTGTGGTCCATCGGGATACTGGGCCAGGTAGCCTCGGAACGCGTCGATCGCCTCGTTAAATCGCTCCTGTTGCTGAAGGACCAAACCGATCCGGAAGGCGACCTCCATCCGGAGTGTTGCTAACTGTTCTCGGGCGACTTCAGTGATCGCTTCGAATTCCCGCTCGCTGAGGAACGTCTTGTATGCCTCAAGGGCTGACTCGGACTTTCCTTGATTCTCGGCAGAGAGTCCGAGCCAATAGGCCGCCAAGACCGCTTTTTCATGATTCGGGTACGCCTCGAGATAACGCCGGAGTGCGGCCAGACCTAGGCTCAATTGATCAACATCACCTGGCGTCGGAAGCCCGTATGTCTCCGCGATCCCGAACAAGGCACGGGCGCGGATCTCGTCATACGCCTCTCCTTCGACTTTTTCCAGATCACGGGCCAAATCAGACCAAGTGAGCCGTCCTTGCACCGCTTGAGCCAGTGAACCAGCTTGGAGTTCACCCAAGTAGTACCGAACCTCGTACCGATCCTCTCCTTCCTGATAAAGCCTGAGGTATTCTTGATAGTTGTTTAACGCACGATTTGGATCACTCGCTTCTTGGCTGGCACGTCCCATCCGATAAAGTAACTTCGCCTGGAGGGCCCGGCCCTTCGCCAGCTCCCTGGCTTGTTCCAAGAGGGCGTAGGCAGCGCCGGGGTCGGGATTGGCGGTTGGTTCATCCGGTTCCAAAAGTTGATCGGCAAATTCGAGGTAAATCCCGGCCAAGTCATCCTTGCGATCGGGATTAAGCAAGGCTTCAACCTCAACTCGAGCGAGTTCCTCTGCCCGTTGTGGTTGTCCATCGGTTAGCTCGGTCGAGGCCAGCTCGAATCGAAGTTTCGAAGCCCAGGGACCATCGGGATCGAGCGCAAGTCCCGCCGCGATCGCCTTCCGAGAGGCGTCGGTGTCTCCAGCAATCCGTTGCGCAATCCCAATCAGGAGCGCACCATATGCTCGATCTGAATCGCTGAGTTCATCCCCTTCGTTCCAACGCTCTAACCCAGCGATCGCTTCCTCGAATCGCCCATCTTGGAGCGCAAAAAGGAGTTCAGCGGGAAGATCCGGGGCAATCGATTCGACAACGCGCCCCGCCTCCGGGATCCTCGATGTTTCGGAATTTAATCCCCCATCCTGGGTGACTTCCTGGGCCGTTAACCAGGCAGCGCAGATTACCGGAATTGCCAGCGACGCCATCCAACCTCGGCTCGAACCCATCCGCATCGTGCTTCCTCCTGTTTTGCCTGCTCAGAGTAGAATCGAAGGCTACCGACTCAAGTCCTCATTGAAGGAGACCAATCTCCGCTCGCGCAGGACTCTCAGGATTTAGACGCTTGAGAAGGAGTCAGCCTTAGAAAAAAGAAAGCGGCGTCGAACAGTCATGAGGGGATGGTCAGCTCAGAGCGGGTGGGCTCAACGAGTGTATTAGATCAACTCTCGATGATCCGAGCTGGTAGGCATCCGACCAAGGTGGCGGCCCTTGGGATCTTGATCCTTGGAGGGGAAACGGACGCTAGGCGCACAAGGATGACCTCTGATAGGTTGGCTGGTTCGTGAGGAGTCCGAAGGCCACGGTCGGCGAGCAAAATCGTCAGAAAGGCCGTGGTCGCGTCGCAACCTTTTGTCGACGGAAGTTCGCTGATGGCGATGCTTGATCCGTATACCCCCTGCCCTTGTGGCAGTGGAGAGAAGCTGAAGTGGTGCTGCCCTAAATCTGAAGACGCGGCGATTCGAGTCGAACGACACATCAGAAACGAGCAGTTCGATCAGGCGCTGAAGGCAGCTCAAGACGGTCTAAAAAGAGCAAAAGAGTCACCTTGGTTGTTGCTCCAACTGGCTTATGTACAAAGCCGCCTTGAGAACTACGCCGAAGCGATGGAGGCAGTCGATCAGATCCTGAAGAAGCGTCCGGACCATGTCGGCGCCTTGCAAGAGCGGGTTCAGCTCGTCGCGACCATCAAGAGCCCCGAACAGGCAGTCATTACATTGCAGGAGGCGATGACGACCTGCAAAGCCGAGGATCGTCCGCGATTCTGGATGACTTTTCGGTTTATCGGCTTCTTGCTGACCCGGACCGAGAATCTCGCCGCAGCGATTGCTCACCTCGAAATCGGTTCTCAGGATGAGCCTGAGTCGAACCCAATTGCTCAACGGATGCTGAATAGTATCCGAGTCGACAGTCAAGTATCTCCTTGGCTCAAATGCACTTACGATTTGCTTGAGCCACCTGAGGGATTAGAGTCCGATCAGCTCGAATCGTTCCAGGCTGCGATCGTCGAGGCTGACGAAGGGCTCTGGGCCCGCGCCGCCGCTCGCTTCAAGCAACTGGCCAACGAAGGGATCGCGGAGTCGATCCACAATTTTGGACTCTGCTGCGTCTGGCTCGCCAATCCGACCACGGCAATCAAGGCTCTCCGCGACTATATCCGACGTCTTGGTCCAACCACGAAGTCGGTTGACCTCGAAGCCCTCTGTCAGCTAATCGAGCCCCTCCGTGATGACGACAAGGTCGAACAAGTCCGCTTAGTCTGGGCACTCAGTGATCGCGAAGGACTCCGCAAAACCCTCCATGACGCATCACAAGCACGTCGCGAAGTCGCCTTCCAAGGCTCAGGTCCACTCGATCCGAGTGAGCCTGAGTCAACCGAGGCGGAGATTTTTGCTCTCCTGAAGCCGATCGACTCATCAGGACCGAACGCTTCCCAAGGGGACGTGATACTTCGTGAGGTTGTCGCGCGCATCTTCGTTGGTGAGGACACCGTTGAGCTAGAAGGCTTCGATCGTGGTCGGGAAATCGACACCCTCCGCGAACGGTTCTTGCAACTCGCCGGGACATCCATTCCACCCGCTCATCCCAAGACAAAATCGGTTAGCTTTGTTTCGGGCGCTAGATTGGCGTTGAAAGTCGAATGGGTCGTTCCTTCAGATTCCTCCGGATTGGAAGTCCGTCGCAGACAGGCCGAGGAACAGAGACGGATTCTGACCGAAGTCTGGCCTTCGGTACCGAATCCATCACTCGGCTATCAGACACCTCGCGAGGCTGCCAAGAGAGGTGGGGATCAGATTGCGCTCCGCGCCGCGTTCTGCCTTCTCGAAAGTGAGAGCAATGAGGCGTTCAGACTGCTGACGAAGCTCCGCGATGAACTCGGCGTCCCGCCTGAGCCGACGCCAGATCTGAACGAGTTGAACACCGAGACCGAGCACCCTGGTCGCTACGATCGACTCCCGATTGAGGAACTTGATGACGAGCGACTCTGGGGGATTCATGAGCGTTCCAGGCTCCTTGGGCTTCAGCGTGCGGTCGAACTCTCTGCAAGCGCGTTGATCAAACGTCCGAAGTTCTTTGAGGAACGCGAGCCCGAAGATTACCTCGACGTTGTCGGTATCCTCGCAGATGCAGAGGCCGTGAAGAATACCCCGATCGAAGCGATCAGTCTGATCGATCGTTACCGAGCGTCAGAACCTGAATCACTCCGGGAAGCAAACGCTCCCCGTTGGGATTTCCTCCGACTCCGCTACCGGAGCCGTTTAGAACCGCCTGAGTCTTGGGTCCCTGAACTCGCCGCGATTCTTGAGCGTTACCGAGATCGAGAGAACAAGCAAACGAGCGGAGTGGTCTTGGAGAACCTCATCGAGATGGGAGTCGTCCAAGTAACACCCGATCCCGAGAAACCAGGCCAGATGTTGGTCGATACGCGTCCTCTAGCCTCACTCTTGGCCCAATACGGTCCGCAGATTGCGACGGCAACAGGCGAAGTGGGGGTCTCCGCTACCAAACCGGCGATCTGGACCCCTGAACAATCGCGATCAACGAGTTCCGGGATCTGGACCCCTGGATCCACCGACAAAGCCGAGCCACAAAAGAAGATCATTCTTCCCGGCTCATAAACAAAACCTTATTTTCTAAGACTGTTCACACTTATTCATCATATCGTGTGAACCAATGCGATTCTGATGGCCAATATTCAAGAACCCGACGATCGCGCGCTCGATCTGATCCACGAAGGGTGGCGCCACCTCCATCTTCAGCGTCCACTCGCCGCACATGCTTCGTGGCAGCGTGCCTTGCAGTTGGTTCCGGAACAACCAGCGGCCCTCGAAGCGATCGATCGTTTCCAAGCGTCCTCTGAACTCCCTGAACTCGCCCGGCCTTCGATCCGGTTTCGCGAACCAACCGATGATCAAACGCGGGAGCGCTGGAACGATGCCTTTCAAGGGACCATGATCGACGACCTGACCGTCGCGGCCGAGATTTTTGAGGAACTTGCCGAAGAAGATGTCACAGATGCCGATGCCTGGTACAACCGGGCGCTCTGCCTGGCCTGGCTCGGCAACAATGTCGCGGCGATCAATGCGCTCGACCTCTACGTCCATCTTCGGGCGGTAACGCCCGGGTACTTTGATCATGCGGCGGAAGCCTGGGGCCTCGCTGAGATTCTTCGACATGGTGGCGGCGCCGAACACCTCGCCGACGATCTTTCCTATCGATTTGAGACCGCATGGCCCGAGGGTGTTGCGCCACCGTTCGAGGCCGACGCCGAACTCGGTGCAGTTCGATCGATCGCTTCACCCATCGATCCCAAGAGCGGAGAGCCCATGGCCTCCGACGCCACGATTGTAGAGTGGCTCGACCGCCCGCTTCTCCCACCGAGGGATGATCTCGGGGTCGAAGATCTACCGAGAGTCCGTGCGGTGGTGATCATGCAACCGGGCCGCTTCAGTTGCTCCAGTCTTGATCGTGCCGCAATTGAAGGACTGGAACGGACCATTGAAGGACGCTTGGGGCGTGGGCTCTCCTTCGACCGACAGATCACCCCGCTCCCCCTCGCCATGCTCGATGCCGCCGCAGCACGTGTAAGACTGCCCGACGGACTCGATCTCGCAACCAGCATCCGGCTCACCACCGAAGCCATCGAGCACTATTACCTCAACGACTGGACTGAAATTCCTCGACAGGGTCTCGGGGAGAGTCTCGGCGATGATGACGGCCCGTCACTCCGATCACCTCGAGAGGCTGGAGAGTCGGGTAACCCGGTACTTCAGGCGAAGCTTGAGGGGATCATCCTCCTCCGGGAACAGCTGAGCCGACGACCTGGTTCGCGTGCACTCTACCAGGGGTTCTCTTTCGATCGGCTCCGGATCAATCTCGGCCTGGAACCCTCTGATCCTGTTCCCGAACCACCAGCCGCTTCGGAGAATCCTCAGTGAACCCTAACAATAACGAGTTGAACGCTAGCAGTCCTGCAGATCTGAGCCAGTTCCTCGACTCTCTAAAGTGGACCAAAGACGGACTGATTCCAGGAATTGTCCAAGAGGCGGAGAGTGGTGAGGTCCTGATGATGGCCTGGATGGACCGCCCCGCTGTGATCAACACCATCGAGACCGGCCAGACTCATTTCTACTCGCGATCACGTCAAGCTTCATGGCAT
This sequence comes from uncultured Isosphaeraceae bacterium, assembly GCA_964510225.1. GTDB lineage: Bacteria > Planctomycetota > Planctomycetia > Isosphaerales > Isosphaeraceae > CAZEAN01. The sequence continues at coordinate 26,512 of CAZEAN010000018.1, forward strand.
AAGGGAGGAACGTCAGGGCATGTCCAACATGTGGTGGAAATCCGGGTTGACTGTGATGCCGATGTACTCCTGATTCGGGCACGTCAGATCGGCGGCGCCTGTCACGAGGGGTATCGCTCTTGCTTCTCCCGCACCCTTAAGCCTGATGGCACCCTGGAGCGAGTCCTTGAACCGGTCTTCGATCCCAACACGATCTATCAATCTTCCAGCGGATCGTAACTGGGCAAGAAGATTGGGACAAGGATACGCTTTAGCAGATACATTTGAACGATCGCTAAATCCAAACATCATTTTGAACGGCAGGCGGATCGGCAGGCAATTACGTGACAGATGTTGAGACAGTAGAATGGTTTCTGGAGATCTCCTCAACGGATCACTTCTGCCGGAAGGTGGCTTTGAGGGCTTCTCGAATTGATCTGAGCTTCCCTCCTGCGTTCATCACTCGCATGTTGGACGTTCGTTCCACTCCGCCCTCGACAACTCTGATCCGGCATCCGATAGGAATCGAATGGATCTCTCGACAACCGAGATACGGCAGACCGCCACGTTGCAAGGCCTCCGCGAGCAGCTCGAGCGGTCGATCCGCCCACAGAGACTGTCCGACGAACGCTTTGATCAGGCACACGAGCTTTTTGAACAGTCCAGCAACCAGCAAGCGAGCATCTTGCGATGGCTCCTGGCGCTCTGTCGGACGAATGACAGGGCCCAGTCTCCTCAGCGGATCCTCAGCGTTGGGTGTGGCAACGGGATCCTGGACATACCACTCATCAGGGAGATCTCCGATTGTTGGGATCTCGTCAACTACACCGGCGTCGAGCCCAACCTAACAGCCTGTCGTCGGTTCTTAGACGGATTCCGGCAAGATCAGCATGCCAACGTTCAGCTTCAACTGTACAACCAGACGGTCGAGACGCTGGAAGACGACCAACGCTATGACCTGATCCTTGCCATCCATTCGCTCTATTATGTTGCCGACCCGGCCGAGTCAATCGAGTTTCTCCATTCAATGCTCTCCCCAGGGGGGCGGTTGGTAATCGTCCAAGCTCCCCGAGGTAAACTCAACGACCTTGCTGACTGTTTTTGGAGACGACCCCGAGGCGACGCTATGTGGTACAGCGGCCGTCTCGAGAGACACCTAGCGACTCGTGGATTCTCGTATCACACCTACCACCTTCCGAGCAAGATCGATGTTGCTCAGTGCCTTGAGGCTGGATCCTCCCAAGGGGAACTAATTCTCGATTTTATTGCTCAGGTCGATTGCCGCAACCTCAGTGCGGGAGTCCGACAATCCTGTCTCGACTACCTCCGACAGATTGGTTGTCCTGAGGGAGATCGATTCCTGGTGCCGCATCCCACTGACCTCTTCGTCATCGAATCACCCGTTCACTCCACTCCGTCCATTCCCTCCGTCCTCCGACTCACAGAGGGATTAGACTTGGGTAAGCTCCCGGTAGAACGTTGAAGCGGAGCTTTGCTTTAGGCAACCGGGACGTCTGCGGAGCGTCTCCAACGCGTAACCTCTTGGGCAAGAGCGCCAAAGAAAATCAGCCAAACACGCTGCGGGAACCGCCAGAGATGAGCCTCCCGGTCCATGCAGCCCTGCAGATATGGCCCAAGCTGAGGGTCTGCCATCATTCTTTCCAGCGTGATGGTGTCGTCGAAGAGGCAGCGCTGGAGATACTTTTCAGCCGTTGCGCGGTCGTCCAGGTCGAGTGTTCCCTCATACGTGATCGTCCACGATTCGAGTGGCGTCTCGGGTGCATTAGCCTGGAGCGCTTCGATGACCTGTTCACCGGTACTGTAGGGCTCAGTCATGCCCGATAAGCTGGATTGCAAGTACAAGTCATGAAAGCGAACGTAGTGCGCATCGCGACTCGCATGCGCAATGAAACCGAGCCCCGACGGGTCGAGGACCGCGCGCATCCGGGCCAGCCCAACACCAAGTTCACTGGGAGGGACGCAGTAGAGCGCATGGGTCGCCCAGACGATCGGGTAAGGAACCTCGGGAGCTTGGAGTTCCTGGATGGGTATTGGAAACTCTTCTGCGGGGTGAAATGGAGCGACTAGTACACTCCGAGCGGTCTCGATCGAGAAGCTTGACGGGTCGAGTAGTCCATATCCGACCCGCAAGCCGTCGAGATCACTTAAACAAGCGTACTGTTGAAGGGCTTGAGGAAACTTACCACTCCCGCAAGCAACGTCGAGGAGCCGGAGGGATCCACCGAAGCGCCCGGAGAGAGTCCGGAAAACCTCTCTCCAGTCCAGTTCTTCAGCCAATAGGCGATAATCAAAGGTGGCAAGCTGATAGAAGGCGTCCATCCCGACGCGGCCCTGCTCGCTCCAATGCTGGCAGCTCCGCTCGAAGGTGCTGAGTTGGGGGATCTCGTTGCTCATACGGTTTCCCCTTCTGGAGGATAGAGGACTGGATTCAGGGGCGTATCGATGACCTCGCCGGGCTCAATCCCAGGCATGAAGCCGCGCCAGTCGCCGTTGACCATGTGTGGGGCATCAATCACTCGGGATCCGTCCTCGAAATAGGTGGTCGCCAAGACCATCCGGGGCGTGGTTGTCAGGTTGGGTCCTGCGGTGTGGAAGTTACGGTTGTGATGGTAGCTGACTTCGCCGAGTTCAAAGGGGGTTTGGTTGACCTCCACTTCCAAATCTCGGAAGCGTTCCATGATCCGTCGATCGTAGCTGGTGTCGAATTTGTTAAACGGGATATCGCTGACCGATTCCACAAGGTGGAGCCCCTTGGCGAACCCAAGTGGGCCCATGATGTCGGGAATCGCTTGTACCGGAGCCCACACGGTGCAGACGTTTTGAGTCGCGATCGGGAAGTGGTGATCGTCGTAGTGCCACGGCGTCCGTCCGCAACCTGGCTGCTTCGAGAGCCCGTTATCGTGGTAGAGCCGGACAGCCGAAACGCCGAGCAAGTCCGCCGCGATCTTTGCGAGTCGAGGACTAAAGACGAACGCACGGACAATCTGGCTCCGCTCCCACATCATTTCAAGGCTACCGAATTGGCTCCCGAGTCGGTCGCCCACCTCCTTGAACAACCTCGACATCTCGCGCCGGAGCGTCCCGAGGGCAGCGGGGGAGAGCACTTGCTTTAGCTTGATGAAACCATCAGATCGGAACGATTCGACTTGATCCGCGGTAATCGGGTAAGGCGTTGCCAGCTCTTCCAGGAGTGCTGCTGGGTCGGGCTCGGGCGGAACCGGGGGCTCTACGATCTCGACGAGCTGTTGGCCGTTGCCATCAGAGCCGTTCTCGGCGAGGGACATATACCAGTTCCACCACTGCTGATTGTCCTGGTCCCATTCGCGGTCGACCTCGAGAGTGCTTGCATGCTCTGCAGAGAGATGCTGGTTTAATCGCTGAGATTCATCACTCATCTCGATAATCCTATTTGACGTGGGCGGGCCACCCGATCAAGATCTATCACGATCGAACCTCGGTTGGAAAGACCGACCGAGTTTTTTTACTAATCCATCCTCGCTGGATTGAACCCCGCGCTGCAAGAGAGCGGCCGCAACCATCCCCAACAAAGAGACGACGGCCAGGAATAGGTAGAGGACATGATACCCCCTTGCCTCGCCGGACCAGTGGTCAATGAGCCAACCACCTAAAAACGGCATCACGATCTCCGGTGTAAATCCCAGGAAGGAGACGACTCCTACGGCCGTCCCCGTCATCCCCAGCGGGATCTTGGTCTCTTCAAGAAGCGCGAAATAGACGCCTCGGAGTGCGAAGAAACCGAGGCTGCAGATCAAGACACTGCCCCAGAGGAGTCCGACCGTCGCCCCCCCTGGCGGCGCGACGACCATCCCGACGTAAGCGACTCCCGTAAACACAAAACTCCCGATAACAACCCGAGAGGGGGAGGAACGATCGGCAAGAAGCCCAGCCCCGATTGCCCCGATCGGTCTCATCCAACTGCTAAAGGCACTGAGACCGGCGGCTTGAACATCAGACCATTCCCAGATATCGCGAGCGAATTGTGAGAAGTAGTCGAGCCCTTTGAAGGCGCTGTATGCCGAAAAGACCACGGCGGCCTGTAACCAGACTCTCGGCCTCCTGATCGCCTCGATCAAGTGACCGGAGAGGAGGACCCGAGCCGAGGTATCGCGAGGCGGTCGACTCATCGGCGGGAGAAACAACCAGCAGCAACCGGCAGCCAAGACCGATGCCGCTGTGTAGAGGTAGATCGCACTTAAAACGGCATCAACGCGTTGCTCTGAGGTCGCGGAGACCCCTCCGTCCGGTAACCAGCTCGCAAAGATCCACAACGCGATCATCGCCCAGAGTGCCGCCAAGAGTCCCCGACCACCGTCAAGGAGCCCGAACGCCGTCCCCTGCAGATTGAGTCCTCCCCATTCGCGGGTCGCCCGGATCAAGGCAGACCAAAACGGGAGCACGGTCAAGATACCCCAGAGGGCATAGAGCAGGCACAAGCCAGGGAACGAGGGAATCGAGGCCATGAAGAAGCCGGTCGCACCAGTCCCCAGGAGCGAAAACACGAGAAGCCCCCGGGCCGGGAACCAATCGGCAAGCCCCCCACCGATGAGATAGCCCACCATCGCCACGAAGCCATAGAGCGAGCCGAGGATCCCGAGTTGGGTCTGGGTGAGATCGAAGACCTCAAGGAAGGCGGGGCGGAAGTAGCGCGTGACATGGAACGGAAGCCCGTAGATCGCCTCCCCAGCTAGAACAAGACTGAATAGCATCAGCGAACGACGGAGTCCTGATCGTGGAGGATCGAGCCGTATTGAATTCAAGTAAATGGCCCTTGAGTGGCATGGCAACAAACGAGTCGACAGAGGGTTGGAATGGAGGAGGATCCCAAGGGAGCGACCTGTCTCAATGATCATTCTCCCAGGTCTTTAAGTCGAGTGCCAGGGGGCGACCCGCTTCACGAAAACGACCTACTGTCCTTTAACAGGCTTCGGCTCGTAAGGCATTTCTGAGTTGCTTTGCTCTGGGCAACACGAACACAACCCTAGTGCAGCAAATCTGGCCTGAAATGTCCGGTTTCCTCCGCGGCCGTCAACTAACTTAGGGGCATCCTACGCTCACTCTCTCCCGTTGGTACGAGGGATCCGAACCAACGCGTAGAAGGTGCCCGTCCAACTTACCCCAACGACACAACATTGAGGACCACGTGACGATGTATACCCGATGGCTTGCCTTGGGACTACTCACCGCGCTTCTGCTCACTCCATCTGCGCAAGCAGAGATACTGATCGGCAATCTCGTGGGATCGAACGACAACCTTGCTACAACAGCGATTGGATTACATACAAAGGTTGCGGGATTTACACTACCCGACACCGCTTACGAGATCGATTCGGTGACCTTGCGACTGGACATCGGAAACGTCGATACGGTACTCAGGTTGCAGATCTTCGACGATAATGGAGGAAGCCCAGGGACATCGATCCAGAACTTCGACAGCCCTACCGTCTCGGCAACGGGAACTGATAGTTTTGTCTTTACGCCGACCTCGACCGTCACGCTTCAGGCTAATGAGACCTATTGGGTGGTCCCAGGCCTGTCATCAGGAAGCATCTACTCTTGGAGTGCCAGTGATCCGGGCATCACTCCCACGGGTATTGCGACGAATGCGGGCTACTTGTACAACGGTGATTCCTCTAGCACCTTAAATACCTACCAAATCGACGCAACAATCGCGAGTGCCGTTCCTGAGCCTTCCACCTTCGTTCTTTTTGGCACTGTAGTCGGTTGTGGACTGGTGGTTCAAGGGGTCCGTCACTACCGAGCGCGACGAATGCAAGGTGAATCTCACGACGATGACGAAATCGTCTGAGGCTGCAACGCGTCCTTGACTGGAGCTTTGACGGATCGCTGCGGCTCTGGCGGCTCTGAATGTATGATCAATAGCCCGCGACACTTTGATCCTTCATATCAAGTTGTCAGCGATTCAGTGAGAGATTGTTCCCCAGGAACCCGTTGCCCCTCTCTGCAGACGACTCGAAGGATCAGTGACTCCTGATTCTGGGCAGCCGGTTCCTGAGAGATGACTTTCTCCGGAACAAAGCGCAAAGCATCGAAGAAGATCGGAGGGCTCGACGAGGATCCCTCCACGAACAGTGGACGGGTTCGCTATGATAATATTGCCCAAATTCAAGCAAGTCTTCTGACGATTGGCGATTGAACCAATGCGTAAACCACGACTGATGGCTCCGGGACCAGCCCCGGTTCCCGAAGAAGTTCTCCTCGAAATGGCCAAGCCGGTCATCCATTCGCGTGACCCACGGACCAAAGAAGGAATCAAACTGGCGGTTGAGGGTCTTCAAGAGGTCTTCCGGACCTCGAATGAGATCGCGATCCTCGCCGCAACTGGCACCGGAGCAATGGAAGCGGCCGCGATCCATGGGATTCCGCCTGGAAAGAAGGGCTTGGTCGTCAATGCCGGCTGGTTTGGTCTCCGATGGTCGAAGATCTGCACGGCCCTCGGCATCGAACACGAAACCATCGACTTCGACTGGGGCCAGCCCGCTGATCCCGCCAAGATCGCCGCTGCGCTCGAAGGTCGCGACGACATCGCAATGGTGATGGCGACACTCAGTGAAACCTCAACCGGCACGGGCCACCCGATCGAAGCAATCGGCGAAATCGTCGCCGGCACCAACGCCTTGCTCGCCGTTGATGGAATCTCCGGCGTCGGTGCCATGGAGTGCCGAACCGACGACTGGAAAATCGACTTCCTCTGCGTCGGATCTCAGAAAGCCTTGATGCTCCCGCCTGGCTTGGCCTTTGTCGCAATCAGCACTAAGGCCGCGGAACGGATGGATTCCTTCGAGCAACGTGCCTTTTACTTCAACTTGAAGGCAGCGCGGAAAAAGCTCGATACCTTTGACACTCCTTACACCCCAGCGCACTCGATGATCTTCGGTCTCGTAAAGGCGTTAGAAAAGATCAAGGCCGAAGGGGTCGAAGAGATCTGGGCTCGTCACCGACGGATGAGTGAAGCCTGCCAGGCCGGAGTCAAAGCCCTCGGACTTGAACTCTTCAGCGCTCGACCTGCCGAAGGCTTGACCGCCTTCTTCGTCCCGGAAGGGATCAAAGACACCGACATTCGGAAGAAGCTCGACGAGCGTTTCGGAATCACCTTTGTCGGCGGTCAAGACAAACTCAAAGGTCGGATCGTCCGGATCGGCCACATGGGCTACAACGACGAACTCGACGTCATCGGTGCCTTGGCTGCACTCGAAATGGTCCTCGCCGATCTCGGCCACGAGATCGATCCCGGTGCCGCCGTCACTGCTGCCCAGCGCGTCTTGATCGGTCAACACACAGCGGTCGCTGCCGCTCTCTGATTCGTCTGTCGATCAAACCGCTGGGAAAGTACCGTTTTCCAGCCAGCCACAGGCGGTCAAAGTGAACCGTCTGTGGCAATCGTTAGGTTCACTGCCCGTTTATGATCAACCGAGAATTCAAGCCATCCGGGCCGCCCGCTTAGCACCCAGAGAATAAGCATGTCTCCACTTTGTAACGGAGTATGCTAAGACGATCATCGTGAACACAACGATCACCCGGGTGATCATCGTCATCGAGGCTGCCTCTGGGACTGTAAGGAGGCTCAGGAGTAGGTTCGAAGTAATGAAGAACGTGAGCGAGTTCTGACCAATTACAAGGATGCTCTGGTTGGTGAGATATGGCCGAAGCCGATCGATTGTCAGTAGGTAACGAACGACAAGCAACGCCGCGAATACCAAGGCAGCGCGAACAAAGGGATCCATCACCTTCGAATCGGTTAGGAGATGATACCTCGGCCAGGAGAGCACAAGGACGGCGTGTACGACAAGCACACAGAACGCCACCCTTGCTGCCTGCGGACGTACTGCACTGATCCGACGGGTAACCGAAGCATCCAAGTAGCGCGATGCCAACATCCCGAGCAAGAAAATAAGAAGCGATGCTAAGAGAGAATACTTCAGCCCGTAACTCCCTAGACCCGCCAGTAACCCGATGGCAAGGCTCTCCGATTCACCATCGGGCGTCAGGCGCAGAATCGTCCAGTACACGATACAAACCGAGACCGTATGTGCGATGAGCCCGAATTGACCCGAACCAAACTTCAAGATCACGGGCGCAATCATGTAGATAAACGCAAATGTAACGAGCACTTTGGCGAAGAACGGATGCAAGTAGAAGAAATGGTAGAAAGAAGGTTCGAACGGAGAACCCGTCGCAAGGCGGAGCAAGACAACGTATGCCAGATAGACACCAAGTATCTGGCATCCCTTCCTGACCAGTTTGAGTGTGGTCTTCCGGCTATCTTGCTTCATACGCGGGAGGTAAATCTGGTAGGCCATGTAGCCTGCCGTAAAGAGGAAGAATGAACCAACATGGAAGAGCCGCGACCGGACAAATCCGGGCGGATAGGCTATGAACTCAAGATCGAAACGGTTGTTGAAGTGGAGAATAACCGAGTTGACGATCATCACTACCCTGATCAGATCGAACTCGAGCCTTCGATTCCTTTGAATCATCGAAGCGGGCTTGACGTTGGTTCTCAGCGTCGAGGGTGCCAATACTTGAGTCATTTTAACACCTCATTGCCAAAACATTTTTCCATGTTCTTGGTTCTTACTTACAATAATTACATAGCTTACAATAATTATTTTGTAGCATTACATCGCTGCAAACTCCCTTCGGATCCCCGCGCACGGAACTCAGTCGGATCCAGACCGACTCGCTGCAACAGAGGGTTGTCCGTCAGTCAATCATAGTTCGCGACTCGGATCTCAGTGCTGAGGCGATCGGGTAACGATGACTGGCGATGATTGTTGGAGTGAAAAATTGTCTAAACAATCACAAGAGAAAAAGAGACATTTGCCAAGGTTTCTAGGTCGAGATTATGTGTTAACACCAGTTTACAATATGCTTGCATATACGCTTAAGATCGTTGATCGAGAACCGCTCTCGGTTTCTTGGAGAGCTGTCAATGGCGCCTCGGCTGCGGTTGCGATCAAGAACGCTGTTCGCTTGTCGCGCCGAGAAGAGGCAATGATATAAACTGGGTGCAGTGTCCCACCATCGAACCAAATCGGTCTCATGAGGATCGAGAGGAGCGGAGAAAACTTGATCTTGGCTGATGGGTGAGAAGTCTCCAATCACTCTTGTTCATCAACCAGAGTGACGGCCCGAGCGCCCGAGATCACGTCGCCGATCATCCAGGCAGGGACACCAGCCTTCTCGTGGAGATAGCGGACGATCGGTTCGGCGTAGTAGGGCGAGACGATGAGAATCAGGCCAATCCCGACATTGAAGACGCGGAAGAGTTCGGCATCGGGGAGTTTACCAATCGACTGGAGCCAAGGGAAAACGGGAGGGATCTCCCAAGAGCCTCGGTGAATCCGGATTCCGAGCCCTTCAGGCAAAATCCGAGGTGGGTTGTCGATTAAGCCGCCACCCGTGATGTGGGCCATCGCGTGGACAATCCGCTTTACCCGATATTGGCGATAGACCGTCCGGATCGCCTTGGTGTAAATCCGGGTCGGGATCAGAAACTCGTCAGCGACCGTCCGTCCAAGCTCCGGAACGAAGGAATCGGGCTGGAGTCCCGCAACCTCAAACGCAAGCTTGCGCGCAAGACTGAAGCCATTCGCATGGAGCCCGGAACTCGCCAAGCCAATGATCTTGTCACCCTCGCGAACCTCGGCCCCTTTGAGGATCTGAGAACGCTCAACTACGCCGAGACAAAACCCAGCGAGATCATATTCCCCTGGTTGATAGAATTCGGGCAAGATCGCCGTCTCGCCGCCAATCAACGAGCATTCAGCCTCGATGCAGCCGTCACTAATCCCCCGGACGATTGCCGAGGTCAGTTCCGGGTCATCGCGACTCATCGCCACATAATCAAGAAACAAGAGCGGCTCGGCCCCAGCGCAAAGGCAGTCGTTGACTGACATTGCGACCAAGTCGATTCCAACCGTTTGATGTCTCCCGGTCGCAAAGGCGAGCTTGAGTTTCGTGCCGACCCCATCGGTCGAGGCCACTAGAACAGGGTCCTTGTACGTCCGGGTGAAGAGCCGGATCTGGTCATCAAGGCGAAAGAGACCTGCGAATCCCCCTGGCCAGTCGATCACTCGGGTTGAAAAAGTCCGTCGGAGAAGCGGGGCGATCCCTTGGATCGTCCGGTCATAGGTTTCCAGGTCAACCCCGGCGGACCGGTAGTCAGTTGGTTCTGCCATAAGCTTCGGAATCGATGACGAGATCTGGGGGATTCGGGAGGGTTTGTTCAGTTCTCGGATCTCAAGTCTACCAGAGGGCTCACTCGACCGGCATGGAAGCTTGCAATCTCAAGTCGAGGAATCTATGGTGAAGAGACCGCTTGAACCACGCCTGGACGGGTTGCTGAAGCCCTAACATTAAAGTGGAATCACCAACCCCCTGCCATCGTGACTCACATTGAATCACCGTTTCAAGAATCTTGGAGAATCCGACTCATGAACCTGCGCAAATGGTCTGCGCTGGCGATCAGTACGTCCTTGATCGCTCTGCTCTCGGCTGGTCTGATCGGCGCTGCACCACAAGACGACGAGAAGGAAGAAGAAACCCTCGAAAAGCTGATGGAAGGCGTCAGCTCGGCGAACAGCCGAATCAACCGATACGTCCGGACCCCGGTCGCCTTCCGAAAGTATAAAGATGATATCGTCGAATACTCCGAAAGCCTTGTCGAACTGGGCAAGAAATCGAAGAAGCGCGAAGAAGAAGCAATCAAGAAAGTGGTCGAAGGCACCAAGGATCCGAAGAAAAAGTGGGCAGAACTGATGGACGCATTTATCGAGGCGTCCGAAGAATTGGTCGAAACCGCCAAGGGTGGTGACCAAGCCAAGGCCAAAGCCGCTCACACGACTGTCAAACGGACCTGCGCTGATTGTCACAAGGTCTTCCGCCACGAAGACGACTTCTGATCAGAATTTTGGCAGACTGCTCTGACATGAACGGGCCTTTTTGGACCGCAACGCAACGCTTGACAAAAACACGACCTTAGCGGCCCGAGGGTCTTTTCATGACTCTCGGGCCGTTTTGTTACGATAGTGTAGGTAAGCGGTCGGTTAGTAAGGTAAAGCGCAAGTCTAGCCGAGTTCGAACGTTCACAAATTAATCGGTCGAAGAGTAACGTCTCTGGTTGAGCGAGAAAGCGATGTCGTTTTCGGAGCAGATGTTTGACGAATGGAACGCCACAGGTTTGCCGGAATCGAGACGTTCCGAAGCAGGAGAGGCCGCCCCCAGGATCGGAGTTCGGTTGAGCCTCGATTCGGATGAGCATCTCAACGCAAGAGCGATCCTCACGCTGAAGGCACGCGTTCTGGTCCACGACCATCGGCCGGTGAACAGCGAATCTGTTGTGTACCAGCGAGAAATTCTGCTCAACCAACGTGATGAAACCTACTACGTCGAGCCCGAAGCCATTGACGCGTATCCGTATGAAGGGGAACGGATCCGAATCGAGCTTTGGGCTGAAGTTCGACTCCGGAACCGTAACTGGTTCGGCCATCGAAAGCGATTGACCCAACAACCCGTCGGTCGTGACCTTTGGTCGCGGCTCGGATCAAAGCCGAGGGTCGAACAACTTACCTCGACACTAATCAAACCTCAAGATCACTATCACTTCTGGAAAAACCTTAATGCGTTAGGTCTCATTACCAAGTTAGTGTTAGCGCTATTCGCGGCGTTGATGTTCGGATTGGTCGGTTCGAGCCTTGCGGTCGGGGTTCATGATGGCTTCCTCGCCCAGGGTCGCCCCTGGATTTTTGAGGGTGGAGAGAAGTCGCGCTACCCGATCATTGTTGCCTTGTTCATCAGTATCGCCGCAATGTTCTTCGCTTGGGTTGCAGCCCGGAGCCAACTCAAACGATACATGGCGTTCCGTCTCGCTCAACTCCTTCCGAAAGCGATTACGAAAGGGACAACAATCCCGATCTCAGCACTCATCCAAGGTGACTCAACGATCACGCTTGAAAATGTCGAGCTGCGAGTTGTTGCTTGCAACTTCGAATGCGGTCAATATCAACGGACTGAAACTCGGACCGGCAGCAAAGGCCGGACCTATCAGACAACCGTCACGCACAGTTTTCGTGAACCGATCCGAGGTCTGACGCTCTATCGGAGCCAACCAACAACGATCCCTGCGGGTCAACCAATCGGTGACGCCTTTGATGGTGAACTCTCGTTTGCCCCGATGTTTGAATCGCTCTACGGACCCTTCAAGCCGTCGTCAAACCATGGGATTGACCTGCACTGGGAGGTTCAGTTGATCCACCCGGAACTCGCCGATCAAAAAGTGTATGGCCCGTCCGATCTCTTTCGATTGAAGGACTTTCACTCAACCGGTTGAGGGGGCTTGTCCTTCGACGAGAGCAATCAGATCAACTTGGGTGTTCGGCTCAGTAGTGGACATCGGCTTGATCCTCCCGGATCTCGATCTTTGCTTCCGAGAAGCAGCGTACCGCGGTCGGTCAATCAATCGTTACCACGATCAGTGCTCCGCCCAACGGAACATCCCTAAATGCTCCAGGACCACGTAACTGTCCACGCGGTCCTCGGGGACGGTCACGATCGTTATCCTGGTTTGGACCCGGTCCAAGCGGACCATCTAACGGAGGCCCAGGACGACCGAGTCTATCACGGGGTCGAGGAGGCTTGACTCTCCGACGATCCTTGGAGAAAGGACCTAGTTTGGGAGCGCGTTCAATCAATTGTCTAACAAGCCTGAGGATCTCGCTCCGCTCTTCGTTTTTCAGTTCAGGATCAAGAACCTGGGACTGAGGTCCCTCTCCAGGTTGGAATTCTTGTTCCGGCCAGTGGGGCTCCAAGAGACGTCTCAGCGCCGCAATCTCGGAGTCGTCGACAGGGAATTGATTCTCGTCCGATCCTCTGGCGAGCTTACCCCAACGATCAATGACCTGAAAATGAAGAACGCCACGCGCATCGGCGATGATCACCTCAGGAGGATTCTCCGGCCTAATCTCGTCTGGCCCCCCGACAATGATCAATCGGAGGCGATACCCTGCTTCCGTTGGAACCGCAACGCTGCCAGGTGGCTTCGAGGATCCCGATTCGGCCGCAACAACTACAGATCCATCGGTGGCTTCTTTGCTAGACAGCTTCATGAGAGAGAACGCGGCAACAGCGATCGCAGCACCTAACGCCATCGAGAGCCCGACGACCAACCGATTACGTCCTAACCAACGCTTCAGTCGTATTGAGGAGCTGGGTCGTCGCGCTTCAATCGTTCGATTTTCCAAGAATCTTCGGAGGTCTTCCGCGAGTTCAGAAGCGGTCGGATAACGTTGCCCAGGGTCTTTTTCCAGGCACTTCAAGAGGATCGTCTCAAGGTCGTGCGGAATCCCTGGAACGAATCGACTCGGACGGTTTACCTCTGCGTTTCGGACCTGCTCCAACGTCGCGAACATCGAATCGCCGACGAACGGCTGACGGCCCGTCAGTACCTCGTAAAGTATCACCCCAAGGGAGTGGACATCGCCCTCGGGTCCCAACTCTTTCGCCTTCCCTGCGGCTTGCTCGGGAGCCATGTAGGCCGGAGTTCCTATCAACGCATTGGTGCGCGTGAGGCCATCATCACTACCGAAGACCTTGGCAAGTCCGAAGTCGGTGACCTTGGGATTACCCTCGGTATCGATCAAAATGTTCGCAGGCTTCAAGTCGCGGTGCACCAAACCTTGCCGGTGCGCTTCGGCAACACCGTTGGCAACTCCCTCGATGAATCTTGCGGCTTGAACTGGGGACCAAGGGCTACCGTTCAGACGTTGTTCCAACGAGCCGCCATCAATATATTCAAACTCAATCACCGGAAATCCATCGATCTCCGTGATATGGTAGATCTGAACTACATTGGGGTGATGAACGCGTGCCACCGCCTGCGCTTCGGCAAAGAATCGTGCTCGTTCTCGATCCCCAGCATGGGCACCGGCTCGGATCGCTTTCAGAGCACAGGAGCGATCCAGTCTAATTTCACGGGCCCGATAGACAATCCCCATCCCCCCTTGACCGAGGATCCCTAAAATTTCGTATCCGGGAACAAGAGGAAGTGGATCTGACTCCGAGCGTCTTAACTGGATCAATGCAGGGCTAGCGATGGTCTCATCGGTCGCACCGCTGGGACAATCTGGAGGAAGGAAATTCAGGTCTGATCTTAAATCGACTCCCAAAGTGTCGTCGCTCTCCCCCACACTTGAGTCAACTCTCGAATCTTCACGGATCAATGTCTCATTGAGTTGCTGATCTCGGCCCGATTCCTTCGACTGATGCTGATTCATCGAGCTCTGCTCCCGATCATCGGAGGCTTTGTTGATTCAATCATTGTGCAAAATCTTGATTCCCAAAACCAACATCCCATTCGATTGCCGAGATGAGGAATCAAATGGCTTCGGACACTTACGTACGCTTGCTTGGGATGTAGGTGACGCACTTCAAGCGAGTGCCGACCCTACGCAGAGATTATAGGGCAAGAGACTCCCCCGGTCCGAAAACCAATCGAACCAAACAACGAAAACAAAACTTATAAAATTGGAACTAATATTGACTAAAACAAATAAAACAACACCGATAAATCCAACAACGCATCTAGCAGACTCCCAAGAGAAACTGGGGCGATCGATCCAAGTAGTCGCTGGAGAGTTCGACGCCGAACACAATCATGACTTTTAGACTACCGCGCTCCGCGGGGAGTCTCAATTGGCAGTTGCGATCCTCCCTGGCCAAAATCGAGCGATTCAGCGCTTTCAGAACTTACTAGCAAACACGATTACAAATTTTCACACCTCACTTTCTTTTTCGACATCTACAAGAGTAAATTTTATATCAGATGGCACTTAAACGTTTGAATTACCAGTTGATAGCTCATTCATTTCCAGAGCTCTTTGCGAACCTCGCGCTTGACGAAGCCCTGCTAATCCAAGCTGATCGGAACGATGGTCCGTCGATCCTCCGGACCTGGGAACAACCCGATCTCGGAGTGGTGATGGGAGCGTCCTGCCGAATCGCGAGGGCAGTGAACGTCCCTGCTTGTCGAACGGATTCCGTCACCATTGCTCGACGAGCGAGCGGAGGTGGGACTGTTCTAATCGGCCCCGGTGCGCTCAACATCACGCTGATTCAACCGATCGATGCCGCACCCGCTGCGGTCGACGTAGCCCAGCGGATGATCATGGGACGCATTGCCGACCAACTCGGAACGACGGGGCTTCCGGTCACCCTTGAGGGCTCCGGAGACCTCGCACTCGGTGGCCGAAAAATCGCCGGAAGTGCGCAGCGGAGGCTTCGACGCTACTTCCTCGTCCACGCGACGATCCTCTACGATCTTGCGCCGGCGTTGATCGCGCGCTATCTTGGAACTCCCCCCGACCGACAGCCCGATTACAGAGCAGGCCGCCCGCATGAATCATTCGTGACCAACCTTCCGATCGATCGTCCGACAATTCTGAACGCCTTGCAGGGACTCGGCGTCACCTCAGTGCCAGGCGTCTCCATCCCGCAATCGCTTGTCGACGAACTCGTCCAATCGAAGTACGCCGACAACGCTTGGATTGAACGATTCTGAGAATGCCGATCCCAACATCTAACTTACGGAACATCCGAGAGCGTGAATTCTTTCACCTTTGACTTGTCAGAGAGCTTCTTGTAATTATCAAAATGTTTCTTAATTTTATCCGCATGGAAAAGAAACTGGGTCCGTGATTTCGGACTCCCCGGAATAATTTCCACCAACTTTTCGTTGACCTTCTTATCCACCTGAAGCCAATAGTACTCACGGGCAGCGCGCCAGTAACTGTCATTGCGGTTGAAATCGTCGATATTTCCCTGTCCGATCCAGTCTTTATAGGGATTGGTGGCCCCCTCCTTGTACATCGCATCAACGAGTTTCTTCGTCTTCTCCGCGCGGCGCCTTGCGACTGACTGCATCCATCCGTTCTTGTCACAGAATTCCTTCACCGTTTTGTAGCCGACAAATGATTTCGCACGACTCCCCTCGGTAGGGAGGGCGTCACTTGCATGCGTCTGATCGCCTAGCATGTATAACCAAACTTTGTACCAGACTTCGGTCTTCTTGTAGGCCGTTGATTTCTCTAACCCTTTAAGGCCGCCGGCCTTCCGAGTATTTGTCTCGTAGACCCATCGGATTGTCTCCTCCTGACCATCCGCCGATTCAGCAAGGATCGTCGCCGTGAGCTTGCGCTTAAATTCATCAGTAAGATATGATGGTGAATTAGCCATTTCGAGAATCTCATCAAAGGATTTGATTGCAGTGACAAACCAAACGACAACGTCGGAGAATCAACGGACCGTCACTCAATTCCTTGCGCAACTCTTCTTGGGCTCGACGAAAATGAGGGTAGAACCGGCTTTGAACAATAAGCTTCGGAACAGGATCTCCGTCGAGGCAAACCGAGTTCGATCAGTTTCCCACCAGGAGGTCCTGAGGGCGTTGACTGGCCATCGAACGATGGAAATCGTAGCATGAGCTGAACATCGTCGAGTCAATCGGAAGGTGAGGGTAAGCGGGTCATGGTCGGCAATTCCACCGGTAAGATCGGTATGACGTTAGATCAGCTCCGCAAAGCGCTTCGAAAGGCGGAGCCAAACGTTATCCTAGTGCCGCAACGGATCTTACGACGCGTGATCAAACACGATCGCCGGATGACGTCGCTGGGGCTACAAGTCCCGCATCGCAAGACATATTCACTTGATTTCAATGAAGCAGTGGCGATCCTTGAACGGGATGAGCTTGGGCTCGATTTCGATCCGGATACTGCACTCAACGGACCAGTCTATCTCCTGGCAGAACCCTCCCCGAAACTCCTCGAAGAGTCGACGACTGGGCAGATTCTGCTGCAGTATTGGCGATTCCTCTTCCACGCGCGTGTCGATCGTACGATTGACGACGCCCGACGATCAGGACAACTCAACGAGGTCGAACTCCGGTCGCGGATCGATCAAATTGGTCACGAAATCTTTGATGAAGCACGAACAGTACTGAAATATGAAGACTATCTGCTGCCACCACGCGATCTCCACGAGACATACCGTGAATTTGCTGCCGTCTATCTTGAGATCCGTCACTTCGCGCCACGATTGCTTCGGTCCTGCTTTCCAAGCATCCAGGATACAGCGACCATAGACGCGATCATCGGACTCGACGTCGACGGGAATGCGTTATTCGAAGCAACGCGTCCAACTGATGCTCCCCAGCCGGGATTGATCGATGCACGGATCGACTGGGCCAATCGAGTCGGCGCCCTTGAGCCTGAGGTCGCGGAATCGAAGGCTGATGCGGTGGGTACGAGTCCGCTGCCGACCCCATATCAGGCAAGACGGCTCGCGGAGAAACTCATTAGCCGATCGGGACAACCAGCCCAGCGTGGCAATCTCGTTCGTGCTGCGATTCTCAGGGTCCGCGCGGAACGTTGTGCCGACCCACTTGGCCCTCCCCTTGCTTCAAAGCCTCGAGTCCAGGCAGCCGAGGCACTCGGGCTCCTCGGCGAACGACTTGTGAACGCCTTGGGGCTAGAAGAGGCGGAGTCGGATCGATGGCGTCACGCCCTCCCCGCGCTCCTCGCACCGGCGTCGGAAGGGATCTGGGCGATTGAGGCCAGGCTCCTCTTCGACCTTCAGAAGCTCTGCGTTGATTACGAACGCTCCATTTACACCGTCGATCTTATCGACTGGTTCTCAAGTTTGTTCCGGCGGCCGATCAAAAGAATCCTCCCATTTCAGCAAGAGGTACTCGCAGTCAAGCACTTACGGTCGGCACACCGGAGACTCCGGAGAGCCCGGATCTCGGAGCCCGATCGCCAACGACTCGAACACCTAATCCATCGGGCCCTCCGACGCGCAGAATCGATTCTTCGAGAGCGCTGTCGGGACCCCTTGGCCCAAACGCTCCAGGAAACTGGATTCGAGCCCCGAAGCATCGCGGAACAAGTCTCCTTCGACAAGATGGTTGAGGAGCTTCTGGACAAGATCGTCAGCCGTGGCTTTCTCGCCATGGGCGACCTCCGCGATGCGATTGCCCGGAATCATGTGAAGCTCCCTGACCTCGACGGCCGTCGGGAGTTTTTCCAGGGAGATCGGCTCCTGAAAGCAAATCACGCATTGTCGACCTCCCTGGATGGGATTTACCGAGAAGGTGAGGTTTACCTACGTTGGCTCCAACGATTTAGCTCACTCGGATTCGGTACACCGCCCGGTCGTTTCATCACGAAGTATCTGGTGTTGCCGTTCGCCGGTGCCTTCGTCGTCCTCTTCTTCGTCGATCACCTCTTCGCGATGGTCACGAAGCAGATGGGGTATGGTCTCGACGAAGCCGAGCATACTTCTGCTGTTGCTGCTTCACTCACTGGAGATGAACCTAACGCTGCTGTTGATCAAGAGACTGATCCCGATGCGGTCAACAGCGACCTTGCTGAGGATATCGGAGACTCGGCTATCGAGGCCGCAGCAGACAGTGGTGAGTCAACGCTCAGCGTCGGTGATCATGGAGGGGGACTCCACCTGATCCCCGAGGAAGTCGGCCCTTGGATCGTCGTGACGTTCGTCGCTGGGGTCTTTCTCTTCGGGCTCATCCACCTTCCCGAATTCCGGACTCAAGTACTCAAGCTCCTTCGCGCTCTCTATGACGTGATCAAGGGACTCTTGATCGATGTCCCCCATTGGATTCTAGATCGACCAGAGGTCCGCCGACTGATCGAAACCAGGGGATTCCAGCTTCTCTGGCGTTTGATGGTAAAGCCAATGATTCCAGCATTGTTGGCTTACGGAACCCTCCTAATTATGCATGTTCCTACCAGCAACGCCCAAGCGATCTCCCTCTTTATCTTCTTCGCGATTGCCGTCGTCCTCAATCTTCGGTTCGGTCGGGATCTCGAAGAGATTAGCTCGGATTATGTAGTGAATACGTGGCGCGTGATCCGAGTCAACATCATCGGCGACTTGTACCGAACCATTGTAGATTTATCACGGGTGTTTCTCGAACAAGTCGACCGACTGCTTTACACCGTCGATGAATGGCTTAGATTCCGTGGTGGCGAGGGACGATTCTCGTTCGTCTCGAAAGCAATTCTCGGGGTCTTTTGGTCCGTGGTTACCTATATCGTCCGGTTCGTGGTCAATCTGCTCGTCGAACCTCAGGTCAATCCGCTGAAGCACTTTCCAGTGGTTACCGTCTCCCACAAGGTGATGTTCCCAATCCTGGTGGCGATTTTCGTAGGTAATCCCCCAGAACAGCCTTCAGCACTCTATCAGGCGCTCGGTGCAGAAACTGTTGCCCCAATGTTCTTCTTCACTCAACTGCTCCTGCCTGGGGTCTTCGGCTTCCTGGTCTGGGAACTCAAGGAGAACTGGCGGCTCTACGATGCGAATCGCTCGAAGTGGCTGCAACGGGTTCTGATTGGGAGTCATGGAGAGTCGATGCCCCGACTCTTGAAACCCGGCCTTCATTCGGGAACTCAACCGAAGATCTTTCATCGACTCCGGGTGGCAGACAGGAAACCTCGGGGGTCGAACGCTCGGGCACGGATCCAAAGACTTCACGAAGAGCATCATCATCTTGAGGAAGCGATTGTTCAATTCGTCGATCGTGAGTTGATGAATCTCTTGATTCGTTCTCGTTCTTGGAGCGACGCTCCAGGGATCGTCGACGAGGTCGAAACCAGTACCAATCGAATCCAAATCGCCATCCGATTCCCAGAGATAGGCGATGCTCCCTTAAGGCTCATCTTCGAACATGCGGCTGGCTGGGTCTTCAGTGATATCAAGACGCCGGACTGGTATGAGACTCTTTCCGATGATCGACGACGGAGCCTTCAAGCCGCGCTCGCGGGTTTCTTTCAGATGGCGGGGGTCCAGTTTGTCCGCCCTCAATTGGAAAGCTTGCTCTCCCCCGAAGTTCGCTCCTACCACTTTGAAGACGAACGGATTGTCACTTGGGCAGGTCCTCAACTGCTCACAGAGGTGTCCTACGATCTCAACACTGACTCCAAGAAGATTTACCCCTCCGTGGTTGGCCCCAAACGGGACTCTTCGTTCCCGATCATCTTGGCAGACGACCTTCTACTCGCCCGCCAGCCGATCTCATGGCAGCACTGGGTCGAGACCTGGGAGGCTGAGCAAGCCGGTGAATCTCCTGAGGAACCCTACGTTCCAGCGTTCCGGGTACAGATCGATCGTGAGCCAACGAGCATCGGAACCGCGTAACCCAATCGTTAGCGTCTCGCGAATGCTCTGGTTCGCGAGACGCACCCTGAAGTAAAGTCACAACGACCCGTTTGCCTTTCAATTCAGCGAGCGTCGAACGGGTTAGGTGCTCGGCTTGAAGTTCGCAAAATAAGTGTCAGAGCACCGATTTACAAATCGAATTCAAGCAATGGAATTGAGGCCATCTGTCATAAAGTGGTCTATTCTGACAGTTCAAGCTTTGGAGTCAATTATCAAATTGCAATGGATGTTCAGCTTTCATCGAAGTTTACGAGCCAAGTAGTGCCATAAAACAAACACATAAGCGCCATCAAGTTTTGCTCCAGTATCAAGTCTTGCTACGCTGATTCTGTCACGTAGGGCAAGACCTCAGTGGATGCGAGTGAATGCTCGTTTTCCATGAATAGGTCGGTAGACGGCATTGAAGTCGACTGCGTAGTCGAAATCGTCCTTTTCGCGCTGGCGTTGACCTTTGATGTCGACATTATGGATGATTAAGAGTTCTTCGTTGAAGTGTGATGCTTGGATCAGCTTCATCCCAGAAGGGGACCAAAGCCCCGATCCTCCCCAAAACTGGGCACCACTCACACGATGGACACCAACGGCGTTGCAGGCGATCATCCAGACTTGGTTGATGGCCGCCTTCGAAGCCAACACCATGTTCCACAGGTCCCCATAATAGGTATCGGTCCCTACGTTCATGCCTGGGTAGTCTCGTCGCGCAGCCGCCCGCCAAGATGCTACTTCGATCACCGCGTCGACTTCATCGAGGAATGCGTATTCCTGGAGAAGCTGTGAAAACATCATATCATAACAGGTGGCGAACCCAAACTTACCCCAAGGTGATTCGAGATCGAGCCGGTCCTGTCCCCCAGTGATTGTGTAAGGGCGTTCGGCTGGTGGCAAAAAAACTTTGTCGTAGTATCGATCGCTAGCGCGCCAATCGTTGTTCTTGGCAATGAGGAAGGTTGTGTTGTAATAGCCTTGATCGGGCTCGTGGCGGAAGGTGTTCAAGACGATCCCCTTGAAGGTGTCGTCGAACAAGGGTTGGATGACCTGCTTGATCCAGTCCAGATGGTTCTCGATGCTCGCTTGCTCGATATAAGGTCGGCAACTGAGCTCGTCATCCCAAACGTAGCCCGAGAGCGCAAACTCGGGGAAGATCGCGATATTTGCTCCCCTCTCCTTGAAGATATTGCAAGCGCGAGCGATCTTGTCTTTGTTCGACTCAATGCCAGGCACAATGGCGTGGATGTTCGCCAAGCCGATGGAGAGGTTGTCCTCGGTCCCTGAGAACGACCGTTCGAGGACGAGAAACTCGTCGATCTGCGCAAGCGATCGGTAGCTGTCTGCCTTTGACTTGGGGTCCGACACGGTCCAATCTCCCTGAGTGGCAGAACGGAGACGCTGTGATCAGGTGGTTTCGGTCACGCTCGATCTCGATTTGCCGGCGAAGTGCGTGACCGACGACTTGCCATCTCTCAATGGCTCCCTTCAGATCACAGAAGAGCTTTGAACTCGAGTATTGAGAGCAGGTTGTCTGTTCTGGGGGGTGAACTTGGGATCGACCGGAGCAAGGTAAGAGATCATCGTTTTGCACCAGGTCTCCGAATCATGAACAGATCAGTTCAAGTTTACGAGCTGCCGTTCCGCTTCAGATCGTACCACCCCGTATTCGCTGCATCCAGGACGGATCGCTCTCGAGACTTGACAGCGCCCCATCTCACCAACGATTGCCTCGGCGATCGGGCTCGGAAAAACGGAGACACCCAATCAACTACACCTCGCCAATCCTCGGCTGAGTTCTCAACCGTCGTTGCGCCCAGCATCTTAATCCAAAGGCAGTGATGAAGAACCAGGCCGGGCTCGCAAATATCAAGAAGTACGGTCCACCGGGCCATTCTCCGGTTCCGAATCTGTGGACGAGATAAAACAAGCCGAGCCCAACGCCGACCAATGCCGAACCAATTCCCTCCCGACTCCAGGAGAGGATCAATCCGGAAACGACTGAGAGCGGAAAGCAACAGAAAAGGGTCGCCTCAAACGGAGTTAGCCGGAGTAGTCCTGCTGGATCATCAAATGCAAAGAGACTGAGGAGTCCGATCGAAACCAGGCTCGTTCCTCGCCCGAGCCATCGGGCCACGACTTCGATGATCATCAGTCGATCTTGTTGTGGACGGATCATCAGCTCACCACTCCTCTTGAATCAGTCACTGAGGATCAAGGCGTCTGACGCCTCGATCCACTTATTGCTGCTACGATTCAACTGGGGAATGGTGATTCAAGTGTGCCAGCGGCAGAGGTGAGATTAGCGCGAGGGGGGACGACGGAGCGGTCGATCTCGGAGAGGCCAGGCTTCAGAATCGGTTCGTTCCGTGTCAAGGTATTTCGTGAGCTTCGCCACGATCTTGGGATGCTCCTCAGCGACGTCGGTCGTTTCGCCGATGTCGGTGCTCAAGTCATACAGTTCGAGCGGACCGCTCGGTGCGAGCCGGACCCCTTTCCAGTTACCCATCCGTGCCGCTTGCTTGGAGGCTCGGCCTTCGTGGAATTCCCAGTAGAGGAACTCATGGTCTTCCTGAGAACGATCGGTCAATGACGGATCGAGGAGCGACGGCACCATAGAGATCCCGTCAAGATCGTCAGGCATCGCGTCAGGAACTCCAGCAAGCTCACAGAGGGTCGGTGGGACGTCCCAGAAGGCCCAGATTTGATCATCGACTTCACCCGAAGGGACATGACCGGGCCATCGGACGATCATCGGGACTCGGATCCCTCCTTCATAGAGGTCGCGTTTGATTCCACGGAGAGGACCGCTGCTGTTAAAGAACTCGGGATCAAACCCTTTCCCACCTTCTCGATGCGGGCCATTGTCGGAAGTGAAGAAGACAATTGTGTTGTTGTCGATCCCTAGCGTCACCAGCTTTCCCATCAACCGCCCAACATCGGCATCCATCTTGGCGATCATCGCCGCTTTGCCCTTCTCCGTCTCGGGCCAATCTTTCTCGTCGTAGATTCCGTAGTCGGGGATCTCCATCCCGTTACCGGTCGCGCGCGACCCTTCGTTGTTTGCATGCGGAATCGTAATCGGAAGGTAGAGGAAGAAAGGTCCCTGATGGTGTTGGTCAAGCCAGCCGAGGGCTTCTTCCATGATCAAGTCATGGGAATAAGTCACCCGCTGGACCGCGACGCCTTCGTCGGGACCAATCAGATTGCCCGGCAACGTGACCCGCGTCTCCTGCTGGATTAAGAAATCAGGATAGTAATTATGGGCATGACGTTGATTGAGGTAGCCGTAAAAGTAATCAAATCCTTGTTTGTTGGGGACTCCGGTGGAGCCTTCTTCTCCGAGCCCCCACTTCCCGGTCAATGCTGTCGCATAACCAGCTTCCTTCAAGGCTTCGGCAACAGTGATGTCTTCAGGACGGAGCGGATCGCGGGCGTTACCACGGATCAAGGCATGGCCGGTGTGATAGCCGGTCATCAAGACA
Source organism: uncultured Isosphaeraceae bacterium (assembly GCA_964510225.1). Classification (GTDB taxonomy): domain Bacteria; phylum Planctomycetota; class Planctomycetia; order Isosphaerales; family Isosphaeraceae; genus CAZEAN01. The sequence goes on from CAZEAN010000018.1 coordinate 50,250, forward strand.
CAACGAGAGGGTGCGCAGACGGTGCTCCCAGCATAACATTGTGTAAAACGGGTCCCTTCCGCCGCGAGACGATCGATGTTCGGCGTCGCGATTTCCTTCTGGCCGTAACAGCCGAGATCTCCGTAACCGAGATCATCAGCCATGATGAAGATGATGTTCGGCGGCTCGTGGCGGCTTGATCCAGTCGCAGTCCCCGACAGGGCGATCAGAGCGATCCCGATCGCCGCCGTTTGGATCCAAGCATTCTGGCTTTTCATGGTGCTCAACCTCACTGAGTGGAAATGCAGCGGAGCGTTGAAATGTATTTCTCCAATTCTAATTCTGACGCCCACGTTAGCGGACGGATCGTGAAGTCGCCATCATCAAACGGATCGCCTGGCTCTCCGGGGACGATTCTGATCCTCCAGGGCCACTAAGCGATCAATCGGCGCAATCGCCAGAATCTCGTCAAGGGGACCGAAAGTGACGTCGTGATTAGGATTGACGTTCGTCTCCTTTGGACCATGGTGCATCACAATGTTGACAACCTGTTCCGCCTGTATTTCTCCGACCGTCTTGCCCACAAGTTCGCCCTCGGGGTGAATTGTGAGATCAATCAAGTAGACCCGACGCCCCGCGAGTTGGAACTCTTGATAGACGTTCCGACCGGTCGCGGCCGCGACGAACGCGGGGGCGGCAACTTGTGCAGTCGAAATTGCCGGCAACGCAAAGGAGCCTTTTACCTTTACCGCCAGCGACTCGTCGAAGAGCCGGAGAACAATTCGTGCGTTCGGGTTCAAGTCACGAGCAGTGAGGCCAGCATCCAGATTTGCAAGGTCGTCCTGCGTGGCAAGAATGACCGCCTTCGCCCGACGGACCCCCGCCTCCTCAAGTGTCCGATGATTCCGGCCATCTCCTCGGACAATCGGAACATCCCGTGCGAGGGTTTCGTCGACCAGTTCCGACTCCATCCCGGGACGCTCGATCACGGCAACCAACTCGTTGAGCTGAAGCATCTCGCGGACGATCTGATAACCGACCGTCCCTAACCCGACCACAATGATGTGATTCTGATAAACCGAGGCCACCATCCGATGCCACTCCGGCAAGTTCCCCTTACGAGTAAAGACAAGGTACCCGAGTCGAACCACGGAATCCGCAATCGCCCCGAGCCCGATGATCGGTACCAGGAAGAACATGATCTGGAGATACCACTCGTCGGGAAACTCGAGGGAGCTTTCCACGAAGATCAGGAGAAACATCCCATGGCACGCTTCACCAAATTCGAGAGGCTCACCCTTGTGGTGGTAGTACAGATGGAGAATCCAGCCGCCGACAACAACCAACGACCAGAAGATACCGAGTGACCACTTGAACTCCCCAAGGAGGAATCGAAAGTAACGCTCATAGACTCGGACCTTTAGCCAGAGTTCCTCAAGACGATCGCGTCCCTTCGAGTCCTTTCCGCCGACCCAGAGCAACCGTGTCGGATCGCTAGGATCCACCCATCCCGAACGGATAGTTGAGTTCTCCTGATCCACCTCACCGTTGCTTTCGTTCATGGTTCTATCCCTTTGTCGAAACATCATAACCAAAACCAGAGGCTCGGCTGAAGTACTTGGACTGGAGCAAACAACCGACTGGTCCCTCGCCTTCATCGCACTCATCGATCCCGCTGAAGAAACCTACTACGGGTTTTGCCGTTGACGACTCCGGCAAAACCCGTAGGATTCTGCCCGTCTTGATGATCATCCCACAAGGAAGCAAGGGGACTGAATCGATGGCACGACCTCGAGAAGAGCAGCCGACAGTCGCGGAACTGGAGTTATTGAAGATCCTCTGGGATCGAGAAGGGCCAGCCTCTGTCCGTGAAGTCGTTGAGGAAGTGAACAGGAACTCGGAGCCACCGCGAGCATACACATCGGTGATGAGTTTGCTGGCTGTGATGACCGAAAAGGGACTACTCCGCCGCAAGGTGAGAGGGCGAGCATTCCTCTACGAACCCGCGTCGACTCGTGAGAAAACCCTTGGTGCAATGCTAGACCACACCCTCCAGCGTCTCTTCGATGGTTCGGCGAGTTTGTTGGTCGCCCATCTCCTCGACCAATCCACACCGACTCCCGATGAACTTGATGAGATTCGCAATCTAATCAATGCACACCAATCTCGGCAATCCAATACCTCTACCAACAGGGAGGTGTAGGATGTTACACCAATTCCTCGAGACAACAGACGGACCCGTACTCCGGATCATCTCAATCACGTTACTACACAGTCTCTGGATTGGCTTGATGATGGCCGCCTTGGCATCGCTGACAGTCCGGTTCATCCCATCATTCCGGCAGACCGTACGCTACCGATTCCTCTTGATCATCCTCGTTACCACCTTTGTTAGTCCTCCGATCGCTACGCTTGTCCAACAGCATCGTGAAGCAAGATCTGTGGTCGAGACTGCCCAACACTCAACAACCGTCGTCGTAACCGAAGGCAGATCAACGGATCGCCCGAGAGTCCGGGAGACCACGCTCAGTAAGGGAGAAAACACACTTGCGAATACGCCCGTGACTAATACCCAAACGCAATTGACACCAATACTTGCGACCATCCTCCGTCTGTTAGAGCCAATCATTGTGGCGGGCTGGGCAGTTCTGCTCTTGCTCCTTCTCGGACTGCTAGGGTTAGGTAGTGTTGTCTCGACTCGATACCGACGGAATGCAGTCGCCGCACCGAGATCAATCCAGCTCCACTCTGATCAACTTGCGCGACAGTTAGGATTAAGTCGTAGTCTCCCTGTACTCTTGGAACCAGGTCTCAAAGAACCCTTACTCTGTGGGCTCTTCAAACCAATAGTGCTCTTCCCGGAATCCTGGATTCAGCACACTTCATGGAGTCGTCTCGAAGCGATCCTCGCTCACGAGCTATCACACGCCAAACGCCGTGATCTGCTTATCAATCTCGGACAGCGATTAATCGAGGCGTTTCTTTTCTTTCACCCTGCAGTGCTCTGGATCTCTCGGAGACTTCGTTGTCAGCGTGAGTTGTGTACTGACGCGTTAGCGATCTCGGTGACAGGGAACCCAGTCGCACTCGCCGAAGCATTGGAGTCAGTTGCGCGTCATCGTCGTGCAGGTCGTCGGATTGCGATACCACTCGGCACGATGTTGAGTGGTGATGAACTCTCTCTCCTTACCCGAATCCAGGAGTTACTTGGCATGAAGCCAAACGGCCCCTCCCCTACTCGTCTCTGGCCATTCGTTGCGATCCCCACAGCACTTCTGATTCTGTGGTTCTCAGGTTCACTGACACTTGCCCAATCATCACAGAAGCCGTCAACCGTCATCGTCCAAGCTGTCGAGAAGCAAGATGGTCCTTCTCGATACGAGCTTCCCAATGGCCATAAGGGCTTCCCGATACCCGCTAATAACAAGGTCAAGTACGGTGGTCCTATTGTCAATCACAACCTAGTCGTTCAGACCGAAGGTACTCCCCTTGCGGATCGCCAGATTTCATTCGAGGTCCGTTTTGGCGAGACTGAAGCAAGTCCATTGCGCACTTGGCTCAAAGACAAGAGCCCCGCATGTGGTAAAGGCGGAGTCACATATGGTTGGTCGCTCAACGAGCAAGAGGTTCTTGACTTGCTAACAGTTCTGCAAAAGAGCAAGCAAGGGAACCTCATTCAAGCGCCGAAGGTAACCGCCTTCGAGGGTGTTTCGGCGACTATAAAGAACAGCCTTGATCAGTATTATATTTCAGGGCTGGAAGAGATCCACAAAGGGGATTCGCTCGCTATGTTACCTGAGATAGACCATCTTGAACTCGGTACAACAGTCACACTCAAAGGTACCGTTGCCGATCCCGGAATCATGCTCGATGTCCACCTCCATGATAATGCTGTGATTGCTCACCACCAACTCACGCACCGTGCTGTATCTCGGGATAACATCCCCCTGCAAGGTGTTTACCAGGTTCCTACGACCAAAGAGCAGCAAATTCAGCACAACTGCACAATGCCGAGCGGCTCAACGGTACTTGTGAGTCTCGGCGTCTATGAGAGTGACGAACACGAACAACTCGACAGGATCGCCGAGGCTGCCGTTGGCCTCCTCCAGATCACGGGACTCCCTCCACTCCGGCTCCAAGGCGAGACGATGGAGCGATTTGTCTTGATCACCCCAAGGCGAATTATCCTAGAGAATGAAGAGGGATCGCTCGGAGTCCTGCAAGTCCAGCAACAGAGGACGACTGCCGATGAATGATTGATGCGGTCGAGCACCCTGTTGCTGTATCGAAGGCTGATATCGCGTCCCGATTTCATGGAGGTGGATTCTTGCTCCCATGTAGACCGGGACGCGTTCATCAAGATTGGACAAGAGATCGATTATTCAACACCGTCCATCACGATCACGCGATGTCGGCGAATCTCGTGCTCGCCGGGATCCAAGTCTGATGACTCAAGATAGAGTGTGGCACGACCCTTGATGGCCTCGATCATTTCACGAGTCGTCTTCCCGCCGAGATAAGCTTTGCCCTCGATCAGGAGTCGTGCTGAGGGAGCAATCCCACCTTCGAGGCGGATAATCTTTCCTGATTTCGCGACGAGATCACCATGGACGATTCCGGTCACGAGAATCTGGGGGTAGGCATCGGCGGTGAGCCGTCCATTCAGGTCCCCATCAATCGCAATGGCGACGTAGCTGTGGGAATTGATTTCGCCATCAACATCACCTCGACTGTAGAGAACGGCGTACGAATCCGTTCTGATCAGCCCTTCGCTTGCAATGCCTTTGTCAAAGATCAGTGTGTGGTAGCGATCGGATTTAAGCCTTCGAGTGAGCGGATCCTTCAAGAGGATTCCTCCACCTCCCACATTGTCCCAAGCAAACTGATCGCCGCCAATGACCCGAAACTTAGAAGGATCTTTTACAAGCGCGAGATCACCCCACAACGATGGCCAGCCACCCGTCGGGAACATTTTGAAGGCATCGGGGTCGAGGGGTGCTGGTGGGTCCTCTTCTAAGACCTCATCGATCCCATAATTGATCAAGAGCCGTCGGAGTTCCTCAAGTGGTTCCTCGGCTGAAACGCCTTCTGAAGGCTTATTCAGATCTGAATCAACCCTAGCAACACTCCGAGGCAACTCTGGCTCGGATAGACTCTCAACTTGTTGCGCCAAGCGATCGCCAGTCGCTGCTGTGACAGCCTTGTCAGTGTAGGAGGCATTCAAGTCATCGAACCAGACCGTACCAGGACCGTAAAGCTGCGGGGCAACGATGATCTTCTGTGTCCCCGGCGGTATTTCGACCACACCTTCGTAGAGTTTCCAGTTGTGAGAGACGACGATCCCGGGCTCACCACCGAGGTAGGCAACCCAAGCATGACTCCTCTCTCCGTTTGCATCGATAAATTGAACATCGAGAATTGCTTTACTTAACTGATCTGCCTTGACCCAACTCGATACTTTGAGCCGAGTGCTCTCAGACTGATGATCAATCTCCTGTCTCCACTGCGCGATTGGGAAGTATCGTTGGGCACTCTTCCTGATCGCGAGACTCGATTCACCACTGTGGGCAACTTCACGATCCCAGAGATAGAGAACTCCATCAATCGACGCACCTTGAGACCAACCTTCGGGGCGATTGTAGCCTTCCTCAAAACTTCGATTCGTCAACAGTGAAGGATCGGATTCTGTTTCTTGTACAGCATTGGACATAAGCGGTTCGACTGCATTCTTAGGTGGTTCAGGAGGGTCCGAGGACCGTGCAGTAAGTCCAAACCCGGCGGCGCTACCAATAATCATCAGCACAGACGTCCACTTCCAGGGTGTTGTCATCATCATTCCTAATTCTCCTTGAGCAAGTGCCGCGACCATTGCTGGGACCGCCCCACCTTTGATCGCCGCAGTAAGACTCGGTGTACAGCGAATTGCAACACGGATTGTTTGGGAGATGAGAACACTGGAGACCGAAAGCGGCGCCGCCTTCACGCTGTCAGTGAAGCTGAGTGAGCCCGAGACGGTTACAGCCGGCGCCAAGCCGAGTCGAACGAGCCGACCCCGAAGACGATCTCGAGCACGAGCAAGCCGGCTCCGGACCGTTCCAATCGGCCAACCGAGCAAGGTCGCTGTTTCTTCGTATGACTTGCCTTGCCAATAGGTCATCAACAAGGGAAGCCGATCAGCTTCAGGAAGTGCATCAACCTGGGCTCGAATCAAAGACGCTCGTTCAGTCAGATTCGGATCAATCGAATCGTTGCCTTGGAACGCATCAGGATCGAACTGAGCTGGATGATGCTCTCGAGAAGCCCGGCGTGAGGATTCCTTGCGCGCACGCCGACTAATCCGCCTAGCGACTCTGCCCAGCCAAGGAGCAAGGCGGTTCCGATCACGGATCGTCTTCGCCCGTCGTGCCAACACGACAAAGGTTGCCTGGAACGAATCTTCGGCGTCGGTGTCATGACGCGAAATCGCCCGACAGATCGACAAGACTAAGGCGCCGTGACGTTGGACAATCGCCTCGAAGGCTGCTTCCGCGGCTTCGCCCGACCGGTTCAGAAACCGTTCCAACAACTCGTGATCTTCTAAGCCGGCATGCGGCCCCGCTTGACAAAGAAGTCCGAGTTCGCGGACCGGAATCCCCGCCTGTTGTTTCACCATCGGCGTCACCTCCGAGATCTTCAGTGCATTCAATTCACTTGAGGGGATCACTGAACGATCAGTTCCAACTTTTTCCAGGTTTATTGACTTCATTTCACAACGCAGTTCCACTGACAATCGGTCGATCTCAAGACTTGGGCCGCTTGGGATTCACTCAACGGGCCGAGGCAACGAGTTCAAGGAAGCACTCACAAGAGATTACAACTTCTTGATTGACCTCGATCATTGGCTCTTAATGACCACCGACGGCAAGCACTCGGGGGTATCGATCGGAATACCAAATTAAAAACATGAATACTTTATTGATCGGTCTTCTAAGGGCTGATGGGAAAATTGGAAACAACCGCTGTGGTTTATCCCTACAGCGGAGACTCTGGCGGCGGTTCTTGATCCCCTGCTACACTAAATCTTGTAACTTACAAGGGGAAAGCTCGGGATCAACAAGGAGCAGAGTGACTAATGGCTGGCGCATTCTGGTTCCGACTGGGAGCAATCTTGGGCGGATTTGCCGTAATCACTGGTGCATTTGGAGCCCATGGCCTCGAAAGCTACCTTGAGCCAGAAGACCTCGAGACCTGGGAAATCGCTGTTCGCTACCATATGTACCATGCCCTCGCGTTACTCAGCCTCGGTCTTTTCGTAAGATACCGAAACGCAAAAAGCACTACACTGAAGATCGCCGGCTCGCTCCTGATGCTTGGCACGTTGCTCTTCTCCGGCGGCCTTTACGCCTATGTACTCGCCGGTGGGATGGCAACGTGGACCGGAATCATTCTCGCTCCGACAGGTGGTGTCATCCTCATCGTTGGCTGGTTCACCATGGCGGTTGGAGCAACAGTTAGTGCAGCTCCCCATGAGGCATCCATCGCTCAGGAATCGGAACGAGTCGCTCAAGAACGGCTTGTCAAAACCACCGCAAGTCGTTGATGGAATTTACCTCAGCGACCAAAAGTTGAGAACGAGATGCAGCGCTATATTGTGACGGTGACCGCCAGTGATGCGATCGGAATCATCCACGCCGTGACCCAAACGATCGCCGACCAACAAGGGAACGTGGTCGAGTTAAGTCAGACGGTTCTTCAAGGTTACTTCACCATTATTCTCTCCGTGGAGTTTGCAACCCCTCCTGATCCGTTACGGCTCCGCGATTTGATCAGCCGTCAGGGAAAAGAGTTCCAACTTGCGGTTGTGGTGTTGCCCCAAGAACCATCGGCGGTCGAGCCAGTTCCTGGAGGAGAGCGATTCATCCTTACACTCCTGGGTTCTGATACACCCGGGAACATCGCGACGATCTCTGGTGCACTCGCAGCCCGTGGTGTTAACATTCTCGATCTCTATGTTCGCGTTGATCGGGGTCGATTCAGCATCATGATGGAAGCCTTGTTACCACCTGACCTCACACCGTCAAAGGTCCGCGCCGAACTCGAAGAACTCGGTGCAGAGCTTGGGCTGGAAGCTTTTGTACAACACGCGAACATCTTCACAGCAACGTCCGAGCCTCGGCCAGTTCGAATTGGCCCTCCGAGCAACCCCGAAGGTCCAGAAACAGTGGTCCCTCACTAGTCGTCATGGGAGTGTCCTAAGTTGTACCGTACCGAAGAGATTCTCGAAACGTTGGGGATGGTCCACCAGCACAAGCTCGACGTTCGGACCGTCACTCTTGGTGTTGATCTCCAGCGTTGTGCCACTAACCAACTCTCGACACTCTGTGATCGGATCCGGACACGATTAATTCAAACCGCAGGCCGACTCAGTGACGTTTGCCGCGAGGTGGAAGCACGCTATGACATCCCGATCGTCAACCGTCGGATTGCGGTCACACCAATCGCCAATGTCGCTGCCGGCCACGATACAGAAGGTTTGTTGGCGGTCGCTCGAACCCTGGATGATGTTGCTGCCGAGGTCGAAGTCGATCTAGTCGGTGGATTTACGGCACAAGTTCAGAAAGGGTGGACGGAGGCAGGACGGAGTTTGGTCGAATCACTCCCGGCCGTACTCTCTAACACTCGTCGCGTCTGTGGTTCAGTGAACGTCGGAACCACCGCTGCTGGAATCAACATGGATGCACTCGGTGTGTTGGGACGGATCTTGAAAGAAACGGCCGAACGGACAAAGGCCTACGACGGCTTTGGTTGTGCCAAGCTCGTGATCTTCGCCAACGCACCGACCGATAATCCGTTCATGGCTGGGGCGTTCCATGGCGTCGGCGAACCTGACGCGGTGGTCAATATCGGTGTTAGCGGTCCTGGTGTTGTGAAGGCAGCCGTCGAAGACTTGGTCAAGAATGCGTCAAAGCCTCCGACACTTGGTGAAATTGCTGAGGAAATCAAGAGTACTGCATTCCGAGTCACGCGGGTTGGCGAGTTGATCGGTCGTGAAGTCGCAAGCCGACTCGGTTTAGCATTCGGTATTGTCGATCTTTCTCTCGCTCCGACACCCCAGGTGGGTGATTCTGTCGGCGAAATCCTACAGGCGATGGGAGTGAAGAAACTGGGTGCTCCGGGGTCAACTGCAGCTCTCGCCCTCTTGAACGACGCCGTCAAGAAAGGAGGAAGTTTTGCCTCCTCGTCGGTTGGTGGACTCTCCGGCGCCTTCGTAGCGGTCAGTGAAGACAAGGCCCTTGCTGATGCGGTTGCTTCGAACGATCTCTCCCTTGAAAAACTGGAAGCAATGACGGCCGTCTGCTCTGTGGGCCTCGATATGATCGCCGTCCCAGGCGATACCGACGCCGAGACCCTCGCTGCATTGATCGCCGATGAGGTGGCGATCGGCGTGATTAATCACAAAACGACGGCAGCTCGGATCATCCCTGTCCCTGGGAAAGGTCCTGGAGAGAAGGCTGTCTTTGGTGGGCTCTTCGGTGAAGCTGCAATCGTGCCGATTCGGGCTGCCGGCGGTGCCTCGGAGTTCGTCCGACATGGAGGAAGAATCCCGGCACCACTCTCCAGTCTTCGGAATTGAGCTACTCTCAGAGTAGACGTTTCAGAACGGAATCAGGTCTATCGACGCGGCGTTACCTGGCCGATGACCACGCCAATCCAGGTTGATGCGATAACGCCTATTAGAAAGTAATCCTCCATCGATGAAATAATCTCGCCAGGGATCGCCAGGGCGATGGAGGCAATATTGGTCCCAGGACCAATCACGAAGAGGCCGAGCGTAAGGAGAGCCATAGCACGCCTCGGCCAGCCTGGAGAACTCTGGAGGGTTCCAGCGAGAGGCAAGAGGAGCAAGAAAAGCTGGATCGCGGCCATCAGCAGCCTTGGTTCATTCAATGGGAACGATGCGAGGGCGCAGACCACCATCGCCACCAGAGCACCTCCGAGCCAGTTTGAACCAATCACCTGTTCACGACTCAGGGCGTGCCGACCGAACCTATCGAGGCGGAGGAGGAGGTTGAACAGTGGAACCGAAATCCAGCTCAAGACCACAAACGCAAAGAGGCCAATCAATAACGCTGTCGTAACCGGGGCCCATTCGGGATAGCGTTGACCGATCGAACTAATGATCCGGCGACCGAAGATCAAGGTCAGGATGACAATAACCTGGATCCCCCTGCTCTTCTTGGCCATCCAGAGGAAATAGCCGAGCATCACTCGGTAGATGGGGTTCCGCGCCTTCAAAGCTTCGACAATCCCGGCCCGAGCCCAATCAAGCTCGGGGTCAAGTCGGAGTGCTTCCCGGAAGTGGTGGAGTGCTTGGCCGGGGTCGCTCTCGTTCAGGAGCGTCCAGCCACGGTTCGCATGGGTCACGGCATTGTCAGGATCACGCGAGAGAGCGGCGTCGATCGTCTGGCCGGCTTCGTCTCGTCGACCGAGATTCACCAAGGCCATGGCTCGGAGATTGTTGCACTGCACATTCTCGGGATCGATTTCAAGACCCCGTTCGGCGGCGTCAAGCGCCTCGGCCCAGTCGCGACGCTGGAGTCGAATATTAGCCATCAACGCCCAAGCGTTGGCATTCCCTGGATCAAGACGAATCGCTTCCTCGCAGGCAACTTCGGCTTCCTTCACGCGGTTTCGGAGGAGCAAGATTTGCCCCATCACCAAATGGCCAAGCGGGAGATCGGGAGCAATCCGGATTGCCTCTTGGGCTTCCTCAGTTGCCTCAGGAAGGCGATTCAGCTCTTGCAAGCAGAGGCCTAGAAAAGCATGGGCAAACGGGTCGTTCGGATTTTCGGCGAGTAACCCTCGGAGTTCCTTCTCAGCCAGCTCGGGTCGGGATTGCTGTAAGAGGACCATCGCACGATCTAAGCTGGCAGACATAGTCGGCTCGATTGGGTTGAGAGGATGGCTTACTCAGCCGTAAAGGGCGAGATTAGCGGATCTTAAGATGCTTGAGGATCTCGTCGTAAGCACCGCCCTGATTGGCATAAAGGGCGTAGTTTCGTGCCGTCGCGAACCACTCCCGAGTCGAGGGTTTCACTGAACCGGCGGCCCGAGTCAGATCTTTGGTGGTCAACGGCTTAGGGGTACCTACTCTGAGCGCTTCTGTGAGCTTTGCTTCGATCGCGAGGTCAACAACCGCTTTGAGATCGGCACCGGAGAATTCGTTTGTCTTCTTCGCAAGGTGATCCAAATCGAGGTCTTGAACTGGTTTTCCCGACAACAAGATCCGAAGGATCGCAGCACGGGCGGGGGCGTCCGGAGGCGGAACGAAGAGAATCCGGTCGAACCGACCGGGGCGTCTGAAGGCAGAGTCGAGGTGCCAAGGAGCGTTTGTCGCTGCGAGAATGAGGACACCGTCATTCGATCCTTGAAGGCCATCCAGCTCTGCAAGAAACTGATTGATCAACTGACGGCCCGCAGAGCCGCGCATATCGGTCCGACTTGCGGCAAGCGCATCGACTTCGTCGAAGAAGAGTACACAGGGAGCATTGTTCCGAGCCTGCTCGAACAAGGCCCGGAGGTTCCGTTCCGAATTACCGAGCCACATTTCAAGGACGTCGTGAATCCCCACACTCAAAAAGCCAGCGTCGATCTCCCCAGCGGTCGCCCGAGCAAGATGGGTCTTGCCACAACCTGGGGGACCATACAACAGGATCCCGCCACCAATCGTCTTGCCATAAGCGCGGTAGAGATCAGGATGGGCAAGCGGGTGAATAATCTTGAGCCGGATCTCTTCCTTCAATTCATCCATCCCACCGACATCGACAAAGCTCACTTGAGGCCGCTCGATCTCGACATCGGGGGCTTCATCAACCGATTCCCCCCATCCAGCACGGATTCGGCCCTCGACGACCTCGCCTTCTTCCTCGAAACCCGGTGTTGAACCGTCGGAACGGAGCCCGAGCCGGATTGCAAATTCCTCGTCAGCAATCTCCGGATCAGTATCAACGGCAGATCGATACTGTGCAATTGATCGTTCGACCTCACCTCGTCGAAACAGGATCCTTGCATAGAGCAAATAGCATCCTGCTGGCGTCTCTCGATCTGCAACCAGATCCTCGACGATCACCAAGGCATGAGACGTTTTCCCTTGCCGATCAAACGCTTGAGCCAACCCGAGTTTCAAGTCAGCATCATCGGGTGCCGTCGCCAACGCCTCCCGATACTCGGCCTCGGCTTCTTCAGCGCGGCCTGCAGCCATCAGTGATTCTGCAAGATGCTTGCGCAACGGGATGTTGTCAGGAGAGATCTTGAGCGCCTCACGGAGGGCGAGGATCGCTGCGTCGGAGCCACCTGCCATGACAACCTCAGCACTGCCGTTCGGGGTCTGTAAAGACAGAAATACGAGCATTGCATGATAGCGCCCCGATCAACCCGAGGTCAACGCAACGCGCATGCGCGTACAACTATCAAACAAAACTGTAACCGGCTCGCTCGCGACACCTGCTCGTTTACTTGATGTGTTGTGCTAACGTTGTTCAGGAAGCCAAGGACTCGGTACACTCGCAGTAAATCGTTTGGTGCGTGCAAGAGATCGCGTTGTTGAGTGTTCCGGTCGGTAGCAAAAAACGCCCTGGATTCCGGGAGGTAGGCAAAAACGATGTCAACAGTTCGTGTGGCATGCACCAATCCGGAGTGTGGGGCTTCGTTTAGCGTGGCCGAGTCGCATTTGGGACGCCGGGCTCGTTGTAAGAAGTGTGGGCAGCCGTTCGAGTTAGCACCCTTCTCCGATCTGAACAACGACCCAGTCGATGACGTGCCGATGGTCGAAACGCCGACCGTGGGCTCGACGTTTGCAGAACGCTATTTGATCGAAAAGGCACTCGGCGACGGCGGGATGG
>CAZEAN010000019.1:0-60657 GCA_964510225.1 uncultured Isosphaeraceae bacterium
AACTCCCTGTTTGATTTTCTCCAGCAAGGTCTTGCAGGTGCAATGAGTGTGCTGGTGCTCGACCTGGAGAAGTGTACCCGGTGTGATGAGTGCACCAAGGCCTGTGCTGACACCCATGGTGGTGTGACGCGACTCATCCGTGAGGGGCTAAGGTTCGACAAGTACTTGGTCGCCAGTTCATGCCGGTCCTGTCTCGATCCCTACTGTATGGTAGGCTGCCCCGTTAATTCGATCCGTCGCCAGGGATCACTTGAGATTATCATCGAAGACTGGTGCATCGGCTGTGGCAAGTGCGCAGAGAATTGTCCTTACGGTAACATTAATATGCACCCGTTCCCCGATCTGGGCGTTGATCCGCAGACCAACAGGGAGATCCCAGTTCTACGGCAAAAGGCCACAACCTGCGATCTCTGTCGAGGTCTCGATGGACAGCCATCCTGTGTTTATGCCTGCCCTCACGATGCAGCACATCGGATGCGTGGTGCAGACTTGATCAAGGAACTTGGCCTCTCCACGGTTGCGTCTCCCAACATCCGTAGTTGAACGACTTAAATTACTTCGGCTCTGAATCGTTAATCTAAGGGGGTTCGATAACAATGAGTGACTTCGATTTGATTGTAATTGGGTCAGGGCCAGCGGGTGAGAAGGGGGCTGCTCAGGCAGCTTACTTCGGAAAGCGGGTCGCCCTGATCGAAAAGGAAGCACCACCGGCCTATGGTGGTGCAGCGGCGAACACGGGTACCCTCCCTTCGAAGACGCTCCGTGAAACCGCCTTGTTTCTCTCCGGATTTAAGAACCGTGAGCTTGAGGGGATTGAATTTCGATGGAAAGAGTCGGCCGATATCCGTTCGTTGATGGGTCGTCGGCGGACCGTAGTTGGTCGTGAGCAGAAGCGGATCGCCACCAATCTGGATCGCCACGAGGTCAGAACGTTTGAGGGATTCGCGCGGTTTGCCGGCCCACATACGGTCGCTGTGGGTCGATCGAACTTTCCCGAGAAGCTGTACACCGCGGACGTGATCTTGATCGCGACCGGTTCACGTCCCTATCGTCCCCCCGAATTCCGTGTCGATGACCCCCGAATCGTCGATTCCGACACCATCCTCTCCATCAACGAGATTCCGAAGTCCATGCTCGTGGTTGGCGGGGGGGTCATCGGTTGTGAATACGCTTGTATGTTCGCGATCATGGGAACCAAGGTCACGTTGATTGAACGTCGCGACAAAATCATGGGCTTCCTCGATGTCGAAATCGTGGAGGCGCTGCTGGGCGAGATGGAACGCCTGGGAATTCGGATCCACCTCAATGAGTCGATCGAGAATGTTGAGTATGGCACCACGCTTCAGGTCCAGACTGGTTCCGGAGAAGTCCTCGAACCAGAATTGGTCCTGATCTCCTCGGGACGCTCTGGAAACACCGAAGGACTCAATGTCGAGGGGCTCGGCATTGAGATCGATAGTCGCGGCCGGATCAATGTCGATAACACATTCCAGACGACCGTCCCCTACGTCTATGCGGCAGGTGATGTGATCAAAGGTCCTGCCCTGGCGTCGACTGCGATGGAACAGGGACGGATTGCGATGGTCCACGCCTTTGAACTTCCGTTCCAGCGCGGTCTTACGAACGCACTTCCCTACGGAATCTACACCATTCCCGAATGCTCGATGGTCGGCGAGACCGAAGCATCACTCTTGGAACAAAATATTCCGTTTGTCGCGGGCAAGGCCAGCTATCAATCGAACGCCCGAGGCCAGATCATCGGTGATACAAGCGGGTTTCTCAAGCTTTTGTACACCGTCGAACAAGAGCCGAGATTGGTCGGTGTCCACGTGATCGGCGAAGCGGCGACCGAATTAGTCCACATCGGTCTCACTGCCATGCAGCTCGGTGCGGTCGCCGGGACATTCATCAAGTCATGTTATAATTACCCAACACTGTCCGAATTGTATAAGTACGCCACTTATAGTGCATTGGGTGAACTTCAGAAGAAGCGGCAAGCAGAATCGGCATAATTGTAGGTAACGACGTGGAGCGTGAACGGATGCAGGCTCCTGCCCTCATCTTCGATTTTGGCAATGTGATTGGCTTCTTTGATTTCCAGATCGCCTTCGACAGAATTGCGGATCCTCGGGGGCTTGACGGCAAGAGACTGGTCGATCGTTCTGAAGGAAGCCCTTTCGCGAGACTCCAACGTGCATTCGAGCACGGTTCGATTAACCCTCGTGAATTTGCCCAAGGAATTGGCGATATCGCCGGATTTGATTTGCCGTTTGATGAGTTAAAACGAGCTTGGAATGGAATTTTCCAGGTTAATACGTCGATCGTCTCCTTGATCGAAGCGCTCGACAACGCGGGATACACCCTCATCCTTGGTTCCAACACCAACGCGCTGCACGTGGAGCAGTTCCGGAGCCAGTTTGCAACAGTCCTCGAGCACTTCGATCGTTTGATCCTCTCCTTCGAAATCGGGGCGATGAAGCCCGCTAAATCGTTCTATCATGCCTGTGTCGAATCCACTGGTGTGTCTGCTCACGATTGCATTTTTATCGATGACCTCCGAGAGAACGTTCAGGGAGCTTCTGCTGCTGGGCTCGTCGGCCTCCAATACCGCTCTACTCCTGAACTCATCGGCCAACTCCGCAAACTCGGCGTAACCTGGAATCAACTTCAGTCTGATTGAACCGAATTGAAAGTCTCTGGTTCAATCGTGTGGGGTCTTGACTCGCGGGGTGCGCGCGACAATGATTGCGTGCATGGGCAAGTATTCAATGCGATCGGACCGTTCCGATCAATCGTTGAATTGAACCCGGTCCGACCCTAAGGACCGGGGGCAATCAAGGTCGATCAAGAAGGCGGATTACCCGGCGTTGCAGGCGATTGCGCACCGGGGCGCCGGCTTGAGCTTCGGGTCGGTCTGATTGTCAGGGATGCAACCGAACACCAAACGATCGCCGAAGAAAACCCTCAAAGAGCTTACCCTGCCGGTTGCGGGGACCGTCGGGGAGTCGCGGCGGGCCGAGGGACGGGATCAACTTCAGGAGTCTGTCGATGGGCAGCTTCATGGGTGACGCGAGGAAGAAGGGCCGAGACCGACGCTACGGAATCGGGGGGGAGACCAGGATCACTCCTTCGGCCGAATCGCTTGAACAGCGAGCGCTACTCGCGGCGGCCGATCCGTCGTCGCAGATTGCCAACGATTTATTAGAAACACCGCTTGCTCGTAGTGGAACTCACTTGGTTGAGCTCTTTGCAGCCTTCCAAGCAGGACCCGAGGCGGTCGCGACAGCTCGTGCCGAGCTGGAAGGTTTAGTTGTCTTCCGTGGGGACAAGGTCGGTGTAGACGTCTATGGTGGCAAAACCGACTTTGAGCGATTTGAGTCACAGCTTAAAGCGCTCGGCCTGGAGGTCGTAGCCACGGATACCAACGTCGGTGTGGTTGAAGGCTTCCTGCCGATCGGTCAGTTGCTCGCCGTCGCCGAAATGGCTCAGACGATCAGTATGAGCCCCATCTATGTCCCGGTCTTACACACACAAGGTGTGGCTAACAACCAAGCGGATGATGTCCTCGCCCGCGATTTCCCTTTCCCGGATGGTGGGGATGCATTGCGTGCTGAGTTTGGCGTGGACGGGACTGGTGTGACGGTTGGTGTCCTCTCCGACAGTGTCGACGAGTTTCAAGGAGGATTAGCCGACTCGCAGAGCACCGGCGACTTGCCTGCGAATGTCAACGTCTTGTCCGACTTCCCCGGAGGAAGTGATGAAGGCCGAGCGATGTTGGAGTTAATCCACGACATCGCCCCAGGTGCTGATCTGGCGTTCCATACTGCTGTCATCGGTGGACCTGCAGGGTTTGCCGACGGTATTCGCGCACTAGCCAATGACGCTGGTGCAGAGATTATTGTTGATGATATCGGTTTTGCTACCGAGCCAATTTTCCAAGATGGCCTCGTTTCCCAAGCTGTGACAGATGTCGTCACAAACAACGACGCGATCTACTTTAGTGCCGCAGGGAACGAATCCTTTTCCGGGATCGATTCAAATTTCAGAGGAGTAGACAGCACAGTTACGGGTATTGGAGCTGGTCGATTCCACGACTTTGATCCAGGTCCGGGAGTCGTGACCGCCCTGGAACTTGATTTTACACAGCCGGATCGGGTGCTCTTCCAGTGGGATGATCCGTGGTTTACAGGAACCGCTGCGACCAATCTCGACTTTTTCCTACTCGATGCAAACAACGCTATCGTTATCCAGGGGACTACTAATAACATTGGTAGTGCCACACCCTTCGAATTCGATTTTGCGCCTGGTGCAGGAACCTTCCAGCTAGTTGTACAGGTTGCGGGCGGTCCAGACCCAACCCGTTTCCGCTTCCAAGGCTTTGGGAGCGAGTTTACCGTAGATCCAAACGGAAACATCCCCAACATCCTTGATGGTGGAACGTTCCTAGCCTCTACTTTCGGGCACCCAACCTCTGAAGATGCCATTGGAACCGGCGCCGTTGCTTATTTCGATGCCCCACCGTTCCCAACGGCACAGAATCCGATCCCCAGTGAGAGCTTCAGCTCAGCCGGTCCTTCGCTCTTCTTTTTCGATCCTCAGGGAAACCGTCTGCCGTCGTCCGAGCTTCGACTTAAGCCTGACGTTTCGGCACCTGACGCGAGCAACACGACCTTCTTCATCCCGGGCGTTGATATCGAGCCCGACGGATTCCCGAACTTCTTAGGAACTTCAGCTGCGGCTCCCAACCTTGCTGCTATCGCAGCACTGATGAGGGAGTTCAACCCCTCCGTTACCGCTGCTGAGGTTGAACTAGCCTTTGAATCGACAGCCACTCCCTTGAACGGTTCCGCAGGGGGCTACGAGTCACAGGGTGGCTTCGGTCTTGCCAATGCACGAGCTGCTCTAGAGGCAATTGATGAGCTGCGGGTTGTGGCGACGACACCAGCGAACGGTGATGCCCTCGCTGCATTCCCCTCCTCAGTCACTGTCCAGTTCTCCAAGGCGGTTGATCCGGCCACTCTGGACGCCTCGGACCTTACCTTTCCGGTGACACCCGCTGGTGCAGTCGTCGATGTGGCGGCCCCGACCTTGATCGATCCGTTAACAGCGGTCTTCCCGATCTCGATCAACGCCACCGGGACAGCCCTGATCAACGGAACGTTCGTCTTTAGCCTCGCGAACGATTCGATTACCGCAATCGATGGTTCATCCCTGATTGGTGTTTCGGCAAGTTTTGATGTGGCCGACGCTACCGCGCCTCAAGTGACGAATACGATCGTCCAAGGTCGGATTCTGATCATCGAGTTCAGCGAGGCGATGCGCCCTTCGACGATCATCCGAGAAAATGTGATGCTCGTCAGGACGGGTGGTGCTCCATCATTTGGGATGGAGGGGAACGTTACCGTTACGGATGACCCTCGAGCCTTGCTCTTCTACGATCCTATCAATAATCGGGCGATCTACGATCTCCGCGACCTCCCTCAGACCGAACTCCCTGCCGACACTTACGCGATTGCCGTCACCGATAGCGTACTCGATGCCACAGGAAACGCCCTCGACGGCGAGTTCACTGGGATCTTCCCTTCGGGTGACGGTACCGCCGGTGGGACATTCGTCCAAGTTCTAGGCGCTCTGGAAATTGAGCCGCCCTTGATCGCAGGGTTCGGCCTTGCACCTGGTTCGGACACCGGAATCCCCGGCGATCAGAACACCTCCCTGGCCACACCGACCTTCAGCGGTCAGGTGTTTAGCTCGTTCCCAGGGACGAATGCTGGTTTGTTGATCGCGGTTCAATTCATTCAAGAACAACCGGACGGTGAATTCGACCTCGTCGTCGGCGCCAACGGTCAAGGATTTGCTGGTACCCCGGACCTCATCGTCGCCACCAATGACGATGGCTCGTTCAGCTTCCAGCCTCCGTTCGAGCTTCAAGATGGTTTCCACCGAGTTCGCATCGTCGTTGTCGGCGAATCGGAGAATCCGCCACTTCCTGGATTAGGGACGCAAGGCGACTTCAGCTTCCGAGTGGACACTACCAGTCCCCTGGTCACGGCAAGCTCGATCCCCGACGACGCAAGGATTCCGAACCTCCGCAACATCACCTTGAATGTTGCCGACCCGGTTTCTCCTTCGGATCCGAACGATTTCCTCGCTGTACCTCCTCAGCTCGATTTGCCGGCGCTCAATCCTGAGACTGCCAACAATCTGAGCAACTACTCACTGATCAACCTTGGCCCTGACCGGATCCTGAGTCCTGGTCCCGTCTCGGATGATGTCGACTTTTCGGCCTTTATCTCGTCGGCGACATTTGTCTCCACGTCCAACCGAGAACTCTCAACCGACCCGTACACCGGACGGATTGAACTCTCGTTTGTCGATGGTCTGCCTTCAGGACGTTACGTCCTCGTGGCTCGGACGACGTCCGAGTTCTTCAGCGGGATCACTGATGCTGCCGGCAATGCGCTCGACAATGATCTCGCAGAACCTGGGAATCAAGATTTCCACGTTTTCTTTGATCTCCAGCCCGAGCCTGCATTCGTCACGGGATTTGAAGCGATCAGTCCGTCCGCTTTGACTCCAGGGACGATGGTAACGAGCGGTCCCCGGGCCTTCTACGAGGTACCGGTTCCCGGCTTTACTCCTCGAGCCGAGGCACCGCCGGAATCGTTCACGATTGATTTCTCCAATACCCTGGAGCCCCGAGACTACAGTAATGCTGTCAGACTGATCCGTTCTGCGGATGCTCCTGGCTCGCCTGCAGACGGTGACTTCGGAGTCGGAGCTGAGTCTGGCTTTAGTGAAGTCACTGGTCTTTCAGTGACCCTGGTCAATGAAGTCCCGGGCGCAACGATTGGCCAACCCGGCTTCCAGAATCGACTCTTGGTCGAACTCCCGGATGGGTTGACTCTCGCGCCCGACTATTATCGGATTGTCATCGCCAACGAGGGTGGCGAAGAGATTCGGGATATCTTCGGGAACGTCTCCGACTTGGAGTTCCTGGGGAATGAAACTCCGGATGGTGAGGACTTCGAAGTCTTCCTCCCCGATGGGACGTTCCGAGAAGGTCTCACAGGTGACACGGTCGAAGGGGGAAGCTTCGTCACTGGCTTCTCGGTCGTTCCTGGCCAGCGGACGGTTATCGAGCCCGGCCTCGCTGGTCCTGTGTCGAGGACTCGGGGGAACATCATCTTTGTTCGACCCGACTATGCTGATGACCCGTTCAGCGATATCGATGACCCTGACGGGAGCATCGAGCGACCGTTCTCCACCCTCGTTACTGAGGCGGTGGACAACTTCATCAATAACGGCAACCTGAACGCTCAGTCGAACTTCGGAACTGGCTTTAACCCACAGTTCGACCGTAACGCCAACGGACAGTTCGACCGTTCCGCCTTCTTTGAGGCAGAGCTTGCAGGCGCTGACGGACCGGTTGTGATCGTGGCCCTCCCAGGGATTGAGCGACCAGTCATCGGCGAAGACCTCGGCAGTGTTATCGGTGAGACCGTTCAAGAGCCGTACGTCATCGCTCCTCCAGCAGGAGTTAACCCCGCCTTACCGGAGAATAACGCGAGCGCTTCGGTGCCTGAACTGACCACCCTCGCATTCTCTGCCGGGACAGCGGTCAAGTTCTTCAACGCTTCGCTGTTCGTCCAGAATCAGGGATCAGCTCTCCAACTATTGGGCGGACCAAGCCCCGGCGACCAGGTCATCTTCACCTCCTTCCTCGATGATTCGGTCGGCGGTGACACCAACGGCGATGACACGGATACGGTCCCGACCGGGGGTGACTGGGGTGGTGTTGTCTTCCGGAACTTCAACGACACCATCAACCGAGGTGGTCTCAATCCGGACTTCCCAGTCGATGGGACTCTCGGACTCTCGGGTGCCTCGGACGTGATGTCGATTGTCAATCAGGCGACCCTCCAGTTTGGTGGTGGCGCTGTTCCTCAGACGATCGGTGAGCGATTCGATACGATCACGCTGTTCAACAGCCGCCCGGCGATTACGAACACCACGATCGCTGATTCCGCTGCGGCACCAGCTGGTCTCCTTGCCAACGCCACGCAAGCGGCGATCTCGGCCGACCTCGATTCGCTCCGCGAAGACGAGATCGCTCGAGGCCCGCTGATCCGACGGATCGAATTGGTCAATAACTCGGTCAATGGGATCTTGCTCCGGCCCGCAATCGGGACGCTCCAGGTTCAAGAAACCGATGCGATCGGGTTTGCGGACAATCCCGCATCCGACGGAGCAGCGCGGATCTTTACGATCGATGACCCCTTGCCGTATGTCCTCGCTTCTCAACTCGTGATCGGCCAGCGGCTCAACCTCGAGACTGGCGGCGAGACCGAACAGGATGTATCGAGCCGTCTATATGTCCAGCCAGGGATGCTCGTCAAGTCGACCTCGTCGGCATCGGTCGCCGTCCTCAACAATCTGTCGAGCCTCAATATTGGGGATCGGACCTACATCAATGCGTTTGACTTGAACCCAAGTACCGCACCGACGGACCTTGAGTTCTCATTCAACACGCTGAATGATGCGAAGCCGATCTTCACTTCACTCTTCGATGATTCCGCCGAGACGTTCTTCTTCGATCCAATTACCTCGGTAACTCGGGTGATCGTACCGGCAGGTCCGACGGACAACGATACGACAAACCCAGAACCCACACCGGGCCTGAACGATCCGACCCTAAACCCAGACCTTGATCAGACTCGTCTCCTGCGTTGGGGAAGCATCTCGATCACTCCGGGTGCGGTCGCGGTGATCGACGAGGCGGAATTCCGGTACGGTGGTGGTGCGTTAATCACCCCGATCGGATCGCTTCCGCCGCGTCAGGTGATTGACCTCACCGACAACATCTCCGCCTTCCTTGACATTCCATTCGCGCTCCGGGACTCAGCTGGAGCAACTGTCTCGATTACGAACAACGACTTCTTTGACAACTTCGACGCCCCGATCGTGGCGGAACCGGATCAGCTCCTTGCAGCCGATCCCCTCCGGCCTCTCTTGTCGGGTAACCCGTTCTTCCGCAACAACTTGATGGAGCGGAACTCCATCAATGGCCTTGCGGTGAAGACGACACTGGGAGTTGTCATTGCTGATCCGGGTGATCAAACCAACTTCTTCTTCTCGGAAATTCCGGTAGACGACCTCGCCAATCTCAACGTGAATTCGGTCTGGGATGATACCGACCTCATCCACGTTCTCCGAGGTTCGATTAATCTCGGACCTAATGGGTTCTTCACCACTAACCCGGTACCCGACACCGACGAATTTACGACCGAACGTCTCCCCGACGTGACGCAGACGCTCCAGAGTTCGTTGCCGGGAACGCTACTCCCTAACGGTGAGCAGATTTCACTCCCTGGTGAATCACTCTACGTCAAGATGTTCGATGGTGCTGGAGGCTACGGTCCTGGAAACCCAGGACCAGGAACCCCGGTCGATCCGGATCTCCCCTTTGCTGCAGCCTCGGATGCCTACAACATTGTAGGGCCAGGTTTTGCGGTCGGCTTCGATGACGGTGTCGACCCTCCCGCACTGAGTCCGCTTCTCGATCCAGGGTATGGTAGCCAACTCCGGATCATCGGAATTGGTGCCAATGAGTCGACTGGACAGCAACGGGTTCCGGTGGTGATCACCTCACTCCGAGATGATACAGAAGGACCCGTAATACGTGGTCAACAACGGGCGGATACGTTCTTCGCTGACGTTAATCCGAACGGAATCTCTGGGCCGGCCCTTTCAGCTCCTGAACCGGGTGATGGCGGAATCATCGCCTTCGGTGGTGGTAGTCTCTTCGACTACAACCTCTATGACCCGAGAAACGGGAGCATTATCGATAACGCCGACCTCAAGTTCCTCCATCGTGTGGAGTTCCAGGGCGGTAGTCTGATCGATGTCGACGACTTCAACCTTGATGGTAACATCACGGAAGCTGACGATGGTTTCCGGGCTCAGAAGCTTGGTGTGACGCCGGAGACCCAGAACAACGCCCAGCATGGCTGGACGGTGTCGAACTCCAACTTGACCGACTTCCAAGATGCCGGGATCTTTGCCGATCAAGGGTTCCCTGCCATCGTTCAGATTATTGACCCCTTGACCGGACAACCGGTCGGCTTCCCGCTTCGGGTAGGAGGGCTCCTCGGTCAGCCTACCAATCTCTTCCTGGTCAATAACACGATCTCGAACATGCCGGTGGCTGTCGAGATCAACGGACCGACCTCTGGTTCTGACGACACGGCCGGCCAGAATCCTGCCCGGCTCGTGATGCTCCACAACACCCTCTTCAACAATGGTGTTGGGCTAAGGACAGACTCCGTCAACTTCGACGGAGATAATGGTCTTTCACACGTCTACTTCATCGCGATGAACAACATCTTCGATGGAGGAACTGTCGGCATTAGCGACCCGAACGCAGTTGCTGTCAGGACGACTGGACAGATTCCGGGAAGCGAGTTGTTGTTCAATGTTTACAACAACTACACGACAACGCTCGACATTACCAATACCAACCCCGCTGCCTTCCGTGGCAACAACAACCCGATTTTCGGGAATCCACTCTTCGCCGATGCGGCCAACGGAGATTTCTTCCTCCAAGCCGGTTCGGTGGCGATTGACGCTGCACTCTCCGAGCTTGGGCCGGTGATCATGGGCGACATGCTCTTCCCGCTCTCGGATGACTTCTCGCTGGATAGCGTCGGCGGGACGCGGAATGCTGAAGGCCGAAGCTACCCGTTCGGAGGCTTCCTGCCGTTCTTCGGGCAAGATCCACAAGAGATCGTCACCCTGCCAGGAACGCCTGGTCGGCCGTTCTTTGATCAGTTCATTGCGACAACGGCACTATCAGGACAAGGAGCACAAGGTCCGGCAACAAATATTGCGACCTACAACTTCGCTCCACTCAGTGGCGAGCGTGATCTCGCGGGCTTGCTCCGTATCGATGTTCAAGACTCTCCGAACCTCGGGTTCGGTAGCCGTCCGTTCTTCGATGTCGGTGCCCGCGAGTTCCGAGTTTTCGATCCGCCGCAGGTGACCAACGAAGGCGCCCCGGATGTTGATCTCGACGGTGAAGGAGACGCAGTCTTTGCCTCCATCGTTAACGACGACGACTCGATCTCGCTGATCGATCTCTACGAGGTCGGTGGCATCGCAGGCACGAATGTATCACCTCAAGAGATTCAGATTCAGTTCGACGAGCAGCTCGACCCACAGTCGGTGAACAATTTCACCGTCCTCCTGTTCGCGTCGGGTGGTGATGGGATCTTCGGGAATGGGAATAGCCCTGGTGATCGTGCGATCGACCTCTCGGGCCGACTCTCGTTCGATCCTGAGACCCGACGACTCCGGATTGCTCTTGGGGCGACGAATCTGATCCTCCCGAACGATCAGTACCAGATCGTTCTCGTCGGTACCGGTTCGAGCGTTCTCCTCGATCCTCAAGGGAACGCCCTCGATGGCGAGAACATTGGTGCTACTGGCCAGCTTCCGCTTCCCTCGGGAGATGGCTTCCCTGGTGGTGATTTTGTCGTCGAATTCACGATCGACACAAATCCGCCCGAGATCGTCCCAGGAACCTTTACTCTCGAATCGGACAGCGGTGCTCTGGACGGGATCACCAACGTCAGTACGACAGCGTTCTCGGGGACAATCACGGATATCTTCCCTCCCACGATGCCGTTGGTTAATGCCACGGTTCTGCTTGACATCGATAGCGATGGGGACGGCAACTTCGAGCGTCTCGGTGTTGGTTCAGCAGTCACCGACGCCAACGGAGACTTCCTTGTTGCGGTTGGGATTGATGCTGCCGGGGTCGGGATCGACACGAGCATGCTCCCTCTCCCTGACTCAGCCTTCGATGTCGGCCCAGACGGTCAGCTTGGTACCGACGATGACTCCGGCTTCAGCTTCGCCAGGGTCCGTGTAATCGACGTCAGCGGTAACGTGTCCGATCCTGCTGATCCCAACGCGATCACAGATTTCATCCTCGATACTGCTGGGCCTCAGATTACCGACGTCACTCCGGCTCCAGGGAGCTTGGTCTCTGACTCAGGCGTTTTCACGGTAAGCTTCACCGCGAATGAGAACCTCCTGCTCTCGACTTTGATGGCCCCAGGTGCCATCACTGCGACCGGTGCCGGCCTTGATGGAATCTTTGGAACGCCAGACGACGTCCCAATCGGTGTCGATCTGAACTCATTGACCCTCGATTTCCTCGCCACGGATCCGATGGGTCCGGTCCAGGTAACCTTCAACGTTACGGGTGCCACGCAGAACGATATCTACCGAGTGACCGTAACGGACTCGGTTACTGATATCGCGACGAACGCCCTGGACGGTGAATTCGACGGAGGTTTCCCAACCGGCAACGGTGTCCCGGGTGGTTCCTTCGATCTCGATCTCATCGTCTTCCTCCCGGGCAATACGGATATCATCTACGTGAGTCCGAGTGGGCTCGTCGGTGGTGATGGCTCACGGGCGAACCCATTTGGCTCGATCGCGGCTGGCCTCGCTGTCGCAACGATTGGCGACACCGTCGCTGCCCTCCCAGGAGCCTACAACGAAGCTGTTAACCTGAAGTCGCTCGTCCGACTGGTCTCAGCTGATGTCTCGAGTACCGATACGAACCTGGTCTCGGGATCGGCCCAGGCGACAATCATCCGGGCACCGATTAACCCGAACGGTCCGACCGTCACCGTGAGCGGTGTTGACCTCCTCGCAGGGAATGCGTTGCTCGACACCGAGTTGAGTGGCTTTGCGATTGTCAGTCCGCTCACCGGTGTGAGTACTGGTTCAATCCTCGAGGAATCGATCGGCCTCGATTTGGTCAACTCGGGTGGCCTGTACAGCCGGAACTACGTCCTCAACGGTGAAACAGGTGTTCGGATCGACCCCACAGGTGGATCTGTCGGAAACCCTGTGTTCATCAACAACGGGATCATCGGCAACCTTACCGGGTTCTTCATTAACGACACGGGTGGGACTGGAACGACTGCACAGCCGGTCGAGTTCACCAACAACACCGTTGCACTCAACAACACCGGTGTGGTGATCTCCGGACGAGAAGGCGGCCCCACCATTGCCGAAGTGTCCAACAACATCTTCTGGCAAAACAACGATCGTGCTGAAGATCCAACCGGGACTGGTCTGTTCGTCTTCCCTGAGGTTGCGGTCGTCCAGAGCAACATGTTCTCCGAGGTCGCCGAGGTCGGAGGAACGGTCGGTTTCGACCCGAACGAACTGACAACAGTTCCTGGACCCTTCGGTAACTTCCTAGGCGAGCCAGCCTTCGAGGCTCCCCGTGATCCTCGACCAGGATTCGGCAACGCTACCGTGTTCTTGCTCGACGGTAATTTCGACCTCAGGGCGACGTCAGATGCCATCGATGCTGCCTTAAACGCAGTGGCGCCTCCGACTGACTTCCTCGGACGAGGGCGAGTCGACATTCCAGGTGCCGGTTTCCCGGGGACGGGTCCGGCTGATGTTGGTGCCTTCGAATTCCAGCCATCGGGTATCAACATCCCCGGTTTGGGGGGCCTTAGTCTCTCCAGCACTCCAGCTCCAGTGACCGCTGCAAGTTCTATTGACGGTGACGCGTTTGTCAGGAGCCTGAGTGCTGACGAGGCGGCAAGCTTCGCCAACTTCAGTGCGGCGACTGAACCCGTCCTCGCATCCTCAGCGACTGACACTCCTGCTGGTGTGACTACTCCTGCCAGCGGCAACGAGTCGGTGGACTACACGGTCAACCTTGACGAGTTTGTTCCTCAGCTCAACTCGACAATTCCACTGTCGACGCAGGCCGGACCTTACCGTCGGTACCTTGAATCCTTGCAGGCTCGGTTGGCAGAACGGCAGATTGCCCTTGGCCAGAATCCATTCGCTGCTCCCGGTGCTCGTGCATTCGAGTCCTTCCTGCAGCGATCCCGAGTAAACCGAGGCTAAGAGTCGTCTCCGAAGCCGATCAGCCTCGCTGATCGGCGACTATTACAATGAGGTTCATCACCACGAGCGGCTCCCGGGCCGCTCGTGTTCGTTTCTTGATCGCTTAGCGATAATCTGGATTCGGGAAGTCAGCCCGACAGCCGGCCTCCCACTCTGAACGTTGGTTCCCATGAGCTGGAATTCCCCCCTGATCCTTAAGGATCCGAGCCAGGTGCATGAGGTTCCAGGTCATGAAAGTGGTGTTTCGGTTTGTAAAGTCATTGGATGGCCCTCCCGAGCCCTGGTCCAAATAGGAAGGCCCGGGCCCCGCTTCACCGATCCAACCAGCATCAGCTTGTGGTGGAATGGTGTAGCCGAGGTGCTGTAATGAGTACAGAATGTTCATCGAGCAGTGCTTCACACCATCTTCGTTACCGGTGATTAAGCAGCCTCCAACTCGACCGTAATAGGCATACTGACCGCGATCATTGAGATGGTGAGACGCTGAATAGAGACGCTCGATCACCAAAGTACAGACAGAGGATTTTTCACCGAGCCAGATCGGTGAGCCAATTACGAGGATATTGGCAGCCAAGACCTTCTCCAGGATCGTCGGCCATTCATCTTTGGGCCAGCCGTGCTCTTTCATGTCGGGATAGACCCCGAAAGCGAGTTCGTGGTCCACGGGCCGAATCACTTCGACCCCGATTCTGTTCTTCTCCATGATCGCCTTGGAGATCTCGATCAGTCCCTCCGTGTGGGAGAGTTCCGGCGACCGTTTCAAGGTACAGTTCAGGAAGATGGCCTTGAGGTCTGAGTAATCTGAGGGGCTCTCTGCGCAGAGCTTCAACTGCTGCTCGTTCAACGCCATGGTTGTCAAATCTCCAGCGTCGTTGTGGATCGATTGAGAAAACGTTTGGGACGGTTAAGGACGGTTGTCATCGTTCAGTGAGTCAGTCGAGGTGAGTGTCGCGTTGGCATGGGTGTCACCTCTCGCTTTTCCTCTGCAGATTCGGGTAAGTCTGATTTTTTGATCCGACGGCCGTAGAGGCCTGTTGCTGGGGCAGCGCTGAGACCGTGGGCAACGATGCTTAGCAAAACGGTACCTGCGACGATTGCCTGAATCTCTTGGCGGTGGGAAATCCTCGATTCCTCAAGAACGAGGATTGTGTAGAGGATCGACGCAATCCCTCGAGGGCCAAACCAAGCGAGGAATCCGAGACTCACCTGGCGGAGCTTCAGTCCGACCAACGAGAGGACAACCGGGACGCCGCGAATCAAGGTCAGGCTGAGAACGGCATAGCACCAACCCTCCCAGGGCATCGTGAATGCTGTCGGGGCCATCACGGCGCCGAAGATTAAGAATATGAGGAGCGTAAAGAGCTGCCCTTCCGCTTCGGCAAACTGATAAAGACAACGACAGACCGACCGGGTGAAGTTCCCCATCGTAAGGCCGGCACAGAAGGCAGCGATAAATCCATTACCGCCGATCACTTCGGCTCCCGAATAGGCGAGGACCGCGACGGCGAGGGATGAAATCCGCTCAAAAGCCTCGTCAATCCATCCGAGGCGAGTCGATTTCTTGAGGAGTGCCCCACCGACCCAACCCACGATGATTCCAGCGATTGGGCCGAGAGAAATCTGAAGAATCACAAAGAGAGCCCACTCGGTCGTAGTCCGCCCTGTTGCTTCGTCGGAGTCAACTCCCGCGGCGATTGAAATCAGGATCAGAAGAATCGGCAGGCAGATCCCATCATTCAGCCCGCTCTCGACGTTGAGGGCCTGCCGGATCCGGATCGGGACCTTCGGATCACTGACAACCGATTGTCCGAGTGCAGCGTCTGTTGGTGCGAGGATTGCTGCCAAGACCGCGATTTCCCAGATCGTTAGCTGCCCGGACAACAGGAAGACCCCGACCACCAGTCCCATCAGTATCGTCCCTGGGAGTCCGATTCCAAGGAGTCTGATTGGGATTCGGTGTTCTCGAAAGAGGATCTGGAGATCGATCCTCGAAGCATCGGTGAACAACACGAGGATAAGGGTTAGCTCTGCAATCCCTCGGACGATCTCTCCGGTTGTTGACAGACCGATTAGGTCGAAGCCGAGACGTCCAAGGAAGAGCCCAAACACCGTGAAGACCATCGGTAGGGTTACTAATGTGCCACGGAGTCGACCGGAAATGAGTCCAAACCCAAGCGTCCCCAAGCTAATCAATAGAATTGTTTGCTCATTCATTGCATCCAGATGCTGGCGCAACGGTCCTCAAGTGGTCCCACAGTCATTAATCGTTGAAGTGACGGAAACTGTCCCAAGAGTTAGTCTAGTGATGAAGTCTCACTGTGACATCATTCCAAGAATTGATTCTGATGAACCCTCCCTCTGGACCTGCCCGGACGACTCGCGACGAACCTGAGGTGGCTGCCCTCCCCCTCGGGGATCCTGAGGATTGGCTTCGCGTGTATGGAGATCTGGTTCTCAGATTTGCGCGAAGCCGGATCGCAGATCAACGTGTCGCCGAAGACCTTGCCCAGGAGACTTTTCTCGCTGCCTGGAACTCGCGTGAGAAATTTCGAGGAGAGTGCTCAGTTCGTTCCTGGTTGATCGCCATCTTGAAGCATAAGATCTACGACTATCAGACCAAGCACGGGAAAGAATACGTCTTCACCGATTTGCTTGATAATGGAAGCGATCATGATCCCGACCTTCTCTTGCAAGGCTGCAGTGCGAATCTTGGTCAAGAAAGTAGGATTTCGGATCTTGAGCGGAAGGAGATTTTCCAGACCTTTCTCCGATGCACAAATTCGCTTCCGAGTCGACTGAAAGAGGTCGCTCTCCTTGCCGAAGTCGATGGTCTCAGCGGTCGCGAAATTGCCGCGAAGCTCAGCCTAACGAGTCTGAACGCAAGGCAGATTCTCTCGCGAGCGCGGAAACTACTCCGTGAATGCATGAAGCAGTTGCTCGGAAATGATACTCCCTAACTTGCTTCATGTTCCAAGAATAAGAGCACTCATTGAGAGATGCACTGGAGTCGATCCTGACGATCGCCTTGAGGTTTCTCCGAAATCCTTGACCCCTAAGCCCGATTCACCTTAGGTTTAACAAATGCGATCAGTCCTCCGGACAATTCCGAGACTCATTCAGCACTCGCTCGCATGCACTGAAGGGTTCCACGCATGAATTGGCGCAAACGATTGTTAGTTGGTTACGCATGGTTGACCGTTGCGTTGGTGAGCTTTGCTGTTTCGAGCGTCTCAGACTGCTCGGCGATTGGGGCCGAACCGGGAACTAACCCAGAATTGAGAGCATTTCCACCGGTCATTGAGCTGAAGCATCCCAGCGATCGTCGACAGGTTGTAATCACTCGGGTCGAGGCTGACGGCTCAGAGCGCGATCTGACGGCAGAATGCGTGTTTGATCTCCGATCAGATGAATCTGTTGCTAGTGTTTCGTCATCGGGTGTTGTCGAGCCTAAACAACCCGGTGAAGCGACTTTAGAGGTGACCGCGTCGGATTTAGTTCTCGAGATCCCGATCCGAGTGCAATTCGTTGACGATCAACCACGACCCATCAGCTACCGACACGACGTCCGTGCTGTCTTGACCAAAGCCGGTTGCAACATGGGTGCTTGCCACGGGAACTTGAATGGGAAGGGTGGCTTCAAGTTAAGCCTCCGAGGTGATGATCCCGCATTTGATCATGATTCCTTGACTCGTGACTTACTCGGGCGTCGGATTGATCGGGTGCAGCCCGATCAAAGCCTCATTCTCCTGAAGCCAACCGGACGCCTCCCTCACGAAGGTGGGCTCCGATTTACGATGAGGACACCAGAGGCCTCGATTTTGGAGGGCTGGATCGAGGCTGGTTGCGCTGATGATCGCCCCGAAGTCCCGGAGTTGTCCGATCTCATGGTTTATCCGGCGGATCGGCTGAACACTGCCCCTGCCCTCCGACAGCAGTTGAGTGTAATTGCGACCTTTGCGGATGGTTCCATCCGCGACGTTACTCGACTGGCGACGTTCGATGTCGATGACCCAGCGGTTGTCGAAGTCAGCCCAGCAGGCTTGGTTCAGCGATCGCGACCAGGCGAATCAGTAATTGTAGTTCGATACCTTGATCAGCAGGCGGTCTCTCGACTCGGGTTCCTCCATGATCGACCCAAACTCGGATGGAGCGGCCCTCCGCCTCGGACAAGCCTCGATCGGGCTGTCTTCTCCAAGCTTGAAGCATTGCGGATTGAGGCGTCGCCGACTGCGAACGATCATGTCTTTCTGCGCAGGGCTTATCTTGACGCGATCGGCATTCTCCCCAGTCCCGAGGAATCAAGGCAATTCCTTGATGACGACGATCCCGAGAAACGGACAAAGCTGATTGATCAGCTCTTGGAACGCCCGGAGTTCGCCGACTATTGGTCGTTAAAGTGGGCCGACCTCCTCCGCAACGAAGAAGAGACGATGGGGCTCAAAGGGGTCTGGAACTTCCGTCGTTGGCTCCGCGATCAGATTGCCCGCGACCGCCCATTGAACGAATTCGCCGGCGCCTTGATTACAGGGATTGGCTCAACCTGGAAGAACCCTCCGGCGAGTTTTTATCGGACCAACCGCGATCCCGAAACTGCGGCGGAGAGTTTTGGTCAGATCTTCCTCGGCGTCCGTCTCCAGTGTGCCCGTTGCCACAATCATCCCTTCGACCACTGGACGCGCGACGATTACTATGGCCTCGCCGCTACCTTTTCAAACCTCCGTCGTAAAGAAATCAACAATCGTCGGAGAGATGGTCTCAATAAGCACGTGATCAACGGCGATGTAATCATCCATTTGGAAGGTGATCCTGGGTTAGTTCAACCGAGTTCGGGGGATCGACTTCCGCCGACCGCTCCGGGTGGGGTTCGACTTGCGCTTGATTCCAAGTCCGATGCCCGGACTTCACTCGCCGGTTGGCTCACCGAGGGTGAAGGTCGTGGACAATTTGCGCGTAACTTGGCGAACCGGGTCTGGTACCACTTGATGGGCCGCGGTGTTGTCGAGCCGGTCGATGATTTCCGGGACTCCAATCCTCCTTCTAACCCCGAACTCCTGGATGCCTTGACCGAGGAGTTCGTCGACCGAGGATTCCGGCTCCGCCCACTGGTCCGGTTGATCATGACTTCAGAGGTCTATGGTCTTTCTTCGGAGCCACTCCCGACCAATCAGGATGATGAAATCAACTTCGCGAAGGCGCGGATCCGTTTGCTCCCGGCCGAAGTCTTGCTTGATGCCATCGGGAGCGCCTTGGGATCTCGGGCCGCACTGGAAGGATCACCCGAAGGGAGTGGGGCCCTCTTCCTCGCCGGTGCCAACACGGGTCCGGAGTTTCTCGAGGCATTCGGAAAACCAAACCGACTCTTAACATGCGAGTGTGAACGCTCTGAAGAGACCACACTTGCCCAAGCGCTCCAGTTGATTAACGGTTCAATCGTTCGTGAGATGATCGAAGCGCCTGACAACCGGATCGGCGGCCTCCTGAACTCCGATGCCAATGATTCGGAGATCGTGAATGAGATCTTCCTCGCAATGCTGGGTCGGAGGCCATCAAGTCTTGAGGAACAAGGGGTCCTGGCTCATCTTCAAGAAAGTTCTGATCAGCGAAGCGCCTGGGAAGATATCGCGTGGGCGATCATCAACAGCAAAGAATTTCTCCTCCGTCATTAATCAACAAGAGCCATCACGACACATGCGCGAGGATGATCATGTCAATGGGTTGCAGTGATTATCATGCAGCGAGACGGTCAAGCCGTCGGCAACTTCTCCGGGTCGGTGCCGCTGGAATTGCAGGACTTACTCTCCCAGAGTTGTTGCGTGCTTCGGAGCAATCGACAGGTCGGAGTCCTCGCGCGAAGTCGTTGATCTTCCTCCATCAGTTTGGTGGTCCGAGTCATATTGATACGTTCGACATGAAGCCGGAGGCACCAGAAGGAATCCGTGGGGAGTTTCAGCCGATCTCGTCCGCGATTCCGGGCGAATCGATCTCGGAACACCTCCCTCGGTTCGCCAAGGTTTTGGACCGGTTTGCCCAGATTCGATCACTCCACCACAACATGAAAAGCCACAACCCGGCCTGCTACTATAGCTTGACCGGGCATGCACCACCGATCGACGACATCCGGCTCCGGGACACGTTGGAACTCTACCCTGCCTATGGTGCGACAGTCTCGAAGCTCCTTCCAAGCAACGACCCATCAGTCCCGCCGTTTGTGACCTTCCCGCACCGGCTCCGCGATGGCTCGGTGACCCCAGGGCAACACGCGAGCTTCTTGGGCAAACAGTACGACCCATTCTTTGTCGGGATTGATCCCAACCGCACCGACTTCCGTCTCCCCGAATTAGAGCTTCCTGAGTCTCTTCCGCTCGGTCGACTTCAAGATCGTCGGGGACTCTTGAGCCTGATTGATCAACAGTCGAGGCTCCTCGAATACGACGCGACAGCGCAAGGGATCGACCGATTCCAAGGGCGGGCCCTCTCGATGCTCGCCTCTCCGAAGGTCAAGAAAGCGTTTGATCTCGATGCAGAATCCGATCAGCTCCGCGAACGCTATGGGAGGACGACCTACGGCCAGAGTTGTCTCCTGGCGCGTCGTTTGGTCGAGGCGGGGGTCCGTGTCGTCACCGTCTACTTTTCGGGCTCGATTGGGAGTGCCACTCGGGGAGGATGGGACACCCACGCTGACAATTTCAATGGCTTGAAGAACCGACTCCTCCCGATCACCGACAAGGTCGTTCCGACCTTGATCGAGGATCTTGAAGAGAAAGGCCTCCTCGACGAAACGCTCGTGCTCTGGATGGGCGAGTTTGGCCGATCGCCCCGGATCGGTGATCGTGACGGCAAAGGCCGAAACCACTGGCCCGGTTGCTATACAGCGCTCCTCGCGGGCGGAGGGATCCAGGGTGGTGCGATCTATGGTTCGAGCGATCGGAACGGAGGTTATCCGGCGATCGATCCCACCACCCCTGACGACCTCGCAGCGACGCTCTTCGAAGCGTTGGGTCTCGATCCCGAAACCGAAATCTATGATCGTCTGAACCGTCCACTGCCGATCGCCGCAGGGCGACCAATCCGTTCGCTCTTTGCCTAACCATCAACGCTTCGGTGAATCGAAGACAAATCTATGACCGATGCTCCTTCGAATATCCGGGCGCTTCAAGATCGCCAGGAACTTGAGCTGACCTGGAACGAGTCTCGGACCGTCGGACTCCCCTATCGGTTCGTCCGAGGGGAGTGCCCTTGCGCCTCTTGCCGCGATGAATGGTCGGGCGATCGGATCCTTGATCCCGCTACAATCCGTTCCGACATCAAGATCGAGGCGATGGAGCCAATCGGGAGCTATGCCGTCCGGATCCTCTGGAACGACGGCCATTCGTCGGGGCTCTTTACCTGGGATACACTCCTCACACTCTGCAATCAGCTTGAGGCTGGTGATGTGACGTGATCAGCCAACGAGGATCTATAGGTCTCGATTTGATCTAGGCGCTCCGTCGCATGTAAAGGCGACGAGTCCAGCGGCCGAACCCCCAGTTGACCAGGTCTGGGAAGAACCGATTGACCGTCAGGAGGAGCCGACCGCTCGGAGTCAGCGTGAGTTCGTTCCGTCCGTCAAAGAGGGCGTCGAGACCGGCTTCGGCAACGGCATCAGCCGTCATCGACCGTCGTGATTCCGTCGAGATGATCGCTGTATGAGCGAGGACATTCTCTTCAAACGGAGTCTTGGTGAAACCGGGATTCAGAAGCATGACATGGATCCCATCAATCGCCCACTCGGCTCGGAGAGCTTCGGTAAGCCCTGCAACCGCAAACTTGCTCGCCGAGTATTCGGGGCGGCCGGGGAGCGCTCTTCGCGAGACGACGGAACCGATGTTGATCACCGCTGGAGAATTCCCTCGTCGGAATAAGGGCAGAGTGCTCCGACACATTTCGGCAAGTGCGAAGACATTGATGTCGAACAATCGCGTCATGATTGACGGATCGTGTGTTTCAAATCGGCCATACGCACCGACACCGGCGGCATTGATCAAGAGGTCGAGTGCACCGCCGAACCGCTCCGCAGCAACGTCAAGGACGAGGTCACGATCCTTGGGGATTGTAAGGTCGGCGGATACAGTGAAGAGGTTTGCGGGATTAGTACCGTGAGCGATCAGTGATTGTGCGACGTCAACGAGGCGATCGACATTCCGCCCAGTCAAACCCACGCGGGCATTCAGCTTTCCGAGGTGCCTTGCAAAGGCTGCACCTAATCCTGACGACGCGCCCGTGATGAGACAGCGGGCTCCTTGGATCGAGTCGCGATCCGGCATCGCTGATCCGGCTCTCCACCGATGTCCGCGTCATCCTTGGTTCACGATGAGCACCAAGAGTCACTGAGGGCGTTATCGGCAGTACAGGTGCGTTCGATCCACTCGATTATTTCCGGACGCTGACATCACCCGTGACTTCGGTGGTCAACACTTGGTTATCCTTCAAGGGTCGCCAGGAATTTGAACCCAAACCAGAGCCGGTCGCACGACTGATCACCACCCGACCCGAATTTGATCGAATCGGCGCTGGGTCCCGTGACGAGATTATTTTCGATGAGCCGCCAGAGGTCGTTGAATCGTTGGCAAAGTCGGAGCCCGCAATGATGGTTCGTCCTCTTCCAGTGATCGTCGAGGGGAGTTCACAGGAATCATCGATAATGTACGATCCCCCCGGAATGACGGTCGCTGGCCCGTCGGGTCCGTAATAGTAATGATTATGGGTGCAGCCCACGAGTCCGAGTCCCGGGACAACGATGACCGCCAGGCGAATAAGTACTAACGCCGAGACACGTCGCATGGCGAACCTCCCTTGTCCGTTCCGAGGAATCCTGCTCCCCGCTTCGTCAACGATCGAAAAGACTGTAAACGATCGCTCTGAGATTGACCTAAGGATCAAAACGAATGTAGCCGATTCGCTTCGACCCGAAGTCTGGCCGACCATGAAGCCGGGTTCAGCGTGGGAAATCTAACCGAATCGTCGAGTTCTTCCAAGCCGGAGTTATCATTTGGCCAAGCCTGCCGACGCTGGACCTTCAGTTACGTCCAACATCACAAGGATGGTTACTGTAGCGTGAATCGGATCCTGTTCTCACGGCAGGTTTATCGATTTGCCAAAACAATCCCGCGTGGCGAGGGACCGCTTCAAGTGGGCAGTGTGCGCGGACTTCCTTTCGAGGTGGGACAGGAAGAGTCTCCGAATAAATCACTTCGGATGGCAGGAATGAGACTTCTTTAGCAATAACTTGAAGTCCTGTGACTGAGGAAGTTGATTAAAATCAACCTCCGTTTGAAACAACACGTTGTGAAGTGGCATTTGGCTATCATCCCTGATTTAATGCCGTCTGGGTTCAACCTTTTGGTCCACGTTTGGATCTTAGGTACTGCAACCTTCATGACTAACTTCAACCGAAGTTGGATCAGGCTTCTCAGAAAGGACTAGATCGATGCGTGCAATTGCTCTCCTGACCGCCGTTCTTGCCACAACGCTACATGTCTCTACGCCGCTGCAAGCCTAAGTCATTGACTTCGAATCGTTGGAACAGGTGAATTCGCTCGTCAATAGTCAGGGCTTCACCTATAGCGAAGACGGGTTTGTCCTTGAGAATCTTTCCACACTTCCATTTGCAAGTTTCGGGACACTCGCCCCACAATTTCCCGGATCAACCGCACTCTACAATAACAACGTTAACGGCCTTACTCGCTTAACCCAGGGTAATGGTAACCCCTTTGATTTGAACTCGATAGACCTTGCGCCTTTTACTTTCGGTTCCCCGATCACTTCCGTCACCTTCACAGGTTTCCTCGATAGTGGTGGGTCGGTGACGCAGACCTTCACCACCAGCGGCATCGGCTTCGTCTTGGAGACCTTTAACTTCAGTGGTTTTGAGGATGTTATCGCCGTCGAGTGGATGCAAAACCCTCCGTTCCACCAGTTCGACAACATTGTCGTCATGAGCGGAATCATTCCCGAGCCGTCAAGCATCCTACTTGGCCTGACTGGACTGGTCGCGGTCGGTGGTTTCGCCAGACGACGACGCCACGCGAAGTGAATTGGCTTTGCGACTTCAGTTAGCTGAGGCGTGTGGATCTTTTTGTCGCGACGGAATCAGTGATTCCGTCGCGTTGTCGTTGTAAAGGAAGCAGAACAGGTGCGGCGACTCTTGACCCGTGGTCGCAACACCCGACAGGCACCATTCCAGTACGACAACGTAGAGGAATGATTACCCGGTAACTACTTTGCGACGCTACGGGTTCCCTCGATCTCAAAGTGAGGGAAGATTGAGCTTCTGGGAGAGAAAGCTCCGGTTGTCATCAGCAAGGGGCGCTGCCTCAGTTTCGGCGTCGCCGCCACTGGGAAACGGTCAGAGTGAGTCCAGCTCCAAGGCCGAGCAATCCCAGCGAGGCCGGTTCAGGAACGACGGTGATGTTGTAGGTTTGTGAGGTAGGCCCAAAGAAGGCAGAATCAAGCGAGGAAACCAGCGTATGTTCGCCAACTTCCAGCGGCTTATAAATGGTGCCCATCCCTAGCGCAAAGAGAGCGGCAACAGCGTTGTTCGGTAGTGTTTCTGAGTACTCGATTGGTTCGTCAAAGAACACAGATCCGTAGAGGAACTCAGGGAACTCATTCACGAGACCGTCGAAGAGTGTCACCCCATCGAGAACGATGGTGATGGTTGCTGTTTCAAAAAACTGGGGAATGATGGGATCGTCGGGATTGTCTGTGCTACCGTCCGCATAAAGCTCACCGACGATGGGGAATGGGGCGACGATAAATGGCGTATTTGCACCCAACAGAACGTCGATTTCGATATCTTCCCCACCGGGGAGGAAACGGACACCATCGACGGTATCAGTAACACCCATCCCGTCGCCACGACGGATCGTCGTATCCCATTCCGACCAGAGGACCATCCATTCCTCAAAGGAACGGCCTCGGAAGGGTTGATCGGGAGGAACCAAGACGTCGGCCTGGGCGACCGAGGAGAGGACTGTCAAAACGGCCAAGGTGGAAACAAACAAGCCTGATCGTAGGCTCAGCATGGTGAGACACTTGCTCATGGACGCGATTTCCTATGTAGCGGGAAGATAACGGGTTCCGCAGGAACCCTAATGATGAATGTGAACCACCTCATCCCCACTCCCGAGACCATGGCAGCCCTAGCATGGACTTGCCGATGCGTTTAACTGAGTTCTCTACCTGGAGTGGCGTTTCTTCAGTGGTGCGCATCCGATCCCTCGACACTGGAATGAAAACGCTTCCTCCAGTGTTTGGTGAGGTCGAAAAAATTGTGTCCACCCTTAACTACCGGAAACTCGACGAATCACGATCCATGTTTTTTCCTTGAACATCCGAGAGATGTTCTGCCTGGTGGCAACGGCCTTTCTTGGCGGCCATTCCCTTTAGTAAGGCGGTTGCGTAAGTCCGACACATCGGGCGAGCTCAATCGGTACTCTTCGGTGGAGGATTCGACACCGAGCGATGAAGTCGCGACACACAAGAAATCCCCTTGCTTCACGACGTCGGAGAATGGAACTCGTCACTCAAACATGTTACTTGTAAGATCTGATATTCCATGTATGGCTTCTTGAGTTCCGAGACCGATGCTATGGCTTCCGAACTTCACGGATCGATCAGCCGTTGGTTGCCGCCGCTCAAAGAAGGGAACGACAGTGCCATCCAGGCGATCTGGGAGCGGTACTTCGCTTCGATGGTCCGGCTGACGGGGAAGAAACTCAGGTTGGCTGAGTACTTCTATGCCTGCGGCGAAGAAGAAGACGTCGCCCAGAGTGCCTTTCATCAATTCTGCATCGCCGTGCGTGAGGGGCGATTCCCTCAGTTGGAAGACCGCGACGACCTCTGGCGGATCCTGGTCCATGTCACAACGTGTAAGGTTGCCGATCGAATCGACTACCACAAGGCGGTGAAGCGCGGGGGTCGAAGCGTGGTCAGAGAGACTGATCTGGAATCTGCCGGTCGTCGGAGCCAGGGTCAAGTTCTCGATCAGGTCATTGGAGCTGACCCGACTCCTGATTTTGTGGTCGAAGTCGCTGAGGAATGTGAACGGCTCCTCAATCTACTACACGACCCGACGTTGCGTCAGATCGCCGAGATGAAGCTCGCCGGGTTTACGCATGAGCAGATTCGGACAGAACTCAACTGTACACTCCGAAGCATCACTCTGAAGGTTAGGCTCATTCGTAAGTGCTGGGAAGGGGGTCGATAATGTCGGATCATCAACCCCACCCCAAAGAGGGAATTGCCTGGCAGGAGGCCTCCCTCTCCAGAGACGACTTGCGACAGATGATTGCGATCTGTGATCGATTCGAGGCAATGTGGAAAGCAGGTGAGAACCCTCGGGTCGAAGCGTACCTCGGCGACGCTCCCGAACAGCTTCATTTTTACTTATTATCTGAATTGCGCGCGATCGAGTCCGAGCTGAGACGAGATCTCGGCGACGACACCAGCATTGATTCGGACCGGCTCAAGCAGAGCTTATCCCTCGAAGAAGATGAAACTGCCTCCCGCCATGCGGTGCTCAGGGCAACGACGTCGAAGGGTATTCCCAGTCAACTTGGTGACTATGTGATCCTTCGGGAGATCGGTCGCGGTGGTATGGGAGTCGTCTACGAGGCGGTGCAGCAGTCTCTCGGTCGACATGTAGCCCTCAAGATCCTGCCTTGGCACCAGATCGGCGATTCGTCCCAGTTGGAGAGGTTTCAGGACGAGCCGCGATTAGCGGCGCGGTTGCACCACTCAAACATCGTCCCGGTTTTCGGGGTCGGTGAGGATCATGGGGTCCACTACTATGCCATGCAGTACATCAAAGGCGATGGGCTGAACAACATCATCGACGAGCTGCGGGCCTTGCGGCTTGGCCAGAATTTAGTGCCTCCCCCTGAAGGATCGGTTGCAGAAGAGAAGTCATTCCGTTCGTCAGCATCGGCGGTGAACCTCGCCCGTAAACTATTGACGGGGCGTTTCGCTGGGTTCCCAACCGGGGATGGACGGAGCCTTGACACAACTGAAACCAAAACAAAGACGGCAACCTTCCACGGTCCGGCTCCCGCGACATCACCTTCTACGGTGCTGGAATCGAGCACGGTCGATTGTACCGACTTGACCGACTCCTCCCCTCACGACTACTTCCGCGAGGTAGCCCGAATTGGACTCCAGGTGGCCGAGGCATTAGCTTATGCCCACGGCCAGGGAATTCTGCATCGGGACATCAAGCCGTCCAACCTTTTGATCGATTCCTCTGGGACGGTCTGGGTCGCCGACTTCGGTCTGGCCAAGGCCGAGGGTTCTGATGGACTGACACGCCCCGGAGAGATCGTCGGCACGTTGCGGTACATGGCTCCCGAGCGTTTCAAGGAGCACACCGATCATCGTAGCGATCTCTATTCGCTCGGGGCGACGCTCTACGAACTCTTGACACTCCGTCCGCTCTTCGGTGCGGTGAATCGACTTCAGCTGGAAAAACACATTCAGCACGATGCCCCCAAGGCACCGCGATCGCTGGACCCCCGGATCCCGCGCGATCTTGAGACCGTGGTGCTCAAGGCCCTGGCCAAGGATCCTGATCGCCGCTACGTGGACGCCGAGGCCATGGCCGCCGACCTCCAGCGTGTGCTCGACGATCAACCGATCGAAGCGCGTCGGATCAGCTCCATGGAACGAGCTTGGAGATGGTGCTGTCGGCACAAGGCGATCGCGAGCCTGCTGGCGACGGTACAAGTGCTCCTGGTCGTTGGTCTCGTCGGATCATTATTGGCAGCCCGCCGGTTCGATCGCCTCGCCGACGAGACACGCATCAGTGCGGCAGAATCGGAGGCGGTTGTCGACTTCCTCATCAAAGACATGCTCGCCCTCGCCAACCCTTTCGAGTCGCAGGGTGAATCGTACACGGTCGAGGATCTTCTGGCGCGCGCCGACCGCGCCATTGAGGACGAAGAACGATTCAAGGACCAGCCCCTTGTCGAGGCGTCGATCCGCCTGATCCTTGGCCACATCTTTCGTAGTCGACAGGAATCCGAGAAGGCGTTTCCGCACCTCAGTCGGGCGGTGGTACTTTATGAGGAGCACGCCGGTGAGGCCGATTCTCGGACCCTCGACGCGATGACCTCTCTCACTTGGGTTTATATGACATTGGGCCACACGGAGCAAGCGCTCAGACTCGCCGAACAGAGGCTTGAGCGCTCACGGAGTTCTTCGGACACAGATCATTTTGAGGAATTGAAAGGGATCTTACTGTTGAGTGACATTTGCACATCAAAGAAACTCGGACGATTCGATGATGTCCTCGATCTCCTTGGCCCGGCTCTTTCGGACTTTGATCGCTTGGGCACCCACAACGCGCACCGGTGTTACGCGTACCGGATCTACGGAAAGGCGTTGCTGGAGTTGAATCGATTCGACGAAGCCGAGCTTGTTCTGCTGGAAGCGTCGAGAGTGGGACACGACAATTATGGTCCCGACCATCCTCAGGTCATATTCTTAGACACCTATATTAGTCAAATCTATCAACGTCGGGGAGATCTTGGGCAGGCGTTATTGCTCCTCGAAGCTGTGGTCGAACGGGCACGCCGGGTTCTTCCTCTGGGTCATTCGCATAGGGAGGTCCCGATCCTGGAATTGGCAGAACTCCTCCATCAGTCGGGCAAGCAGGAGGAGGCATTCGAACTCCTTGAAGGTGAGTACGATGCATTCCTTGCCGATTCCGGACCACCGATTGTCGCTATGTTTTTCCCGATGAGGCAGTACTACAGCATGCTCGCCATTGCAGGAGAATCCGATCGTTCACTGGAGGTCGCAACACAGGTCATCGCGCGGCTACAAGGCTCGATGGTTGAGACATACGGTTCGGTCTACCAGGCATTGCCACTGTACCAGAATCAACTGGCATGGATGATCGTGACCTCACACGAAGCCCTTTGGACGGAAGAGAATCTTGCACTGGCGATCGAACTTTCCGAAGCTACGGTCTCAGCGGCACTCGGCGGGTGGGATGAAGGATGTTACAAGAATACGCTGGGGGTTGCACAGTATCGGTCTGGCGACTGGAAGGGGGCCATCGTGGCATTGGAGCAATCCGACGCAGATCTCCAAGGAAAGCTCTTCTGTACCAACGGATTCTTCCTCGCGATGGCTCACGCTCGCTTGGGGCACCAGGAACTCGCACTTGATTACTACGATCGATCTGTCGATTGGCTCGAAAAATACTCTCCGGACACTGGAGAATTCCTCCACTTCCGCGCCGAGGCGGAGGCGTTGTTGCGTCCCCTGCTGCTCGGCGCTACCTTCCCTAGTGATCCATTTATGCAGGATGAGTGAGGTCATAGATTCGATGAATTCCCGATCACCTACCCAGATCGCATGATCCATAGCCAGGATGGTCAAAACTCTCCGACCTCTTCACCGAGACCGACGAGGACTCTGAGCGAGTCGAGGGTCGAGGCTTGTCGAAGAGTCAATGAGGCGTTACACACATCCCTGCGTTCCCGCTTCGTAACGTCAATCCGGAAACTCCTACGCAAGAAGATCGCTCAACCAACTTGTTCTGCGTAGGTAGGGTGAACCGATCGAGCATTACTCTTGTCTAGCTCACGAAGCCGTCATGGCTTTCGATTCGTGCGACCATGAGACAACGAGATGAATGTTAAGCCGAAGTCGAATAAGCAGCGAAAGTAGGATAAGAAGAGAAGGCTTGCTTTGCTCGAGGAGCAGCGACGTGAAGAGGTCGCTCAGGCGGAAAAAGCTAGGCGACGGGAAATGCCAGCTCTAGCGCTCAAGCAGACGAGGACTGTCCAGCACGATCCAATTTGCTTCATTCGGTCGTTAGCCAGTGGTCATACTGTTCGAGTTCCAGCGGCGTCGAGCTTCGCACCGATCGTCCGTCTCTTTCGGAGGATCGAGCAAGCCAGTAATCGCGCAGGCGATCCACTCCGTCCGAATCTTGAGGCACTCCAGCGCCTCTTGATGATCTGCCAAGAGCGTACCTGCCTCTTTTGCTCGACTGACGCAGATGCCTACGCCGATGCAGTGCTTGCGCTTACTGCTCATCTCGATCGATGGATTCGTGAGCCGGAGGACTGGTTCCCTCAAAGCCATAATGCTTACAAACAGTTCCAGCACTTTGTGCGTCACTTACTGGCCTACTACGACGTTCCGACTTTTCTGGACTCTGCCTGGTTGCAAGGAATGACCAAACATGGCCTCATCCAGCAGGGCTGGTTTATTCATACTGCGCAAGGACATAATATCCGGACCGCAACGGGACTGCCGATTCTCCTCACCAAGAAGCAAGCCCACCTGTTCTTGCAAGCACCGGATGATTTCGATCCCTTGAGCGCACTGCGGTGGGCTCAAGTCCGGTCGTTGGGAGGAGACGAGTGTCTCATCCGCTCGATTCTCGGCACGCGTGCTGGTGTCGACTTCGAACGCGACGACTTCTGGATTACCGTATTCCGTTGGTTGGTCAACCAGCCGATGCGTGCGCCTTCACAAGATGGGCCGATCATCGATTACTTGCGCAACCAACGGATCGAGCCTACAGAACGCAACCCGTTGGGGGATCTGCCAGGGCAACCCCGACTCGTCCCGGCGCAGCCCAATCT
This sequence comes from uncultured Isosphaeraceae bacterium, assembly GCA_964510225.1. Classification (GTDB taxonomy): domain Bacteria; phylum Planctomycetota; class Planctomycetia; order Isosphaerales; family Isosphaeraceae; genus CAZEAN01. The sequence goes on from CAZEAN010000019.1 coordinate 30,585, forward strand.
CACCATGAAGGGGCGGAATCCAGAGGCATTACTGCACGCGGTCGAACAATGGCACCATCGCCTCAATAATGTCCGAGGGCAACCAGAAACCCGATGGGCACCATCGAAGTTGGACTCTTTCTTACTTGAGGAAGGCAAGGATGAGGATTGGCGCCTTTATTCAATAACCGAGCTATTGACCTCCACCGAGTTGCAGGCAGAGGGCAAAGCGATGCGGCATTGTGTCGCGAGTTATTGGCAGTCCTGCTACCGGGGCGATGTCTCGATCTGGTCGCTCAAATCGATGAACGATGTTGGATCGGAAGAGCGACTTTTGAACTTGGAGGTGGAGAACTCAACCCGGACAATCATCCAATCCCGAGGCAAGTGTAATGGGCTACCAAACAAGAAACAGAAGTCTCTTATCCGACGTTGGGCAACATCTGCGGCGCTACGACTCTCACGTTGGTTATAGAGCCGAAGGACTCCAACGACCGAGTATGGAATACCGATGTTCGGCCCCGGTTTACTACGATCGATTCCTTGGGCAAAGGGCGACGAAGCGGCCCTGCTCACGGGACCTTGATTTTAGCGTCCAAGATACCTCGGAAGCCGATTATAGGGTTCTCGTTGAGATGTCTCTTCTCCTGGTGGACACTGACTCTTATCCCGCTTCCAGCTACCTGAAGGATGAAATATGCGACACAAGTCCACTCCGTTGTGTCGCTCGGTGTTTCTGCTCGGAGCATTGATCCAGCTTTCTTAAGGCCCGACCAAGATCCAAGATTCATCCTGGGGACGAATCCGAATGGGAACCATCTGGCCGGTCGTTCGGCTCGCTGAGATTGATTCCACCAACGACCTAGCCAAGCGTTGGGCGGTGGACCCCGAGGCGCCGCAAGCTCCGGTCGTGATTCGAGCAGACCGACAGACGAAGGGGCGCGGACGAGGGCTGAATCATTGGTGGTCTGACCCTGGAAGCCTGACCTTTAGCATCCTCCTCGACCCTCGATCGATTGGGCTAGCCGAAGGCCAGACGCCGCTCACTTCATTGGCGACAGCGGTTGGACTTGCCGAGGTGTTGATTCCCCTGATCCGCCGGGGGAAGCTCGGGATCCGTTGGCCAAACGATGTCGAAATCGATCGGAAAAAAATCGCCGGGATTCTTCCGGAGTCAGTAAATACAGTGGTCGGACCTCGGCTCGTGATTGGAATCGGCCTTAATGTCCGGAACCAATTCGACCAAGCGCCCCCTGAGATCCGAGCGATGGCGACTTCACTTGCGGAAGTCGCAGACCGACCGCTCGATGATGGTGAGTCTGAAGAGATCTTCGGAGCGACTCTTCTTCAGGTAAAGACTGCGTTGAGGCAGCTCGCCGATCATGATCCAGCTCTTCCGGCCCGTTGGTCGGAGCTGGACCAGTTGCGCGGGCAACAGATCCAGATCGAGCAGGGTGACCAGCAGATCTCAGGGGTCGTCGCGGGTATCGATGCTCGTGGTGGACTTAAGGTTGTCAACGACAGTGGGGAGCAGACGGTATTCGGCGGCCGGGTCCTCCGACCGCCCTTCACTCCGTAGTTGAGCGAGCCAACCTTAAAATCAACTCGCGGCCATCTCTTTCTCTTGAGGAGCCTTCGTTGATCCTTGGCCGATCCATTCGAGCAAGAGCGGGGCGGCGATAAAGATCGTGCTATACGTACCGCTCAAGAAGCCGACCACGAGGCAGAAGGAGAAGCCCGCGAGCCCTTCACCACCGAAAAGGTAGAAGATCAAGACCACGGTCCAGGAGGTGAGTGAGGTCAGAATCGTCCGACTCAAGGTCGCATTGATCGCCGCGTTGATCAGCTTTGCGGAGGGGAGCGGCGATCGTCCCTTCAGCTCGCGGATCCGGTCGAAGATGACGATCGTGTCATTCACCGAGAATCCGATCAAGGTCAGGAAGGCAGCGATCATCGGCAAGTCGATCCGATACCCTGCCGGGGCCAACGCAATTGCACCCAGGACGATCAAAACGTCGTGAACGAGTGCAACCACCGCCGCGACACCGTAGCTGACTGATTGGAAGCGGAACCAGAGGTAGGCGATGATGATGAGCCAGCTCGCGACGATGGCAACCGCGGCTTTCTGACGGGTTTCTCCCGCAACCACACCACCGAAGTTTTCGACACGTTCGAAGACCGCGTTATCGTCTTCCGCGAGGTTTGTTTTCAAGATCGCGAGCGCTTGTCCGAATGACTCAGGATCGAGATTTGCTCTCACCCGAAGCTCATTCACGGCGGTTTCTGTGTTGGCCAATTCTGCCGGATTCACGACCTCAGGATTCGCTGTGGCTGCGTCGATCTCAAGTTTTTCATCATTGAGAACCTCTTGGAAAGCCGCTTCAATCCGACTCGGAGGTTGCGGGATGTTGAAGGTCAATCGATAAGCCAAGGGTTCGGTCGACGCCGACTCAGCGTCCTCCTCAACCTCGGCTTGCTCCTCAGCGGTATAATCGAGGTTAAGCCGGATCAACTGATCCCCAAAGGCGTCGAGGACGGCTTGTTTGACGACCTCTTGATCTTCTTGTGTGGTCCGGATGTTGTACCGAGGATCACCTTGAACACCACCTTCGATCACGGCGAGGCTTTCGACCTTCGGTGCGGGGAGGGCTTCATTGCTTTCGACCTGGGCGCGGACATCGGCGATGGTGGTACCTTCTTCGAACCGTGCTGTGACGAGAGTGCCACCCGTGAAGTCGATGTCGTAGATTTCACCCTTGGCGTTCAGACCTCCCTTGGCAAAGGCGAAGGTCGCGAGACCAATCAGGATCACCAGGAGAGAACCCGCCATACAGTAGCGGTGGGGACCCACGAAATCGATCTTTGTCTTCGAGAGAAGCCGTCGCATCTTGATCTTCCGGATCCAGTTTTGACTGTAGGCAAGATCGAAGAGGCTCCGTGAGACAAAGACGGCGGTGAAGAGGTTCCAGACCAATCCGATGATCATGACGATGGCGAATCCTTTGACCTCTTCGGTCCCAACCAACCAGAGGACCATCCCGGCGAGAATAGTGGTGACGTTCGAGTCCAGAATCGTCGACCATGCCTTGCCGAATCCGTTTCTTATTTGCTGACCGAGTGCGACTCCACGATCCTGCTCTTCGCGGATCCGCTCGAAGATCAGGACATTGGCATCAACGGCCATCCCGATCGTGAGCGCGAGGCCCGCGAGACCGGGGAGGGTGATCGAGCTTCCCGTCGCTGACATAGACGCGAGGAGCAAGAGCATGTTCAAGAGTAACGCGATCACCGAGATCACCCCGGCGAATCCGTAGTAGAGGATCATGAAGATCGGCACCAGGATCAGACCGATCGAGATCGCAATCTGTCCCTTCCGGATGGTGTCTTCACCGAGAGTTGGTCCAATCGTCTCTTCTTGGAGCGGTGTCTTTTGGACCGCCATCGGGAGGCTACCGGCGTTGAGGATGTCGATCAACTGATCGACTTCTTCATTGATGTTCCGGCTATCACCGATCGAAATCATCCCTTCATTACGGATCCGATTTTGGATCGTAGGTGCCGAAACGAGTTCGTCATCGAGCAAGATCGCGAGTTCGTATTCGAAGGCCCCTTCTTCGCGAGGACGGTGAGAACCAGTGAGGTTGGCAAATCTCCGAGCGCCGACATTGTCGAGATTGAAGCCAACTGCAGGTTTCAACGTCTGTGGGTCTTGCTTGCGGAAGACGCGGCTGAGCTGGTCACCATCGACCCGCATGCTGGCACGCGGTTCTTCGTACAAGATCGAGAACTCGGTGGTTTGGTTTTGGGCGTCTTCAGCGGCGACCATCCCCCGGATGATCCACTCTTTCCTCGCGGTGATGTCGTCGCCCACGATGGAATAATTGATACCCCTGCCGGGGTTCCGTTTGATCAGGTAACGAGACGCGTCTGGCAACGGAGTTTGATCGCTGTAGGGAGTGACGACAGGAAGTCCGCTCCTGGGATCCATCGTGAGGAAGTCGACGGTGCTTGGGGAAGGTTGGGCAAGCAGCAGCGATCCATCATCGTCGTATCCTTCGACTTCCGCGACCATTTCCGGCGGTCCATAGGAGGTCTCCTCGACAGTGGCGACAGAGCCCTCGAACTCCGCCTCTGGACCCCAGAGATAAACGGCAGCACCAACCAGATTGGAGGGAAGCTTTGCGTAGGAATCAACGAATCGATAACCTTGATAGTAATTGGTGTAATTAGCTGGTCCTGCTTGCCAACCCTCGATCCATTCGCCAAGACGCGTCCAGTTGAACCCGGAGACTTCCGGGAGGTTGTCAACGATCGGCGGTTCCGTCCTCCGGAGGTTCCGCAACTGACTCATCGAGCTAAAGCGAGCTGCCGAGGCAGTTGAGGCGAGGATCCGGAACTGGAGCGCACCTTCTTTGGTCAGTCGTTCCTTGACACTTTCAGTCTCACTGATGAGGTCTTGGGGAAGGATAATCTCGACCCGATCGTTACCAAGCTTTCTGATCGTGATGTCTTTGGTGCCGTCAGGGTTGATCCGCCGCCGGAGTGCTGTGATCAGCTCGTCAATATCAATATCATTACGACTTGAGCTAGTCTCGCGCTCAAATTGAAGCACGGATCGAATCTGTTCGATGTCACCGGCAAGGAGTTGCCGAACTCTCGTTCGTTCTTGATTGTCACCGATGCTAATCCGGACTTCATCTTCGACTCCCTCGACACTTGAGGTTGCGGCGATCTCGGTGACGATCGGTCGGAGTCCCTCGACGATCGATTCGGTGGTTGCCTCCGATGAGGGGCGGAGCGAATAAGTCAAAAGGCTTGCTTCTTCTCGGACCAGTTTGAGCTCATCTCGGATCCGCTCGGGTGCTGCTGCGTCATCGGTTGCTCCACTGTCGGACTCAGCCCCAAGGCGAAGCGACGCTCGGATCGCATCAGCCTGGCTCTTCGGAACCCGGATCTCAATCTTCCCATCAGTAACACCGACTGACGCTCGCTCTGTGTTGACGAGTCCGAGGTATTCAGCGACCGAGTCCGCAACATCGTCCCGTGATTGACCTTCTTCAAGCGATCGCTCGTCGACGCCGTACGTAAGGGTCGTGGAGTCGAGTTCGACCTGATAAACCAGGATCGTTCCACCGGAGAGATCGATCCCGAGCGTCAGCGGTGCGGTGTCGCTGAGCCCAATGTAGGGGCCGATGAATGGTAGGGTACTGATCAGTGTCACCAAACTGATCAGAATTAGCCGATACTTCAGGCTCATGCTCAGCGGTCCTTCCGGGCCGAATCAGGCCCCCCGATCTGTCCGAATCTAGCCTCGAAAACTTGAATTACCCCGCAAGAGGTGGGCTGAGGTTTGGAGATCCTCAAACAATTTGGTTGTGCGATCAGCTTACGATCTCTGAGTCAAGAGAAGGAGAGATGCCTATGCTGAGGCCTTCTTTTCCTTATCTGTGGCGGATTCTGGCTCAATCACCGTGACCACACTCGATTTCCGGCAGGTCAGTTTGACACCTTTGTCGTCGTCGATCCGGAGTACCATCCGATCCTGCTTCTCGTCGACAGAGACTACCGTTCCGTAGATTCCAGCCTCAACCAAGACACGATCATTCTTCTTGAGGGCGTCGATCATCATCATCCGACGCTTCCGATCACGCATCGGCATCCAGAAGAAGAAGAAGAAAGCCAAGAGCAAGACCGGGCCAAACTGAACCAACATTAGCAGGCGGTTCGATGGCTTGCCAGCTACGTCGGCCTGGGCAATCAACGAAGTGAGATCTGTTAGCAGCGAAAGTCCAGGCATAAGAATTTGGGATCGGAGAAGTTTTATCTGGAACGGTTCAAGAACACGATGGGGGATCGAATCGAGTTAATGATTGAATCTCAGACACTCTAACGATCAAGGTCCAAGTGCTTCAAGCATTGCTAATCGGAATGGGACGAACTCTCCTCTCAGAATCGCTTCTCGGGCCTCTCGGATCATTTGGTGGAGGAACCAGAGGTTGTGGATCGAGGCCAAGATCGGCCCGAGCATCTCGTTTGCCAGAAAAAGATGACGGAGATAGGCGCGACTAAACTGAGTGCAGGCGACACAACCGCAACCCTCTTCGATCGGGCCACGATCCGTCTTGTACGAGGCATTCCGGAGCCGGACTTGGCCGGTCCGAGTGAGGCAGGTGGCATTCCGACCATTACGGGTTGGTAAGACACAGTCGAAGATATCGATCCCCGCATCAATGGCGTCGAGGACGTCCTGGGGGCGGCCGACGCCCATCAGATAGCGGATTTGGTCGACCGGCAGATGAGGAGTAGTGATTTTCAGGGCGACTCTGATTTCATCTGGTGATTCGCCGACACTCACACCACCGACTGCGTAGCCATCAAACTCCATCGCCACCAAGGCTTCGGCGCAGGAAGCGCGGAGATCTGGGTGCGGTCCTCCTTGGACAATCCCGAAGACTGCCTGATCAGGATTACTCCGGGCTTCCCGACATCGGAGTGCCCATCGAATTGTCCGTTCGGTAGCGTCCGCAATCAGCTCCTTGGAGGAAGGCAACGCTGGACAGTGGTCCAAGACCATTGCGATATCAGCCCCGAGGGATTCCTGAATGGAAATTGCGTGTTCGGGGGTTAGATCGAGCAGACTTCCATCGAGATGAGACCGAAAGGTGACTCCGGATTCCGAGAGTTGGGCACGATCGGCCAAGCTGAAGACTTGGAAGCCGCCCGAGTCGGTGAGGATCGGGCCGTCCCAGTTCATGAAGTGATGGAGGCCCCCGAGTTCGGCGACAATCTCAGGACCCGGTCGGAGCGCCAGATGATACGTGTTTGCCAGGAGGATCCGGCTACCGAGGGCTCGGAGCTGATCAGGCAAGATCCCCTTGACAGTTGCTTGAGTGCCCACCGGCATGAATGCCGGGGTTTCGACCACTCCGTGCAATGTTTGCAGGAGGCCCGCCCGGGCCTCCGAACCCGGATCAACCCGCTGAAGTGAAAAACGGAGCGGTCCCGGCATGAGCTAAATCAGTGGCAAGGAGCAAGGTGTTGGCAAGGGTTAATTGTTGTTGTCGTTTCGGAGTGAGAGCCCAAGCTCTTTGAGCTTTTCGCGGACCTCATTGAGTGAGGTGATTCCAAAGTTCTTACATTCCATCAGATCATCGGTTGACTTTCGGACGATGTCACCGAGCGTCTGGATACCGAGCTTCGTCATGCACTTCCGTGAACGGACGGAGAGGTTCAAATCGCTGATCGGTCGACCCATCACCGCCCGCTCTTCAGCAGAGACATCGGAGACTGCCGATCCTGGCTGGGGAGCCGCAGACGGGGCCCGACTCAAGACCGGGGCAGTCTCAGAGCCCTCCAGAGCCATCCCAAGTAGGAGACCCTTGGTGTCCATAATCTGCTTGATCTCCGAGAGAGAGGTCTCGCCAAAATTCTTGGAGGCCAAGAGAGCGATTTCGGTTGTTCGCGTGAGGTCGCCAAGTGTCCGGATATTCATCTTCCGGAGACAGTTACGGCTTCGGACTGAGAGTTCGAAGTCGGTAACGGGGATTTCAAGGAGTGTCCGGAGCTTGTCGTATTGCTTCTCAAGACTCTCGTCGTAGTACATGTCGCGACTCGCCCGGCAGTCTTTAGCGAAGAGCTGGGCACGGGGGTCGTTGGGAAGATGTTTGAGAACTTGCTCATAACAGGTTTCGGCTTCCCGGAGCCGCTGATCGTCTTCCATCAAGATCCCGAGATTCACGAGGGCTGCCATCGGGACTGGTGGGTGTCGGAGGCATTGTTGATAAAACCGGATCGCGGTTTGATCATTGCCATAGAGATCGTTGATGTAAGCCAGCTGAAAAAGTGCACCGGTGTGGTCGCGGTCAATCTCTAAGGCTTTCTCAAAGGCAACGGAGGCTTCATGGAGGTCACCATCATCAGCGAGAAGACAACCGGCCTGATATTGGTACTCTGCGACCCCTGAAGCCTCTGCTTCGAGTTTGCTGAGCATTGATCGGGCGACATCGGTCTTCCCTGCCTGTCGAAGAGCCCCGAGCCGATGGAGCGCTGCACGCTTGGGATCGGTTCCCGACTCTCCGGCGGCTGCAAAAGCATCGGCGGCTTCTTCCCAACGCTGGAGGTTCTCCAACGCAAGGCCACGATGGAAGTGGGCCATCCCGTTGTCACCAGCGTTCTCGAGATGTTCCAGGGCCTGACTGTAATGGCCGTGGAGCACTTCGGCGACCCCGAGTCGGAGGTGGATCTCCGGTGCCATTGGGCTTTCTCGGTGGCGGTCTTTGATGTTTTGGACCGACTCTCGGAGCGTCTGGTAGCGCGACGGATCACGCCCGAGGAGTTCTCGGAGGTCAGCGACAGTCGAGGCGTCGAAGGGGTCGCGGTCCATCAAGGCCCGGACATCGGAGGTCATTTGATCAGACATAAAGCGTTCACCTCAACGCAACAGAGCGAATCGAAATCGAAAGATGCATGACACAATCGGCCGTTCTTCACGGACGGCATGGGTTGCCGGAGTGCTGGAATCGTCCTAAAATCGCCGCGCCCAACTCGCTGGAGAACTCCATCATGTATCGCGTTTCTCGAGAGATCGACTTTTGCTACGGACATCGACTGCTCAATTACGACGGAAAGTGTCGACACCTGCACGGGCACAACGGCAAGGCGGTGATCGTCTTGGAGTCGACTGAACTCGATCAGCGCGGCATGCTGATTGACTTTAGTGAAATCAAGAAAGTCGTCCAACGATGGATCGACGACAATCTGGACCACAATATGTTGCTCTGTCGGGATGATCCGATCCTGCCGATCCTTCAAGAACGCAACGAGAGGGTCTTCGTGATGGAACAAAACCCGACCGCAGAAAACATCGCCCGATTGATCTATGATCACGCTCAGAGTGCCCATCTACCTGTGGTGGAAGTAACGCTCTGGGAAACTCCGAGATGTGCTGCGACATTTCAAGGATAGCGAAACAAACGACCTGCGCCATCCTCGTTGAGTTTCCATCAACGAGGTGGACTAGCTCATCAAGCAGATAGGTCTTTTGATGAGCGATGCCAGGATTAGTTACCGAGGATCAAGGCTGATCTTCCTTGAGTGGGTAGCGAACCTCACTAACGTACCAATCGTTGGGACCTCCTCCGAGGATTCCACGCAAGGTGAGAAGGCCGCGCTCTTTCTCAGGTATCCCCTTGCTTGGCGATCCTTCAAACTCAAGAGAGATGTAAACAATTGGGACGCCTTTGAACCTACCACGTTCAAGGATTCTGCCGAGTTTGACCGTTTGGTCCGGTGACGAGTTCAGTCGCCTCTTAATTTCCTGAACGACGACATACCTTGGGTCATTGAAGATCTCTTGATTCTCGGCGGCGTTGCCGATTTCGGCAAAGATGTCACTCGGAGTTTTACCTGCGCGTCCTTCGGCTGGGTATTGGAAATAAAAGACTTCAGCAAGTGCCTGATCATCTGTGCTGTCTTTGAGGAGGGCGAGCTTCTCCACGTAGAGTCTGGCAAAGTTCATCGACTGCGAACCAATGGTCCACCATTGAACCCCTTGGATGGTCGATGAACTCAGCCCGCAGATCAATCCGACGGAGATCCCAAAGTTCGCAAGCCGGGCACCGGTCAAGAGGTCCGGATATGTCTTGATCATGCGGAGCGCAATGGCTCCGGCAGTAATTGCCAGGATCGAGGCAATTAAGAAGACGAGGTTCAGGAACGAGATGATCGAGATCAGGCTGAAGACGAAGCTGGCGACTGCCCAGGCACTGATGGCCCGGTAGGCCGGTAGTTCATCACCGAGTTGAGGCTCCGAACCCGGAGAGACCGGAGTGGAATCAGTGGCCACGGCGTAGCAATCCTCTTGGGCAAGGGAGAAGAGACTCGAATGGAGCAGTTGGCAGATCGACCCCGGTTAGCCTGTCTTAGCATGACACTAACCCAAATGGATCGGTCTTTACCAAGCTGTGGGAGCGTGCCAACCCCGATAGGGAGCGACACCGATTCGAGTGATTTGATTCTGAGACTAGTCCGCTGCTGTTGGTGCGTCAAGCGCACCAACTCAATCACGAGAGCATATACGGAGTCGCGGATCAGAATGTTCTCGGGATCGTTTTCGGCCACCTTGGGACACTCGTTGCGATCATTTCGACTCGGGGCAGGACCCTGTCATTGGCTCGCCCTACCTCTGCTTTGCTACGCTGAAAGGCCAATCCGGATGGACGGACCAGGTTGGCTCCGTCGACGTACCCTTGGTAGATTGGATCGGCATTGATGGCGCTCTTAAGTCTTCGGAACCTAAGTCAGAGTTATGGTGGTCCTCCTGTCCTCGATCAGGTTGACCTTCAGATCGATCGAGGTGAGCGGATCTGTCTGCTCGGACGCAATGGTGAAGGCAAAAGCACCTTGATCCGACTGATCGCTGGGGAGATTGAACCCGACGGAGGCGAGATTCTCCGCAACCAGGGACTCCGGATCGGCCGACTCGCTCAGGAGGTCCCACGTTCCAGCGAAGGGACGATTGCCGATGTCGTTTCTACGGGTCTTCTCGAAGACGGTTCTACTGTCGATCCCAGTGACCACCGAGTCCAATCGGTAATCTCGAGGTCGAAGCTTGATCCTAGCCTGAAGTTCCAGGAACTCTCTTCCGGGATGAAGCGGCGGACACTCCTGGCGCAGGCCCTTGTTGGTGAACCCGACCTCTTATTGCTCGATGAGCCGACGAACCACCTTGACCTAGAGTCGATCCGTTGGATGGAAGAGACCCTGCTCCGTTGGGAAGGGACCCTCCTGTTTATTACGCACGACCGCGCCTTTCTGGAGCGGCTCGCGACCCGGATCCTGGAACTCGATCGTGGTCGACTCTTCGATTGGCCATGTGACTATCCGACTTTCTTGAAACGCCGGGATGAACAACTCGCCGCCGAGGAGAAGCAAGCTGCGCTCTTCGACAAGAAGCTCGCTCAAGAAGAAGTCTGGATCCGCAAGGGAATCCAGGCGCGTCGGACACGGAACGAAGGCCGAGTCCGGGCCTTGAAGGCAATGCGTGAGGCCCATCGAGAACGACGGGCGAAACAAGGAACCGCCAAGCTCCACGCTCAAGAAGCCGGTCGGACCGGAACTCGGGTGATCGAGGCCGAGAATCTCGGTTTTGGATTCGAAGGGAAGACGATCGTAACCGACCTCTCGATCCGGATCGATCGTGGTGACAAGGTAGGCATCATTGGTCCCAACGGCGCTGGGAAAACGACGCTGGTCCGACTCTTGCTTGGAGAACTCGAGCCAGACCAAGGGACAATCCGCCACGGAACGAATCTGGAGGTTGCCTACTTCGACCAACTCCGGACCACGCTCGACGAAGAAAAGACCGTCCAAGAGAATGTGAGCGACTACGAGACGATCACCATCGACGGTCGGCAGCGACACATTCTCGGCTACCTTCAAGACTTCCTCTTTGCCCCTGATCGTTCCCGGACGCTCGTCCGCGTTCTCTCCGGAGGGGAGCGGAGTCGGGTGATGCTCGCCAAGCTCTTCACGAAGCCGTCGAATGTGTTAGTGCTCGACGAACCGACCAACGACCTCGATATCGAAACCTTGGAGCTACTCGAATCGCTTCTGGTGGAGTACAGCGGGACCATCTTGGTGGTCAGTCACGACCGAGCTTTCCTCAACAACGTTGTTACCAGCACTCTGGCAATCGAGGACGGTGGAGTTGTCAAGGAGTATGAAGGAGGCTTTGACGATTACGTCCGGCAGCGGAAGCCGAAAGAAACGTCAACGAGTACGCCCAGCCCAAAGCCGAAAGCGACACAAGACGAGCCAACGAGTCGACCACGGAAGCTTTCGTACAAGGAGCGCCGCGAACTCGAAGCCCTCCCTGCCAAGATCGAGACTCTTGAGACGAAGCGGACCGAAATCCACGAAGCGATGGCCGAGCCCTCCTTCTATCAACAGGAGAGCACCGCAATCGCCGCGACCAAAGCCGAACTCGAACGCCTCGAATCCGAACTCACTGAAGCCTACACCCGCTGGGAAGCCCTTGAGGCCTTGAATGTATGAGGAAAAGTTGGCATTTGCGTACTGGCATTGTGATCCGCGTCGATCGTCCGATCCCTAGTGTCGATTCGATTTCAGTACCCATCTCGGGTTCGAAGATTAGCAGGATCGATGACTATAATAGTTGAGAGCCGCCGGAGAAAGCTTGAGAATGTAGAGAGACGCTGGCCCGAGGCGTCGATTATCGACATGACGTCGAAAGGAGAGGATCCCTGGGTACGGTTCAGCCCGTTCTATCCACACGGTGGCATCCCCATCCCGAACACTCCCGATCAGACTGCTCAGTCGGTTGAAGGGCTCTGGCAGGGACTTAAGGTCTTTGAAGAGGAAGACATCGACCCTGGTAGGTGGGCCATCACCAACATGACTGGCATCAAGCGAGGTGGTAAGATTAGTGGGAGTGTTCGAGGGCATCGTTTTGGAGTCGGGAACGATATTCTCCTGGGTTATCGCGAGGCCCGCTTCCGAATCTACTTACCCGCCTATAAATGGGTACTGGAGAATTGCCTCACCGACGAAGTCGAGGAGTTGCGGCAGTCCTCTCTGAATGGCACTCTTGTGTTACTTGATTACGAAACTAATCTGGATCCGGAAGATCTGAACCGTCCACTATCTCACGCGGGATTGATCAAATGCCATATTGAGGAAGCCTGGCCCGAAGCTCTTCCGCTCGCTTAAGAAGCCTGATGTGTCTGGATTCGCCTTGGCTGATTGGTTTGATCACAAGCTGTTGCATCTGTTTCGATCACTTGGCTAGGATCGTCTCGGTCAACAACGGAGGAGGTAAGAACTCGTGCGGGTTGGGATTGGTCACGATACCCATCGATTGGTCGAAGGCCGCGCCTTGATTCTTGGCGGTGTCACGATTCCGTTCGAGAAGGGGCTTTACGGTCATTCGGATGCGGATGTCGTCTTACACACCGTCGCTGACGCAATCCTAGGCGCAGCGGGGATGGGTGACATCGGCGAACTCTTCCCCGATACCGACCTCACGTGGAAAGACCTCGATAGCTCCCGGCTCCTTGCCCAGGTGATGGAACGGGTCGCGAGTCGAGGCTGGGAAGTGATCAACTGTGACTTGATCATCCACGCCCAACGCCCCAAACTTCTTCCGTATAAACCGTCGATTCGATCCAATATCGCGCAACTCCTCAAGCTTCCCGAAGAGTCGGTGAACGTCAAAGCAAAGACCGGGGAGCATGTTGGACCGGTTGGTCGCGGTGAGTCGATCGTTGCGCAGGCGGTTGTGTTGATCGAGACCGTCGAACGGTCCAAATTATTCGGAACTGAAGGCAACTGAATCATGCCGATCCGTGTCTACAACACGCTGAGCCAGACCAAGGAACCACTAAAGACTGTTAATCCCGGCAAAGTTGGGATGTACGTTTGTGGACCAACGGTTTATTCCAAGAGTCATATCGGCCACATGGTCGGGCCGGTGATTTTCGATACAATTAAGCGCTATTTGGTTTATTGCGGTTACAAAGTTACTTGGGTGGTCAATATCACTGATGTTGACGACAAAATGATCGTCCAAGCAAATCAAGAAGGCATTAGCGTCAAGGAACTTGCGGAACGGATTACGGCTGATTATCTCGACTGCCTCCGCGCTGTTCGAGTGGACGGGATCGACGAGATGCCTCGGGCGACCGAGCATATCACCGAAATCGTTGCGATGATCCAAGTATTGATCGATAAAGGATTTGCGTATCCCGCTTCTGGTGATGTTTATTTCGACGTCGCCAAGGCCGCCGAGTACGGAAAGTTAAGTCACCGAAACCCCGAGGAACTCCAAGCCGGTGCTCGGATCAATCCTGGAGAGCAGAAGCGCCATCCTGGTGACTTCGCTCTCTGGAAAGGATCCAAGCCGGGTGAACCCGCTTGGGAGAGTCCTTGGGGACCTGGTCGTCCTGGTTGGCATATCGAGTGTTCAGCGATGGCCACAAAAATCTTGGGTGAGCACTTCGACATCCATGGTGGCGGCCTCGATCTAGTCTTTCCGCACCACGAAAATGAAGTTGTTCAATCGGAGTCCTATTCTGGGAAACCGTTTGCGACTTATTGGCTCCACAACGGTCTCTTGACGAACAAGGGTCGGAAGATCAGCAAATCCGATCCCGATACCGTTGTTCTGATGAGCGACCTCCTGGAACGGTTTGAGCCAGACACCCTCCGAGGCCTCCTCCTTTCAAGTCATTACCGAAGGCCGATCGACTACAGCTCCAGTCGACTGGAGGAAGTCGGCCGGGGTCTTCAAGCGTTCCGATCCCTCTTCGAAAGGTTTGAGCGGCTCACGGGGGATTCCTTTTACGAACTTGAGGGGCCCAAGACACGCCAGTCGGGTGAGGAGCATGCGAAGCAAGGGCTCCCACCGGAAGTCGCTGATCATCGCGCTCGGTTTCTGGAAGCGATGGATGACGACTTCAACACCGGTGGAGCCTTCGGTGAACTCTTTGAGTTGGTCCGCGCCCTCAACCGTTACGTCGATACCGAGCAGTTGGATGCAGGAACCGCCAAAGCCGAGGCATTGGAGCTGTTCCGGAAGGGGATGAAAACACTCAGGGAACTCTCAGAGCTTCTTGGTCTCTTTCTTGAGGCTCCGAGTTCATCGAGCGGCTCCGATGACTCCCTGACCGGGCCGTTAATCGAACTCTTGATCGATCTCCGAGCGCAAGCAAGGCAGCAGAAAAATTTCGGGATGGCGGATCACATCCGTGACCGGCTTGCCGAACTTGGCGTCACGCTCGAAGACCGGCCAGGCGGGACCGATTGGAAGCTCTAAGTCGGACCTTCTCTGGGAGATGAGCGAGCGAGTGGCTCATTCTCTCTTCATACGTTTCGGTCCATTAATCCGGTGAATCAGGATCGATCCCTGCAGCTCGGAGCAGCGCTGCCAATCGCTCAGCGCGGCGTCGTTCTCGTTCGCTCTGGAGTTGAGCTTCGTCAGCTTGGTGCTTTTCATGCTCGGCTCGGAGCCGTTCTTGCTCGGCTCGGAGCCGCTCTTGCTCAGCTTGGAGTTGGGGCATCACGGGTTTGAGTCTGCGCTGCCTCACGGCCTTGGATCACCTCGAGCATCGGTTCGAACGCACGGCCGTCGGGGGCAAGCATCACTAAATCAGTCCCCTCAAGACCGAAGTGGACCCCTAACCGTGGACTCAGCCAACCGACCATCTCGGGAATTGGCTCTAACTGTCCGCGTTCCACGTTCCGTAGATACCCTTCCAAGGTCCCATGATCCGGATCATAGATGTAATATTCCTCCACTCCATAACGATCGTAAAAGTTAAGCTTGTTGGCCATTCCCTCAGCGGTGTTTCGGGGCGAGAGGACTTCGATGACGACCTACGGGGCGATTCCTTCTTCCCGATGCTGGATGTAAGAGCCTCGATGACCCTTGGGCCTGCCGAAGACGACCATCGTTTCCGGAGCTGCCCGCGTCTTGATGTCCCCTTCGACCGGATACCAGAGGAGGTCACCGGCGACGAAGACATCGTCGCGATCGACGAATAACGCTTCGATCCCGAATTTGATGGTGGTGATCCATTCGAACGGGAGAGTGTTCTCCGGCATCGGTTGACCATCACTTGTCGGGTAGTCAATCGACGTCAAGAATGTGGTCGAGTTTGGTCGGGGCAACGATCGCCCCCACGCTTCGATTCACGTCGACCTCTCGCTGGAGTTAAGGGTGAGCAATCTGAGGACCGTCCCCTCCTCCAGAGAACATCTCGCTGTTCAGAGACCTGAATGATGGTCAGATATGGACTGATTCGCCGAGTCCCTGGCCGGCAGCTTCCATGATCGCTTCGGAGAAAGTCGGGTGCGGGTGCATCGCGTGGAGGATTTCTTCTTCAGTGGCCTCAAGCTTCCGCGCCATCACCAACTCGGCGATCATTTCGGTGGCGTTGGATCCAATGATATGAGCGCCGAGTAACTCACCGGTCTTTTTGTCAAAGAGAAGCTTGACGAATCCTTCAGGTTCATCGGCTGCAACGGCCCGACCGCTCGCCATAAATGGGAATTTCCCAACCCGGACGTCATAGCCAGCCTCGCGGGCCTTGGCTTCGGTCAACCCCACGCTGGCGACACCCGGATCGGTGTAGGTACAACCTGGAACGTTATCGTAGTCGACGGTTCGTTCGGAGACGCCGCAGATCCGTTCGACACAGCAGATTGCTTCGTGATGAGCGACGTGAGCGAGCCAGGGCGGGCCGTTGACGTCGCCGATTGCATAGATGTTCGGGACCGAGGTGACAAATCCAGCATCCGGGTTGGCTTTGATGTGATCCTTGAAGGTCTCGATCTTGACCTTGTTTGGATCCCAGAGCCCCTCAATGTTCCCGGTGACGCCGACGGCCACTAAGAGCTTTTCGGCTTCAATCGACTGTGATCCCTTGGGGCCTTCGAGTGTCGCTCGGATCCCTTCAGCAGTCTTCTCGACCTTGGTTGTTTTCGTTTGAGTCAGAACCTTGATCCCCCGCGCTTCGAAGCTTTTGCGGAGGGCAACCGAGACCTCTTGATCTTCGATCGGTAGGAGCCGGTCGACCATCTCAACGATGGTCACTTCGGTACCGATCGCATTGTAGAAGTAAGCAAATTCACAACCGATCGCGCCGGCACCGATAATCAAGAGTGACTTCGGTTGCTGCTCGGGAACCATCGCTTCCTTGTAAGAAACGATGGTCGTGCCGTCGAATTTGACCCCTGGAAGTTCCCGAGGACGTGTCCCCGTGGCGATGATAATCTTGTCGGCGGTCACCTTCTCCGAACCGACTTGGACGGTGTGCGGATCAAGGATTTTCGCCTCGCCAGCCTTGTGGCTGACCTTATACTTCCGAAAGAGCCCTTCGATGCCACGATTCATCTTGGTCGTAACATCGCGGCTCCGCTGGATCATCTTAGAGAAATCCCAGGCGGCTTGGCCTTTCCAACCGAAAGACTCGCCATGCCGATCAATCACTTCGACCAAGTGTGCATTGGTCAAGAGAGCTTTGGTTGGGATGCATCCCCAGTTCAGGCAGATCCCTCCGAGCTTGTCTTTCTCCACACAGAGGACTTTTTTGCCAAGCTGTGCGGCGCGGATTGCCCCGGCATAACCGGCGGGGCCGCCGCCAATCATCAGAATATCGAAATCGTAGGCCATTGAGTAAGGTCTCGGTCCGACGGATGTTAAATTTGAGGATTGTAGAGCTGTTCGGTATCGCTTAGAGCAACATCGAGGCAGGTTCTTCGAGAAAGCCCTTCAGTGTCCGGATGAACTCGGCCGCTGTAGCACCGTCGACGGCGCGGTGATCACCGGTCAGCGTGATGGTCATCACATGCCCAACCGCGAGTTGGCCGTTCTCAACGACGGGCCGTTGTTCGGTTGCGCCAACAGCGAGGATCCCTGCCTCAGGGGTGTTCAGGATGGCGTCGAATTGCTTGATCCCGTACATCCCGAGATTGCTGATGGTGAAGGTTGATCCCATCATTTGCTCAGGCTTCAGGGTGTTGCTTCGGGCAGCCTCAGCAATCGCCTTCGTACCTTGGCGGATCTCCACGAGGCCGAGTTGATCCGCGTTTGCGAGGACGGGGACAATGAGGCCACCGTCAAGGGCCACCGCAATTCCGATGTTGATCGGACCGTGGAGGACCATCGCATCTTCCTCGAACGAGGAGTTCATCTCCGGATGTTCCCGGAGTGCGAGCGCGACGGCCTTGGTAATAAAGTCACCGACAGAGAGCTTGATTTCGCGTTTAGCGAGTTGGGCATTGAGCCGCTCTCGGATTGCCAGAACCTGATCCATCCGGACGTCGACTGTGGCGTGGATCTCCGGAGCGGTCTGTTTTGATTGCAGCATCCGCTTCGCGATCGTCTTCCGCATCGGCGAGTGTGGAATCCGCTTCGTTTCGCGGATCGGACCGCGGAGGCTCGGTGCTGCCGGAGCAGTCCCCGCTGCGCCTCGGTTCTCGAGGAAGTTCTCAACGTCTCGGCGGATGATCCGGCCGTTTGGTCCGCTCCCCGAGATCAAGCTGAGGTCGATTCCTTCTAACTTAGCGATCCGTCGTGCCAAGGGGCTTGAGCGGATCCGACCACCAGGAGCCGGAGCCGGGGCGATCGTTGCTGTGGCCGTGCTCTGCTGTCCATTCGTGCCATTGGAGGTGGTGTGATCACTGGTAGCGCTTGCTGACTGAACCGCAGCAACTGGGGGAGCTGATTGGGTTGATGCCGCAGATGTTGCCCCGCTGCCTTGCATCGACGCTGCGATTTCAGAGGGAACTTCCCCTTTCTTGGCGAGCACGAGGACCCGTTGACCAAGTTCGATGTCAGCCCCTTCCTCGACATCCAGAAGGGCGACGATTCCTTCGTCGAAGGCTTCCATCGGCATGGTCGCCTTGTCGGTCTGGACTTCGGCGAGGACGTCACCTTCCCGGACCTGATCGCCGACCTTGACGTTCCACTTGACGAGCTGTCCGCTTTCCATCGTCGGACTGAGTTTGGCCAGGTTTACTTCAATCGGCACGGGTTCGGTCTCCGGATGGGTCGGGCTCGCAGGGTGTTCCTAGAGGGCTCTCGGCTTGAGGGGAGAATGCTCTCGCTCACGGCTTCTGTATCCGACCTGCCATCGGTGATACCTTGGCGTCGAGACGAGCAACAACCGCTCCTCAGGACGATCGGGTGCATCTCAACAGGGAAGTAGGACTCAAAGGGATCGGGGATCGATGGCCGGACGGTGGTCGACTTCAGAGTAGCCAGGAATAGAGGGCCAGGAAGATAGATGAACGGAACGTCTGAGAGACCCTCCACAACAGACGCCTTGGCGATTTCAGAAGTCGTCTACTTGGCCTCATTTCAACGGTAGGTTACCCGTTCGACGGCTTCGATGACCCGCTCAACGCTCGGAAGGATATCGAGTTCGAGTTGCCGGTTGTAAGGAATCGGGGCGTCTTTAGCAGCGACCCGCTCGATCGGAGCATCAAGTTCATCAAAGGCAGCGCGGTAGACCCGGTCGGCAACGCCGGCACCGAGGCCACAGTAATACCAATCCTCTTCGACGATCACAGCGCGGTTGGTCTTGGCGACCGAGCTGAGGATCGTGTCCATATCAAGCGGTCGGAGGGTCCGAAGGTCAACTACCTCAACGTCGATCCCTTTCTCGGCGAGTTGTTCGGCAGCACTGAGCGAAGTTAAGACCGACCGAGAGTAGGTCAAGATGGTCACATCGGATCCGGGACGCTTGATATCCGCCTGCCCGATCGGAATCAGGAAGTCGTGATCTTCGGGGACTTCTCCCTTGTTCCCCAGAAGATTTTCATGCTCGATGAAGATCACGGGGTCATCATCACGGATCGCAGTCTTCAACATTCCCTTGGCGTCGGCCGGAGTGGCGGGCATCATCACTTTGAGACCGGGGAAGTGGCAGTAGAGTGCCTCAGGGCGATGGGAGTGGGTAGCACCCAGGTTCCCGGCGATCCCGGAATTCCCTCGGAACACAATCGGAAGGTTGAACTGGCCACCGCTCATATAGCGGATGTTGGTGGCGTTGTTCACAAGTTGATCGAAGGCCACGTAGCTGAAGCTAAAGGTCATGAACTCAATAATCGGCCTGAGGCCGACCATCGCCGCCCCCAGTCCGATCCCCGCGAAACCGTTCTCAGAGATCGGCGAATCAACGATCCGGCGATCGCCGTAACGGTCGAGCATCCCTTGGGAGACTTTGTATGCACCATTGTATTCAGCGACTTCCTCACCCATGAGGAACACGCGGTCGTCCCGCTCAATCTCCTCGGACATCGCCTGATTCAAGGCTTCGCGATATTGCAGGACGGCCATGGGACTTGATGCTCTCCTCGGGATGTTGGGATCGGGTGTGGTCAGTGGTTTGGGCGATGGTCAGTGAGTTTTTGAATCAGTTTACTGAAATCGAGTCAGTATCGATCTTTGAGAATTTGGAGCAACTCGGGAGTCACTCCCATTTCAAGCCGAATAGGTTAATGGCAGCGAAATCTAAGCCCTGATTCTGGAACTTCTATGGATCACTCTGATCGCAGGAGTCGCTGAGCTTTGATCGGCCGGCCAGGTTCTGATGAATGCCCTGTACCGAGCGGATCTCGGCGAGGATCGCAACAAAGGCCCAGATGATTTGATCGGAGCACACGGCGGTCTCGTTCCGGAACCGCTCAGGGGGCTCACCGATCCAATGTCGATCGGTGCCCCGTGAGCACCGATCGATCTTACGCAGACCTTGAGCCGTTCTTATTCCTGAGGAATATGGGGGCTTAAGGTGATATCAGTGTAGATTTCGTCGAGTTCCGGTTGCGGTGATTCTTCGGCAAACTGAATCGCGGCGTCGATCTCATCCTTTACTTCTTCCTGCATGCGCTCGATCGTCTCGTCATCGATCCAGCCGCGTTCACGGAGCGTCACTTCGTAGAGCGAAATCGGGTCGCGTTCTTTTGCCTTCTCCAGCTCATCCTTGGTGCGATACTTCATCGGGTCACTCATCGAGTGGCCCCGATATCGATAGGTCTTCGCTTCGATGAAGGTCGGTCCCTCACCAGCACGGGCTCGATTTGCGGCTTCGAGGACGACTTCTGCCATGGTCTCGACTTCGTTGGCATCAACGTGGACACCGGGGAAGCCATAAGGAGGACCGCCCCGTTGCGTGAGGTCGAGGATCGCCGAGTGGCGGTGAAGATGGGTCCCCATCGACATCAGGTTGTTTTCAACAACAAAGATAACCGGGAGCTTCCAGAGCCCCGCCATGTTGAAGGCTTCGTGGAGAGCACCTTGGTCCATCGCGCCGTCGCCGAAGAAGCAGATGCAGACTTGATCACCACCTCGGTATTTAATGGCGTAGGCGATTCCGGTAGCCAAGGGGATGTGGCTACCGACGATTGCGTGGCCACCCATAAAATTCCGGTCAGCTTGGAAGAAGTGCATCGAGCCCCCCTTCCCCTTCGAGCAACCTGTTGACTTGCCGAGCATTTCGGCCATCGCGGCTTTCGGGTCCATCCCTCGAGCGATTGCGTGTCCGTGATCTCGGTAGGCCGTGATGACGTAATCGTCATCACGGAGGATGTTGATGGCACCTACGGCACATGCTTCTTGCCCACTGTAGAGGTGGCAGAAACCGCCGATCTTTTGGTTCTGGTAGAGCATTGCCGAGCGTTCTTCAAAGCGTCGGATGACCAGCATCTGGCGGAGCCAGTCCAGGGCCTGCTCTTGGCTGACGATGGGGGCGGCTACGGTCGGTGCTTGGGCCATGAGGGCCGGCTCCTGCTCGTGGTCGAGGACGGGACGTCTCGGTTGAGAAAATCGGGCTGGGTTGGTCGGATTGCCATGACGGTCTATCGAAGAGTTCTGTGAGCGTCCAGCAGCGAACATCCCCCAGAGAGAACCGAGTTTACTCCAAAACCCTTGGTGATTGCCAGATGGCGTCCTACCCACGGTGCTTTGACGACGGATAGAACCAACGGGTGGGACGACCTGGCGTTGAGGCGAAGACGCTTTCTCAGGATCATCGGGCTGATCCACGATTAATGCCCCAACAATTGCCTCAGCACATAGTGAAGAATTCCACCATGGCGATAATAGTTGACTTCTTGAGGAGTGTCGATTCGGACCGTCACCTGGAACCGCTTTTTCTCTCCGTTAGGATCGGTTGCGGTTACCTGGAGGGATCGATCTTGCTGGAGGCCGCCTTCGAGCACCTGAACCAGCCCTTCAAAATCGAAGGTCTCCTCTCCGGTCAGGCCGAGCGACGCTACCGATTCACCTTCTTTGAACTGGAGCGGCAGAATCCCCATCCCCACGAGATTGGAGCGATGGATCCGCTCGAAGCTCTCGGCGATCACTACCCGGACGCCGAGAAGCCGGGGACCTTTCGCGGCCCAGTCGCGGGAGGATCCAGTTCCGTATTCTTTGCCCGCTAAGACAACCAGCGGAACGCCTGCGGCCCGATACTTCTCAGAGGCTTCGAAAATCGTCATTACCTCGCCATCAGGGAGGTAACTTGTCCATCCTCCTTCGGTTCCCGGAGCAAGTTGGTTTCGGAGTCGGACGTTCGCGAAGGTCCCCCGCATCATCACTTCATGGTTGCCCCGCCTGGAGCCGTACGAATTGAAGTCAGCCCTGGAAACGCCATGGTCGAGCAGGTACTTCCCGGCGGGGCTATCCGCTTTGATGGATCCAGCAGGCGAGATATGGTCGGTCGTCACACTATCACCGAGCAATGCAAGAACTCGGGCCTCTTGGATCGAGCCGATCGGCGCTGGATCGGCGGTCATTCCTTCAAAGTAGGGAGGGTTCTTGACGTAAGTTGAGCCCGGATCCCAGGTGTAGAGGTCGCCTTCGGGGACTGGCAACGACCGCCAACGATCGTCTCCCTTGAACACCTCACTATATTCGTTGATGAATTGCTCAGAGCTGATTGCGTCCATCATCGTGTCTTGAATCTCGGTCCGTGACGGCCAGATGTCTTTAAGGAAGACCGATTCGTCATCTTTTCCGGTTCCGAGTGGCTCATTCGACAGATCAAGATCAATTGTTCCAGCCAACGCGTAGGCCACGACCAGAGGGGGGGACGCGAGGTAATTCGCACGGACTTCGGAATTAATCCGGCCTTCAAAGTTCCGATTTCCGGAAAGGACGGAGACGGTCACCAGGTCTTGTTGCTGAATTGCCGAGGTGATTGCCTCGGGCAATGGCCCCGAGTTTCCAATGCAGGTCGTGCAACCATAGCCGACGGTCTGGAATCCGAGTTGGTCGAGATACTGGTCGAGCCCCGATTTCCGGAGGTAGTCGGTCACGACTTTCGAACCCGGTGCGAGGCTCGTCTTCACCCAAGGCTTCTGGGTCAGGCCTTTCTCCACTGCTTTCTTCGCCAAGAGGCCCGCCGCGATCATCACGGAAGGGTTCGACGTGTTGGTACAACTTGTAATCGCCGCGATGACGATGGATCCGTTGCCGAGGTGGCCGTTGCCGTTCGATGCACTGCTTCCGGTCTCCGGTGTATTCCGGCCTTGGAGCAAATCAGTGAGCGAGTCTTGAAATGACTGCTTCACTGATGTCAAGGCCACGCGATCCTGAGGACGTTTCGGCCCTGCGAGGCTCGGAACAACCGTCCCCATGTCGAGCTCAAGGGTCTCGGTATAGGTTGCTTCCGGCATTCCTGGGACTCGGAAAAGCCCTTGTTCCTTGCAATAGGCTTCAACGAGCGCGATTCGTTCAGGCGAACGACCACTCAGTTTGAGATAACGGAGCGTCTCGTCATCAACGGGGAAGATCCCACAGGTTGCCCCATATTCGGGGGCCATATTGGCGATCGTGGCACGATCCGCTAATGGAAGCCGATCAAGCCCTTCTCCAAAAAACTCAACGAACTTGCCGACGACCCCTTTCTGACGGAGCATCTGGGTGATCGTTAAAACAAGATCGGTTGCCGTGGCGCCTTCAGCAAGTTCTCCGAGAAGTCGGAAACCAACGACCTGCGGGACGAGCATCGAGACGGGCTGGCCGAGCATTGCGGCCTCTGCCTCGATCCCACCGACTCCCCAACCTAATACCCCAAGACCGTTGATCATCGTCGTGTGACTGTCGGTCCCGACGAGAGTGTCCGGATAGGCGACGGTCACTCCATCAATTTCGGCCTCGAAGACCACGCGAGCGAGGTGCTCAAGATTGACTTGATGAACGATCCCCGTTTCCGGAGGGACGACCTTGAAGTCACGGAAGGCGGTCTGACCCCAGCGCAAGAAGGTGTAACGCTCGCGATTTCGCTGGTATTCGAGTTCGGTATTACGGAAGAGAGCGGCTGAGGAGCCCGCTTCGTCAACCTGAACGGAATGATCGATCACCAGTTCGGCAGGTTGAAGCGGGTTGATCGCTTCTGCGGATCCGCCGAGTTTGTTCATCGCGTCGCGCATCGCGGCGAGATCAACAATGGCTGGAACTCCCGTGAAATCCTGCATCAAGACCCGGGCCGGTCGGAAAGCAATTTCACGGCTCGGTGCGGCGTTCGCCTCCCAACGTGCCAGGCCGAGGATGTCGTCCCCAGTAACGGTCTTACCATCTTCGGAGCGGAGGAGATTCTCGAGGAGGATCTTCAAGGCGAACGGGAGTTGGCTCGGATTGGCTCCGTGGTTCCCGAGGCGATCGAGACGATAGATCGTGATCGACCGACCATGGAGTGAAAGTGTCTCTCGACTTCCAAACGAATCAAGCGACGGCATGATCAACGTACCTCGGGCGTCATGTCGGACTTCAAGGAGAACAGTGAGGGGAGGTCTTGTGATTTACTCTTGTTTCTTCCAAATTCTAACGGATCTGGCGACTCATCTCAAAGACTCGGGGATCCGCCAACGTTGTCGGCGAATCCCCGGAGCATTCAGTCGGTCGATGTTCGATTGCTCTAGGAAGCTCGGAGCTTAGCGCCCCGGTCGTCGGACGCCGGAACTCTGGCCTTGGACGGAGCTATCGAGCACTTGCTGACCCAGGACGGATTGAACCGCCAAGGGCGTGAGACCATTTGCAAAGTAGGGGTTGTAGATCGCCGCGTCAGCCGCCGTAAGCGGATAGGCTCGACCCGTCGCGAGCGCTTGGTTGCGCAAGCCGGCTCTCACACTTGGTTGGAAAAACGGATTCCCGGTGAAGCGGT
Organism: uncultured Isosphaeraceae bacterium; assembly: GCA_964510225.1. Taxonomy (GTDB): domain Bacteria; phylum Planctomycetota; class Planctomycetia; order Isosphaerales; family Isosphaeraceae; genus CAZEAN01. Next base: position 55,250 of record CAZEAN010000019.1, read on the forward strand.
CAATCCGAGGGCCAAATGTTGTGAACGTCCCGAATGTCGGGTAGCCGAAACCAAAGCTGTTGTAATAGCCATACGTGTTGAACTGGCTCACTCCATAGAGCCCGAATGAGTTGAACCCTCCGATTCTCCGATTTCCAAACCGGTTGAATCCGCCAAACTGTCGGTTAGCGAAGCCTTGGGTGCCGACACTGAATCTTTGGTTAGTGAATCCTTGGTTGGTGAACGCTCGATTGGTGACGGTCCGATTGTTCAAGGATTGGCCGACGCGCGCCGACCGCGCTTGGACCCCCGGATTCCCTCGACCTTGCCCGAACGTCTCCACAGCGGTCGAGGTGACCAGAACAATAACGAGGACCGGAATCAAGGCAGGAATGGCGACTCGTTCTTGGGTGGACCTTAACATTGGGAGTCACTCCTTCGTTGTAACTTTAGTCAATTTCTCTTGTTGGGAATCAGACTACCCACGCTGACCCTCCTGATCGAGCAGACGATCCCGCCATTTCGGTGAATCGCTTGGTGACTATAACCCCCGCCCGTTGATGCGTTCCAACGATCATTTAGAGATCAAACCGAAAGCGAAAGTTAAAGAGACCAGTTGCATTGTTGCCGATTGCCACTTGAATAACTTGCCCACCAACGCCTCGGAAAAAGCCAGTCCCTCCGGTCACCGCACGAGCAAAGGGAACACCGAGGTCGATCAGTTCCGGGCCATCACTCGTGAGGCTCGGTGCCCCTGAGAATGGTTCTCCACCGAAATCATACGTCTGAGTGGTAACAACAAACTGTCCTGTCGGTGTTTCCAAGCCCTCATTGATGAAGTAGCCTCGGCAGGTCCAGGTCCCCAAGACCTGAGAGGGAAACTGCGGAGTTCCGTCCGCAAGCAATCCTGAGTTGGGATCGGCCAGTGTTCCTGCAGGATAAATCACCCCTTGGACGACAAACGCCGCTCCATTATCGGGGTTGCCGTTTGGAGTTTCAGGACCCGTGAATACGAACGTGTTGCCGTCGCAGCTGACATCGATCAAGAAGGAGTGGCTTGACGACTTCTGGTCCTGATGCCACCACCAGCCACCGAGTACGATGCTGAGCGTAGTGGCGATCGCCAAGCCACTGATGATCAAGAACAGTCGACGTTGAAGAATCGAGAGCATTGCGGTTGCTCCAGGACTGTTGTCGGGGAATTCAAGATAAACCGCCTGAGACAGGCACCTTATCAACTACCGCAATCAATCAATCAACGCAAGTGTCTTGATTTGTTTTAACGAGTCTGAGAGACAGTGGGGCGTCGACCAAGGGAATCTCGGACGAGCTGAAGGACCTGCGCGCGGACGCTTTCTTCGAGCGGTAATCGAGGAGCCCGGACCATTTCCGATCCCATCCCGACCTCGGCGGCGACAAGTTTAATGAGCTGGACGAGTTTGACGTCGGTATCGAGATGGAGCAACGGCGTGAACCACCGATAGAGTTCCCGAGCTTCGTCCCATCGTCCCTCCCTTGCGAGATTCCAGAGCGTCAACGATTCGGACGGGAGGGCATTCACTAATCCAGCGACCCAACCGACCGCGCCAAGGAGCACGCTTTCCAAGATTAAATCGTCAACGCCACAGAAGAGGTCGTACCGATCACCACAGTGATTCTTGAGGTCGGTGATTCGTCGGACATTCTCAGACGATTCTTTGATCGCGACGAACTTCGACTCATCGGCGAGGTCAAGAAACATCTCGGGTGTGACGTCCACGGAATAAACGACTGGGTTGTTATAGATCATCACCGGGAGATCGGTTGCAGCAGCGACGGTCCGGAAGTGCGCTAGTGCTTCGCGTGAGTCTGCCTTGTAGATCATCGCGGGGAGGACCATCAAGCCATCGAGGCCGAGGGTCTGGGCGTCGCTGGCGAACTCGGCGGCGAGCTTCGTGGAAGCTTCGGCGACACCGGTTAACAACGGGACTCGCCCTCCAAGTCGATCCCGCGCTGCCTTTAAGACCTCACGCTTTTCAGAGGGATCGAGCGAATTGTTTTCACCGACAGTCCCCAAGAGGATCAGGCCATGAACACCCGCCTCAACGAGTCGTTCCAGGTGGTCCAGGGTCGCTCCGAGATCGACGGATTGATCATCCCGGAATTGAGTGGTCGCTGCGGGAAAAACGCCTTGCCAGGGGCTCCTCATAAGTCTTGCTTCCTCGACTGAAGTCGTTCGTGGTCTTCGATTGTCGCTAGCGTTCAGGAAATATCGACCAACGGAGCGCCAAGCAGATCCATCCGGGGCTGAATTCCCAATCCAGGATCGGTAGACGCCGCGAGTCGGCCGTGTTGACGTTGTGGAGCACCCTCGGCGTTGCTCACGCTGACGTAGCTGTTAAAGTCGGTTGCGGTGAAGAGTAGCTCAGGTGGAGTGCTGTGGGCAAGGTGGGCGATTGTCGCGGTCGTGATGTCCCCTCCCCAACTGTCTTCGAGCGTCATTGCGATCCCGAGCGAGATGCAGAGGTCACGAACCTGGCGAGTTTTGGTGAGGCCGCCGAGCTTGCTGATCTTAAGGTTCACCACGTCCATTGCCCCTTCGGCATGAGCACGAAGGAGGGTCTCCAGACTGTCGATCGACTCATCGAGCACAAACGGATGGTCGGTTCGGTTCCGGATCGTCAAGCATTCGTCGAATCCAAGGCAAGGCTGTTCGATATAAACATCGATGTCGTGGACGCCACGGACAACTCGGGCGGCTTCATGCATCAGCCAACCGGTGTTGGCGTCGGCGACCAAAATGTCACCTGGTTGCAATTCCGATGCGACTGCATGGATCCGGGCGATGTCGGTCTCGACGTCGCTCCCCACTTTCAATTGGAACCGACGATATCCTTCGGATCGATAGCTAGAGACTCTCGCAGCCATTTCTTCCGGTGCTTGCTGCGAAATCGCCCGATACAACACAAAGTCGTCGCCGTAGCGACCGCCGAGGAGTCTACAGACGGGTAATCCTGCGACTTGCCCAAGGAGATCCCAACAGGCAATATCGATCCCCGATTTCACGTACGGATGCCCTTTGAGGGCGGCATCCATCAAACGGTTGAGGCGATCGAGTTCGGTCGGATCGGCACCGATTAGATGAGGACCGAGTTCTTCAATCCCGGCGCGGACACCCTTGGCATACGATGGCAGATAAAACGGTCCGAGTGGACAGACTTCACCGTGACCGACCATCCCGGAATCAGTCTCGACCCGGACGATCGTGCTATCGAAGACTTGGACCGACTTTCCACCCGACCAGTTGTAGCTTCCCTCGACAAGCGGAAGCTCTACGCGATACGCCGCAATCCGATTGATCTTCATGGGTAACAGATAAGTGCCGAAAGGTTGGATCGTGACGGTCTCAAGCGACCGAGTATGGAGTCGATCCTTCTAGAGTAACCGATCGGCTGAGACGGATCGCGACCCTCGACTCCAAGAGTTGAAAAAAATGGAGCGAGGGATCTGTTGATCTCTAAAACAGAACTGACGGAACAGGCGGGGTGCGTTCACTGGCAAGGAAAGCTCAGAGGTTGTTCTCAAGGCGACTGTTGGCGAGACGTTGCCAGGGCTCAACATTGGGCCCGAGGTCTTCACCGTTGTTGAGGGTGATCAGGCATTGATAGGCCGCGGTCCGGACAGCGGGATCGGGGTTTTTCATCGCGCTGACGAGTGCAACGGCGATCCGGGGATCGGTCGGCCTGATTGATTCGAGCGCTTCGATGGCGGCGATCCGACAGCCACGATCGATGTCGGTTGCCATAATCCGGGCGAGGAGAGTGGCGTCCTGAGGATCGCCGATCAAGCCAAGAGCACGACACGCTTGGACACGGACCAAAGGATCACTCTCGAGCGCAGCGGACCGGAGCGGCGTGGCCGACTCGGGGAGACCGATCAAGCCGAGCGTCCGGCAGATGGTCGCCTTGGTCGCCGGCGATTCGTTAGGGTCGGTCAACGCGGCAGCCAGGTACTCAGCGACTTCGCGCTTCTGGGTCTTGCTCGTGTAGACGGCGGGGTTGGCGAGCCGGTTAATTGCCGCATAGCGGACGTTCGGATCATCGCTCTCTCGGGCGTGGCGGAGAAAGCTGGAAGCGGTCGTCCCCAGGTAGCCAACTCCTCCGCAGCCGTTCTGAACTCCGACGACGACCAGAACGGTGACGAGCGACGCAAAGTGTCTCCGTCGTGACAGATGAGGTCGGCAGGCTACCATGAGGTCCCCCAAATCAACCGGCGCGTTCGGGATCAGCAATTGAACCTCGGACGCTGAAACCATCGAGTCGATCGGCCGGGCATCTTCGTCGTGATCACTGAATCGGTCAAGCCCTACCGAGTAATAGCCCTGGCCGATTCTGCCCGTTATGCTCGGCTCTATCCTCTCCATATCACTTCATCTGAGGCTCGCACAGGAGACGGTTGAACGATGGTTAATCCGATGAATCGACGGACGATGCTTTCTGCGACAGCCGCTGGATTTTGCACCACAGCGTTAAGCCTTGGTGCCAGCCCTCGACAACAGCTCGGCACCAAGAAGCCGGTGGTTGTTGCCAGCGCGAATGGCTTGAGCGCGGTGGAGAAGGCGATGGAGTTAATTCAGGAGGGTGTAGATCCGCTCGATGCCGCGATTGAGGGGGTGGCGATCGTAGAGGCTGACCCTAACGATCTGAGTGTTGGTTACGGTGGCCTTCCCAACGAAAACGGAGTCGTCGAACTCGACTCCGCCGTGATGCATGGTCCGACGCACAATGGCGGTTCCGTTGCGGCACTCCAGAACATTGTCCACCCGGCCGCGGTCGCTCGATTGGTGATGCAGCGGACCGATCACTGTCTGTTGGTAGGTCAGGGAGCCCTCGAGTTCGCTCGGATGCACGGGTTCCCTGAGCAAGACTTGCTCACCGATCGAGCACGGCGCGTCTGGCTCCGTTGGCGTGAGACCCTCAGCGACCGCGATGATCGCTTCCCACCGTCACCTGATCCCAATGACCAGGCACTTTTAAACCATATCAAGAACCGTGAGTACGGCACAATTCATTGTTCGGCTCTCGACACCCATGGCAATCTTGGTTGCGTGACGACGACCTCAGGGCTTTCGTTCAAGATCCCCGGTCGGGTCGGTGACTCACCGATCCTCGGCGCTGGGCTGTACCTCGACAATCGAGTTGGTTCTGCGGGCTCAACTGGCCGCGGGGAAGCCAATCTGCTCAATTGTTCAAGCTATCTGATTGTCGAAGAACTCCGACGTGGGAAATCTCCAACGGACGCCGCCCTCGCGGCATGCAAGCGGATCGCCGAAACCAACCTTGACGCTCGGCTCCGTGATGAGGAAGGTCGACCCAATTTCGATGTCAAATTCTACTTCTACTGTAACCGATTCTTCGTGACCGCCGCGGCTTGTTCGCATATCCTAGAGT
>CAZEAN010000020.1:0-59251 GCA_964510225.1 uncultured Isosphaeraceae bacterium
CGTCGTATTAGGTTGAGCCTCGGCGATTCGTTTCCGAGTTGCGGAGACTTCTTCGGCAGTCGCGAGGCCTCGACGGATCATCGTCTGCTCGAGGAGGGATTCAGAAAAAGCCGATCGCCCCGGGCTCTTCGAGCTTGATGGATGGGAGGAGGTTGTCGGCTTCGTTTCCTGAGGCTTGTTGGCAACGCCCCCAGTAGCCGAGACAGCCTGTTGACCTCCCGACGGCGTCGTGGCGTGAGGTTCGACAGTAGTTGGGTTTGATTGCGGTTCCGACCCCATAGTGACTGCCCCAATCCGAAGACACCCTCGGCATACAGAATTGCCGATCAGTAACGTTACGAGTCCGAGTGAAGGTGGTGACTCCCTGCTCGCGGTGATCTCATGATCTTAGAAGGCCAACAGGGCGGTTAAACCACGGACTCGACGCTTCCAGAACATGATTAACGCCATCATTCTACGGGACCAGATTCACGATTGACATCGGATCGATCGTGGAGATCGAGTTCTTGCTGGAGTTGTTTCTTCGACTGAAATGAAGTCGAGAGTTTACCTGGACTCGGTTCCTCAGACTCCTCGTGACCCGTTGTTGCATCCCCAAGAGGTATCCTCGGATGTCTTTTGTGGTTTCTCCCCCTCGGGAGAATGACTCGGAAGCATGTTCCGACCCCGATTTCCGATTCTACCTCGATCGTCCCATCGTGATCTTGAACGATCCCGTAGCTAATCGAGAGACCAAGTCCGGTCCCAACGCCAACGGGCTTGGTCGTAAAGAAGGGGTCGAAAATCCGAGAACGGATTGCAGGTTCAATTCCTGATCCATTATCTGAGACCTCGATGACGATCTGATCAGGATCCCTCCGATTCAGAGTCCGGACAATCACCTTCCCACCCCGATCGCAAGCATCTATAGCGTTAACAATCAGGTTCATCACCACTTGATTGATTTTGGTCGCGTTACAGTAGACCGGTGGGATTTCGTCATGTTCCTGAATGACTTCCACACCATGCTTTTTGGAGTACCCCAAGATAATTCTGATCGAAGAGGAAATCCCATCGAGCAACGTCGCTTCGGTGTACTCATCTTCGTCAAGACGAGCAAAAACGCGGAGATCCTTAACGATGTCACGGATCCGCTGGAGTCCTTCACGAGTCCGCCTCAAGAGTCTTGGGAGATTCGAGAGTGTGTAATCGAGATCAAGTCGCACGCAAGCCTCTTGGATCGATGCTGCGACCGCTGGTTCATAAAGCTCGACTGTCCGATCAATCGATCGGTAAATTTCGATCAGTTGCCGGATTTCGTCCAAGTCGCGTTCCAGGACAGCGACATTGTTGCCGACAAAAGCGAGGGGATTGTTGATTTCATGAGCAACGCCAGCCACAAGCTGCCCGAGTCCGGCGAGTTTTGCTGACTCCACCATCCGACTCTGTGCTTGTTCACGTTCGGCGAGGGCCATCCGCTCCGATCGCGCCATTTCTTGGAGCAAATGATTCTGCTCGCGAAGGAGTTCTTCGGCGAGTTTCCGGCTCTGGATCTCAGTCAGTGATCCGACCATTCGCGTCGGTACTCCTTCTTCATTCCAGAGGGCCTGACCTCGGACCTGAAACCATCGATAATCACCCGATTTGCATAAGATTCTGTATTCCAGATCGAAAGGGGTCCGCTCTTGAAAGTGGCGATCCAGTGCCTCTTGCGTGCGGCTCCGATCCTCGGGATGAAGCAGAGCCACAAAGCGAGCAAACGAATTCGGCCAATCTGGATCAGTTTCCTGATAACCGAGCAGTTGCCGGAAGCGGGGCGAGACGAACGATTCATTCGTCCGGACGTTCCAGTCCCAGATCCCGTCATTGGTTCCGGCGATCGCGAGCGCAAACCGTTCCTCACTAGCGGCGAGTGCGGTCAAGGCTTTTCGTTGGTCAGTGACATCCCAAAAAATCCCTTGAAGACCGACTATTTGACCAGCTGCATCACGGAGGGGAGACTTACCGACTTGAACATGTCTGACCTCTCCATCCGGCATGGCGTGATCTTCAATTTCGTCAATAGAGTCGCCGTCCTGGATCACGCGGAGATCATCATTCCGATACTTCTCAGCGAGCTCAGCAGGGAAGAAATCACGGTCTGTCCGACCGATCACGTCGGCCAACGGCCTTCCGAGCGTTTCACAGAACCGTTGATTTGCAAAGGTAAACCTCCCGTCGCTATCTTTCCGGAAGATGTTCTGTGGGAGTGATTCGACAAGCGAGTGGTAAAACGACTCCGAGGCCATCCAGGCTTGTTCGGCCCGTCCGCGTTCCTCCTCGAGAGCACGGAGTTCCTTCCGAGTCTCCACGACCCGACGACCAAGCCGACGGATGGTGAGGAGGGTAGTCACCAGGAGTCCCCCCGAGAAGATCAGGACGAGACTCGAAAGCGCAGAGATCCAATTAACCTGGTTAAGGACGGTAAGGAGGCTAAGACCGTCGTCGATTGTTGAGAACGGCACCATGTAGGTCACAACCCTACGCTCGAGGACTGAGAAGTACAACTTACCATCGGGAGCCCAGCGAGTATCTGATATCTTGGCCCGAGAGAATCCGGTCAACCTTCTCCTGAATCAGGCGGACAAACTGAATGACATGTTCTTCGAAGACTGTACCCGAGACTGGCTCTGAGACCAGGATCTGTCCTTCGAACCCTAATCGATGAAGCGCGAATCCAAGTCGGCGATCCAGGATTGGACTCTCCCGGAGCGAATTCTCAAGTTGTTCTAATGCATTCCATAAACCGAAGAAGGCGTTGGGATCGATTTGATCCGAGGCCCGAAGCCTCGAGAGTAAGCCTCTTTGTTGCGGATCGTTGATTCCGGCATGCTGGAGAATCGTCGCTACCGCATCGTCGACGATTTCCGGAATCGCCTCGAATAGCATTGTGGATGTCGGTGCCGAGGCCACGCGAATCTCTTCCTGCTGGCTCGGCATCGCCTCTTCGGCCTCACTCAGCGATTCGATGAGATCCAGATTCTCGTCAAGCGATCGAAGTGCGTTGCGTACCACCGGGGGGTCGGGACTGGACTCGAACTTGGGCTTGGGTCTTTGGTCGAGATCTCCAAAGGCGTTGATGATCAGTTGCTCACAGTAACGTTGAAGTGAATCCATTCCTTCTGTGAGGGCTCGTTGCTCGATCCGATCGAGCAGCTCAATCGGCAAGTAGAGAACGATGCGTTGTGGCTCTGACGAAACGTTGAGACCTTCCTTCTGATAGGATTGAAACGTGCCCGGTACTCGAGGTCGGATCCGTTTCCTACGCTTCGCCACGAGGAACCTCTTGCGACGTTGGGCGACTCATACCTTCAAGATCATGAACGACGTTTGAGAGCTCTCTTCGTAACGTACCTAGTAGTCTACTGCGCTGAATAGCGAGGATCGCGTTCGAGGTAACACGGACTCAGGCGTCCAATTGCTCTGGGTGGTAGAGACGAAGCTAACGAATTCATAAGTCCACCCAGACCATCAGAGTAGATGGGACTTTGGATTACGTTCTATAGGGTACTGAATACTTGGCAACTGCTGCCACTAGAACGCTCGGGCAGCAGAACGTCGGACGTAATCGAAAATCTTGGGAATCTCCGAAACTCGGAGAGTCCTCAGCGAGGTAACAAGTTACAAGATTCGGAATGAAGAACGCATGAACCATGGAGAGTCTAGGAGTCTTATGGATCCCTCAAATGTCAGTCGACGTCACCTCTTAGCAACAGGGCTCGGTTTTGGTCTCAGCGGAGCAATCTCAAGTTCCATGAGTGCCGCCCAGGATCCGCAAGCGGCTCCTCAGCAAAATCCAGGCCGTGCTTCTTATCGTGGGCCGAAAGTCGTCATTATTCGATTCGGCGGTGGCGTTCGACGCCAAGAAACGATTGCGGGCGACCACACCTACAGTCCGTTTCTCAAGAACGTGCTAGGGCCTCGGGGCGTCCTTTTTCCCCAGATGGAGATCGCTGATTCGCCCAATGTCGAAACAAGCCACGGCCAAGGAACGCTCTATATCCTGACCGGGAGGTACGACAAATATGAAGATGTGACCGGGAAATTCCTCGGGGCTCGGTTTGAAGCCGAAAGTCCAACCCTGTTCGAGCAGCTCCGCAGAACATTTGCAATCGATCCCCACCAGGCACTAATCATTAATGGCGAAGACCGGACCGACGAAGAATTCTACACCTTCAGTAATCACCACCTCTTCGGTGTCGACTATCGCTCAACAGTACTCAGTCTGTACCGCTATAAGCTTCACGTACTCCGTTCTGATCTCCGAGAGGGGCGCTACCAAGGTGAGCTTGAACTCCAGAAGCAAAAAGAGCTTCGAGACATGGAGGCACTCGACCATCGCGCAGAAAACGTCAATAACACGAATCCCGCGATGGAGCGATTCTGGGATCGCTGGGCGGAGTACTATGGTCGGAGTGGCTTAGTCAATCCTCGAGGTGACCGACTCCTCGCCGAACTCTCAGTTTGGGCGATGAGGCATCTTGAGCCAGCGTTGATGATGGTGAACTTTAATGACCCCGACTATGTTCACTGGGGGCATCCTTCCCACTACACACGGGGGATCTCGATCGTTGATCAAGGACTCCGGACCATCTGGGAAGAAGCTGGTCGCTTGCCTGCCTATCGCGACAATACGGTCTTCGTAGTTGTCCCCGATTGTGGCAGAGACACCAATCCATTCATGGCAGTTCCTTATCAACATCACTTCAACGCTCATAAGATTTTTGCACTAGTAGTCGGTCCCGGTATCGATCGAGGGCGTGTGGTTGATCGGCCGACCGATCAAGCCGAAATCGCAGAGACGGTAGCCCAAGTCATGGGATTCTCGATGAAGCCGTTTGCTGAGGGGGATGCCCTTGAGGAGGCATTCGGATGAGTCTGACGATCGAGTCGACCCAAGCTGAGCTCGAGGCACCCGCGTCAACCCGACCAAGCTCCCCGCTCTTGAGCCGGATCGGAAGGCGGCTCTGGATGCTGATCCGGGCGATCCTCAATCTAACGATTGGGGTCTTGCTCTGTGGGAATCCTTGGACTGCGGTCCTTGTCGTCGGTTGGATCTTCCGCGCCATGCGTAATCAGATCTTCCGCGGGCTTTGCAACCAGAGCGTTCAAGTCACCGATGGTACAACGATCGCTCTTGCGGGGATCCATGGGATTAATGAACCAGAGAGGATCTTGCCAAGGTGGGTTCTCGGTGGCCCCCAAGCGATCCCACATCAAGAATCGAGTCTGTCGCGTACGGATCGTGCATTCGGATGGCTTCGACGGACAATTGCTCGAGGGATTGGTTCGTTCTTCGCCAATCTCAACTGGGGCCTCCGAGCACTGTTCTGCACTTACATCGTCACGATCCCGGCGTGCTTTCTCTGGCTCGGGTCGTGGTACGACGGCTGGAACACATCTTTCAATAAAGGATACGAACAAGCGTTTGTTGGGCTCCAGACCGGTCTTGGGGCTCATTTGCTCTTTATCGGCGCCATGCTGTACGTCCCGATGGCCTGGGGACATTTCGCCGCGACAGGACGACTCAGGTCATTCTTCCAAGTCGGGTTCGTGAGCCGCCTGATTTGGCAGAATGCTGGGGCGTTGATGCTTCTGGCGGCGATTGTGGCGGTTCTCAATCTTCCCGTTGCCGCGTTACGTGCTGCACCGTTCACGTTCGCGCTCGAAGGGTCGTACTGGGCAACAGCGGAGCCAGAGGAGATCCTCAGATTTTCCGAACGATATGAACTCGCTGCAGGCGTTTATCTCTTAGCTGGCTCCCTGAGCATCCATCTCTAGGTTGCCTTCGTTTATCGACGATCGTTGTTGAGGATGCTCAGCAAAAACCCGAACTTCATTCAGATCCTTCCTGATGAACTCCGTGAAACGCTCACCCAATTGCGCTTGCCGAACCAACCGCTCACCAAGCGTGGTCCCATCCTCAGGGCAAGCCGCCGTATCTTGAGGGTTGGGTTTAGTCTCGGAGCGCTGGTGATGACAGCTGGACTCTGGTTCTCCGTCATCGCCCAAATCTATGTTGCCCAATTTCTCAATATGTTGCCGAAGGCTGGCTGGCTCAATCAGCCGCTCATCCACATACCGTGCTTACAAACGACACCTGCTGCTCTTTTCGAAGCAGTCTCGCAGAGTGCTCTATGAAGTAAAATCGGCACTCCATCAGGCTGCTGCAGCCTGTTGAAGTGCCGATTTCGTTGCCACTTATGGTGAAGTGAGTTCGTATCGGGCGGTCAGTCGCTGTGCTTAGTTCAGGATTTAGCCGAACACCCTTTTGCTTCAAGGGGTTCTTTCTTCTCGATGATGACCGGAGTTTTCAGCGACTCCTCAGCGTTCATAGGTGTGAATTCTGCCCATTCGTCCGGAACATTGTCTTCATGGAAGATTGCTTCGACGGGACACTCCGGGACACAGGCTTCACAGTCAATACACTCTTCAGGGTGGATGAAGAGCATTTGAGAGCCTTCGTAGAAACAGTCGACTGGGCACACCACAACGCAGTCGGTGTATTTACAGTCGAAGCACGGCGCGCAGACGACGTGAGCCACCCGCGACTCCTTTCAAGGGATCATGGGGATTGATTAGGGTCTGATGACAAGGACTGAAAATGTAGTTCAGTAAACCATGCCATTGCGTGATGTTGGTCACTAGGAATGGTAGTTAGAGAGGCTAATCCGGTCAAGCTTCGGAAGAAGCCGTTGCTCTGAACGGCTTCGCCAAAAGAATCAATGAGGCTCGTTTCTGGGCAAATCAAGGATTAACCCGCGTTGCGGATTCGATGATCACCGGCTCGACAGGAACATCAGAATTAGGTCGAGTAAGAAGATTCCCACCCGGTCCTTGCATTGCGAGGGGCTTCTGAGCTGTCTGGACATTCCCGATCTTCACAACAACATCCATGCCCTCTACAACCTTACCGAAGACGGCGTAACCGTATCCTTGTTGGGAACGGTCGCGGTGATTCAAAAAGCTGTTGTTGTCGAGATTGATAAAGAACTGAGCCGTCGCCGAATTTGGATCAGAAGTTCGGGCCATCGCAATGGTTCCAGGCTCATTGGCCAAACCGTTGTCCGCCTCATTCTTGATCGGGGCGTTAGTATCTTTTTCGGTGGGCGGATTGTTCCCGACACCGACACTGAACCCACCACCTTGGATCATGAATCCCTTCGGGAATCGAGGGCCGGGGCCGATCACCCGGTGAAAGACCGTCTTGTTGTAATGACCGCTGTCAACATATTTAAGAAAGTTTGCCACCGTAACCGGTGCTTTTGCCTGATCCAATTCAAGAGTGATAGCCCCGTAGTTGGTTTGGAGCGAAACGCGGGGGTTGCTTCCCTGTGCCATTGCTGTCGCACTAAAGCTTGCAATCGCCCCGAACAAGATGATTGCCAGTAAACCGGGTCCGATTTGGTTCATGGTGATCTCAGATGTTGTTGGACAATGGAGAAGAGGCTTTGACTGGCACACCGCTGTACCAGGGTTGGGGATCTCAATTGCCTCTGCGGTAGGTGGGTTCAACTTCGGAGTTTATCAGCGAGCCACTTGAGCTGTCGAGGAATCATCTGAGGAGGACGATTTAGCCGAGATCAGTGAATCGGCCTGAAACGCCACTCCTCGACAAAAAGATTACTTAAACGTTGCCGGTGTTTCTAGCGACCTACTCGTTCTAGAAGTGATTCCGTATCACGGATCATCGCTTCGTTCAGTCGCTCACGACCGTCCAGGGCACGCCTGAGATAACGCTCTGCCCGCGCTGTCCGGGTCGGATCCATGGCGATCAACCGTCCCATGTGGTAGTTCAAGACCGGGTGATCCGGCGATTGCTGGATGCCAAGTTTCAAGGTGCTCTCGGCTTCCTCCGTCCGGCCGACCGCCATCTGGATTGCCCCGAGGGTATCGAGGAACTCGGGAGGGAGCCGGCGACGGTCAAGTCGATCGGCAAGCCCTTCGGCAAGCTCAATTGCCTCACGATCGCGGTCAAGATACGCGTGCAGAATCCAGGCGATATTATTCACAGCTTCGATCGAGTCCGCGTTGAGCGCGAGCACGTTTCGGTAGGCTTTAACTGCTTCCTCAAAGTAGGGCCGTGCTTCTCCGTCGTAGTCTGTTGATTCGGCGATTGCGAGCAAGATGTCGCCTCGAGTCATCTGCACCATCCCGTTTTCCATCCGCTCTGCCGCCAGATCGATCCACGGTTTGGCCAAGTCTGGCCGGCCCCCTCGATGATAACCGACAGCGATGGCAAGGCTCGCGAACCCACCAGCATCTTCGGTCGTGGCATTCGTTGCAATCTCTGCGGCGCGTCTGAGATCGCGTTCCAACTCTGCAGAACCTTCAGGCTGGCTCTTTGCCAGATACTCAATGAGCACGGAGAGCGTGTTGGAGTCGCTAGGAACAGCTTCGTGGCCAGCCTCGAGGGCAGCGATCGCCTGGTCGAACTCTCCGGCCTGGGCTCTGATCTGAGCGATCCCGGCGTAGCCATCTACGAAGCGCGGATCGTTCTCAATCGCCTTGTTGAGAAGAGAAATCGCTTCGGCACGATTGGTGGCGACATGTTCATCTGAGCCTGGCTGGGCGGCCAAGGCGGCTGCGCGGAGCAAGATAGCGTCACGACGACCTGGGTCTTTCGCGAGGACGCGAGCTGCTTCCACAGAAGCCTCAGCCGCTCGGCCTTGATCAAGTAGTACACGCCCAAGTGTAATCCGGATGTCATCACGCTGTGGTCGGAGGCTTAATGCCTCGCGATAGGCTTCTATAGCGCGATCAATATGACCCTGGGCACGACTAATGCTCGCTCGGATCAGCGGTCCCATGACACTTTCCGGCGCGATCTCCTCGATCTCTCGAGCGAGCGACTCGGCCTCAACGAACTTTCCTCGTCGCATCGCGAGTTGGGCAGCAGCCTCGGGGAATCGGGGATCGGTCGGGAACTGATCGCGATATTGAAGGATCAAACGCTCGGTCTTCGCGTTCGATGCCCGTTCTGCCTCACGATCATTCCGTCGCGCGGCCTGAATCGCCCGAGTTGCCTCGATTCCAATCACCGAGGCAGCGAGCGTCGGATCCTCAGGGTTTTCTTGGAGAAGCTCGAGCGTCAGGGCCTCAGCCTTATCGAGACGGTTGAGGGTTAAGTTGGCTTCGATTAAGAATCGTTGAAAGCTCTCTTGGGATGGACCATCGATCCGCGCTCGATCACGGGCGAATCCAAGGGCGGCATCTTCTCCGTCGTTCTCGAGAATCAGGCGGTACATCATCCGGACAAGATCGATTGAATCCGGATGTGCTTGAATTCCTTCCTCAAGAACTTGTCGGACTGCTCCCGCCGAGCCTACCGGGTCGTTGTCATCCGACTTCAGACCAGCAAGTAGGAGATAGACAGTCGCAGGCTGCTCAGAGTTTTGCACTGCGTCTTCGAGTTGTTGGGTTGCTTCGATGGCTCGATCGTCTTCAACGAAAAGATAAGCGCTCACGACCAACGCTGCTGGTTCATAGGTTGTGTGTTCAAAGACTCGATCGAGGAGTGATCGGGCGATCTTGGGTTCGCCGATCTTCCTGAAGAACTCGGCAGCGCGGATGTATTCGTCGAGGGTGACGTCGGGCTCTTTGAGGATTTCGACGATCTCCGTCCGTGCTTCGGCATCGTTCCCTTGCTCTGCGAGTGCGGTGATGAGGGACCAACGCGCCGACCGTTCCAATGATCCCGCCTGTTCACTCGCGAGGACCTCACGGAGTTGCGTGATTGCGCCATCGAAGTCGTCCCGCTCCATCGCGAGTGATGCCAACGAATACTGCGCGGCGGTCATCAACGAGAGATCAGCACTGAGCTGCTTAACTGGCTCCTGACGAACGATTGCCTCAAGTGTCTCTTGAGCACGACTCGTGGAGCCGGTGAATCCATCGAGTTGAGCCTGCCAGTAGAGTGCAACTTTGTTACTAGGATCTCGTTTGAGGGCGCTCTGGAGCGACTCGCGCGCTGCATTGAAATCCTTCCGTGCCAGATTTAATTGGGCTTCGAGAAGATCGGCCGACGCGGCTTCGGGCCATCGGCCTCTGATTTCAGCAATGACACGTTCAGCAGCAGGCCAATCATCCCCGTTGATTTCGATCGTTGCGAGTTGGATTAACGGAGAGGACCGTTTCGACGTTTCGGCAATCTTCTTGAGGAGCTGACGGGCCTTCTCGGGCTGGTCCAACGCATCCGCAAGGACCTGAGCACGGAGTTGCGCGGCGCTGTACGCCTTGGGATGTTCATTGACGAAATGATCAAGAAGTTCCGATGCGTGCTCGGCCTTTTCGTCCTCAACGGCAAGGCGGGCCTCGAGCATCACGAGTTGTTCGTCATCCGGGAAGGCCCGTCGGGCTTCTTGGAGTCGCGTCTCGGCTTCGACAGCACGGTCGAGGTCGATGAGGGCGACAACTCCAAGAAGCTCATGGCCAGGTCCCGTTAACCCATCTGAGGCAAGTGTTTCAATCTGCTGGAGACCCGCTTCGGGACCCTCGGTCGCCATCGTTAATTCGACCAGTCGAAGGGCGATTGCGGGATTCGGTTCTTCCCCATCGCTGATCGCGTTCTGATAAGTTGCCCGCGCAACTTCAAGATTTTCGGGAGCACGACCACGTTGGGCGACTTCCGCTTCGAGGAGACTGAGTGTCCGATCGAGTGACGAATCGAGGTCACCACGATTGACGGCGGCCCGTAGCGCCTTCGTAATCGGTGCTGCCTCTTCCGGATACCCAGCGTTCAGGAGGCTCCAAGCTGCCCAGATGATGTAACGAGGCTCGCCGAGGCCCATTCGATTTGCTTCGAGCAGATATTGACGGCCGAGTGCCGGCTCTCCTGAGAGATTAAGCGTGATTCCATACAAGGCCCGTGCTGTCACGACATCCGGCAGCAACTCCACGGCCTTTGCAAGGTGGTCGCGCGCCTTCTTAAGTTCTGACTCGGAGACGGTCGGGTCGATCTTCGATCTTAGTCCCTCGGTTAGTCCGCTTCGTTCCAGGGCAATTGCGCCGTTGAACAAGTGACCGATGCCTTCATATCCTGGCTTCGCGCTCTCAACCAACGCCTCGAGGTGTGGTTCGGCCTTGGCATAACGATCGGGGTCGGTCGGATCTGACAACGCCGTCTTGACCGCAGTCTCCCTGAGGGCGAGCGCTTCGTCGAGCCGTCCGGCGGCACCTGCTGAAGAAAGCGCCAGGGCTTCCTCGACGACCTTGAGACTTTGATCACGGAGTCCACGGTCTCGGAGGTGTTCCGCAAGTGCGCGATGAACCCAGAGTCTCGGCTCATCACCACGCTCCAGGATTGCTCGGAATCCTTGCTCAACGACGACGGCGAGCGGAGTGAGGAGTTCCTCCGTCTGGTCAGACTTAATCCGCTGGAGTGCGGTCCGAAGCGACTTTGCATGCGAGGCAACTTCAACGACCTGCGACGCCGTGAGGTCAGGGTGGTTCAATATCTTGGTGGCAACCTCGATCGTTGGTGCGATGAGGTCGCGAGCGGTGTTTTCGTCGACCAAGTTTCCTGAGCTTAGGAGTCGATCGGTGCGGAGGACCAAGAGATCGAGCCGGCAGCTCTGGTCGATCAATGGTTCATCGGCGGGTGTCGATTCCAAGATGGACGGATCGAGGAGTGTTTGGATCGTCTCCTCATCCTGACTGAGGATCGCGAGCTCTGTGGCAACCCAGCGGGTTCGTAACTGATCGGGGGCTACATTCTCAAGTCGTTCGAGTGCGTCACGGGCCTCCCCGAGTTCTGGAGGTGTTGTAGCTAATGCATGGCGAGCCACAACGTACTGAGCGTTCGGATCGTTCGGATCAAGGCTGACGACTTCTCGGGCCCATCGATACTGCTCGCCAAGGCCATCGTTCCGGAGGGCTTCATCAAGTAAGAGCCGTCGGGGTTCCAGGGCGGTTGCACCATATTGGGCCGCATTGACCAACGCGCTTAGCCGATCAACTTCCAGTTTCGGCTTCGCTTCCGTCGTCGCTTGGTCAATCCGATCTTCGAGGCACGCCGCAAGTTCGAGGTAGATCGCGGCGTTCTTCGAATCTCTCATCAAGGCTTTGCGGTAGTACGTCTCAGCGAAATCGAGACGGCCCTCGGATCGGGCCGCTCGGGCTTGATCAAGTAATTCCTCTGCACTCTTCGGTCCCGTGAGCATCACGAAGCCGACGAGTCCGACCAACGCAACGGTCACAAAGAGACCGGAAAGGATAATCAGGGGTCTCCATCGTACTGTCATTTGATTCTGCTCCTCCTTGTGGGTCACGTCTGACGACACGCCAGCATGGCGCGTACGCATCAATCCATCGCGGGCCGTCTCCCGAACGAATCGGCGAACGACCCAGACGCTTGAATCATCCGGCCTCTGCGAGTTGCTTCCTGCGCGTGGTCCACATCCTGTGGCCTGTATTGTCTCGAGACGACAATTCCAGTTGTCGATTTCAGTGATGAAAGGACGTCCCGCTCGATCTTTCGGCTGGAAGTCTGTTGGTGACGTTCAACCTGAAAGCATCCTGCTCGATGAGGAAATCCATGGTTCTCACAGTCTTAGCCCAAGTCGACGAGTCGATAAAGGTCAATTTCGAGAAACGGGACCCCGAAGACGCTCCAGTTTGAGCCCATGATCCCCGATGGCGTCCAGCCACCGGAGAGAGTTCGAGAACCAGAGCTAAACAGCGACAGGAATCTGAGGCTATAAATTAAGAGTAGCTACAACGTATTCAAGAATCATGATTAACGATCATGGTCGGGAATTCCGAAATCGTCGTTGTCTTGACCTGGGTTGACCGAGAATCTCGGTCATCACAAAGACATCACGGGCGGTTTCGACGTCACCTGCACTAATCTTATCGATTAAGGACGAAATCGAGGCGGGAATCTGGGAAGGAGTCGTCGACTCCCCCGATCCTAATGAGTCGTCTCGTTGTGTACCTGGACGAGCGGAAGACACCAAGGGTGCTGCTCGATGGTCGAGACTATCGAGATGGCGGGCTTCAATTCGCTCATCGGCCTCGAATCGCTTCGTCGGTCGAATTTCGGGGCCGAGGGTATCTTCGATGATCAGCGTGGGATCCCGATCAGGTCCCTCTGCACGGGCCAATGATCCGCGACGATCTGGTGTTCTCGATCGTTCGGAGTAGTTGGTGGTCGGCCTACTCTGCGATGAAGACGACTCACCTAACCCCGAGTCCGGTTGCTGTGGTCGCCTTGGGAAATTGGTCGGAGCCCGGCTCGGCCGATTGGGGTTTGGCTCTTGGAAGGCAGGGCGCCGTGCCGGTGGTCGAGGCTGTTGACGTGGTTCCTGGCGCCCGAAAGCTTTGTTGAGGATCCAAAAGACCATCAAGACCGCTGGAATGATCAACTGGAACGGAAAGCCGCCCTGCTGTGCGAAGAGTGGATCCATCATGCCTGAAACTCCAGCGATTGCTTACTTGTGTGAATAGTTGAATCAACTTGACGACCGAGAGACGCTCAGACCATTCGGCTCAAGTCTGAGCGTCTTAAGATCGCGAGCTATTGATCAAAGAAAACAAATCAAGTGTTGGGATTGTTTTCGCGACGAGCATTCCCGCCCGTTCCTGCAATGGTTGCACGCATATCGGTGTCGGCTTGCAGATTCTGGAGTGAATAGTAGTCACCGATCCCAAGATGACCACGACGGAATGCCTCTGCAATTGCCTGAGGTACCTCAGCTTCGGCCATCAGGACGTGTGCGCGGTTTTCTTGCACTTTCGCAAGGTTTTCTTGCTCAGTTGCAATTGCCGCTGCCCGACGCTCTTCCGCCTTTGCCCGGGCGACTCGCATATCTGCTTCAGCTTGGTCAGCTTGGAGTCGAGCACCGATATTATCACCGACGTCGATATCAGCGATGTCGATAGAGAGAATCTCAAACGCGGTCCCAGCATCGAGTCCTTTCTCGAGCACCCGCTTGGAGATCATGTCAGGGTTTTCGATCACCGTCTTGTGAGTCTCAGCCGAACCAATCGTGGTAACAATCCCCTCACCGACCCGCGCAATAATGGTTTCTTCGGTGGCACCACCGACGAGTCTGTCAATATTCGTACGGACCGTCACCCGTGCTTTGGCCTTGAGCTGAATTCCATCCTTTGCAACGGCGTCGACAGTTTGCCGACCCTTGGAAGGATCAGGACAGTCAATCACTTTAGGATTAACGCTCGTCTGGATCGCTTCCAGGACGTTTCGACCGGCGAGATCGATCGCGGCGGCCCGCTTGTAATTGAGGGCGATATCGGCCCGCTGTGCCGCGATTAAGGCCCGAATCACGTTGGGCACATTACCGCCAGCGAGGTAGTGCGACTCCAGATTCTCGCGCGAGACGTCATCCACTTCGCTAAGCCCAGCTTGGACGGCCATGATCTTGGATCGAACGATAATGTTCGGATTGACCTTCCGAAAGGTCATTCCAATCAGTTCAATCAGGCCGATACTGGCGTTGGTTGTTTTCGCTTGGATCCAGAGGTTAAAGTACTTTGCGAAAATAATAAAAGCAAAAACAACAACAACAACAATGAACAAAAGCAGAAATATCAATAGTGCGAAGTTGTTATCTTGGTTGTTGACCTGTCCGAGGAGTGGTATCATCATGGTCCGATTCCTTCAAGTAGATATCAAGAAGCTGAGCGAGCGAAGAGTGTGAGGAAGACTGTCGCCGGTTTCTTTCTTGGTGAGCCAGGAGAAGACCAACCTCAGGTTGACTCAGTGTCGGCGAGCAATTCATCGAGTTGGTGCGACGAACCGATCCGGACGACCACTTGTCCGCCACGGATCTGGACGATTTTCACGATGCTACCTGCGGGGATCAAGCCATCCTCAGCGATACCGTCGAAGCGTCGACCGTCAACATCCACGGTGCCGGATGGCCGGAGGGGAGTCAAGGTCCGACCGAACTGCCCAAGCAAGTATTCGAGCCGGGTCCCTTGCGAAACCGCGAAGTCCGGCTCAACTTGCTCACGGTCAGGCGGGCGAAGTGAGAGCCACTTGCCCATTGGGGTCCTCGGCCAGAGATAGATCGCAAAGCAGAGCATCAACGGAATCGACACAGCGAGTGCACCCAGGTAGGTGAAGCCGAGGTTCCAGGACTTCGAGAATGCGAGCCAGAGCGAAGCACCGAGGAAAACACAGGCGGATAGGCCGAGTAATCCACCGGAGGGTATCAGAATTTCGGCGAGGATCAGGATCAACCCCACGAGGAGGCAGATCGCCGGCCAGAGTAAGGCATTTTCCATCGAGTATCCTCCGCAAGCTTTTGCTCAAACCCGGCTCTCTTGATTCATCTTCGATCACGATCTTCAAGAGTCGCTGTCGATTGGTCGCTCTCCGCTCAGACTAGATCCTCGATCGCCTTCACGATCACGCGTGCACCTTGAACATCAACGACCTGGATCATTCGATCCGGCTCGATAAAGAAACCGTCGGCGGTAACATCGACCAAGAGTTCTCCGAAACGTGCCTTGCCACTGGGCCGCAAGACGGAAGTGGTCCGACCGGTTTCACCGAGCAAGAACGCCATTGGCGTTTCAGAGTCACCCACTGGTTTCTCAGGGAGCCCGCTCAGATCAGAAGCCGGTGTCGAGGCACGTAGCACGAGTTTGTTGAAGAATGGCAACGAGGGGAAATAGCGACCGAGCGCGATGATGCCCCCAACGACCGCAACCAAGGAGACAACCACCTGCGTCAATGTTTGGCCCATCTGACGGTATTGAGAGTCATCAGAAGGCCAGATAAAAGTATGACTTGCCATCACGATGCTTACAAGGATGAGGATCACCCCGCTCATCCCGAAGACGCCAAATCCGGGGAAGACGAAGATCTCCAACGCAAGACAGATCAACCCGACGAGGAAGAGGATCACTTCGAGTCCGTCAGCCGTTCCTCCGAGATAACGACTCCAGAAGAAGAGGAGGAACGAAAGGGTCGCCGTGATCGCAGGCAAGCCAATCCCCGGTAGCTTCATCTCGAGTACTAGCATCAAGAACCCAAGGAAGAGTAAGAAGCCTCCCATAAAGGGAGTATTGAGGATGCTCACGAAACGGTCGACCCAAGAGGGCCCGTTCACTGGAATGGAAACTCCGGTGAGTCCGTAATCTTGTTTCAAGGATTCATCGTCAGCAACCACCAACCGAGTTAATCCAAGCTTGGCGGCATTCTCGTCGGTGACGGTCAACAGTTCGTCGGGAGACTTAAGTGAGACGACATTCGCGAAGCGGTCTCGATCAGCGTCGACGGTCGATCGGTCGGTCAGAATAACGGCCCCGGCATCCTGATCGAGCGCGGAGACAAGTTCCATGTCCGGGTCAACCATCGCCTTTGCGACAGCCGGAGCATAGCCGTTGCGTTTGGCTAGGACGACGAGACTTTCTTCGATTACGAGCTGCTGCTCCGTGGTGAGTGGCTGCGCTGAATTACGGCCCGGGATCAATTCATCGACATTTCCCAAGCGTCCACCCTGTCGAAATACAATTTCATCACAACCGAAGGCAAGGAGGACGGCGACGCCGGTGGCTTGATCATTGATGTAGGCCACCGTCTTGATCCGATCGAGTTCACTAAGGGAGGTCGCTATATCATCAACAATCCGGAGATCGCCACCGGGGCTGTTCAATTCGAGGAAGAGTAGATTCTTCCCCTGCTCTTCAGCAAGCGAAATCTGTCGTTTTAAATATGCTTCCTCAGCGCGAGTGACAGCGCCGGTCACTCGGATCCAAATCGGGACGATTTCCTCAGCGCCGAGCGTTGGATCATCGGAAATCTCCGTCACACCATAGGCGACGGCGATCGCTTGCCGATTTTCGGCGAGGCTCTGAACGAGTCCATCATCACGGGCCCGACTTGCCGAAAGTTTCCCACGCGCTCCACGACCCCAGGCAGGTTCTCGATTCAAGATCCGCCTCGTCTGTTCAAACTCGTCGATGTTCTGTTCGAGGACGTAATCATTACCTTCCGGAGTCTCAACGCGATAAAGCTGAAGTGATGGGTCAAGCATTCCCCGGATGAGATCAGGAGGTCTTCCCTTATTCCGAGCAAGTTCAGTGACAACACCATCTAAGACGCGGACAGGATTCGTCCCAACGGGTGTGATTGGACCTAAGGATGCCTCAGAGCCCAAGACGATTTCATCACATGCGAGCGCAACAAGTGCTCCGTAGCCCGAGAGCGGTTCAGGTACATATGCAACCGTTTTACGAGCCCCTTCGAGTGATGTCGCAATATAATCCGTCAGCTGAATTACGATGCCGTAATCCGTTTCACCGGGTCGAATCTCGAAGATCATCACCGGAGCTTCACCTCGGACAGCGGCGTCCCTAAGATAGCTCTTCGTGGCGGTCGTAAATCTGCTAACGCTTTCAGAGCTAATGGGTTGATCAATCCGGAAGAATTGACCGGGAACTCCGGGCCGTTCCACGGATCCCAAAGGCTCCTGAGCCTTTGTGTTGATCGGAGCCAAGATCGAGAAAAGTAGCGTGCAACAAACTAAGGAACGGACCTCTATCGGCTGCCAACGGCGAAGTCCCATCGTTAATCACTCTCCAACCAGGGTTTGGTCGCGCTTACGCCAACTCGATGACTCGGACTGAGTCATCATCAGGAGACGGAAGGCAAACGCATGCCAAGACCTCGGCCCCGTAGGATTCCCACCTCACGGAGTTCTACATGCCGAAGTGAGCTTGAACTGATCGCCTCGGGACGGTTATTCGATCAGATAGTAGTAAAATTATAGACCCCGTCGGAATTCTTCGTCAAACAACCACCCCTTAATCTCAACCCGTCCACCAAGAAATGTCGAACGATCACTGATTACTTGCTCGGTAACGGCAGGTTGAGGGCAGCAACGTCGATGCCCGATAAGCACGTTTTCTCTGATCAGATCGATACTCGTAATCAATCCCCTGGGGTTGTTTTTCGGTTCAGGGAGCTTGGCGTTGGTTCCGCTCTGAACCCAATCTTCCTTGAGTGGGTTGGCTCGTCAAGGTCTCCGGAGCTTGGCCAGTCTGGGCACCGGAGTTGTTGAGGCCAGTCGTCGACGGCGAGGGATGTCGGACCAGTTCCCAGCCATTCTGATTTGCAAATGTAGCGAGCTTCTGGGTCCACTCGAAGAACTCATCACCCACTTCATTTGGGTTCCGGGGAGTCGTTCTCGTCACTCTGTAGTAGACTCGATCACGCTCGTTGGGATCGAGCGTGTCAATCACCGCAGGGAAAAGAGTCTTGGTATCAAGAAAGAGTCGCGCTGCGACAAAGGTCTCTCGATCTACGGCGTGCCTCGGGAAGAGCAATATTTTATAGTATGTCCCTTGCTCCGTTTGGGTGATTCCGTCCAACGATGCGCTATAACGCCACTTGAACTGGTTGACGTTCATGTTGAAGAGAAACTGGAGAGGGCCTTCCTCGAGCGCCCGGAGTTGTGCATCCTCGGGCAAGGGATAGAAGTGGATCTGCTTGGTTTCAGGCTCCCATTGAACAACCTCGGTGCCCGTCATCTGGGTTCGGCTGTCCGGGACGTATTTCTCCGTTTCCGGATCCTCACGCTCGTAGGTCAAGAGTGCCCGATTCGGCCGTTTGAGGATCGCACGACCTTGATACTTTGTTTTGATATTTAGAGTCTGATTAATTTCGATCTTCGTGAACTGGACATCGAGGATGCTGAAACCTTGGCTCACATCGGACCATCGTTGCAGAATTTGGTCGAGTTGAGCCTGTGAATCCGAATCCGGAGGAGTTTGAGTTGAGTTCGCTGGAGTCCTGGGGACATTCTGAATTGGACTCGATTGGTTTGGTGCCGGTGCGGGGGCGAGCCGACTTGTACCACGCGGCGTTGGCTGTTGGGCGAGCGTAGCGGCTCCCAAAAGGCAATCAGAAGCCAGCACAGATGCTGCAGAGAGTGCGGCCAACATGAGTCGTCGCATAGGAGGCTCCTTCCTTCGCGACCGAGTTCCGACGTACTCGTCAACGCTCGGCTCGGATCCTTCTCCAGATCATCTCCGTCCCTTGAAGGCCTGAAATCTTAGCCCCGTTGCCGGAGCCTGAATAGGCCAAGCGTTAAATCTCAGGGTATGAAGAGTATTTGCGGACCATTTGAAAACTTCATCATTTGTTGTGTCGTTTTGTAGAGCTTCTCTTAGAATCTCGGTCTTGACCTCATTCAAGGATGACTCAAGAATCAAGCTCTTATTAACAATGATCCGATTCCGGCATGGCGGACAAGACCATGGCGGTCGTTGACTACCCAAAACTGAGGCCGATCATCCCCACGTTGGAGCAACGTGGCGGAACTAGTTACGTCGGCCTTGTTGATGCGCACGGGATCATTGAGGAACCTCTCTACATCCACCAGGCAGGCTTTGAACATCTCGTCCGGAAGTTCAATGGAGAATTGAGCCTTCCCGAGATCCAGGCAGAAGTCCTCCGACAGACTCGTCAACTAATCTCGACCCAGCAACTTGAGAGCCTCGTCCATCAACTTGAGTCGCGGATGCTCTTGGAGGGGCCAACCTACAGTTCCTTCCTCGAAGACTTCAAACACGCTGGGATCCGTCAACCAGCGCTTGCTGGTCGGGCCTATTCGTCCAATCCTCGGGTCCTTCGATGTCAACTAGAGAGTTACTTTTACAATCCCGAAGGTGCTGGCCTTCCCGATTCTGCATGCCTCGGCAATTCAACTCGAGCCGTGATGATCCCCCACATTGATTTCGTCCGAGGTGGTCCGACCTATACCCATGCATATCGAGCCTTGATCGAAGGAAACGAGGCAAAAACATTCATTATTATCGGTGTTGCGCATCGCCCTTGCCAACAACGATTTATGTTGACACGTAAAGACTTTGAGACCCCACTCGGCTTGGTCCGGACTGATCGAACTTTCGTCGACCGGATCGCCTCCCTCGTTGGCCCGAGCGCTTTCGAGGATGAGACCGCACATGTTCGCGAGCATTCAATCGAATTTCAACTTCTGTTTCTCCAACATCTCCTTGGACCGGATGCCGAGTTCAGTGTGGTCCCGATTCTGGTCGGATCCTTCGATGACCTCTTCGGTCGAGGGGTCGATCCTATCGAAGTTCCGGATATTCAACGGTTTGTTCAGGCCCTCCGTGCTGCCGAATCATCGAGTGATGAAGTCGTTAAGTACATCGCCTCCGTCGATTTTGGACATATCGGCCGTGAATTCGGTGACCGAGACCTGGTCGATCAGCAAACTCAATTGAGGCTCGAGCGGTTTGATCGTGCCATGATCAGTCACGCCGTTGCGGGTGATCCGAAATCCTGGTTTCAAACCGCTGCAGCGGTCTCGAATGTGTGGCGGATCTGCGGCCTCGCTGCAACCTACATCATGCTTCACGCGGCGGGCCCGTTACGGGGAGAGCTGCTCCAGTACCAACAAGCAATCGATTCCACGTCCACTTGCTGCGTCAGTTTCGCGAGCCTAGCTTTCGAAGCAACTGATTCCTGACAATAAATTTAGGTGGATCAGTTCCAATTCCTCGAAGGCAGAATTAGATTCTGAACCACGAATTCCCGGCCCAAGTTGTTGTTCGGAATACGATGACCGACGATCTGAAACGACACTCGGGATAGGCGACTTTTCGGGATTTGTAGGGGCTCACAAGGCATATTGAGCCGGGAACAATACGGTGTTTTCTCGTATAGTGAGACGAGAGCTAGTAAGTTGGTGATCGAGACACGATTGATAAGGGGAGTTAATCGACTGGGGTCACATAAACGAGGTGAATGTTGTGGTCGAGGAGCAATCGAAGGTCGTCATTATCGGGGTCGGAGACGACGGTTGGGCGGGACTCACCGAATTAGCGCGGTCAATACTTCAGGACGCTACCTTAATTCTCGGACCTCAGGCGGTCCTCAGCTTACTTCCAGAACTCCCCGGGAATAGGACGGATCTCGAAGCTGAGATGGGACTTGCAACCCAACAGGTCCGAGATGCAATGTCTGACGATCGAGCCGTCCTCGTCACATCTGGCGATCCCCTCTTTTACGGGATCGCCCGCTACCTCTGCGACCGGCTCGGTAAAGAATCGTTCGAGATCATCCCACACGTCAGCAGCATGCAATTGGCCTTCGCTCGCGTCAAAGAAAGCTGGGATGATGCGTACTTGGCCGATCTGGGTGGCCACTCCTTGGAGTCGATCCTGAACAAGCTCCGACATGCAGAAAAGATCGGGCTCTTCTCGAGTGATCGTTGCCCACCGTCTCGACTTGCGCGGGCGATGCTCGATCGAGGGCTGGAACACTATCGAGCCTACGTCTGCGAGCACCTCGGATCACCTGACGAGCGTGTTACCCAAGCAACACTCAAGGATCTGATCCAACTCGACTTCGATCCACTACACGTGCTCATCTTGGTCCGCGAAACGGAGCAACCAGAACGCCCCGAACGAGACGCTCCTCGACTCCGTTTCGGCAATCCGGACTCACTTTTCAATCAATCTCAGCCGCGTAAGTCACTGGTGACGACCGCTGAAGTCCGAGCGATTGCCCTCGCTCAGCTCGCAATCGGCGAGGAGGCCATTGTCTGGGACGTCGGTGCTGGGTCAGGTTCAGTCGCGATCGAGGCGGCACGACTCGCGACAAAAGGAAGGGTGTTCGCGATTGAACCACGAACTGCGGAACTGAGCATGATTCAGTCGAATGCCGATCGCTTCGGAGTTTCCAACGTCGAACTTATCGCAGGTCGAGCGCCTGATGCCCTCGTCGGGATTCCCGATCCCGATGCCGTTTTCGTCGGTGGGACCGGGCGTCATGTGGGAGCCATCCTGAAGTCGGTCTTTGAGCGGCTTCGTCCGGGTGGTCGTCTTGCAGTCAACGTGGCAACGATCGAAGGCTTCCTTGAGGCTCACAAAATCCTTAAGCAAGTCGCTAGAGAGGTTCAGAGTTGGAATGTTCAGATAGCACGTTCGATCGAGCAGCTCGATCGGATTCGCTTTCAACCCCTCAATCAAACGTTCCTTCTCGCGGTTTCCAAATCCGACTAGGGGTAGCAGTCATACCGGCATTCCGATCAAGCTTCCTTCCTGTCGTTCCTCGTTGTGCGATTGCGCGATCGGCCTAGCCAGCCCCGAAACAGTGACTTAGGGCATTGCTGGATTGCCGAGAAAGAGGGTCAGCGATACTATTTCGTTTGAACGCTAATGATGCGGTGTCAATCAGATATTTAGAGAAAGGTCATTATGGGCGCGTCGGATCAGGAAGATGTTACACTCGACCTCATCGCTGTCGGCGCTCATCCTGACGATGTCGAGATTACCTGCGGCGGGACGCTCGCTCACCTCGGCAGTCTTGGCTACCGTGTTGGGATCATTGATCTGACCGACGGTGAGCCGACTCCAGGCTCACCCGGCCCAGACCATCGCCTCGAAGAGGCTCAGGAAGCGGCTCGTATCCTCGGTGTTCACGTCCGCCGACAACTCAATCTCCCTAATCGACGACTCTTTGATTCCTTCGAGGCACGCGTCGCTCTTGCAACCGAATTTCGGAAGTTTCGGCCCCGGGTCGTCCTTGGCTTCGGCGGCAGAACGGTACTGGCCTCTCCAGACCATTACCAGGCAATGCTCATTACGGACGCCGCTGTCTTCTACAGCCGTTTAAGCAAGTGGGATGAATACTTTGACGGTTATCCCACACACCGGATTCAGAATCAGCTTAGCTTTCCCGTTTCGCTGCATGGCCTAGACCTTCCCGACTCGTCCGGCTACATTGTCGCCGACATCGGAATATGTCTGGAGCGCAAGTTGGAATCAGTCCGAGCGTATCGATCACAATTCCCTCCGTCAAAGAATCGTGTTCTCGAAACGATCGAGGCGATGAATCGTTACCACGGATTGATGGCCGGCTTCGAAGCAGGAGAACTCTTCGTGACCCATCGGAGTCAAGGGGTTAGCAATCTCATGGAGTGGGCGGCGCCGAGTCATTCGCGTTAACCTAGATCATTGATAACGGATAACTAAAATTGATCTCTAAGATCGGCTGATTGATCCTCCCTGGGAAGCGAACGGAGCGTCGACCCCAGGTATCTACAGGGGAGAACGAGAGGCTCATCGTGTCTTGGCTTGAGTGGTTGAGAACCCCAATTCTACAGATCCGAAAGCTCTTGGGTCTCGGAGACCGTTCCGAAGCTTTGAGCGGGGCAAACCTAAGCGCAAGACCAGTGCTTCGGAATGAATTCTCGACCATCTACGAGGTCCCGAGCCAAGATTCCAGCGAGGCCGTCCGTGCCCCTGCTTCATCGATCAGCGTTGGAGTTGCGACAACGAAAGGGAACTATCGAAGCCACAACGAGGACAACTTCTATGTACCCGGAATTGGCTCTGTTGCCGAGTATCCCAGGGGTCTACCTGTCCAAGCGTTGGGTCAGCTCATCATTCGATTGGGGCAAGAACACGCTCAGACCCACTCCGCCGGGATGGAGACGACGCAACAAGACACTCAATCGCTAAACCTCGATCCAATTGGCCCGTTTATCGTTGCCGACGGAATGGGTGGTCAGCTAGCGGGCGAAGAAGCAAGCAAACTCGCTGTCCAGGAAATCCCGAAGAACCTGAAACGTACAATCGGTAAGGTTGATACTCACGATTCAACCGCCATTCAGGACGCTCTCAAGTCGGCCATCGCCACAACGAACGAAGAGATCTTCACCCAAGCGCAACTCGTTCCTGCTTTTAGTCAGATGGGAACGACGGTCGTTCTCCTCTTGGTCCGAGAAAACCGCGTCTATGTAACCGGGCTCGGCGACTCGCGTGTCTATCGACTGCGAAGTGGCCGACTCCTCCAGCTTACGCAGGACCACGACCTTGCCACCGCGTTAAAGAACATCGGCACAATCCGACCGGAAGAAGCCGCGCATCACCAGTTCCGCCACGTTCTCTATCTCTATCTCGGCTGCCGTGAAGCGAATGATGGCCCAGAAGACGTCCGCGTCGACGACCTCAGGGCTGGAGATCGATTTCTCCTGGCTTCCGACGGACTTACGGGAGTAGTTAGTGACGACGCGATTCGGGAACGCCTCGAAGCGAGCAATGATCCTCAGTCAATCGCACAAGAATTAGTTGATCTTGCGCTTAAGAACGACTCACGCGACAACGTCACTTGTATGGTTATCCTGACAGAAGGTGAATCCTGAGTGGAGGACTACCTTTCGTACGTCGATCCTTCACTCAGTCAGCACTCTCAATTCAATGTGGTGACGCCGACTCTTAGTCGGCTCCGAATAATTAAATAATCGGTCATCTGCAGTGACGTCCAATTCGTACAAGTGATCGTACAATCGAGAAAGAACCCAATTCGGAGTGTAATGGACATTCCAGGATTAGGTCATCACCCTAATTTACCCCGAGTACCCGAAGTTGATCGGGATTAGACACAATGCCCCGGTTCCGGGATTTCATCAAAAATCTCAAAGATAGTCGACTTGTCAGTTCGGCTCGGCTCAATGCGATCTTGGAGGGTCATGAGCTTGGGGACGATGATGATCCGTCCCCCGTCGCGAAGGAACTTGTCCGCAGGGGATGGCTTACTCGCTACCAGGCGAATAAGCTCCTGAACGGTCGGACCTGGGGATTCTTCCTGAGTTCTTACCGGATCCTGAAGCGACTCGGCGAAGGGGGGATGGGAAAAGTCTACCTCGCCTGCAGCGAGGATGACTATCAATCAAATAGAACCGACGAGAAACTCGTCGCGATCAAAGTACTTCCTCCTCGCGTCGCTGCCGAAAATGATCGGGCTCTCAAGCGGTTTTATCGGGAGATGGAACTCTCGCAGCGTCTGGTTCATCCCAATCTTACTCGGACAATCGAAGTAGGCGTCCTCGGTGATGCCCACTACATGGTGATGGAATACGTTCGTGGTGATAGTCTGTACAACGTGGTAAAAAAAGTCCGGAGAGGAAACGGCCCACTCCAAGTACCCGACGCCGCAGAATACTTTCGGAAGGTGCTTGGTGGGCTTCAAGCGGCACATGATGGTGGCCTCATTCACCGCGACCTCAAGCCATCGAATTTAATGATCACTCCGGACGGTGATGCAAAAATCCTCGATTTAGGTCTCGCTAAGGCGGTTGATGAATCTAATCCGCTCACCGAACCAAATGCTGTGGTCGGAACCCTCGACTACGCGAGCCCAGAACAACTAGCGAATGCCACGATGGCCGATCATCGGAGTGACCTTTACAGCATCGGTTGCACCATTTACTTCGCGTTGTCCGGTCACCCCCCGTTCGAAGGGGGTGACATCGTCAGCAAGATTTTTCGTCATCGGATGGAGGACCCGCCCCTCCTGGAATCGGTCGCTCCGAGCGTTCCTTCCGCCTTCGCCGCGATTGTCCGCAAGCTGATGTCCAAAGAACCGGATGATCGCTATCAGAGTGCCCAAGAACTCGCAGACGACCTTGCCCGCTGGACAGATCCTGATCGCGTAAAAGCCTTACAAGGTTCGTCAGGGGGAGATGCCAGAGCGTTCCGTCCTCCTCCACCAGAACTTGAGGATGAAGAAATTCGACTCGATCGGGATGGAGGGCGAGGATCAGATGCATCACTCCAAACACTTTTTAGCCTCGCCGAAGCGAAGGGAGCCCCGATGGGAAAGGCGATTTCCCAGCCCAGGCAGGCAATACTCCTCGACGAGGCAGATATAGACTACATTTCTGGTGAGGGTTCCAGCGAATCCGAACCATCGTTCGATTCGTTCTTGTCCAATTCTCGAGAAGGATTTCAAGAGCAAATAGAGATGCGCTGGATCCTTCGATTCTGCATTGCTATCGCAATTATCGGGATTCTCGCGATCATCGTGATCACGCTTCGCTAGTCGCTTGAGTCCGTGGCGCAGTAATTGCAGCGATTTGGTCACCATCCACATCTTTCATTTCCGTCATTTAGGATTTCGATTTTAAGATGCAATTCGAGAATACTCAAAGAGCCCCACTCACCCACGATGTCGACTATGGTGTGGTCGAACTCGGTTTCTTTGTGCCTCGCGGTCATGCTGACGCGCTCATCAATCTCGCTCGTCAGCGCCGCCAAAGTGTGGGTGAAATCCTCCGCGAACTAATCCAGCAAGAGATCGTTCAACCCTCTCACTCATAGCCGCGGCACTCATTGCCTAGTCGTTGTGCATAATCGCTCTGATCTTAAACTTGACTCAGCGATCATCGAAGTTTCATTCATTTCTTGCCTCATTTTCGTCTACCCTGTCGGCCATGCTCGATGTTGAAGACTGACTCATGGAGGGATCAGACCGAGAATCCGGTTTAGAGAGCATGTTGCCGCCAGTCCGCCGGTGGTTCCGCGAAACGTTCGGGCACGAAACCGAGCCACAACGCCTTGGTTGGCAATCGATCCAAGCAGGGAAACACACACTGATCCTTGCACCGACCGGATCAGGGAAAACCCTGGCTGCCTTTTTGGCCTGCCTTGATCACGTTTGGCGGGAACTCCCTGACATACCAGGAGTTCGGGTCCTTTACATCTCACCTCTCAAGGCCCTGAACTACGATATCGAGCGCAATCTTGAAGGCCCTATTGATGGGATCCTCCAGACTGCTGACTCATTAATGACTCCGCTCCGATCGCTCCGCATCGGCGTCCGGACTGGTGACACCGCACCGGCTGATCGTCGACGCCAACGAGATCATCCGCCCGAGGTCTTGGTTACGACGCCGGAGTCGCTTCATCTCCTCCTCACCAGTCGCTCCAGAGCAATTTTTGAGGGTCTTTCTTTTGTCATTGTGGACGAAATTCATGCACTCTGTTCGAACAAGCGCGGGGTCTTTCTAGCACTCCTTCTCGAGCGCCTTGAAGAAGTTGCCCAGGATTCTTTGCTCCGGATCGGGCTCTCGGCGACTCAGCGACCTCTCGAAGTAGTCGCGCGATACTTGGGCGGCTGGGAGCAGGATCCCGGCTTTAAAGAACAATCGGGTCTCCTGAAGTACCGGCCTCGACCGGTCTCCATCGTCGATTGCGGGACCGCTCGGTCGATGGAACTTTCGCTGACCCTACCTCCCCTGACGCCCATCAGTCAGGAATCGAGTTCGGTCTGGCCTGGAATTGAAGCCGATCTCGATGACCTCATACGGAACCACCGGTCGACCATCGTCTTCTCGAACGACCGGAGGCAGGCGGAACGACTTGCGAGCCGACTCTCCGAGCGGTTCGAGTCAAGCGTGGACGACGCTGAATCGGAGAAAACGGCAGGTCTTCAAGTCCGGGCTCACCATGGAAGCGTCAGTCTCGAGCGTCGACGCGAAACAGAAGATCAGCTCAAACGTGGTGAACTCCACGCCGTTATTGCAACCGCCTCGCTGGAGATGGGAGTCGATATGGGGACGGTGGATCTGGTCTGCCAGATCGGTTCCCCCGGGAGTGTCTCCCGAGGACTTCAACGAGTCGGACGAGCCGGCCATGCAGTTGGCGGCACCAGCCGAGGGAAATTGTTTGCTCGGACTCCTCTCGAGCTTCTCGAATTAGCCGCCCTCTGCGACGGGATGAACGACGGTGCAGTTGAGCCAAGCGAGATCCCCCAGAATTGCCTCGACCTCTTGGCACAACAAGTCGTTGCCGCCGTTGCAGTCGAGCCTCAAGACCCCATTCGACTCTTCGAAGTTGTCCGACGCGCCGAGCCCTACCACTCCCTCTCGATCGAAGAGTTTGAATATGTCCTGATGATGGTCAGCGGCCGTT
The DNA here is from genome assembly GCA_964510225.1 of uncultured Isosphaeraceae bacterium. Lineage (GTDB taxonomy): Bacteria > Planctomycetota > Planctomycetia > Isosphaerales > Isosphaeraceae > CAZEAN01. Next base: position 27,718 of record CAZEAN010000020.1, read on the forward strand.
TACTCAACGTCGACGTTCGGGACCTCCAGCCCCGGATCCGTTGGGATCGGCTCGAAAACCGGCTTGTCCCGCTCCCCGGTTCACATCGACATGCGATTATCAACGGAGGAGCGATCCCCGAAACTGGCCAATTTCCGGTCTTTTTCGGCGTAGGAGGTCCTCGGCTCGGCGAACTTGACGAAGAATTCGTCCTGGAACGACGGGTCGGTGAGACCTTTCAACTCGGCTCGTCCAACTGGTCAATTGAAGCAATCGAATCAGACCGCATGATCGTGAGCCGAGCCGAAGGCCGGCCGTCGATCATGCCATTTTGGCGGGGAGAGCGAAGCGGACGGAGCGCAGGACTCGGCAGCCGTGTGGGTGCCTTGCTTCGTTTTCTTGAGCAGGGATCTCTTTCGACACTGGACAAGGAGACGGAACCAACGATCGATCCCCGTCCTCAAACGCTCCAGCTCCTTGATGATCGGTCGCTTCAGACTCTCCGCGACCTCGTTCGACGGCAACGCCTGAAGGCGGGAGTGGTCCCGACGGACCGTCGGGTTGTCGTCGAGGCCGTCCCGGATCCCACTGGAGATCATCAACTTGCAATCCTGAGTCCGTTAGGAGCCCGATTTCACCTCACGCTCAAGCTAGCAACCCTCGGCCTTCTCCGGGAGCGATTCGGAATCCAAGCCGCGAGCTACCATGGCGATGACGGGATCCTGTTCCGGATCCCTCGAACCGAGGAGCCGCCAGTCAACCTCCTCAGTGAACTCCTTGATAACGATCCACATCGTCTGATCGTTGAAGAGTTAGGTGAATCGCCACTCTTCGGACTCCGGTTCCGCCAAAACGCGCAACGAGCGTTGTTGATGCCTCGTGTTGATCCGAACAAACGGACCCCGCTCTGGCTCCAACGGCTCCGCGCAAAGGACCTCCTCCAGATTGTCCGTCAGCATCCCGATTTCCCGATCGTCATTGAGACCTACCGAGAATGTCTCAACGATGATCTCGACCTCCCTGGCCTCCATCGATTCCTCGGACAGATCCGAGAGGGAGTCATCGATGTAGCCGAGCGGATCGGGGTCGAACCCTCTCCATTCACTTCGGCACTCCAGAACTCGTTTACGAACACCTATCTCTACGAATGGGATGAGCCCAAACGGGCCGGAAAGAATGGTCCTGCGACAACCGATCTCTCCGAAGACCGACGCGCCTCACTTCTCGAATTCGACCCAGAGACAACAGCGCTCGATCCCCAGGCGGTGGAACGCGTCGACCTCCGGCTCCGCGGGATCGATCGGCCTCCCCGATCACTCGATGAAGCTGCCGAACTACTCAGGAACTCCGGCGATCTTTGCTCTTCTGAGATCACTGAACAGATTGGGACCTTCCTCGGAGAACTTGAACGATCCGGCAACGTCACTCGATTTCGCTTTCGAAGTGATGAATTTCGAGAACGTTGGATCCTCACTGAAGACCTTCCGCTTTATCATTCGGCCTTTCCCGACCAAGACGAGGCGATTGGGATCTCAACTGCGTCGAAAGCATTAACAACCATCATCCGACGGTACTGTCGGACCAGGGTATTCGTTGGGACTGCTGACCTCATCAAACGTTATGGCCTTGAGCCCGAGTTAGCTCGGAAGCTCCTCATCGATCTTGCTGGCGATGGAGCGCTGGTTGACGCACGGGAACGAGGCGTCACGGAAGAACGTTGGTCGGATCCTCGGTCTCTCGAAGAAGTTCGACGGCTCACCATTGCCCAACGTCGACGTGAGGTCATTGCTGTCCGACCCGAAGTCTTCGCCGACTACCTCCTCTATCATCAGGGGTTGGCCAACTCAGGCTCGACATCGATTGGGTCGGATGGGCTCGCCTCGATCTTAGGCATCCTCCGCGGTTTTGCTGCGCCTTTGGTTGTCTGGGAGCAAGACTTGCTCCCATGTCGTTCTCCGAAGTTTCGGAACCAAGAGCTTGACGAGCTTCTGAGGTCATCGGAATGGTCCTGGTGTTCCCTCGACGAGGATGTCGGACTGATTCCGGACTGGTTCGAAGGTATCCTGCCCGACCGTCACGAAACCATTGCCAATGGGACTAGTGAAAAGTTTGAGCATGCTCGGGCAGTTCAACGGGTCCTGGAGGAATTGGGAACTCTCGATCGCGTGAAATTAGTCGAGCGCACGGGTCTCCGCCCCTCGGTTGTGAATCAAGCCCTTGAGCTCTTGGTCCGAGCCGGTCTGTTGACCTCTGAGAGGCTCGGACCAATCCGCGATGGATTCTCAAGGGATCACCAGTCGAGCAAGAGTGAAGGATCGGGACGCCAGCAACAAAGCCGGGGCTTATCAAGACACCGTAGGGTCGGTCGTCGACAGTCGGATGATGGCGAGGTCCGCTGGTCGCTTATCCCCGGACGACCGCAGAGAGATCCTGAAGAATCGACGATGGCATGGGCGGGGGCGTTATTGGATCGTTACGGCATTCTCTGTCGTGAGATCGTCAACCGAGAACCTTGGTCCCCGACGTGGGGGGAGTTGTTTCCGATCCTCGATCGTGCGGAACTCCGAGGTGAACTCCGTCGTGGGTTCTTCGTCGAGGGCCTTTCCGGGATCCAGTTCGCAACTCCCGACACTGCCGAGGAACTCCAACGCCACGACCGTCGGTGCCATCCCGATTCATCATTGGAAACGCCGATTACGCTCTTGGCTACGGGCGACCCGGCCAACCTCTACGGTACTGGAGGACCATTCGATATCCCGCTGCTTGAGGGTGGGAGTGCCCGGCTCCCTCGATCTCGTGGAACCTACCTCATCCTCAAAGGAGGACGACCGCTCCTGGTTGCCGAGCATTGGGGAAAGCGATTGTCAACGATTCCATCGGCAGGTCATCAGGAACTGATCAGCGCGACCCGACTACTCCCCAGACTCCTTCGGGGCGATCGCAAAACCGTCAAGATCGAGCAAATCGATGGACAAAGCCCCCTAAGCCACCCGCTCGCCGGAGCCCTGAAGGAGGCAGGTTTTGTCCGGATCCCACCTGCCCTCATTTACTACAAATCGTGGAATTGAGAGAAAAGAATCGAGTACCTTAGGATCAAATCACGAGACTGTGGACTAGAGGTGTGTCAGTTCCGATGTTTCTTCCCTAGAAATCGTCGAGAACTTACCTTGAACCTAATCTTTGGGAGGCCCGAGTTTCCTTATGATGCCGCTCTCAATCGAGGAACCTTCCGCGTTCCCGTTTGATTCCTTGATCATCAGCGATCTCCACCTCGGGAGCGATGTCTGCCAGACTGACTTGCTGAAAGCGTTCCTCGATTGGGCTGTCTGGAATACTCGTGAACTAGTGATTAATGGTGACATATTTGATGATCTTAATTTTAAGCGGCTCAAGCCCAGCCACCTAAACTGTCTTAAGCTAATCCGTGAGATTTCGGACCGAGACGACATCCGCGTGATCTGGATCCGAGGAAACCACGATGGTCCGTCGGAACTCGTCTCACTCATCGTCGGCGTTGAGGTACTCGATCAGTTCATTTTCGAGAATGGCGAAATCCGACTCCTGATCCTCCACGGTGACCAGTTCGACTACTTCATAACAAGGTATAAGTGGTTGACTGCGATCGGCTGTGGGATCTTTTATTACATTCAGAAGTGGATGCCGGGAGCCATTGCCCGATGGATCCGCCGGGTCAGTAAACGATTCCAAGGAAACAGTGCTCTCGTCCAGGATGCCGCTGTTGCTGAGGCCAAGAATCTCGGATGCGACCACGTCACCTGTGGACACACACATTTGCCGCTTGAGGCCGAGGTCGGAGGTGTCCGTTACCTCAACACGGGGACCTGGACCGAACATCCCCCCTGCCCGTTCATCGGAATCCGTGGAGGAGACGTCCGCTTGTACTCTTGGCCATCGGATGGTGAATCCGAGGAACAATCTCGATTCGAATCGCTCGCTACAGCCGGTGACTAAGATCTACGTCCGGTGGATGCGTTTCAAGATCGTTCAATCTACCTTGCAGGGCTGACTCTTTTCCTTCTACGATATACTAGGCTAGCTTCTCGGAAGACCCAAGGAGGGCCACACCAATCTCAGATTATCAACTTGAGGGAATGTTGTGACGACGCGTCTCGAATCTGACTCGATGGGTGAGATGGAAGTCCCTTCAGACGCCTATTACGGGGCCCAGACGCGTCGGGCGCAACTCAACTTTCCGATTAGTTCGCTCCGGATCCCCCGAGGGATGATCCGCGCCTTAGGTTTGATTAAGAAGTCAGCGGCGGGAGCGAACAACGCCCTCGGGTTGCTCGATGATCAACGCGCTCAGACCATCATCGGGGCCGCAGCGGCGGTTGCTGAAGGCCGCCATGACGACCAGTTCGTTGTGGACGTCTTCCAGACGGGGAGCGGGACCTCCTCGAACATGAACACGAATGAAGTCGTTGCAGGAATCGCGAATGAGCAGATCAATGGGGTCCGAGGTGGGAAGAGTCCGGTCCACCCTAATGACCATGTGAACATGGGTCAGTCGTCGAACGACGTCTTCCCGACCGCCATCCACCTCGCTGCGATCGAGGGAATCCGGAATCGCCTCCTTCCCGAACTGAAAGACCTTCAAGGTCGGCTCGCAGCCAAAGCTGACGAGTTGGATCAATATGTCAAGATCGGCCGTACTCACTTACAAGATGCAGTACCGGTCCGGCTCGGCCAAGAACTTTTAGGATACACCCGACAGGTCGAACAAGCGATCCGGCGGGTCGAATCAACGCTCGATCCCCTTTCGGAACTCGCCATCGGAGGTACCGCGATCGGGACGGGCCTGAATACACATAAGGAATTTGCCACGCGGGTTACGGCGCAACTCTCGGTAGAGATTGAATATCAAGTAGCTCCCGCCGCCAATCATTTTGAAGCGATGGCTGGGAAGGACGCGGCAGTCGAGACCTCGGCATCGCTGAAAACCGTTGCGATCAGTCTTTCGAACATTGCAGACAATATCCGCTGGCTTGCTTCTGGCCCACGTTGTGGGATCGCAGAAATCAAGATCCCAGAACTTCAACCGGGAAGCTCGATCATGCCCGGCAAGGTCAATCCCGTCGTTCCTGAAGCCGTCATGATGGTGGCGGCGCAGATCGTCGGTAATGACGCCACGATCGGTTGGGCCAATGCCGTGGGCTCTCATTTCGAACTTAATGTGATGATGCCCGTCTTGGCCTACAACCTACTCCAATCAATCGAACTCCTTGCGAGTGCCGCTTCCGTTCTGAGCCGACGTTGCATTCAGATCGATCCTGAGGTCGTGGTTTTCGGAGACGTCCGAGGATTAGAAGCGGATCCTGTACGCTGCTCGGAACTGATTGAGAAGAGCCTCGCAATGTGCACCGCCCTAGCGCCTCGGATCGGTTATGATGCTGCCGCTGCTGTGGCGAAAAAAGCGTCAGCGACTGGGACGAACGTTCGCGATGTCTTACGCACCTTAGTCGATCGTGCTCCGGAACTATACCAAGAACTACTTGGCGTTGTTGCTTCTCCCGCCGCCTTGGAGGCTGGCCCACTCTCATCAGAAGAGGTCGAGCATCTCCTCAATCCGAGACGACAGACCGAACAAGGTAGTTAGTTTTTTGTTCCAATCATCCGTTGATCGTCACTTGACATGAACCGCCTTCGTACCATGATCGGAGATTCTTCAAGCACTTGTGCTTGGTACGAAATCCCTGTCACCCTTCTTAGGTAACGACACAGATGAGAGCGACTCCGGATTCCGAGCAGACGGTAACAGAATCCCCCGTGGACGTCTTCGCATCGGATCCGTCGGAGCCGATTGTGATCGTCCAAGAGTCGAGAAAGAAGTGGCACATAAGCCTCGCATTAACATTCGCCTTGATCATTTCCCTCACATACATTGCCTATGTAGAGTTATTGGAACGTCCGAAACTGCCGAGCACCGCTGGATCAGGCAACCAACCGACAGGCCCTCAGTATCCCGCACATCCAGCTTCTGAACCGATTGCCGTTGAAGAGGTTCGGCTTCGCCGGGTCGTGGCTCCCGTTACTATCGGTACCGGAGATCAAGGGGGCGCGGAAGAAATCCTGAGTGAATCTCAGAAGCCAGAGGAAGTCACCTCAGAATTGAGACCGACTCCACATGTCTCCAAAGCCTCAGAGCCGGATCAGGAAATTCCGTTCCAATTACCGACTGTCGCACGGATCGAACGCGTAATAGAGTCAATCGTCGAAGAGTCAATCGTCCAAGAATCGACCACCGAAGTCTCGATCGTCGAAGAGTCGATCGTTGACCAGTCGAACAAGCCTGGATTCGAGGGCGCTGTCACAGAAGAAGAGGCAGCGCCGGTGATCCTCGGTTTCCGCGACGATGCTTCGCTCGAAAGTCCACAAGACGAAGCGGCTCTCCGGGCGGAAGAATTGAAGTCGGACCCCGAGAGTAAGCGTCTGCATTACGTGCAGATCAGACGTGAAGTCGAACGCCAACGCGTCGAGTTTCTCCGCAATGCGAGCATCATTGTCCGACGGAACGGACTGAACAGCGGTCCTGGTTTGCGGACCCTCGCGACGCAATATGATCACGAACTCCCTCCCGAATTAGAAGCTCATGTCAGTCAACGTAATTCGCATTATGCTGCAATGAACTGGGAACCAGAGCGCTGGATTAAAATGATGCGTTGGCTTGGTGTCCCTGAGCCCCGGATCTTCGAGACGATGAGGGTCCGTTTTGAACAAAGTATCGGGATCCGAAAGGGACCGCGTGACCGTGGCGAAGCCTGTGTATTCGCTGCGCGGGAGTTGCTCAATGTTCCAATCCCTGATCCACACCAACAAGGGCATCTATCCGATGGACGTCCCAGCGACTAAGCCAAGTTGCTCATAGCACAATTAACAACAGCATTAATTAGTCAGGCTGGTTGAGTACCATTCAAGGAGATCACGCGCATAACGACATGGATCTTCCTCGAACTCGAGTGTGTGATGTGCCCCTTCGTATTCAATGATCGAGGTGAATCGGGATCGGATTAGCCTTGTAAGTTGCTTCACACGACTGTTGTCGACAATCCGGTCATGCTCAGCAAGCATAAGCAACGTCGGTACGTCGACATGTTTCAAAGATCGACGGACACGACGATCGAGACCAGCACTGGACATCAACAAAGCGGCACTTGCGGTTCGGAGACTCAATGGATCAGCCTCGATCCATGACTGAGCTGCCGGACTGGCGGTGAAGAGCGCAGGGTCGGCGAGCGGGATTGGAAATTGCATTGTCGGCTTCGTGAGATAACTGCTGAGAATCCGGAGTTTCTCAACGAATCGAAAGCCAACCCGTGGTGCCAGTCCGGGACAGATTAGGATAAGACCCTGCACTAAGCTTGGTTCATATGCAGCTGTGACAACGGCGAGCTTGCCACCCCAGCTAATTCCAGCGAGTCCGACTGGAAGCTGGTCCCGATCTTTCCTGAGGGCTCGGAGCGTTTCCGCGACATCGTCGAGCAATCGTCGGGACGACTTGGTGTGTCCTCGCGCTTCCGTGTTCTTCCCTGCCCCTCGACGGTCTGGAAAGTGTACCTCGATTCCTTGGGATGCCAGGAAGCGACCTAGTCCGTCATACCATCCTGCGTGACTTTGGATCCCGTGCAAGACGACAATGGATCCTCTGGCTTTGGCCTCGGGGAGCCAAGACTTGATGGCAACAGAGTATCCATCGCTCATCTCAAGAGCACGTTCTCTTGCACTAATCATAAGTTACTTCCTTGGACGTGATCGTAAGTCTCCGGAGTCGTTCTACGTCCACGGAAACCCCGAGGCCAGCGCCACTGATCGGCATTGCCCGACCTCCGTACCGGAAGTTGACATTTTTCGCTGTGATGTTTTCCTTGAGAACATATCGATCGTAAGAACCTTCAAGATATTGAATATTGTCGACATTGGAAGCAAGATGACGTCCTGCGGCCGAGAGTAATCCTGACTCTCCCGGATGACATCCGAGCTGAACGCCGAGTCCTTGCGAGGACGCCATCTGAATAAGCTGGAGTGTGGGAAATAGACCGCCACATTTAGAGATCCGGAGATTGAAGAAGTCAGTAAGCCCTTCCGCAATCGCCCGACGACCGTCTGGGATCCCACAGAGTGACTCATCGAGCATGATCGGCACTCTGAGACGGGGTCGGATCTCACCGAGCGCAGAGACTTCTTCGTGGCGAATGGGCTGTTCGATGACAGAGGGCTGAAACGGCAGCACCGCTTCCACCCGTTCTTCAAGCTCACGAAGAGGCCAGGATTCATTGGCATCGAGTCGGAGATCAACCCGTGGCCCTAGGATCTTGCGGACTCGCCTCATCCGATCAATGTCATTTTGACCTGTAACGCCTACTTTTAATTTTACCTGCTTGAATCCGTAAAGCTTCATCTTCCAGGCTGAACGAGTTTCTTTGCCAGCTTTCTCCGACGTGATCGCGCCACTATATCTAACCGCCTTCGGACTGTTGCGGACCGGCAGTCTTGGCCCCGGATCAAGCCGGATCGCCTCACCAAGACTCTTGTCGAAGGCTCTCGTCACGCCGTCGAGGAGGGCAAGTTCTATAGCTGAGCGCGCCGCATTGCCAAACATCCCACGCACATCTGCTTCAATCGAAGGCAAGTTGAACTGCCGGATCGACGCTACCGCATCTTCAAAGCGGTCAGGATTGCCAAACGCTGCGCCGAGATCGTACGCACAAATCGAATCCATCGCCGTATCAACTGTTTCACCCGTGACGTACGTGCGTGGCACTCCTTCTCCCCAACCAATCGAACCCTGGTCAAATTCGATCCGGACCACCACACTATCACTCGTCTCTCGCGTGTGGGAAGCGTGTTTAATCGGCTTTCGGAGAGGTAAAGCAACGTGATAGCAGAAGAGACGAATAGGTTTCATCACCACTTACCGATAGAGTAACAGAAGTCCGACCCCGGCGAGAAAACTCGCCGAAAGCCCATCGAGCCAGCGCGTAGGGACTCGATGCGTGATCCCAGTGAGCAACCGCGCGGCACTTGCGATCCCTACCATCATGAAGGCAGAGCCAACGGCGAACGCTGTCACGAGAGCAAGTCCCTGCCCTGGAGCGCCAATCGCGTGCGCAATTGCCAAAAGCATGATCGCGTCCCAGCAGGGAATGATCCCGATCGCCAAGCCGAGAAGCAACGCCTGACGGTCTGATTCAGGTGATTCCGAAGACCGTCCTTGCATTGGTCCGCTTTGCCTCCCACTGAGCGTATTTCCCAACCGCCAAAGACCAGGCAAGGCCAGGAGAAACCCAGTGGCCCGTCGGAGGTTCCGATTCGCCTCCCCAAGTTCCTCCGGAACGGCAACCACAGCGAGGCTCGCCAAGCTAACCGCAACCGCTAGATGACCGGCCGCGATGCTGATTCCAAGTATCAGTGAGCGTCGAAACGGGAAGGAACGCCCTGATGCCGAGGCGAGAATCACTGATTTACCATGGCCAGGCTGGAGCGCATGAGTTGCGCCAAGCACAATCGCCATCATTAACCAGAGCGGAGACGCTCGATTGATCAGTGCATCAAGCAAGTTGTATCGGACACTTAAAAGATTCGACGATGAGTCACTTGCCTGCGCGTTCAGCTGATCATTGTTCTCATCCGGAATAAGGTCTTGCTTAATTGTTGGATTGCTGAGTGCAACCACTTCATAACGAAGATCGAGTTGATCGCTCGGCTGCTCTCCACTTTCACTGAATAGCCAATCCGGGGTTAGCTCAACCTCCTCGAGGAGAGCTGGCCCTTCATATCCGGAAACGCTGACTCTTTGCGCCGACTCGAACGCAAGTCCTGTGCTCCCGCGACTTGAAACGTAGTTGGTGTCCACAATCCGAAGGTGTCCCGCCATAGGGACGTCGGTTTCGAATCGGAAGCGATAGCGATAGTGGTCTTCGCGACTCACTTCAAATCCGTTGAGATTCCAGCCGAGCGCTACGCCATCAACCTCGCCGAGGACTCCTCGAGCGATCAAGGGACCAACTCTTTTGCCGTACCAATTCCCGAGTTGTTCAAAAGGAATCTCGAGACGTGATGAGCCTTCAAGCGCCTTGAGATCCTGATACAGTGTCCAGTCTGAGAGACTTACGTGATATTCGACCACGAGCTGAGGTGGAACCAATCTCACCTGGATTCCACGATCGACTCGGGCATCGGGAATATCGTGGCCTGTTGCATCGTGCGCCAGAACATTCCAGAAGCAGAATCCGAGGATGAGCAGCGGGGACCCGAGACGAGCCGACCTAGTCATCGGACCCACCAGAATCAAAAAGTTCATCGATCTCTGGTCCGACCGACCAAAACTTCTCGATGGCACGGTCGACGACATATATCACGACATGGCGACTCAGTGGCTTGGCAAGTACGCAATAAGCGTCGGCTGAGAGCGCCCGGCGGAGCAAGGTGTCATCTTGATCGGCGGAAATCAGGATAGTCGGCATGATCCGCTTCACTTGCTTGATCAGCCGCATCGTTTCCAGACCATTCAAGGTCGGCAGGTGCATGTCCATCAGTGTGAGATGGACTTCGTTGACCTGGACGATCTCGATCGCTTCTTCGCCAGACTCTGCCAAGAATGTCCGGTACCCCTCCGGTTCAAAAACCTCACGGAGTGACTCGCGGACACCAGGGTCATCGTCGGTGATCAAGATTGAGTAGGGTTGAACACCAACCAAGGTAGCATCCTCAATCGAGCGGGTGGTCACGAGTTATTGAATCCCGGTGCAATTCAGAGACCAGTCGGACGTGAGAGGAAGATTTCGGAGGTCGATGTCGCCTACAGATCTTACGACATCTTAACTTAGAGCGATCACTCGATCCATTGAAATCCGTTATGGTGCCCCTGGGAGGCTCCTTGCGCTGCCAACTTGGCAGGCTATGCCTCAACGATAATCAGCACGTCTTCGGAGCACCACGCGATCATGATTCTCAGGGTCAATTACCCTACCACTTACTTCGATGCCACCGTCCTTTCTTTCACGATCGTTTAGCGCCTCGAAGAGCCTCGTGAGCTGAATCGTACCGAGGGATCAAACGCTCCAGGGTCATTTAAAGCTTCGAGATCAAACGTGAGTTCCTCAAATTGGATCCGTTCGATCAGATTCCCGTCCGCGTCGGTCCCTTCGAGGTGTTCGGGAATCTTGGTGTCCGCATCGAGAAGCATGACCCAAGACTCTCCGTCCGGGGCCTGTCGGACGACGGGAATCACCCAATCATTACTCTCCGGACGGGACTCGGGCGCTCCGATCGTGAAGTCACCGATCGTAGGATCACTCTGATGGAGCGCCTCGACCTGCCCTTGAAGAGTCTCCAACATCGCGCTGAGACCGGCTTCAGTAATTGGGTGTTTGCTCATCTTCCGAGCCATCGGGCTGTCGGGCTTGATCCGCATCGGTGGCATTGGGATCAATGTTCTACCCAACGAAATGTGCATCACACCGAGGGGATCCGCAGTGTCGTAGATGACCTCACGTCCCTGATTTACACCATCCGGCCATTCAAGACGGACAGCGAACGGTTCCCGACGGACACTCAAAAGAATGAGCTCCTCATCGAGCAGCTTCCCGCGAACGCGTTCCTGTCGTTTCATGAGGACTTGGTAATTCTGAACTCCGCCGAGTTCGCTTTGAGCTTCCTCGATGAGCGAGAGCAACTCGGCTCCCGGTTGAGTCGGAACGGTTTCGTTCGGATCAAGTTCGGAGCTTTCCTCAACGTTGGTTTCGAGCGAGGCCAACCGTCTCGGTGCCGTCGAATGGCGAATGAGTTCGTCGACTTCCGAAGAGCCCGCCCTCTTGGATGGTGCTGGAAGCACGCTATCGATCGAGACTGGAGGATTGGGCGGAACTTGACTCTGAGGGTTGATGGGATCCGCCACGGCAGTTGGATTCTGATAGCGGTAAATGGGACTTGGTGCGTGTTGTAACCGTTCGTGGGCGCAACCGCAAACACCGAAGGCGAAGACCAGCGATGCTATCAATCCATATTGAACGACCAACTGGTGGTCACGGTCAGTCCGCATCCTTGGACCCTCCGAATCGGTAACCCTTGAACTGACTGATCCGAGATCAAACGGCCCAATCACATCCTGCGATCGAGCGGAAGCAATTAATTCAAGAGACTCTTGCCTGCCTCTGGTGGACCCCAGAGCTTAAGGGCCCTGACTCGGCAAACTGGAATCCTTCGATCACCTGGGGATCGGAGACCAGGCAGGGCTGTTTATATTGCTCAAGTGTTCCCCCGGTCCGTGCTAGCCTTCGGGACCGATAGTCGACCCAGGAGCCCGGTACCAGTGCTCGGACTTCAATCGATCCGAGTCGGAGAGTCTCGCGCTTACTCTGATACTCAAGATTCTGTCGGCAAAGCTCAGCCTCGAATGAGTCCGCAATCCGTCTTGAGTGGTTTAGATCCAACAGGTCATCGGACTCAAGCAAGAGGCGGTATGAGGGCGGGTCGCCAGGTGTTGGGACCACCAGGAAGGAGGAAAACGTACAACCAAGTTCCTTCTGAACACGCTGAGAAGCAGCAATGACTTGAAATTCAGATAGCTTCTCACCGGTCAAACTTGAGACATGTGAACCTTTATTGAGAAATTCTAAAACGGGTGCCTCACCTTCGAAACCGACACACTGTACAAGGTCCCGTATATCGTATCGGTAAAGCCCACCCGCGGTCGTTAAGACGATGAAGTAGCGTTTACCCTCAACGAGGTCAGTCGCGGTGATAGTCTCTGGCTCAGCCGAATCCTCATCTTTTTCTTCAATGAATTCGTAGAAATTGTGCGCGAAATCAAGGACTCCCGCCGGACTGTGGTCGTCGATCGGGATCGTCATCCGACCTTCGGATGCGATCAAGCCGGGATCGCGGACCGGGACGTCACCGAAGAGATCGGGATAATGACTGAGATAGGTTCCCATTGCGCCCCCTGTCCAATTTGCCAGGAGGAGAAGATCGGGCCAGAGATCGATCGGACGGAGTCTTCCCGTCTCGTTGACGATGGCCTCCAGGCGACGGGCCGTCGATCGTTGCTTCCGACGTGCCTTGGCTTCGAGGACCTTACGGACTTCCGGAGGAATCGGCCATTTCGAGGCGATCGTGCCGTCGAAGAGGTCTCTGATCAAGGTTTCCCGCTCACGATCGCCGAGTCGTGCCATCCCGATCAATGTGCTCGGATTCGCCGCAATTAACGCACCCACTTGACGAGACGCCGAGACGCGGAGCGCAACGTAATACTTGGCCTCGACATCTTTGATCCGTGACGCAATCGGCGGCATGCAGTATTTCAATCGGATCAGCGGATTCATCATCGAGGCAGTGAGCCCTGTGATCGCTCCACAGGGGATCCCCGAGGGAGTCCGCGATTCCTGCCAATCACTCGCAAGTTGCAGAATCGGGCGGAGCCCGTAGCGGAGCATCTCAGGATGGTCATCAAAAGCGCGAATGCCCCAGATTCGCCAGCCATCACGATAGTGTTGCAATGAATCGCGAGTTACGGGGATTGTCTTCGGATTCGACGTCGTTCCCGAGGTCATGGCGAACATGATGAGGTCGGTCTTGGAACCGAACAGGGCAGAGATCTCGCCGTTGCGGACCCGAGAAATATAAGGCTCGTGTCCATCGTAGTCCCGGATTGGCACCGCTTTCCGATAATCGTCGATCGACCGAATCGCACCGAATCCATGATCACGACCGAATCCACTGGCCTGATGACGATTAATGAGGTCAAGGAGGAAACGTCGCTGGATCGAACCCGCCTCTTTGGTCTCTATTAGAAACCGCCGACTGATAGCCCTAGCCCGCGTTGTGACAGGAATCCCGGCGAAGCGTCGAAGCTGCTTGAGAAGAGGTCCCATATTGGACTCAGCATGAGTTATCGGATTGAATAATGCCGATTCAGTGGCCAAGGCTACTGAATCGGACGCTCATGAGACGCTTCAGACCGAAATCTGTCAACTCGATATTGCGGAGGAAACAAACTGCTCGGCGACCTTGGCTCGCGGGAGGTGGGTGTTCGGAGTGACCGAGCCGTTTGGTGAAGAGTGGCTAGAGGCCGGAGCTGGTCTGGATCGAGGCGATGCTTGGAGCATGAATTCAGTAAGTCGCAGACGATACTGCTCGGGGGAGCTTTCCCGACAGCGATTATGTTTCGCGCCTGGAACAAACCAGATAGATTTCGGTTCTTCAGCACGCTCAAAGAGCTTCTGTGCGATGTCTCGACCAATATAGACGTCACGCTCGCCGTGAATCATCAAAAGTGGCCGTGGTGCAATTCTGCCGACAGCGCGTTCGATATTGGGGAACTTCCGACGACAGCGCCATTCCGTCTGAACGCGGCCAACCCAACCGATGAGCCCAAAGACTGATTCTGGCATGTAGCTCCAGATCCACCAGCGACCAACATAGATTTCGGCCCACCGCAGAATATAAGAGAGCATCGTAATACGGGTGGAGAACGCACTATCGGTGACGACACCCCAGACATCTGTTTCTTCAGAACCGACTATTAAGGCTGTGCCCCCACCACGACTCACACCGAAGAGTCCGAAACCAGCAGGGTCATAATCTCCACGTGTTCTCAGATAGTGAAGTGCTGCTTTGAGGTCGACGACTTCGCGATCACAGACCCACTGGAAGGCATCGTAATTTGGCTCTACGTCGCTATCACCATGGTTTCGAAAGTCAAACGCGAAGATATCAAACCCGGCGTTACGGAGCCCTCCCGCGTAGGGGATCGCGCTCCAACGATTGCCAAGAAATTCGTGACAGAAGACCACGATCCCGAGCCGGGATTCGGTCTGGCACTTGAAGTAGGTTCCTGTAAGTTCAAGACCATCGGGCGTTCTGAATCGAACCGACTCGCCGTCTGTCGTGGGCTGGACTTGGAGTGGAAAGAAGACGGGCCTCGCCTCGAAGATCCGGGCAATCACGGGTGCGTAACGGATGAGGACGTAGGCTACAAAACCAACAAACGACAGGATCGGAAGGATGACGAGGAGGAGAGCGACGGACAGACTGCTGAACACGAGATGATCTCTCCGATGGCAATGCGTCAACAGCCCGGCATCGAGGTTACTCCAAGCGATCGGACCAGACTACCAACGAATCAGTCGGTAGAGAGAGTCCAGCGGAGATTTGGACCTTGTTGGGCTCGCGGACGTATGGATTTTTGCTTAAGGACGACTGAGGATCAAGGCGATGTTTTGCCCCCCAAACCCGAAACTGTTCGAGAGAGCATAATTAATGCTAACCTCTCGGGCCTCCCGAGGCACATAATCAAGGTCGCAATCTGGGCTTGGATGTTCGAGATTTACGGTTGGAGGGACAACGCCGTCTCGGATCGCTAGCAAACAGACGATCGCCTCAACACTGCCGGTCGCCGCAATGAGATGTCCCATCATACTTTTCGTCGATGATGTCGGAATCCGGTAGGCTTCATCGCCGAGCGACTGCTTGATTGCGAGAGTCTCCACGCGATCATTGACCTCCGTGCTCGTTCCGTGTGCGTTGATATAGTTCAGATCGTCGGGATTGAGCTGCGCATCACGGAGCGCCTGGTTCATGCAAGCGATCGCGCCTCGACCGGTTTCGTGACTATCGGTGAGTCGATAGGCGTCGCCGGTTGAACCATAACCGATGAGTTCTCCGAAGATTTCGGCTCCACGCTTCATCGCATGCGAACGTTCCTCAAGGACAATCATCCCGGCACCTTCACCCAAGATAAAGCCATCACGATCGCGGTCGAAGGGACGACTCGCCCGTTCTGGCGCATCATTACGGGTCGAAAGTGCGGTCAACAGGTTAAAGCCCGAGACGCCAAAGGGATGGATCATACTGTGCGTTCCACCGGCAAGCATGATCTCTGCATCACCGTCGAGGATGAGTCCCACTGCCTCACCGATCGCCTGTGCACTCGCAGCACACGCGGTCAGGCAGCTTGAGTTCGGGCCTTGCGCATTAAAATAGGAAGCCACATGGGCGGAGGGCGAACCAGGATCTTGCTCTGATTCGTGGATCGGATGGAGGATCTCGAATCCAAGATTCACGAATTCAGCGGTATCAACCTGGTTGGTCTCCCGACTGCAACGGTTCACGAGATTCACGAACCTTGGGAAATCCTGCTGCCCTTCACCGGAGCCGAGATAGACACCAATTCTGTGCCTCTCGATGTTCTGATCGAGATGGAGGCCGGCGTGTTCGTAGGCCATTTTTGTCGCAGCAAGAGCAAAGCGGGTGTTCCTTGAATGCTCGGCAAATCGATCTGCGTCCGATTCGGGAAGATAATCCGCGAGCTGAAAACCTTTCACTTCGGCCGCGATTCCTGTCGGGAAGGTCGATGCGTTGAATAATGAAATGGGGCCAACACCCGACGTTCCTTTAAGAAGCGCCTGCCAGCTAGACTCCAGATCTCTACCGACTGGTGTCAGCATTCCCATCCCCGTGACGACCACGCGACGATCCATAAGTCGATCCCTTTCTTGAGGATCCAGTCGATTGATCGACCAATTCTTCCAGTTTTGACTTGATCGGGATCCCTGGTCTCGGAGATTGTCGAGGAGCGTCAATCGACCGGTTCACCTGCGCGAATGATCAAGGCAGCGGCCTGGCCATGCCTCGTGAAATTTACGGAGAGGAACTCGTTAAAATCAACTGGTCGAGGCTCACCGGTGACAACGTCCAAACCACATTCGGGATCAGGATCATCACAGTTGAGCGTAATCGGAATCTTCTGATCTCTTAACGCGATGAGGCTCGTAATCAATTCGACCGCCCCACAGCCGCTCGCCGTATTTCCGGTGTAACCTTTGAGACCAAAGATCGGGGGAGTCTTGTCGCCGAAAACCCTTCGGTAGGCTCTAGCCTCCGCGAGATCGGAAGGAAACGTTCCGAGTCCATGAGCGTTAATGTGGCCAATCTGTTCAGGAGTGAGATTGGCGTTCCGGAGAGCTCCGCGGGTTGCGATCTCAACGCCTCGACCATCGGGACCAAGACCACCCTTCGGATTGGCATCCGACCCAGATCCGAATCCAAGAACTTCCCCATAGATTTTGACACCTCGATTCCGAGCATGTTCTAACTCTTCGATGATCAGAATGCCCGCTCCTTCACCCGGCACCGTTCCTTTACGCTGGCGATCGAACGGCCGGCAGGCACGCTCTGGTTCGCCTTCCCAACGGCAATCGATCTGGTTCAGTCTCATCCTAATGAGACTGAGGGGATGAATTTTGGAGTCGGCACCGCCGGTCACCATCATGTCGACCGTTCCCCGACGGATGAGCCGAAACGCCTCACCGATCGCCGCGTTCGAGGCAGCTTCCCCTTGCGTGATCGTGTTACTAGGCCCCTGCACGTCGTTCAGAATCGAGATATGGCAGGCGAGCATGTTCGGCAAATACTTTAACATCCAGATCGGTTCGATTTCCGGGATTCCTTTGGCGCCATAGGTCTCGTAATCGAAGGTGCCATCAGGATGTGTTGCAAGATTAATCGCTGGTGCTAGTTCATTAAGTTCGGTACTGATCATTCCAGCACCGAGATCAATCCCGATCCGGGTGGGATCGATCGATGAACCCGGTAATGCACCATCTACCACTGCCATCTCAGAAGCAGCAACAGCCAATTGGATATCCCGAGCCATGTACTTTAAATTCTTCTGAAAGGTCTTCTTATGTTCTTTTATTGCGAGTGACTTCGGGTTAAAGTCTCGAACTTCTCCTGCCGCATCACAAGGAAGCCCATTCACATCAAATGTCTGCAATTTACCCAATCCCCCACGGCCGGATCGAAGCGATGCGGCAGTTGGATCGAGCCCGATTCCGATGGGGCTGATCAAACCAAGACCAGTTATCACTACCCGACGATTTTGAGCAACCATGAGCACGACTCACCTGCGTCCTTCGTTGCCGGGAGCCTGCTTCGGGGACCGGAACGATCACCCGATCCAGCTCGTTCGAAACAACCATCCAACCGTCAAGACGGGAATGCCTTCTGTTCCACGCCAAATCTCGCTGACTTTTTCTGGGCGACTAAGTCAGTCTCGATCTTAGGAAACTCCCTCCGCATCCGAGGTTGAGTCTGAGGGAAGCGCTCCTGGATCCGATGGCGACTCCGTCATTGTGCTTTGATCTTGCCGAGTCTCAGTACGTTCTTGTGCTCGGGCTAAATCGAGGACCCCGAGAAGTTGTTGGGTGAAGACGAAATTCTTCGGCCCAAACATTTGGTTCGATCGTGATTGATCAAGGTGAGCAAAGAAGATCTCCGTATCGGCGATTAACTCCTGATCACCGTTAAGGAAGATCTTTCCTTCGATCACCGCACCTTCACTCCTGAGATCGACGATCTTAACTTCGTAAATGAGTTGATCGCCCGCACAGGCAACACCATTGAAGGACGCACGGGCAATTTTGGCAAGGACGACTTTCTCAGCAAACCCTAACGCCTCACCGACCAAGATCCCTCCCGTCTGTGCCAGTCCTTCAATCATGAGGGAGGCAGGCATGACGGGAAACCCCGGAAAATGGTCGTGAAGATGCTCTTCGGCGAGGGTCAAGTTCTTGATCGCCTTGGCATATTCGCCACTACGGAACTCCAGGAATTTGTCGATCCAGATCCATCGCATGGAGGGGTCACCGACAGAGTCTCTGATTCAACGACTTAGGATGCCCACGCCAGCTCCCGAAGTATGATTGAATCAACAAAGTCCAAGAATTTGATTAGTTCGAGGCCCCTTGGAGTTTGCCCTCGACATACTGAACAAGCGTTTCAACCGTGTAGAGGTCCATCAGTTTGTCAACTTGAGGATCGGCCTCGAACTCACTGAGATCGGCGAACGGCATCCGCGCCTTGATCTCTTCAAGACCCTTAGCGGTCAGCTTGCCATTCTCTGTAAACTCAGGATCGGAAATATTTTCCGGAAAGAGTTCACCACGAGGAATCTTGATTCCGAAATTTCTCTCAAGGCGAAAAACGATATCGAGGAGGTCGATTGATTCAGCACCGAGGTCGCCGAAGAGGGTCGCATCACGCGTTACATCCTCGTCATCGACTCCGAGCGCATCAATCAACGTTGCCTGGACTTTTTCGTAGATATCAGTCTGATCAGCCATTGTGACCTCAACGCTCGAGGGCCAACGGAAAGGCTCCGCATCAAAAGGCGAAGCGGTGCCCGAAAATTACGAACGGTTCTGAGTGTGATGAATTCGCGTTCATTTGGGGGAGTAAGGTGACCCCAATCTTCCGACAGTGATTTTGATCGCAACTGAAAGATCGTTCCGAATCTCCTTGAAGGCGGGATATCATGCCTTGTTTCAGAATTCCTTGCAACACCATCGAGTAAGACTCAGAAAGAGTTGAAGAAATCGGAAAGTGTTACTGGTTCGGAGATCGGATCGACGAGTCGTAGATCCAGAAATCAAGGATGAGGAACAGATCCCGGCTCCCCTAATTGACCGTTTCGATCCTGCGCTCGAGCCCCAACCGAGCCTTCTCTGAGTGTGCCGAAGAGGTCGCGGAGAGATTCCACAATCAACGTATCTGTCCGATGAAGCCCCGGATTTTGGTCGCGGAGATTGAAGCGTTCCAACGTGAGGCGTCCACTGACAACCACTTGACCATCAACGAGACCCCGACCCTTCATCTCGCAGTCACGAGCATCCATCGAGACCAAATCGACCTGAAGCTTGAGTTGATTGCCAGGCTCGACGAAGCTTCCATATTTAATGGCTCGGGCACGCTTCAGGAGAATTATGCTGTGGGCAAAGTCCTCGGAATCTCTGATCAACCAGGCACCCGTTTGCGTCAGAGCTTCGAGCATCAAAACACCCGGCATTACGGGAAATGTCGGGAAATGATCGGCGAGATATTCCTCTCCAAGAGTAAGATTCTTTGATGCGACAAGACTCTCCCCGCGTTTGATTTCATGAATCCGGTCAACCAGAACGAATCGCATCTCGGCTTCCTGGATAATGGAGGTGGTGGACCATCAAAGCGATAACGCTAAGTCAAGCCACGAGAGTACTTATCCTCAAGGCGAAGTCGAAAGTTGTAGGATAACGATCCGATGTGACTTACGACAAGATGACCACTCTGTCGATGTGGCCCCTTTCGAACTTATCGTTAGATTACATCGTCAGATCGTCGGGTCAAATTTGCAGAACTTCCTATTTTCACATGGATCCCTAAATTGAGTGATTTAACAGACTTTTGCTGAGCGGAAATTGAGCGACCTCGACTACAATGTCTCGGATTGTTCACAATCGAGAGGAGTCACACCGATGGTGATGGGACTGATCACGCCTGTTGTCGGGCTTACGACGTTAATCGGGGTTGTACCGGATGCTGCCGTTCAGTGGTCGCCTGATGGGTCCTGGGTAACTTACAAAACCTCCGCGCGTTCGGTCACCACGATCCTTGATCAGTTCCCGCTCTTCGAGCTGTTGCCCGAATCGGCCGATGACCGCTCGAATCGAGCCAGTGAACCTTCCCGGATTTGGGCAACCCGAGTCGATGATCAACGTTCGTTATTAATCGACGAGACTGAGGGATCAACGTCTGCCCCAATTTGGACTCCTGATGGTTATGCCGTCTCGTACTGTCGAGTCGAACCCTCTCCTGTGGATTTACCTGGTGATTCATTTGAGTTTCAGGTCTTGATTGGTGAACCAGGAAATCTCGAAGTGATTTATCAGGAGACGGTCCCCAGCGAGGCGATCAATCCAACCGGTTTTAGCAGTCAATTGATCTCGTGGGATCGGACCGGAAATCGGCTCTTGGCTCCGCTGCCGTCCGGAGATCGATTCATCCTGATCGACCTTGAAGACCCATTAACTGTGCGACGGTTCCAGGGCCAGGGCGCAACTTGGTCTCCGGCCGGAGATGAGATCGCTTATTACCAGTCCGATCCATCGGGCGGATTCGAGCTGCTAGTCTCACCACTAACGCCAATCGATGCCGCCCCCCAGCACATTTCATTGGTCGAACGTGCTGATCAGCCTCCGATCTGGACCTCAGGTGGGCAGTCGCTCCTCTTTCTCAATGGGACGGTAAATTCTCAGGGAGATCGGGTTTATAACCTGGAATGTTATCGGGGGCCAGACGAGCCTCTGATCCGATTAAAAGACGGCATCGAGTCACGATCCCTCGGCCAACAACTCCAAGGCCTCTCGATGTCGATCGGCGCGGACGGATTCAAGCAGATTTACGCTATTAATGTTGAGAACATACCATCGGTAATGTTCTATCATCTCGGGAGAGCGTCTAAAGATCTTCTGCATCCTTACGTCAATAACGGAGTCGTTCGATTGCCGTCACTCTCTCCTGATGGCAATCAGCTCGCGTTCCGACTCGATTCGGTTGGCAATTCGACTGTCGCGGGTCTCCTCGATCCCGAGACGCTCGCAACCACCCCGCTTCGCCCAGACTTGGCCGCAACCGCCGAATGGATTTTGGCCCTCGGTGCGGCATCAAATCCAGATCGAGGCCCCTACCGGCTATCGACGCGGTTGCCAATGCCCTCGACCAACGGACAACGACGCTTAGGAAGACAAACCACTATCGAACGATTGGCGACACTCGGCATTAGGCTTACCGAGAGCGCGAGTGAGCAGAGCGCTGATCAGGAAAATTGGGCGGCTCCAATCGCGTTCTTTAGTTACCTTTCTGGCGATTTCGAGCGTTCAAGCAACGCGGTGGATGCACTCTTGAAACGGACTGAATCCCCCGAAGACCGGGTCCGATTACTCGGGCTCCGCGCACAGATTGCGATCGCAGAAGGTGATGTCGGCCAAGCCCGATCGATCATCGGGTTCCTCGAAACGCTTCAAGATCAGAAAGGCATCGATTTTCCAGTCTCGACCAGCGAATCAGCCAGCGCGAACCCTCTTAATCCAATTGACCAGAACGGTTGGATTGAGGACCTCAGGAGGGTTCAGGAGCTTCGCTTTCCGCGATTGCCCCGCTTTGAAGCCGAGGCCAATCGCCATGGAGACGCGGATTCGATGAACGGCGAACGCCCCGAGGTTCTCGTCCCGTTGCCTGAGCCCTTCCGGAGATCTAACTAACGGCCCGAGTTACTCTTTATTTAGATCTCTGAGATTGAGTAGCAGCGTCGAGGAGGATCGCGGCAGTCCGCAGGATTCCACCACGGAAGTCTGCGTTGATAGGGCTTCCATCCTTGAGCTTCGACTCAATCCGCTCCTTGGTCCGCTCTGCCAGGAGTCGATGAAACCGAGAGAGAGGGACCTCATCGGGGTGTCCGAGGAAAGCATCCAACACATCCCGAATCGCTTCCAGTTCATCGGAACATGGCTCAGGATCGACTTGCCAGATCGGTAGCCTCTCGGTGGTCAACGACTCCACAACGACCCTCCTGATCAACTCAGTCGCGCCGCGGAGCGTTTCGTAGTTGATCGTCTCCGGGATATCTTCCGGCGTATGGTAGGCAGGATTCTCTCCGGTCGAGAAGAAGAGGAACGGGATTTGACGGGCACGGAATGGACCATAGTCACTCCGAGGAACCGGCAAGAGATCAGCCCCAATCAGCCGAGTTCGGACGACGAGATCCTGAGCGGCGGCTTGGATCGTCGGACGCCAAGCCGGGCTTTGTTCGGTCCCCATCACGAAGAGGTCGTGTTGACAGATCCCGGCGAGCGATCGACCCAGCATATCCGCCGTGATCATCAGACCGATCTGATCGAGCGGCACAGGTGGGTTCTCCACAAACGCCCGAGAGCCAATTAACCCTTGCTCCTCAAGATCAAAGAGGATAAAGAGTATTCCACGATTCTGAGGTATCTGGAACGACCGAGCTGCCCGGGCAATCTCAAGAACCATGGCGACACCGGTCGCATTGTCGTCAGCTCCCGGATAAAGCTCGCCCCCTAAAAAGCCAAGATGATCGTAGTGTGCCGAGACGATCACCCATTCGACTTCTTGATCATCTTTTAACGGTGAGCCAGAAAGCCGCGCGGCGATGTTACCACCAAAACGACCGCGGTACGAGAACGCTTGAACATAGTTGTCGCCAAACGCAGGTTCCAATTCGAGATCTTGGAAGCGCTCGACAATCAGTTGAGCGGCGGCTCGACCTCCGGCTCCGGCACGCCCTCCCATAGACGGGTCTGCGAGTCGATAAACATCAGCCTCCAAGCGACCCCGGTCATCGGTTGGAGCAGTCTCGCTGACTGTTGGGAAGGTTGGTTCCTGAACTCTGTTTTGAAGTCCGAGCAAGGTAAGACAAATGAAGGCGGTTCTCATCGGTGGCTCCATCCTCCTAATCTGGAGTAAAACATCGAGGCCGGATGATCGTAACGACCTCTCCGGAAGGATCATCATGCGGTTTCCGACGAACTCATACGAAGAGTCAGGGCTTGGATAAATCCCTCGGAGGCTGCCAATTAGAAGGACCTTCAAATGGCGACAATCAATGGGGAGACTTTCCGAGACATTGACATGGAGGTTGTTGATGAACCGCAGGATTATCTCGGCACTGGTCGGAGTCCTCGGCCTTACCCTTGCCTTGACTGGCTTTGTCCAAACGTCACAAGCTCAGGACTTCGACACATTTTACCACTGGCCCTACGTTCCACCGCAAGTTCCTTCCAACGGGTATGAGTACAACGCCCTCTACGATGGCTGGTATCTCTACCCTCGTGAGCAGCGGATCGTACCTCAGATCCAAGGTCCGTTCTATCGGAACTATTACGGTGGAAAGAAGATTCTCGGCCTTGATCGCCACAATCACTTCTTCTCTGACTGGACCAGGAAGCGATTCTACAAAGGCCACCACTTTATTCTGGACGTTTTCTGATCCAGTAACGTGGCGGACCTGAGGTCACTGGCGCGGTCATCATCGGGTGGTCGGTTCGTGGCAACCGATTGCCCGATCACCAATGATCAATGGCCTTCATGGCTTTTCCGAGCTTCAAACGCCCAGTCCCAGCTTCTCGGAAAATCCAAGAAAGCTTTACCGCCGGGAAGATTCTCATCCCACGGGTAGAGCACGCGATCGAGTTGGATTGACTGAAATCCTGCTTTCCGGAACCGGTGTTCGATCTCGAACCAGTGCCAGAAATTCTGGCGGAGCCCCCGGAATTGAAACCGTCCAAATGCGAAGTCATAGAGATGATGCTCGGCCTGATTCGCCGCGACCTGATCGGCTTCACTGAGTTCTCCGCTTGTGGTTAAGGCACGATCATGAAGGAGCATCGTCTGATATTGGATTGCGTCGATCGCAGGCACGACACCGAGGAAGACGCCTCCATCCGTCAAGCTCGAAGAGATCGCCCGAAGGGTCGTATCGATCACCCGAGGGTCGGGCATTACTAGGGAATTGACCGCGATTGCGAGATCAATTTGCCCCTCAAGCTTAGCGACATCGGCCATCGGGCATTGAAGGAACTCAACCCGATCGGCTTCAGGACCGAGTCGGGCTTTGGCCTCACGTATCATCCCCGACGCAAAATCTAGCGCAATGACTCGTTCAAATCGATCGATCAATCGAGGGAGTAAGGGCCCGGTCCCACATCCTAGATCGATCACAGTTTTTCGAGCGGCATCCTCAACGTGATCGAGCCATTTCAGCAACGGATTGATCACATCGGGATGAAACGGATTGAGGAAGAGCTCATCATAGTCGGTGGCGTGGCGACTCCAGTGTCGCGCCTGCGTTGCAGTCAACATTGACGGCTTACTCATGCGATCGGGATCCCAACTGTTGTGCTGCCCTGCAGATGACTTAAACAGTTCTGCCTACTATCGTGAAGACGAATAACCCAAGCCAACGTGACTATCCTTGCGTGAGTCAATGAGTGTGGTGATCCTCCTGATTGAGCCGAAATACCGTGATCTGTCGATTTTCTGCAACATGGCGTGGTACAGAACTTACCCCGATCAGATCAAAGGCACCGGTGTCATCGAACGCCATGGTTGCCATCGATAAGTCTCGACGGGCTTGTGCAGGTAGCTGTCGCCAAACGAGTGCCCCCAGGCGGTCAATCGGGTTGGGTGTCTCAATCACCACTCGTTGCCCCTCCATAAGCAACGCCGCTACCTCGGAGGAAGTCGTCACCTCATCCTTCGAGAACGGACGGCTGGGCCGACTCAGGGTAACTCGGACCTGATCGAGTCGGGTTCCTTCGGTCCATCCAGAACGGAATCCCTCACGGAGACGATCTGGCTCATAGCCGACCCGACGCGCCGTAGCGGGATTGAAGAAGAGGGCATGGAACGCAATCGCCCCCGGTCGACCTCGATCATCAACCCCTTGAGGCCGAGGGCCGACGACCATCCAGGTTCGGTCTTGAAGTGTCAGACTAATGAATCCGCCTGGCTCGGGAGCGTGTCTGCTCCGTTCACCAAGTTGGCCAGCCACCCGACGGAGCGCTCGGATCCAAGGATCGTTGCAACCCGGTGACTTCGCGAGGATATCGTAACCACGATCCCAAAAATGAAAGCTCCCGAAGACAGCTTGCTCTCCAGTAATGGTGACTTGGCGGCCAAATCTGAACAACGGGAGCCATCCGATCATCACTCAGACGGTGCCGTTAGAGAAGGCATCCGAAAATTGGAGCGAAACTCAAGAAGAATTTTCCCTTTCTGCTTCGAAGGTTGTACGATCCCGCTTAAGACGCGGATGGCCAGTGGATCATCCCCACTTCGAAGGGTCGCGATTGTGGTATCCGACCAATCGTGGTCGACCACTTTGATCAGGACATCATCGCCGTACTTCCATTTGACATAGCCCGGGAATCGATAATTCCAAACCGGCTCTAAGCGATCGGGGATCACCGGTGAGGGGCCGTATTTGCGGCCGTTGACCCAAACCGTGACGCTGAGGTTTGGGCCGGCACCAGCCATCCGTTTCGTAAAGTCAGAGTCGACGGCCCCGCGGACCAGAGTAACTTCGTAGGGTTGCGTCTCGCGGATCCGATCCCACCACCCTATAAAACGCTTGGCTACCGATCGATAGGCCCCCTCAGGAGAGGCATCACGATAGGCTTGAAGCCGTCGGGCAACTTCGGGAAGATCCGAGGGGTGTTCAGACCAGTGGTCGTATGCGATCCGATAGAGATAAGTGTCGCGTCGAACTTCGATCCGATCAATCGCTTC
The DNA here is from genome assembly GCA_964510225.1 of uncultured Isosphaeraceae bacterium. Taxonomy (GTDB): domain Bacteria; phylum Planctomycetota; class Planctomycetia; order Isosphaerales; family Isosphaeraceae; genus CAZEAN01. Next base: position 53,836 of record CAZEAN010000020.1, read on the forward strand.
TTTGGCTTGCTCGGCAAACTGGCCACCCGATTCATGGGCAATTAAATAGTTCCGATAGCGACGGATCTGTTCATCAAAGTCAGAGCGACTCGATGATTCTTCGAAGGCAAGTGCACGTTGAAAATCACGCTCGTCCAGCTTCGCGAGCCACTCCTCCATCAGCGTCCGGACTTCAGACCCCGTCTCGCTTGCCGGTCGCTCTTGGAGGAAGATTCGTGCCTGCTCGATGAGTCCTTGATAGTCAGGATCAGGTAGCTTGGCGTCGATTTTCCAAGCATCGACCAGCTCTCGGTCACGGAGCGATTGGTTCGCCTCGAATTCAGTCTGGATCGAAGTTGCAAGCTTCAGTGCAGATTCAGCTTGAGGGGAATCGGGATATTCACGAAGGAACGTCCGGATTAGTTCGAGGCGCTCCTCGGGCGCGGTCGAGGGGACCAGCGCCTCTGCATGAATTTCCCTCCAACGTGACTCTGCTTCTTGCCGATCGAGCTCAGACTCTGCCTCATTGATCGCTTCACGATGCTCGGGAGCCTGCACTTTTAAGTCTACCAACTCGTCACGGCGCCGATCATAGGGTTCCGATCCCGCTTCGTTGCGAATTAAGGTCGCTTGGACCAATGTTGACTGATAACGCTCGCGGGCATCCTTTGATTCGTCGGGCCAGAAGATCCACTGTGTCGGATGCCACTGGAGGAAGGATTGCCAATTCTGGTGAACTTCCACGGGCGAGTAACCACCTTGCTCGTACTCGACGGCGAAGTGGTAGCCAATTGCGTCGTAAGCCGCAAGGCCTCCGATTAAGACAAGAAGCGAAACCAAGGCACCACCGACTCCTCGGATCGACTGGAATCGACCGAGTTGTCGGAGCCTCCGACGGTATTCAATTAATCGAGGCGAATGTGGATAGCGTCGCGCAAAGGCTCGGAAGGCTCGTTTCAATCGCGGACGATCGTTGGGGGCCAGGTCGAAGAGCCAGTCGAGAAGTTCCCGATCGGTTTGTTCGAGTTCATCGACGAGCCAACGGATCGGTCCTTCGAGTCCCATCGGTTCCAAATTCGATGGAGGAATCCCATCGCTGGATCCTTCCGTTCCATAAGAGCTAACTGCAAAGAGTCCACTCCGGGGCGCATGGGATTCGATCGCATAGCGCGTCATCCCATAATGTTCGACGACGAGCTCTTCAACCCGATCGGGCTCAGGACCACCCTCTGCCAAGACCTGGTCGTACTTCGTGACCAGAAGCGCGATCGGACGGCCAATCGTCGTATCCTCGGAGCTTCCGAGATATTGCTCAATCAGGAACTCGACTTCTTGTTGTCGACGACGCTTACCCGCACTCGAATCGGAGCCTTCCGGATCGAGGCAAAGGAGGACGGCATCACAACCCTTGAAAAACTCGAAGATCTCGGCTTCGGACCCGAGTCCAACATGTTCGCCTTGGTAGTCCCGAACGATGAGATCGATTTTGGCCGGGCCCCGATAAAGTCGGAGAGCGAGTTCCGTCTCACTAAGGGTTCCAGCGGGTGACTCGCCGGCATCGATTCTCTCGATTTTATCAGCGAGGTACTCTGCGGTCCGTGAGTCGGTCGCTGCGAGCCGGATGTTCTCGATCCGGCCACTGGAGGCTTCACGATAGAACATCGCCAAGAGGGTTGTTTTGCCGACCGCCCGGTGTCCGAAGAGTGCAATCCGCTTCGGACCGGTCAAGCGGCGCTCTAACGCGTCCAGTTTGGCTCGGTCCGTGGCCATCTGACCTTCCCCTTTGAAAAATCAACGACGATCAATCTTTAAGTGAATCTGACTGATTGTTCACTCAATTGGCCCGTGCCTCTGTTCCCACTGGAGCGGGCTCAAGTCTTCAGGCTTGTCGACGAGAACGTAAGCGATCAAGTGCGGACAGTCGCTCGAAGCCCTCGACCTAAGAGTCGGAATGGCAAGAGGATTGGCGACAACAAGAGCCGGACGGGAGCACCGAAGAAGATCGCAAGCGCGAAAAGTGCAACGACTCCGCAGGCGGTAATTGCCGACCATTTCAAGAGGGGATTGCTGAAGCCAATCGCATCATCGATTCCTTGACTGATCCCATTTGCAAAACTCGATCCGACAACCCCTGCGAGGTTGACACCGGCCTCAGAAAACTTACGCGCTGCGTACTCGGTGATTTGGCCGGCGGAGTCGATGAATTGTTCGGGATTCGTCACGAACAAGGCAAGAACCCCTGCTGCGGCGAGTTTCTTCTTATGACGGAGCACCGTCTCGGTGTAAAACTTCCAGCCTGACCGGCCAGACTTCCGGAGAACGTTGATTGCTTCCGGCCCTTCCTTTGCAATGACCTCCGCAACATCATCCCCATAAACGCGGACCGCGGTCAGTCCTTCGACGCCGAGTTTTCGGATCATCGTTTCCGCGTTATCAGGGTAGCGAAGCGCGATCCGTTGCGCCGCTTCGCCGACTCGGAGGACGAGTCGACGTTCGGCCGGTTCGAGTGCTCGGAAAACGCGGAGCGCTTCGGGATCAGCATCGACAAGACGGATGAATCGAGCCTCGGAGACGGCCTCGGTAAGTTCATCGGCGCTTCGGGCCGCCCCAGCGAGTTCGTCAGATTGTTTGGCAAACGCCGAGAGGCCCTCGTCGGCGGCGTGATCAAGCCACCGTCGGGTACCCCTCGAGGTACTTGAGAAGCTGGCATCGCTGGATCGAACCGCTTTTTGGACGACGTCATCGAGCCAGCCGATCTTATTTGCTGAGGCCGTCGACGCAACGTTCAACAGAACAATCAGCGCCAAAGCATAACGGAACTGAATCGATTGGGCTGTCATCGATCACACCTTTCTGTTCTCGAGACGTCAGTATTCAATCGGGACGAACCGAGGATGTTTCCGGTTTAGTAACTTGTTGAGGTCGATGCCGAATCCGAGCCGAGATGTTCTTCCATTTTCTTAATCGCGAGGACTCCAACGCCCGCTTGGGTAGCCTCGAAGACCAGGTACTTGGTCCAGCGCTCAGGTGGGAATCGTTTGATCACCGCTCTTCCACCCTGAACAAACCTCATCGGCACCCACGAACTCATCTTAAGTCCGGCCTTCTCAAATACCGGCCTTGCCATTCGGGTCATGGTCTTAAGATCGAGTTGGCGGAGTGCTTCGGGTGTTTGCCGGAGTAACTGAAAAAGCCCACCGGACGCCTGCACAGACGCCCATCGTGAGGCACGCTCGGTCCCGTTTTCAGCAACTCCGATTCCCGTCTTCCGAGCCACAGACTCAACCGTCTCTTCGGTTGCCTCTTTGCCGAATCGCTTGGCGGCATTCTTTGTCAGAGCCTTTGCCTCAGACCGAGCAAGCTCGGACGCTGCGACTCCTTCCGGTTGGAAGGTCGCAATGCTAATGAGGTCAGCGATAATGAAAGCACCGTCAACGAGAGCCCAGGCATACTCGGTGCTCGTCGGTGTGTTGCCTCGGGTGACGACGTGACCGAGATGAATGATGTCGTAAAGGGGGAGGAACTCGTAGTAGGCGATTTCGGAGTCATTGAGTTCCATAGCGCGGCTCAGACCATCACGTCGGATTAAGTCGATTGTCTTTTGGCCGCTCTCGCCCGAAATGGCGGTCAGTGCAAACGCCAGACTTTCCATCGGCGTTCGATCGGGCTTGGCACGGAGTTCCGCGAGAAGTTCGGGGGAGAAGTCGGCCCGGGCAATCGGTGGGATAATAGCCGGCCCATCACGTCCAAGGATGGTCAGAAACGCATTATTGTCCGCGTACTTGGAGAGGAGCGCCGCTGCGCTTCGGCCATGAATTGCCATGGCCTCAACGCTCAGAGTCTGGAGTTCACCCTGGGGAATCAATTGGTAGACGATCTGGGCTGCATCGGGTCCGACCTTTCGGAGGGCGGTTTCCCCTTGAGATCCATAATCCCCAACGAGCCTCAAGCCGTCCGGTGTCCCAGCGACTTCTTCCGTCAGTCCCAGGGCTCCAACGTGACGAATCTCGGCGGCGACGGATTCTGGTGATCGAACTCTCAACCTTTCTTCGAGATACGTCCAATTGACCCGAGCGACGATGATCGCGTCCTCAACAGGCATCGAGCCTCGGAGTGGCTTGAGAACTGATCCGAAGCGGTGAACTGTCGCAAACCCTTCGAGCCCCTGGTTTCGGAACCCTTCGATGGCAAGTCCGGGGAATCGATTTAATGTCCGGATTCCTTCCCGAAGATCGAATGCTCCTGGCTCAAGATCGATAAACGTCAGGATCGTGAGGGCATCGCGGAGTCGTTCAGGATCATCTTCAAATCGCTCAATCAGCTCAGTCATCGGCCCAGGAGCACTTAAGATCAGAGGGAGTGCCGAGGGGTATTCGGAGGCCAATCGACGCTCGTGGACGCTCAAGCGAGCGATCTCATTGATCAAACGCTCCCGATCGTTCTGGTCCGATCGCTTTAAACTGAAGTACTCCCGCCAATTCAGGAGAAGCTCGGCGGCCGCCTGATCATCGACGAGAGTCACTAATCGGCGAAATTGGTCCGGTGATTCTTCATAGAGTACGATTGCTTCGAGATCGAATTGATCAAGAAGCTTAAGCCCTCGGAACCCGTCCGTGGCCTCGATCGTGAGGGCATTGTTACCGAACCGATTGATGACACGATCGACCAATTCAGCATCTGCCGGATCTGGATAACGTTCCCTAAGTTCCTGGAATGAATCGACCTGCGCTGACTCACTGACATCGCCGCTAATGATCAACTCATCAGACTGGTGGTCTAACCGAGGTGGGGATGGTTTGAGCCCAACCTTGAGGAGGCCGGCAACCGCACCGGTCAGGACCAGGAGTGCCAGTATTCGCTTAATCAACTCGGCACCTCCGCGAGGTTAGGGGACAGGGTAAATTGATTCGAGTTTTGAGCGATCGAAGAGAGAGGAGACAACGTGGTAGGCTTGGATTTTCTGCAACTGAAGCGAGTGGGCCGATAGTCTCGCGACGAAAGCCTCTGACGTCAACGCCGACCTCAATGAAAGAGTGGGGCGTACGATTTTGATTCGTACTCATCTGAGTGTGTTCGTTTGCCGTACTGGATCATTTTAGCATTCTGTATCGATATTTCTTTCGACCATTGGAGATCCATTTCTTACGCTGACGATGGGAATGATGGTCGATTGCGCGGTGTTGGGCTCAGGAAGCTCCCCTAAACCGAGGCGAATCGTGACTCAAGTTGCAGAGCGACGTCAGGGATCGAATAAGACAAAGATTGTCGCAACACTTGGACCGGCAACATCTAACAGCGAAATGATTGAATCGCTGATTCGTGCCGGCGTCGATGTGTTTCGGCTCAATTTTTCCCACGGAACCTGGGAAGATCATGCCTCGACTTTTAAGAATGTGCGAGAAGCCTCGGCCACGGTTTGTCGTCTCGTCGGTATCCT
>CAZEAN010000021.1:0-48522 GCA_964510225.1 uncultured Isosphaeraceae bacterium
CATCACGCCACTGGCCAAACTCAACTCACTACAATCGATCGACCTGAGGAGCACCAAAGTCGCGGACATCACGCCACTGGCCAAACTCAACTCACTAAAATCGCTCTACCTATACAACACCCAAGTCGCGGACATCACGCCACTGCAGGGGTTGATCGATCGAGGCTTGCGAGTCGAACGATAGAGACTCTGTGGCCACTATTTCGTGGAAGTGCCACTGCGTTGTTCTTGAAGATTACGACTTTGGCGGTTCATCACGAGGAGGATCTTCCGCCTCAGGAGTCTTGCCGCTGAGGAAGTCATCCAGTTCTTCAGGGCTAAGTTCTTGGGGAGGTGGAGTGGTGACCCGTCGCCGAGGGGTATTGCCGAAGAGGTTCCGGGCAGTGAGGAGGACGCGGACGACGAGGTAAGTGACCAGGACACCGATGGTGATCATCATCCAGACGGAACGGCCTCGGTTGGCAACGTTGACGACCGGGGCACCTTCTTCATCGGTAGAGAGTTCGGGGACGTATTCGATCCGTCCCACAAGCAGGGGGGCCGCTCGCTTGGTGTCGCCGGCATCATAGGCCAGGAGCTTGAAGAAGTAGCCGTAGAAGATCACAAAGGCATCGACGTCCGTACCACCCGGAAGACCTTCCGGCGGATCTTCGAAGACGAGTGCATAGGGATACGACTTCCCGCGGATCCGGCTGTCATCCGTAAACGTCCAGGCTTCATAGAGCTGCCCCTCCGCCGCGATCGTTTCGGGGAGGTCGTCGATCCGGAGAATCCGCCGCGCTGTCCCCTGAACTCGGATCGGCAGCCCTCGGTACCGTTCCGGATCCACCAGCAGATTCGCAAACAACACATCACGGCGTGCTTCGCCGGAGAGCGTTTCTGGGGAAGTCTCGCGGGCCTTCTGTAACAGTGTGTCATACGCCGCGAGTTCGCGGAACTCGATCGGTGCGCGATCTTCTACCGCCGAGAACACCGGATCATCTACCGGTGGTGGTAACGGCGGCAAATCACCGATCCCCCCTTGAGGCGCTCCGGGGTCCCAGAAGGACCGGTACAGCATGAACCCGAGCAATCCGATCAGACTGATGAACGGGAGGAGCGTTCCCCAAGGAAATGACCTTCGTGGGGGTGCTGCAGGGCGATCGGAGCCGTCCAGTTCCGGATCATTGATGGCCATCAGGAGGTCCCTTTCTTCCAGAGGTCGTTTGGATCACGCTCCGTCTCGAACTACTCCAGCTCAGTAAAGTTTACCTTGGTTAAGTCGAGCTGGGCGAAGAGGTCAAGAACTTCAATCAAGTAGGCCCAATCGAGGTTGGCATCGACCCGGATCAACGCTTCGTTGAACCCGAGGTTGGGATCGCTCATGATCTCTTCGATCCGGGTCCGAAAGCCATCAATGTCACCGAACCGGAACTCCTCAAGCTCGATCTGGTCAAGCTGCCCCGTTGGAGTCGCGTAAAGGGTGACCTCGAACGACTGCAGCGGAGGCGGTTCATCGGACAGCTCAGGTTCCGGAGGTTGCTGCTCGGGCTCTGTCTGCGGGCTCGCGGGAAGAAGATCGAGGTCAAACTGGAGTTCCAAGGGCGCAGGCTTGAACGTCAGGATAAAGAACGTGAGCAACTGAAACGCCACATCAAGCATCGGCGTCAGGGGAACTTCAACCTCGGAGGGGGGTCGTGATCGGATCATTGAGGTCGTTCCACAGTCGGTTGCGGCGGTCGGTCGGAGGCAGAGCAATCCCGTTGAGATCCAGACCGATCAAAGAGGCCCACTTAAGGCACGTAAGTCGAAGGAGGCAAAGCCCACATCCTGACAGGCGCGGACGATTGAGAAGACGTCTTCAAACGAAGTTGCCGCATCGGCCCGGAGCACGATCGTCGTGGGTAGTGACTCCCCCGAACCCAATCCCAATCCCGCGACCTCTGCATTCCGACGCGCTAACTCTGCCTGGAAGCGGATCTCTGCGCGTGCTGCTTCGGGTGCCAGCACCTTCTTGTTGAAGAGTAGCCGGCCCTCCGGATCGATATTGAGGACCAATCGATCTTCGTTGGGGTCGGTTAGTGGTCCCGCAGATCCGGCCACCGGGAGACGGATCCGTTGATCAAAGACTTCCTGGCTGAAGTTTGAGACCATGATGAAGAAGGTCATCAACTGGAAGACGACATCCAAGAGTGGGGTCAGATCGGGCAAAAAGGTGTTATTCCCGGTCCCAAACCGACTATGACTCTTCATCGCCCCGACCTCCTCAGCTACTCAAATCAAGCCATCTGTTGACCGAACACTTATCTTACGTCGGTTAGGCGGACTTGGTCGGTCCTGATTGCTGTTTCGCAGCTTGCCAAAACGCGTTGAGCGTCCGATCACCGATCTTCGTGGTTTCAGTGGCGATGTAGACGATCCGGTTCCGGAAGAAGCCGAAGAAGAAGATCGCCGGGACCGAAACAATCAGCCCCAAGAAGGTCGTCACCAGCGCGGTCGAAATATTCCCCGCCAGTTTGGTGGGATCAACTTGGACCCCTTCGACAGTCGCGAGATTCTGGAAGGCAAGGATCATCCCTAAGACGGTTCCGAGGAGGCCGAGCATCGGTGCGATCGTCCCGATGATCCCCAGGTAGCTGTTCTTCGACTCCATCCCAACGATGATCTCTTCGGCGGTGGCGTTCATCGACTCCTTCGCTTCAGATCTACCGTTGGGCATGCTCGCGACTCCAACTCGAACCAGGCGAGCGAGGAAAGAAGGGTCGTCACGGCAGGCGTCATACGCTTCTTGGAACTTCTTCTCTTTGATGGCGTCGTCGAGAGTGTCGACGAGATGGTTCGGAATCGCCTCTTTGAGCCGGAATTCCAGGAAGAGCCGGATGATCATGGCGACCATCGTCACGGAGAGCAGGATGATCAAGGCGCCAATCAAGCCCGCCGACTCGATAAACCACTGTAACCCTGATTTCGATTGCGTCGGAGATTCACCCGAGTCCCCGACTCCATCGGTTTCGTCAGGATCGGGTTCTGGGGCTGGGGCGGGCGACGGTGCCGGAGCAACGGTTGGATCATTATCGTCACCAGCAACCGGAGGCGGAGCGGCTTCCTGACTGGCAGCCTTAGGTAACTGACCTCCGATCAGACCCAAACCCCACCCGAGGGTGAAGAGCGTGATCAAAGTGGAAAACCCGAACCGACGGAAGTCACTACGCATTAAGGCCGAGAGAGGGGTCGAGCGCATCGTTGGAGGTCTCCGTCGCCGGCCGTTCTGAAGGCACATCCGGTCATGAATTGAAGGGATCTTATTGAGGGATTCTCGGTCGAGGTCTCCCGACTGTCAACTCTCCGCAATCGTCCCGACCGCGATTCACCCCAAGATCGCAGTTCGGTACGACAAATCGATGCACGATGTGACATCGATTGCCGTCCCCTCCAAAAGACCCGGCAAGACATAGATGAAGAATCTGTGCTTGAGCCTACAGCAGGCTTTCTAGCAAGAGTTTGAGCTTACGGACCTCAATTTCGACGCTGAACGGCCCTTGACCGTCGTTGTAGAGGCAGATCGTCAGGGCCCGGTTGTAGCCATGACGCGAGAGCAAGGTCACGATCCGTGCGTAGTCGACTGTCCCCTGGCCGATCCGGACCTGTTCTTCTCCGGGTTTAGAGCCGGTGTCACGGAAGTGGATATTCTGAACCATTGGGAAAAGGTCATCATACGACTTATCACTGCAAGGACCCAGAACGTAATGGCTTGGGTCGAGCGTGATCCCCAAACCGTTAACCTCTCGGCAGAGTTTTAAGGCAATGGCGGGGTCAGCGGTCAGAGTCTCCCGATGCGTCCGGAGAGAGAGAACCATTCCTTCGCGATTCGCGATCGTTGCCAACATCGAGAGCCGTCGGAGTTCGTCGTCGATGGGTGTTCCGAGCGGCGCCGCGGCGAGAGTCAGCACGGCGATTGAAAGCGGCTTCGCAAACCGGCAGATCCCCTCAAAGCGTTTCCGGAGTGTGGCTTCATCCAGCTCCCCGAACTCAAGATCGAGAGCAGACGGTGAGAGCCCCGGTCCGCTCCGGAGTCTCCGGATCGCTGCGTCTGGATCACGCGCAACCTCAGATGGAGAGAGGTGCGGGCCTCCCTCAATGAGGGCGAGATCGTATTTGTTGAACTCCATCTCGGCAATCTGCCGAAGCGCCGCATCGAGCGGCCGGTCGCCGAAGCAGTGCGTGCTACACGCGACAAACATCGACGGCCCTCCTTGACCATAGCGGTGTTTGAATCAATTAAAATCGAGAGAGAACAGACATAGATCTTACCGAAGCCGAGACCGTCCTGGTAGCCCAGTCGAGGCTTCTCGGGTCTGGATCGGCGACCTTGGATGCACCTCAGCGGAAAGGACCGGCAAGCCACCGAGTTGACGGACCCAATGGGTCGAGGCTAACCGGGCAAAATCGGCGTATCGCTGTTCGTCAAACGCTTGGAGAGCCGCGTTGAGACTGCTCCGCGCTTGCGCGAGACCGGGGCCCGTCATTGAAAGGTCATCAATCCAGAGCCGACCGGGATCGATCAGTTCAAACCGGAGCTGAATCCTCGAATCACCATCAGTAGGAAGTCCGGGTACTTTTCGGGTCACTCGCGTCCAAGCACGATGATCATTTCCCCGGAGAACGGTACTGAGTTGTACTGGATTTAAGGCACCGGGCACCGTCTCGATCCGGATTCGAACACGGGCATCCGCTGGTTCGGTCCGGATGGAGGCGCTTAGCGTTGCGCTCGATCCCGGTGGCAAAAAGGGAGGACTCACGGCTGTTGCTGGTCCGACATTGGCTTCGAGCCGTAGACTCCCACGACCGGAGTAGGGTTGCTGGCTGTCGATGGTCACCGAAGCGCCCAACGTTCCCTCAACGAGCCAATCGGTCCCTGTCTGACTCGCGATCCGCCTCAGATCTCCCGTAGTTGATGCCTGTTTAACGGTGGGTTCGGGCTCAAAACCGGGGTTCAATTCCGCAATCGCACCTCCGGCGGCAAGCTGTCGGAGCCTGATCCCAACCGCTCTTGCATGCTGATCGCGGAGATCATCGAAGCGTTGGTTCGTTGATTTAATCTTGATCTGAGGAGTATTGACCCGAAGGCTGGTCACTCCGAACGGCGGTAGATTGATCGTCAGTTGGTCCTGCATCACTGATGGACCGGTTGCCAACGGATGATCGGGGAACTGGCCAAGCCACTCGATGGACTCTCTCTCAAGATCCACATCGAGAACACTTGAAACGCGGACGGCATAGGGTGTCGCATTCGCAAAGGTTACGATTCCACGATTCGCCCGGATTCCCGTCGAAACGAAGAGTCCGGTCGGATCAAGTTCCGGAGGCGTTGGTGAGGCCGCCGGAAGCGCTTCTAAGACCTCGGAAAAGCTTCGGATCCGAGGCTCCTGGCCAACCACGTTTGGAGCCGAAATCACCACCCACGACGAGTCAATCGCCGTAATCGCATGACTCAGAAGTTCATCGCCCCGGAGTCCTCCGTTGAGTGGAACTGCTCGAAGCATCGGGGACTGATTCGCCCCCATCGGTCTGAATCTGGGCCCTTCAGCGGCACCGAGGTCTAAGAGAACTCCTCGATGGGGCTGCTTTCGGATGGGGGTGTCGAGGTCAGGGTGCCTCGCGAGGTCATGAGCAAGGTCATCCGTGGCCGACCCCGCCGTCCGGAGGATTACCGGAGCATGATCTGCCGTTGTGTTAGGCCAATTATTAAAGTCGAGCCCGACAGCCCGCCAAGCATCCCGAGGTGATTGGCCTCGGAGGTCGAAGCTCCGAACAATCGATCCGAGCGGTCCTTGATCCAACCCTGGAGTGGCAAGCAAGAGTTGGGTACCGGGGGACGCCTCGGCCAAAGATCGAGAGAGTTCGTCGTAGAAGGCCCCGGTTATTCGAGTCCTCCATCGGATCCAAGGAATCCAGGCCGATTCGGTAACGAATCTCGCTCTCACCTCGTAACGGTTGGATGAACTCGAATTCATGCCGGGTGCGAGCCCCGACTTAATCATCTCACCGACAAACCTCGGATAGGTGTCATCGTCCAGCCCCATGTCCCAACGGCCTGCCAAGGTCGGCCCTTCTCCGAGCCGGATCAGGATCCCTCTGATCCCTGAAGATTTCGGGGTGCTTGAGAGGGACTCGACAGCCTCCAGGATATATTGAGCGAAGGCCCGACGAACTTCAGGACGTAGCAGATTATACGACGGGTCGTTTTCTGGCTTTCCATTTTGGTCGAGCCTGATCAACCCCTCTTCGAGAGCCTTCGGACTTCTGAGCGGAGGGAGGCCGGGTAGGTCAACGTCCCGAAGATCAGCCTCGACCACGACCCCAATTTCGTGCTGCTCAAGATGTCTGAAGAGCAGGGCACGCTGATCTGGCCCAATCGCATCCTCTACGGCCTGGCCTCGTAAAGCGGTCCGGATCGAGCGACTCGACCAAACCATCGGCAGTACAACCGCCGAAGCGTTTACTGATTCAAGGTAGTCAACAAGGTGGCGTGCCCGCGCATCGGCATCAATCAGACCGTCGTCAGTAACTCCCCCGAAGCGTTCCAGCGACTCCATGTCAGGAAACCGAAGCGCAAGTTTCCGATTACTCCCGCGAGCAACCGACTCCGCTTGGGGTAGCGCAGGGCCTTCGACCTCCTCGCTAACGATTGCATCTCCAAGCCAGAGTGGCTGGTTGGGGGAACGGTTCAAGACAATCAGGACCGGTTCACTCACATCAGGCCAGATCGGCCAAGAGTAGGTCTTGACGGCTGATCCTTCAACAATCGGAGTACCAGAACCTCGGGCATCCAAGAGCACCCGAGGCTGGCTTCCGGGAGCAATCACCGCTACCGCCATCGCCTCTGGATTGCCTTCGAGTACGGTCAATTCAAGGTGATGAGGCCGGTCGGGGTTCAGAATCCGGATTGGGGTCGCGACCCAGGAGAGACCGTCGGCACCGGCTTGAGCCATCGGCCGTGCGTCCGTCCCCACTCGCCCCAATAAACTCCAGAGACGCTCCCGACCTTTTGAATCAACCAACACGTCGGAGGGAATCGCCCAAGGCGTTTCAGCGTCTGAGGTTACGGCTCCCGGTTTCCGGCCAGAGAGATACGGACGAAGACCTCGAGGGCGTCCTAAATCAACAACGTCAACGACGTGGCGGTCAACATTCGCAGATCTTGATCTGGGACCGTCGGGCTCCAGGTCATCCACAACGATGCTCACGCGACGGACGGCAACCTCAGGCTCGACATTTCGATTCCGCATCCAATCCCACCAACGCTCAAGCCGTGATCCCTCCGCAACGCCTGGTTGGAGCCTCCAGGATGTCGCAATCTCCAGCACATAAGTTCCTGGCTCATGCGGACCTGGGATCTGGATCCCGACGGTCGGCGGAACCGGAACGTTTGTCCGGGTCACCATCTGATGCGACTGTTCCCAAAAGATCCGGGGCGCTCGGATCGGCCGCAAGGTCGCTTTGATTGTCACCAGCGCCTCCGTCGCCACTGGTGAGAGCAGGTTCAGACCAATCGTTGCGGGGATGATGTTCCCGGGTTCGATCAGCCCCTGACCTGGGATCTGGACCTCGATTGAATCCCAAGGAAGTCGACGGACCTCGAAAAAGGTCGAGGAGGCACCCGTTGTGTGACGTTGTGGAGCATCTAGTAGCCTGACGAGCGGGATCGGCCAGGTCGTTCCGTCCACTTGGAGGAACAAATTGGTATGGATCGAACCTTTCAAGCGCGCCCGGAACCTGCCAGTGCTGGCATTGCCAAGCAACCAGGAGCCGTCCTTCTGCTGCACTGGCGAAGGATCGAAATGGTTGGTCTGGAAGGATCCAGATGATGATGCGTTCAGAGCGATGACATCAAGGATTTCACAATCAGCGTTGGTAAATAAAACAACGTCGCTGATCTCGGCAGATCCCGAAATAAAGCTAGAAGTCGGCGAAGGGTTCCAAGAAACTTCGATCGTCAATCCAGGATCGTCAGCGGCCGCAATGGCGGGTCGGTCGGTAAAGAGTAGGATCAACACAGAGAGTGAGTAGAGGCCCACATGGAGGAGCCGGCACCGTCGCCTGATCTTCCGCAATCCCATGCGCCCCCCGAATCCTTTCGGAGGCTCGAACCGAACTTGAGTCCGGCCAACCTCACCCGACTTCTTTACAGAATGCCATTGGTTGATGTTTTCGGCAAACTCAACCACGGACAAATGGAGATGTCGGCTAAACCCAAGGGGAAAGTTGAGCCCTTTTCATTTTAATCCGCAAAATTGGACTCAGCCGATCGTTGAGGCGATCCCAACAGTTGACTCGACTTTCCAACTGATGGGGAGGGTTCTACGATATCGACCGACCACAGCGGTTTTCCTTCCTTGGGCATGCATCCAGCTCAAGTGGTATGCCGTCTTCCCAATCGACGGGCTCAAGCGTACCCAGATCGGTATCCTGGCTTCAGATGGACTCGATTCATGAGAGTCACGGCTCTTTTGCTTGGTATATTCGCCCTCATTCTTCCCACGCGTGGGGCTTCTCAGGAAGACAACGGCGATGGAAAGGAATTCGTCGATCATCAAGAAGCGGTTCATGAATCGATGATCGCGCTCAACTTCGGCGAAGGATTGACCTCGTATTGGCTCTTTGAACCCTCAGAGCCAAGCCCCGAGGAACCCGTGCCCGTCGTTGTCTTCTTTCACGGCTGGATGTCATCGAACCCCGGAATCTACGGCGCCTGGATCGCTCATCTGACTCGTCGCGGCAATGTTGTGATTTTCCCTAGATATCAAGACGGGTGGATGACGCCACCGGGCAGGTTTATGGCTGGTTCGGTCGATGCGATCCATGACGCTCTTGACGTTCTTCAGACTGGAACAGGCCATCCCCGACCAGACCTTGATCGGGTCGCATTTATCGGGCACTCCGCCGGGGGCAATCTCGCAGCGCAACTGGCAGCCGTCTCAGAACAATTAGAACTTCCAACACCGAAAGCCGTGGTCGCGGTATTCCCGGGTGAGGTTCTCCCGTCGACTGAGCCAAACCTCGCGACAATTCCGGCCGAAACTCGATTACTCGTGGCCGCGTCCGAGGAAGATGCGGTCGTTGGTGACACACGGGCTCGTCAAATTTTCCTCGAAGCAACGCTCGTACCACTTGATCAGAAGGAGTTTCTTTTGGTCCGGAGCGATCGGAAGGCAGTACCGCCCTTGGTCGCTGACCACACTGCGCCGACTGCTCGACTTAGCTGGCTAGACACCGGCGAAGGACCGTTCCGGGCCCTTCAGATGGATCTCGCCGACATTGACCGAATCGACACTGCAGTACTCTGGCCCGCAGCAGACTTGACCTTAGAAGCGGGCTTTGAAGAAAAAGGTCTTGACGACTTGATTCGACAGAGCCCGACACTGTCCTACCTCGGTCAGCATGATGATGGCACGCCAATTCGAGCCCCGCTCATCGACGACGATCTCGCCAAGATCCCCCGCGTCATCCCGCGACGCGGGATCCGCCTTGTCCCCTGGCCAACTCGGATCCTCGAACCCGTGGCACGCCCCGACGCCCTGATCGACTTAGGTCAGGATCCTCTTAATGTCCCAAACTGATTGATCGCTCCAGGTCCGGTCCCGTTTCGATCTCCACACTCCACTCCCGAAGTCGCGTGATTCTGCCCAACTCATTCCCTGTGGATTCACCAGGCAATAGCCAAGAGATCTCAGGCGACCTGGATAACAACTTCGTGGTGTGGGAACCATTAAGGTTGGTTGGCCTCGCAAGGAAATTGGCGGGGTTGCCTCGCTCCTACCAACTCAGTGACCAGCAGGACCTGGAGGTTATCTTGAGCCTACCGGTCCTCGAACAGGGTCAAGCTTGGATCGACCTAGTGATCACCCTTCTATCGAAGGTCGTTCTCCGTCAGCTTCAGTTCATAAAATCTCTCTCCGGCGGCATTCATAAACGTCGCCTGAAGTGTGGCGAGTTCTGTAGTTGTGTCAGCGGATAAGAGTAGGAAGGAGTGAGGTTCACCCGCATCGAAGACAAGGTCGGGATGTGGAGCGTTTGCGGCCTCGATGACACTGTCGTGTATCGGTGAAGTAATGAGTTCCAAGAGGTCGTAACCTGCGCGGTCTTTTGTCGAATGCCGGAGAACTCGGGTTCGGTGAATATCACCACCCACGAGGACGACACCCGTGATCCCTTCGTTGCCGATGTAACGCCAAAGGGCTTCACGCTCATGAGGATAGCTCATCCAGTGGTCCGGTTTGTTCGGTCTCGTGGCTTCATTCCAGATCATCCCGCTTGCGATCACTTTGAATGGGGCTGTAGAGAGTTTCAGTTCACGGAGGAGCCAATCCCACTGCCGACTCCCTAAAAGTGTTGGCTTGTTGGGTTCGACCGGTGATGGTTCAGTGGCAGCGAAAGTCCTTGCATCGAGCAAGAAGACTTCGATCGGGCCGCGCCGAAACTTGGTGTAGATTCCGATACCGTCCTCACCATAAGAGGGTAAGGCGTGGTATTCCAGAAAGGCACGGCGCGAGGCTTCTTTGCCCGCAAGACGACCATCGGTATCGTTGCGACCAAAGTCATGGTCGTCCCAGGTTGAGTAGAATGAACGATTGTGCAGAAGAGCCTGAAATGGTGAAACAGACGTGAATTCTCGATAACGCCGACGCTGTGTTTCAAGGTCAGTGCTGTCGATGTAAGGGGTATCGCCAAGCAACACGAGTGCATCAACGTTTTCCGACCCCATCCGAGTCCAGACTCCCGCACTCCCCTCATCCTCACGGGCACAGGAGCCAAAAGCGATTCGGATCTGTTGTCGGGTTTCCGTTGGAGGTGGAGTCCTGAAGACGAAATCGTCTCCTTCGATAACTGCCTGGTCGTTCTGAGCGATGGTGTAGCGATATTCGTTCTCTGGTTTCAACCCAGTCACGGTCCATTGAACGGTGAGATCGGTTTCAGGACCTGCAGTCGCTGAGTCGACCGGGACCGAAAACGAATCATCATGCACGCTAGTTATCCGGAGCTGATAGGTTCCTGCCGTATCTGCTCGATACCAAATGGTGACAGAGTCTGGTGTCATGTGACCGATAAACGGACCGATCTCATTTGCTTGCACTAATGTTGGAGTCAGAGAGAAGAACAGGATGATCGAGCCGTAGCACATCGTTGGTGTTCCGATGATGAAGGTGTGATGTTGTTAAGGTAGGTCCGATCAGTAATGATCGCGCGCTATTGTACATGACCGGACAACCAGGAACGAGACTCCTTCCCAACGGTCTCAAGCGCGTCCTGAATCTATGAAGTAGTCACAAGGTTCGAATAAATTTTGCTGAATATGGAGACTCTTAACCATCCGATAGCTCGATCGAATTCCTCCGTACTCAATTCCTTTGCGACCGCCCGTGAGATGGGCGATTGGAGCGATGGTACAAGCACTGGGTCTGCAAGAGCGTTTCCCTAAACTCCACTCACGCGGATCTTGGATAAGGCTTCACGTGCCAAGGCAACCAACCGAGCGCGGTTACGAGCAAAAGGGTCTGATTTATTGGTTGCACTCGGGTCGAACGATGCAATTCGCTGGAGGTCGTCGATCGCTCGGGCCTCGCAGAACTCGCCGAGTTGCCAAACGACGGCCTCATCCAAATGTCGACCCATCGGATACTCAGAGACCGGCTGTTCTTGGATTGCAGCCACGAGTTCGAGGAGATGATTTCTGATCTCCTCAGAATCCGGCGACGGCTTCCAAAGTTCGCGATGTCCGGTCGAATTCCCCTTGTAAACCGGCCCGATCGGGATCGGATCCCGATCAGGTCTTCGGTGTGGGTGGTTCGCGCAATACGTGTAGAACGGACCAACGATCGGTAGGTCTCGTATCGTGCAATGAGCAGGGATCGTGCGATTGTTATTGCGGGACCCGGCTTCGCCCCTGTTCTGGGCATTGAACCAGCATGTGCCGCAACAGTCAGAACCACCATTAGGCATCGCTGTGTTGCACCTATCAGTTCAGGATATTGTGATAAATCAACTGCTAGTGATTCGTCTCGAGGGTACTGAATTCGTCTCGCTTATCGATCGTAGGTTTAGGCTTCTTACGTGGGATCAATCTAGTGACAATCCATGCGGGCGGCCACATCAATGCAAAGTAAATAACAACAAATATTGGCATAACGAATGGTGCAAACAGTTGAGGCGCCCCATCCTTGGTAAGAATCTCGTCTGCAATCTCGGCAGTTGGAGCATAGGTACCCGCAAAGTTCCAGTACGCCCATACGGACGCAACACCGGTGATATAACCAACTGCAAGCGTCACCAACACAGTCTTCCAGCCCCAGTAGCGATAATGTCCTACTAGCCAAGCGATCCCCATCAAGAGAATCGGAGATAACCGAATCGCCCAACAGGTAATGGAGTAATAGGGCTCGTTCATTTTCCCCTCTGCTCATGTCAGATGACGGGGACAATCCGTGACCTCTCAACGAGTCTTTCAATTACCCACGAGCCGATGACTCGAATCACCCCCACCTTAGGAAGCGACACCCCATACTTTGCAATGCAAAGTATTCATGTCAAGAGGTCTGTCGCCCACCTGAGAACTTCGCAAAGCCTCCTTGTGCCTGGTGAGTGATTACCCCAGACGCACTCAGTCGCGTCCGCCTAGGTGAGCATTGAATAGACCACCTAATCCAAGGGGGTCTCGTAAGTCCCGAAATAGCAACTGCTTTAGCGGGATTCGGCTTCTGCTCAACCGGGTTTGTAGACTCGGGATTCTTCGGGATCACGAGTCTCGAAGGGTACAGTGAGGAGTTCACGCCAGGCGTCATCGGAGATGGAGGTGTTGGCCCAGTCGAGAGTCTGTTGAATCCGCTCGGGCTTGCTCACGCCGCAGATCGTTGACATAATCCGAGGGTCGCGGATCGAGAACTGCAAGGCTGCAGCACCCATCGGTATCTGGTGTCGGGCACAAATTGCTTCGATCTGGCGAACGGGCTCAAGAAGCTCTTCTGTTGCCTCCTGATACACATAACGTGGGTATGCATCTGCTCCTTTGGCGAGGACACCGGACGAATATGGGGCCGCATTGAGTACGGCAATCCCTTTCTGGTGCGCAAAGTTGATCATTTCCTCCGCATTACGATTTAAGAGAGTGAATCGATTATGGGTAATGAGTGCATCAAAATCCCAATCCTTTAAAATTGGCATCATCACATCGACCTTGCCAGCAGCAAGACCAACCGCTTCCACAATCCCTTCTTCCTTCATCTTGAAGAGTTCCTGGAGGGAACCATTCCGCCCCGTGACTTCATGGAGTGCGGCAGCGTATTCGGGGTCATGTAGATGAACGAGCTGGAGCCGATCAAGGCCGAGTGCTTCCAAGCTCTCTTCAAGTGATCGACGAGCCCGATCGGCGTCGAACCGATTAGCCTCCATGTCCCGGTCGAGCTTTGTCGAAATTACGAATCCTTCCGGAAGACCATTGCGTTCACGGATGACCTCACCGATTCGCTGCTCACTTCTCCCGAAGCCATAATTCCTTGAGGTGTCGAGGAAGTTAGTCGGCCCGTCGAACATCGCCCGGATTGTCGCCCAGGCACGTTCCACGTCGACGCTATACCCGTAGGTATCTGGCATGTCCGAAAGGGCCGAGGTCCCGAAGCAAACCTTCGAGACCTGAAGATTAGTCCGACCGAGTTTGGTAGGGACCAGAGGAAGCGCCGACATAATTGACCTCTCAAGGTTGGTCTAGGGAAAGCAGTATCAAATCAAGGAGAACAGCTTAGAGTGTCCGGTCAACCGCCTCGGCGATCCTCCGACAGTTGGTCATCATCTCTTCGAAGACGGATGGGGTGATGGTCTGGGCGCCGTCACTCATCGCATGCTCAGGATCTTCGTGAACTTCGACCATTAAGCCATCAGCACCGGCGGCGATGGCGGCCTTGGCCATTGCCGGGACAAGCGAAGCTTTACCTGTGCCGTGCGAAGGATCGACGACGACGGGGAGGTGGCTCTTTTGCTGAAGGTAAGGAACCGCAGAGAGTGGTAGTGTAAACCTCGTGTGTGATTCAAAAGTTCGGATACCGCGCTCGCAGAGCATCACCTGATCGTTTCCCCGATCGAGAATGTACTCGGCAGCGAGGAGGAACTCGTCGATCGTGGCGCTCATCCCTCGTTTCAAGAACGCCGGCTTCCCTGAATCACCGACGGCTTGGAGCAGTTGATAGTTCTGCATATTCCGAGCGCCGATCTGGAGCACATCGGCATATTCGGCGACCAAGGGGACATGCTCGGGAGCCATCACCTCGGTAACAATCGCAAGGCCCGTTTCGGCCCGTGCGGTTGCCAGCATCTTGAGGCCATCTTCCTTATGCCCTTGGAAGCTGTAGGGGCTCGTCCGCGGCTTAAATGCACCACCACGGAGCCCGGTCGCGCCACGCTCTTTCAGAATTCGGGCAATCGAGACGATCTGTGTCTCAGATTCCACTGAGCACGGACCCGCGATCACCCCGATCTTGGTACCACCCACCACCAAGGGTCCGGTTTGAACCACCGTGCGCTCGGTCTTCAACTCAGACGAAGCCCGCTTGTAAGGAGCCATGATCGGCAAGACGTTCTCGACCCCATCGCTCGGTTCGAGTGCTTCGACCAATCCCGGTCGTTCTTGGCCGATGGCGGCGATCACTTTTTGATGCGTTCCCACAATCACCTGAGGCTCAAGTCCCAGAGAGGCGATGTGGTCCCGAACGTGTGAGATCTGGTCTTCGGTGGCATCAGGTTTCATGACGACAATCACGGTTATCCGCCCTCTTACGTGGCTTCGATTGGTTTTCTTGGAAGAAAATGACCAGACTCGTTGCCACTGACGCTGGAATCGGTTGAAGAATGGTAAAAACTCGAACGGGAAGGAACAAAAAAAGCCTCAGGACCTATCTGGTCCCGAGGCTTTTGTCTGCGTTGAAGTAGTTGTTTCGACCAGTGGTCGATTCAAGTTCCTTTGGCAGCCTCGCGACCCTTGGTTTGTTCGTTCGTAAACAGATGCCACCACCCAATATAGGTGTTAGCCTGTTGAAAACGCCAAGGATGGGAGAATGAAATGAGGAACAAGGAAAAAATCCTGAAGTTTGTGAAGCTCAAGCCCTACCAATATTATCGTAATCGAAGGGTCGAATTGGTGCAAAAAGAAAAAAGTAGTCTTGGAAATTGAGTACAAAGGGAAGCTAACGACCGCAAGTCATGGGCGGCACTGGACTCGAACCAGTGACTTCCACCGTGTGAAGATGGCGCTCTAACCAGCTGAGCTAGCCGCCCGAACCTTATCAGGGCGAAATTGATTGGTCCGCCCTCACGCCTCGAATTCTATTGCTCTGAACGGAGTGACTCAAGAGGAACGCTCAATCGACGATCGGCACGCGTCCTTCTCGAACCTCTTCAGGACGATGATCATTCCACTGGGCCTCGGCCCACTGAATGAAGTGCTCGACGTTGGGACCATCGGTGTGGCCGCCGTCGTGTTGCCGCCACGCAAGCGCGCCGTCGAGCATATCAACGTTGACCTCAGGCATCGACTCGTGTTGATAGTCATCACTCCGACCGAGGTCACGGGCTCCCAACAGCCGGAAGACCGGCTGGGCAGCAATCGCGGCCATAAAACTACCTTGGTGATCAAGCCATTGCGCATCACCACGGGCGGGAATCCCATGGCTAATGAACGTCAACCTCGGAGCACAGAGCGCAAGGGTCATGTGGGAATCGATCGGCAAGTCATCCGGGGTCCTGCCACCGAACGTTGATTCGTCAGCGCCGTACTTGAGAAAGTTCCCTGCCATCCAGTGATACTGACCGCTTGCAGTAAGATTTTCGAGGCTCTCGCCGAATTCACGGCGGAAGAGCGCAGTCCCACCAGCGCCGGCGGACGCAATGAGCCCCATCGCAAATCGCGGATCGAAGGCCATCGTCACCAAGGCCGCTTTGCCGTAGCGCGAGACACCGGCAATACCCACACGAGGCGAGTCAACTTCGGCAATAGTTTCGAGGTAATCGAGTGCACGCGAGGCTCCCCAGCCCCAAGCACGGAGCGCTCCCCATTGGTCGGGTCGCCGGGGCTGGCCATGATTGGTCAATCCGATGATACCTCGGGTTAAGCCGGCACCAGCCGGCTCCGCATCGGGGTCCGCTCCAGGTCCGAAGCGTTGGGGACGCCAACCACCGGAATCATCTTGAACCGTCGAAGGGTTCAGCGTGGCAGAGCCCCAGCCCGCAGCGATTAACAAGTCCCTTTTGGTGGGAGGGCGCGGACCATTTCTTTGAGGTCGGAAACGAGCAAATGGCGAGGGTTCGAACGGAGTCCAGCCAAAACTCATCAAGACAGGGACCGGCCCATCGGCTTCTTTCGGAAGCGTCAGCGCCATCGAGATTTCAACGTTGATCTCGGGACACGCAGAATTGTCAACAACCCCGACGATATGTTGCTGGATCGCTGGCTTGCCTCCCGCGTCGATTTCACGAGTTTCTCGGATCTCCCACCTGACATCGGGAACGTTCTCCGGTATCCGTCCATAGACTTCACGTTCCAGCAACTCGACAATCTCCGGTCGCCGGACCTCCCACCATTGCGCCGGAGTCCTGACCTCTTCTCCTTCAAAGGTCACGAGGACTTCGGGTAGCTCCGGATACGGATTCGCCTTGGTCTCGTCATAGTTTGCGGCATAAGGGGAGTCCGTGGCAGCGTCCCGGCCACGACGGAGACTGGTGATCCCGAGTTGTTCGAGCATGTTCTGATGATCTTGCTGCGTCGAGAAAACGACGGGAGCGCAATCAGTTCTGTCTTGGCTCGATTCTTCTCCAACCTGAGCGGCGAGGAGAGTTGAGGCAAGTGGCGGGATCACCAAGAAAGCGAACGAGCAAAAGAGCGTCCGGTGCATCAATGTGTCTCTAATTGAGTAGAACCGATCCTGATCATCATCAAGGTGATGCGGTGAGCTTCAGCTCATGCTACTTAGCGGTGGGTAGCCCAGACTAGAGCCTCACAAGGTTCCGTTTGTTTGATCGGGTAGCCTGCTGTTCGTTCAGATCCTTAACGACTTATCCCTTCTGCATGAGGTCGCTGTTGACGGCCACGCTACGTTCGGGAGCCGGTCGAATCAACGCCGCAGGGCTCCATCATCGACTCGGATCCCCCCGCGTATCGCCACGATCAATGTAATCGCTAAAGTCAGGCGGATCCACATCTTGCGAGTACGATTCAGGCGTAACCTTACTAATCCCTCTTGCCGGCTTTTGGCTCGGAGTAACTCACTTCAATCTCGGTAGCAGTGTTAGGATCGCCGTTGGGGTCCGCTACGATCCCTGGAGGCATCGCGACTTTAATGACGGTATCGTTTGAATCAACGAAAAGCTGATGATAGTTGTCATTGTCGTTGATATCGGCGATGGATTTGGGAGTTATGGGAACCAGCTCTCCATCCTTGTCAACGTAGACCGTGTAGAACTGATACAGATCCTCTTCGGAAACGTCTTCGGCAACAGGAGTGATGCCTCCTTCCCAAGCTACCTGAACAGTTTGCCCAGTACTCGAACGACGTTCAGCCAGATCGCCTGAAAGGATTTGGGCAAAGAACATCTTGGGCCCGTTACCCAATGGAATGACATTCTTCGTGGAGGTCCCCTTAAGATTCATTACATAAGAAGAGGCGGATGCTTCGGTACGCTTTTCTCGCGTCTGTAGATTCCCAACAATTCTCACTTCAACTGGTGGGTTTGTCCCGTCATCCCCAAATTCACCAACAAGCAGGACCGTGCGATTTTCGCCGTCCTCATCGGCTGGCCTCAAGGTCGCGCCTTGGGGTTTGTGCTGTGTTCCTTCGCTGTCAATAACTAAGAAGTCACTTGCATCGAGCGTGTTCTCATCAATCTCGTCTCTGAAATTGAGCGGCATCCCATCTTTCCGGAATGCTCCTCTTACCAGAATATTTGCCCTTGGCGGCAGATCGTTATCGAGGCCGAAGAAAGCGCAGACGATTGGGGATTTGTTTGGTTCCTTAATCTTAGACAACGGGGATGTCCGGTCGGCCTGGGCCAAGCAGTTGCTGACCAGTGTTAGCATCATGAGTGTCGGAATTGCAAACAGAATCGGGCTGTGAAAGAAATGGCGATGAGCCATGGCATGTCCTCATCTGTCACGTACTGGACGAATGAATATGGTGAACAGTGGTCTGAGTTTACGGTCCACTCGGTCGGATCCTGAGCATAGCACTCGGTGCTCGAATCATCCACGATCCATCCTATCGGGTCAGACGCGACCTTCCGAGGTGCATGGATGAGCAGCCAACCAGGCGTCTGGTAGTAACTCCGAGAACATCGAGGTCGGGTGACGCGTCCATCGATCCGGTACATCCTTCAGGTAGGAGAAGGGACCTCACCGATTCGCTTGCAGCTTGCCACGAAACGATAGACGATCGCCGTTGTGCGATCGCCTCGGTCACTTCCAAGGAGTAGGTACTATTTCCTGCCCCTGCTGGTGGTTGAGATCGGAGACCTGTTCTTTCAGCACGAAGTCGTTGGGAACGGGGATCTTGTGTTCGAGAGTCGAATTAGCCAGCAGCTCCAGGACGCCCGCCAATAATCCAAATTTTCCCTCGATCCACTACGATCGACACAATCGCTAAAGTCAGCATGATCATGATTCCGAATAACTTTATCATAATCCTGGAATATCAGACACGATCGTACAGAGTCAGTGCAATCGCCCTTTCCGCTCCAGTTCTGCACAGCGTGTCGGAACCCGTCTTCTCTCGAACGGAGACCGTCTCCATGCGATGGCCTACTGCGATCGGTGCTTTGTTGTTGATTGTCACGGCACTAGCAACGGCTCAGTCGACCCAAGCACAGATGGCACCGAGTTACGAACCGGCTTCCGAGTTCACCCAGACTGTGCCCGTTGCATTACCGAAGCTCCCGATGCCGTCAGTCCCTCCTCCGGCAGAGAGTCCCGGTTTCGCTGAGAGTGCTCCGACTTCCGAGTCAGGCCAGGCAGTGGTTGGCTACGGATCGCCGCAGGATTCGACCACCACCACTCCTAATGACCTCAGCGCTAAAGTGGACGAACTCTCGAAGAAACTGACGGTGACAACGGGGAATGAGAACTTTCAGCTCCAGGTCGGAGGGAAGGTCGTTGCAGACTTCGTTTTTGGCACGAACCGACCGATCGCGGCGGGCACCCCGTTCTTTCTTGCACCGGGGTCAGCCGTCGGATTCGAACAACAATCTTTCGAGGCCCACGCGCGGCAATCGCAACTTTATGCCAAGTTCACTGGACCGACGGTTGGTGGGTTCCAGACCGGGGGTCTTTTCCTCGCCGCCTTCTATGACGTGAACTTGATTGCAGACCAATACGGCTTCCTGCCGCTCGAGGCTTTTGGAGAACTGAGGAACGAGAAATGGCGATTCGCGGCGGGCTTGCAGTTTGACATTTTTAACCCACTAGTTCCCACGGTCCTCCCTCTTACGTTGCTCTCCGCAACGGGTAATACAGGGAACTCGTATCGCGGACAGGCACGCGTCGTCCGTTTCTTCCGCCTCTCTGATCGTTCCCAAGTCAGGCTTCAGGGCGGGATTAGTGAACCGGTCGGAACCTTCTTCGACTCTGCGGTCGGCTTGCTGAGCGAGGATAACGGCTGGCCGAACGTAGAAGGGCGACTCGCTGTTGAACTCGGTCCACTTGGTGAGGGTCCCTTGCCCGTACGCCCCTTCGAATTCGGCGTCTCAGGGGTGGTCGGCCAGTTGCGCAACACGGAGGCCACAAGCCTAGAAACAGCAACCCGCGTTGTCGCTGATGTTTGGGGGATCGGGGCTGACCTCCGCTGGGCAATCACTGAGCGATTCGGGATCAGGGCAGAGGGGAACCTCGGCCAGGCACTCGGGACCTACGGTGGTGCGATCCTGGCCACGGTAAACCCCGATACCTTTGCAGGAGTCCGCTCCTCGGGCGGGTTTGGTGAAGTCTACTATTATCTCGTTCCCGAAGCGCTGCATGTGCACTTTGGCTACGGGATCGACGACCCAGTGGATCAAGATCTCGGCGGGCTTCAACTCCGTCGTAACGAGATCTTCTACACCACGTTCCTCTGGAACGTCAACGAGTCAATTCGTCTTGGCTTCCAGACAAGCTACCGGGAGTCTACCTATCCCGACTCACCGCTCCTTCCCGATAACGATGGGGTCATATTCCACACCCAAGTTTCCTTCAGTTTCTAGTTTTTCCGACAAATCGTGAGTGAAGAGAGCATCCGAAGGCGATGATATAGGCGAACCTTGGAGGCGGAGGTGGGATCGTTGTAGTACAGATCACCAACAGAAATAGATTGACGATCGATCCTATAACGAGCAACGAGATGACCGATGAGTACGATCAGTCAGCTAACCGATCGCCGCTTGATCCAACCACCCAAGTGGCTGCCGACCAACACGCAGTACGAGACCATCATGGGATCGATCGCCTATGGAGTCTCGTCTGATTCGAGCGATCTCGACCTCTATGGGTTTGCAATCCCGATCAAGGAGGAAATCTTCCCCCATTTAAGAGGAGAGATCCTTGGGTTCGGAACCCACGGTCCGCGCTTTGAGCAGTACCAACAGCACCACATCCACGATGCCGATGCGCTCGGTGGGACCGGACGCACTTATGACTTAACGATTTTCGGGATCGTGAAGTTCTTCAACTTGGCGATGCAGAACAACCCGAACATCATCGATAGCCTGTTCACTCCTGTAAACTGTGTGCTCCACTGTACTCGGGTCGGCACCATGGTCCGGGAGAACCGTCGGATCTTTCTCCACAAGGGAGCCTGGCCAAAGTTCAAAGGCTATGCGTACAGTCAACTCCACAAGCTATCGATCAAGCAGCCGGTCGGCAAACGCGCTGAGTTAGTTGAGGCTCATGGCTACGATACGAAGTTCGCTTACCATGTGGTCCGGCTCCTCGGTGAGGTAGAGATGATCCTCCTTGAGGGAGATATTGACCTCCAACGCCACCACGAACAGCTCAAAGCGATCCGACGTGGTGAGTGGACTGAAGCAGAATTGAGGGCCTGGGCTGCCGCAAAAGAGGCTGACCTCGAACACGCCTACACTCAGAGCAGACTCCGAGCCACACCCGATGAAGCAGGGATTCGACGACTCCTTCTCGACTGCCTTGAAGAGCACTACGGACGACTTGATCACTGTGTTGTCGATCCAGATCGCGCCATCGTCGCGTTACGGTCAATCCAGGCTGAGTTGGACCGAGTCAGTGACCTGCTCTCTGGCAATCAGGCAACCGAATCGTCAGAGGGAACCGGCTGATTGTGCTGACACTACTTTCCCGACTCCAGGAGAGCGTCAAGTGGACCAGGGTGACCGCTTGACGTTCGCCTCCTACCATAGTGCAAGTTGAACCCAAACCATCGATCTTCCCTCTCGTCGCTGGTGCAATGTCGATGAGAAGCACGGTCTTGATCGGGGACTCTTGGACGAAGCAAGACGAACCAACAGAGACTGGAGGCACAAGGAGAGCTTCGAATTACGGAAGAGGTTCTGGAAGTTGTTTCCAGGGACCCGAGGCCGCTCAGATGATCTCAAGGTACCACAAGACTCCTTCACCTCGTGGCATTCTCCCGAAAGGAAGCGGTGGCTGTCGCAACATATCCAATCTGTTTCATAAAAGGTGTAATGATGTCCTCAGCGTTGTAAGAGAATGTGATCACTTCATCGAAGACTTCCCGAAGCAATCGAACCTTCCGGTCGTAGTCGAATAGCCAGGAGTCGGGTTCGAGGTACCGATACGAATCTCTGTCGCTGGACGGGGTGATGCTCATCGACTGCAATTGCCGTCCGTAGGATGCCCGGTAGGACTCAATCTCCCGAAAGCAGCAGAGACAAACCACCTTCGAGCAATGTGGCACGAATAGGTCGCGGAGCCGCCGGTATTCCTCGACCGAATTCAGGAGGTAGAGTCCTTCGTTGGACCAGATAACATCCTTACACCGCTTTTGTTCAGCGTTGAGGTAGTGGCTTGCAATGTCTGCTTCAAGCTCCCGCCCTAGGTTGGCGAAAAACTCCTGAGGCTTAGTCTGTAGGAACGACTCCTTCACGGGGGAGAATCGATGATCATCGAGCGCGTAAATGTTTAATATGAAGTGTGAGGGATCATCAATATTGACAATCTTGTCTGGGACATAGAGACCTTCTCTTGCCAGGCTTCTTGAATTGCTCCGAAGATAATGTTGAATAGAGGTCGTGCCTGTCTTGTGCTGCCCAATATGAATGATTGTCTTCACAATTGAGTTCCACACCGGCCACTTGCAGTTTATTAACACAGGTCAGAATAAGTACGGTCCACCTGCCAGATCTTTGGACGAGTGCAAGGTCGTCCAGTTCAATACAGTCTGTTTGGCACTCACGATTCCAGTTCTTTAAGGATACCAACAAGCATCTCCGGTTCTTTACGGCTCAGGAGATGCTCGATCCTGGATTCGGGGAATTCGAGTTGCTGAAGAATCTCGACCGCTTGTTTCCAGAGGCGGTCCCGCTTCTTTCCCTCGGCAAGATAGAGTTCGGTGGCGAGGTCCGCGAGCCGCTGAGACTTGATTGCGTCAAAATTCTCGTAGTATCGCTTGATGATCTTTTGTTGATACGGAGAGTAGTTGCGATCGGCCATCGTTCCAAGGCTCCCTAAGTTTGGTTCGATCCGTTGTTGAGGATGAGCCAGCTTAATCGAGTGACGGAGGCTTGCGAAGCTTCTTTGTGTTCGAGCGTTGCTGCTTCTGCTCAACCCGTCGGACTTTCGACGCTTTGGTTGGTCTGGTCGGGATCCGAGGCTTTGGCGGCGTCACAGCATCAAGGATCAGGAGTCGGAGTTTTTCGAGGCAGTCGTCTGTGTTCCGGAGTCGATCACGAGTCCGCTGTGACGTGATCAGCAATTCACCATCGGCATTGAGCCGATTCCGGACCTCTCGGAGCAGCCGACGTCGGGTTGGTTCTGGAAGGCTCGGGCTCTCAGCGGGACGCCAACGGAGCACCGCCTTTGTGGCAACTTTGTTCACATTTTGCCCACCCGGCCCACTCGAACGCACATAATCAAATTTAAATTCTTCAGCCGGAATTGTGATCCAGTCGTTCACATAAAGCATGGCAAATCCGAAACCTCAGTCGTCTTCGTTCAAGGACTCCGACGGATCTATTGTAACCGGGAAGCCACCCGAGGTTCGCGGCAACTTCGAGCGCCTGAGGTAATCTGATCACCCCAGGCGCTACCTAATTTATTCAGTCATATCAGGGTCGAATCCCAGAGATCGCCGAGCGCGATTCACTCTCCTTATTATCTATCGAGCTGAGGAGAGCGATTCATCATCCCCAACGGAGGAATCAATCGAGATCGGTGTGGTTGTCCCAGGCGGATCAACCGAAACCGCAACGACTGGTTCCGAGTTTGCCAACACGGGAACCGGCGTGGTCGATCCCCAAGTCACCGGACTTGAAGTGGTGGGACCGTAGCCACCACCCAAGGAATCCAGAATAGCATCGATCGCCACATCACTCTGAGGTGTTGGAGCCGCCACCGGTAATGTTAAGGGAGAGACAGGGGGATTAGAGACCGGTGGTTGAGTCAAGAGCCGCGTGGCGTCGCCGACCGAAACACTCCCTGGTGAGGTCAATGGCACCGAAGGAAATGGATTGATCACCGGCGTCCTTAAAAGCTGAGCCCTCGCTTGTCGATTAGCCTGGTGTTCCTGCTGAGTGACGGCTGCCTGAGTTCGTCGAGCAACCAGGACCTCCCGCCACGCATTGATGCGCTGGCCAAACGATTGGGCGGCCGTACCGAGTTGCTGCGTCATCCCGTTCCAAAGAGTCTTCGAAGCGGTAATGGCACTAGAGACCACTCCCGGCGGGCGGTTGAAGACTTCGGCTGAGCCACGGAACGGAGTCCCGTCCGTCAAGGTCCCTGTAATCTCGGCAACCGTCCGGCCCGGAGGGAGTCCGGTTTCATTACCCAAGAAGAAGAAGGTCGCATCGTCAAATGAGTCGTGATTCTGCCGGGCAAAGAACGGAGGGCGGATCGGCGAAGCGTCTCCTAGCCGAACTGACTCGGGCACGATATCCATCACATCAAAATCGGGTCCCCCAAAAACATAGACGCGAATGACCGTTCGATGTGAAGAATCGATATGACGGTCTTCATGCGGATTGATCAAGACCGTGGGAGTCTGGACCACCGGAGGAGGGGGAGGCGGCAGTGGGGTCGCATCGCCGATTTCGAATTCCATCAACGGTAGCTGGGCTTCCGTGATTCCGTCGTCAACCTGCGATCCAGCAAATGCAGACACGCTTATCCGACTGTCGTCAGTTAGTACCATTCCGGTTTCTTGTTCAAAGAGTTCGGAGAAGTTCCGCACCTGGAACTCAAAGTTGGGTGCGCCAGGGGCATTGGCCAGGAACGACGTACCGGCGAACTCGGGGAGTTGAGTTCCAAAATCGGGGGAAATGGAGCCAGTCTCGAAGACGGCTTCCGTGACAATGAATGCCTGAGGGAGCAGTTCACCCGTCACGGGGTCAATCGTCCCAGCCGGAGGAACGCCAGCGACCACGTTATCGTCAAATGTCAAAGGATCACTGCTATCGTCGTTATTCAGGAAGTCGATGTTGATCGACATCGTTTCAGATCCACCCAAGAGTCCGGGATCTTGGAAAATAAAACCTACGGTTGTAGCGAGATCCTGGACAGCTTGGGAGACCGTACCACCATCCAGGTTATTGTCTGCATCTCCAGCAATGACCGGCTGACCCGTCATCTGGTTGTCTGGCTGTTCTAACCCCACACTAAAGATGTCATCAACGGCGTCGTAAGAAACGCGGATGGCATCGAGTTGAAAGCCTGAAACCTGAATAATCTCTTCGAGTTCAGGGGGCTCTGGAGGAAACAGGGGGACTGCGAAGCCTGGATCGTCTGGATCAGGTCTTAGGACCACGACACCTGGCATTGTGCTTTCGGGAAAATCGATTACAACGTTTCCCGTGAAGTCAACGCTCATGAGTTGTCGATGATCCAACTGTTCCATGGCGACGCTGGACCGCTGACGCCTCGGTTTCGAGGTCGACGCACGCCGGCGACGCCAGGATCGCATGGATTGTACTAGTCCTTGTATCGAGATCATGGCGTCCTCGTCGTTACGGCCGAGCAACCCGCGCCGAGGAAGGCAAGGGGTAATCTCGGATGGCCTGCCAGGGAATCGTGCCGAGCCTGATTGAGACCTGTCGGAGTCTTTCCTCTGACGGTCTCCAGCGCATCGGTGTTGTGGCTTACGGGACTACTCGGGAGGGTAAACCCCTCTCCTTGAGCTCGACGGAACCGAACATTCCGAGCAGTGGTCGCGCAGAGGTCGGTCACGGCGGGCCGCACGGCATCGGATACTAGCCGAACCGTAAAAGGAGTTGCGGCATGGGGGATCGGAGTCAGTGGATTCGGACCTTGGCGACGCTGGGCTTGCTGGTGCTCCTGGCTCATCCTGCGTCGGCCGATGCAATCAATTTCACCGGAGATGTCGAACTCGACTTCCCCAACGTCGACGGGAACGGGATCACCGTTATCGTAGACAACCCCGGATCGAACAATCAGGCGAGCCCAGGGGACGTCGCACAGTCCGGATCCCTGACGGGAATTACGGGCTGGAACATCAAAGATCTCCGACTCGCCTATGATGAGTCGACCGATGTCATGAGTTTTGGAGTCAACTTTTTCGGGATCGCTGGTGACGCCGATGGGGACGGAAATCCCGGCGGAATCTCCGGAAGCATTGGCCGTGACGTCCCGAGTCTCGGCGGTCGTGAGTCGATCGTTGTTGCGCTCGATACTGATCGTGACGGTACACCGGACGTCGTAGCTGGTGTCCCCACCAACAAACCACAGGGAACGATCTCTGGAGTCGACACATTTACCGTGGCCGCCTACGAGGATTCCCCTGCGGGATTGGCGTCGAGCTTCGGGAAAACGCTGACCGAGCATCTCGGAGCCTTGGCCTTCGATCCATCGGCCGAGCATCCCGACTTTGAATTCACGATAACCAACTTCAAAGAATTGCCAGGATTGGTTCCCGAAGATGGCTTTATCATCAGTGCCTTCGCCGGGACAACCGACGACATCATCGCTGGCGAAGATTTCGTCTTTAACACGGGCATCGGATTTCCGGGATCTGGCCAGCAGCAGATCCCCGAACCAACAACCTGGCTCGCTTGGTCGCTTGTTGCGGGAGGAGCGTTCCTTCTCCGTCGGAGCTTCCAGCGGCACCGGGCTCACTAACCATCGGATTGTCACGGCGGATGTCGCCATGAACGGGGGCTCCTTCCCCATCTGATGAAGCAAATTGATCTGACCCACTAAGCTACCCTTAGACTTCGGTCGTCCTCGCGGAGTTCTCTTCGACAACTCGGGGGACGGCCAATCTCTCTTCCCTATAATCCCCACAACCCTACCATCGACTCTGTACCCTCATCTTGCTTCCATTCCGTATGGTTGGGAGAACTTCAGATCTAGTGACTCCGATTTAGCGTAGAGTTGAGAGAATCCCTCCAGATTCTTGAGTCGAGCGCCGGTAGCCGGCTATAACAGACCGGCTCACCAGATCAACTTGGAGAAGGGGGAAACAATGGTCGCTCGAATTCTCATCACTGCAACTCTACTGTTCGGGATCACGACAGCGGGGCTCGATGCCAAGCGCTCTCGGGCTGCCGAAGATGAGTCGAAAGTCTATCAACTCCGCACCTATTTCACTGCTCCCGGCAAGCTCGATGTCTTGCTCGATCGCTTCGAAGCCACCAATCTCGAACTTTTTGGGCGTCATCAGATCGAACTTATCGGCGCCTGGACCGCTGCGGACGAGTCGGTTGAGCCTCGGCTAACCTACCTCGTCAGATTTCCCAGCAAAGAGGCGGGAGAAGCTGCTTGGGAGGCGTTTGGCAACGACCCCGAGTGGCAGCAAGTCTTTGGCGATGAGAAGGATACCCACGGAACGGTCGTCACCAAAGTGGAGACGGTCTATCTGGCACCGACCGACTACAGCCCAGTCCCACTCTCAGAGGATTCAGCAAAGACCATTGAAGGTGGTCTCGTTTACGAGCTCCGAACCTACACCGCGAATACGGGGAAGCTCGAGAACTTGAACGCTCGATTCCGGAACCACACACTCGGCCTCTTTGCCAAGCACGGGATGACCAACATCGTCTATACGATGCCTATTGAAGGGGAAAACGGAAATGGTGAGACCCTAACCTATCTGATCGCCCACAAAAGCCAGGAAGCGGCGGGAGAATCCTGGAACGGTTTCATCAACGATCCCGAATGGCAAAAGGTCTTTCAGGCAAGCCGCGCTGACGGAACGCCATTAGTCAGCAAGATCGTCCGGATCTACCTCAAACCGACTAGCTTTAGCAAGCTTCAGTGATCAATCAGCACGCTCCGCCAAGGCCCGCCAATTGTCGGCCAGTCGCATCAGTCCCAGCGATCCGCAAAGGGTAGCGAGTTTATGTAGCGCGCTTGGGTCATTGAGGTCTTCGAATGCCCCAGCCAGTTCGGCTTCGAGCCGGACTGGCTCCAGTCGAGCACGATCACGGTCAACCCGTGCGGCTTCCAACCGTGCGGCATCATGACGATCCAGCGCCTCAAGCGCCCGGGCCAAGAGTGCCCGTGATCGCCAATCGTGCGGGAGGGTCGCCAGTCGTTCTTGGAGTAGCTCTGCGGCAACTCCGGGCTTCTGGTCAAACTCCAAGGCAAAGCGAGCCCGAAGCTGCCGACAACGTGGATCGTCACTCGATTCACTTGGCCAATGTTCTAAAAGATGGTCGGCACGATCAACGTCACCTGACTCCAGAAGGACCTCGATGAAGGCCGCAAGGACGCTCGGGTGCTCGGGGCTCCGAGTCCAAAGTGCTTCGAGTTCTTGAAGGCGACGATCGAGCGGAGGGCTCAAGGGCCCGATACGGTCGAAACCCGGTTCATTCTCAAGCACAATCAATGCCACTCTTGCATCGGTGTCCCCAGGATCTTGGCGGATCCGTCGCTTCAGGACGGCTCCCGCCTCAGATTCGGGGACTCGAGCAAGCACGCCCAGCGTCCAGGCACGAAGGATTGAGATCCGAGCAGCCGGTGGCACCACTTCCATCGCTCGTTGAGCCACCAATGCCACCTCGACCGGACGATCCTCGACTCGATAGCGATTGATCGCTTGAAGCCACTCTCCGGACGTTTTTACCTCGGGAGCCTGCTCGGGTTGGTCGGCTAGCCGAGTTCGGTTCTGACTCTGAAGTAGGACAAGTGCAGATACCAGAATCACCGAACCCGAAAGTACCAGCGG
This sequence comes from uncultured Isosphaeraceae bacterium, assembly GCA_964510225.1. GTDB lineage: Bacteria > Planctomycetota > Planctomycetia > Isosphaerales > Isosphaeraceae > CAZEAN01. The sequence goes on from CAZEAN010000021.1 coordinate 28,371, forward strand.
CCACCACCGAAACCTCAACGGAGTTGTTGATCTCGGGGAAGACGCTCGACGTCGTGGCCGATTCCGTGCCGCTGGTCGTCTCGACATCAGACTCGTTGGTTGTTCATGCTGTTCCCGAAGAGCTATTTACAAGCAACTTATTCGGAATCGTCCAGATCTTCGAGGTCGCCCGGCGTTTCTTCGAGGCAACGGTCGATGAACCGGGAGAGGAATCGGCCCTCAAAGGCCGAAACCGCAATCTGGGTGCTTGTGTTGTTCATTCCCCAGAGGCTTGCTTTCAACTCGTCGAGATCGGGGTCCATCTGAACGAAGTACTGATCCTCAACCGCCATCGAGAGCGGGAGTTCCTCAAGCCAACGGTGAGTCAATAAGTTCACTCCGGGGCCACCGATCGAGATGCTTGGATATTCCTGAAACGAATCGTCGTGGAGCCAGCGGAGGTCAGAGACAACGCGGACCTTAAACCCTTCCTCCTGCTCCTTCTTCAGAAGCATCTGTTCGACCTGTCGCGCCAAATAGTAACCCAACGGACGGTCTACCTCCTCAGCCCTCAGCGAGCTTCCGGTTACGATCAAGAGCCAACGACTCGTTGAGGATTCCGCCATCAAGGATCTCGTTCTTTTCGTCAGCAGAGCAGGGAGGCTAGGAACGATCGACGACCTCTGGGTGACAGTCACTGATCGATCAATGCTACGGTCCGAGTCATCCCTCGACAACCTCGACCGAGCCCGAGCACCGAAACATCATCAACGAGGGTCGGACACCTCGACTGATGCTGCTTCCATTGTCTGAACGATCTCTTGATTTAATCAGACATATGCCATCTGCTTGATATGGAAATGATCGATTGCCCACCGAGGATCAACTCAATCACCGACTCGAAAGAGGGAGTCACAATCGATGACCCAAACACCATCATCGGGGTCGGTGATCGCTCGGAGTTCACGATTCACCCGATCGATCGCAGCGATCGTACGATCGGACCAGGTCGTACGACGTGAGAGCGCGGGTCTGCCGACTGGCAAGATCGTCAGGATGATCACCTCACTCCCGGAATCATGAATCGCACCAACCATCCTCCGGAGATTCGATAGGCAAGTGAATTCGATCTGATCAGCTTCATCCAAGAATATCCCAATGCTTTTGAGGTCATTGACCCCGTACTGGATCACTACCACGTCTGGCTCCAAGCTGAGCACATCACGCTCAAGTCGAAGCAATCCTTGGGCGGTGGTTTCATCACCTCTCCCTCGATTGACCACATCATGATTCGGAACGGGTGGCAACGGTCTCCACTGTTGGATCCGAGAGTCTCCGAAGAGCAGGACCCGACCGATCCCCTCGGGCTTGGGACCAAGAGCTTGGTTCTTGGGACCGAATCGACGGATCGACGTCGGATCAAGACGCACCTCTTGCTCGGCGCGGTATTGTTCGATCAAGATCCCAAACAACACAACATTCAAGATGAGCGAGCTGACCATCACGATCCCGACAAGACCAACGAGGATCGTGATCCAGAGTCGACTCCGAGTTCTACTGTTCATCAAGAAAGATTGGCTCCAAGATTTGCGCAGAACGAACGTTGGAACTAGCCGATCATCTTCTTGTTACGAGAGAGCTTTAGGAAGGCGGGTGATATCCAGCAGTTGCAATTCAGTGGACTACCTTCCCTTACTATCAACAGACCGTCCTGGTCCTCTGGAATCTTACTCGAAGAAGGCAGCAGCACGGACTCGGAAACCCTCACCGAGGACCTCCACGATCGTCAATTCCTCATCACCTCGGAACTGCTCGGGGGCAGACTCAGGACGGAACAGATGGATCGAGGCTGTGCCGGGATCAAGGACTACGGCAGCACGGACGCCAACACTCAGATATTCCCCAACCTTCTCCAACAGGCTCGACCAACGCTGATCGTGCGATCGAACCTCAACCACCAAGTCGGGGGCTACTTCAAGGTAGGTATTGGGTAACGGACCTGGAGGGACTCGATCAAAGCTATAGTACGCAAGATCCGCCCCTCGGAGCGTGTCCGGATCACGTTGAATAATTACCCCAGCGTCATTGCTGACCAACCGACCGATCGATTCAGTCCGGACAAATCCTCCGATAATCCAACCGGCAGTCCAACAGACTTCACCATGCCTGGGCTTCGGGGGTGTCATCGCAACAATCGCCCCCTTGACTAGTTCCTCAGGGACTCCAGAATCAGGACGTCCGACGAATTCCTCGATCGTGACTCGCTTGTCCAGTACGGTTGCCATTGCGTTCTCCTTGATCACTCAAAGAAGGCAGCAGCACGGACTCGGAATTGTTCACCGAAGATGTCGACGATTGTCAATTCCTCATCACCTCGGAACTGCTCGGGGGCAGACTCAGGACGGAACAGATGGATCGAGGCTGTGCCGGGATCAAGGACTACGGCAGCACGGACGCCAACACTCAGATATTCCCCAACCTTCTCCAACAGGCTCGACCAACGCTGATCGTGCGATCGAACCTCAACCACCAAGTCGGGGGCTACTTCAAGGTAGGTATTGGGTAACGGACCTGGAGGGACTCGATCAAAGCTATAGTACGCAAGATCCGCCCCTCGGAGCGTGTCCGGATCACGACTGATCACAACACCTGCGTCGTTGCTTAAGAGATGACCCAGGTTACTCCCATCAACATGAAGCCCGAGAATCCGATCGGCTCGACTGCAGACCTGTCCATGCCTCGGTTTCGGGGGTGTCATCGATACGATCTCCCCCTTGACCAATTCTTCGGGGACGCCGGTGTCGGAACGACTGATGAACTCATCAAGGGTGATTCGTTGGCCAAGAGCAGTCGCCATGGGCTCATCCTCCCGATTGTTGTCAGTGTTGATCGTTGCCCGACCCAGATCCGGACTCCACAAGAACGAGAGCGATCAATCTTGGTCAAGTCTCCACGAAGCTGCTTCCGACTCCCATCTGAGCGCCATCGTCATAGCAAATGGCGAGCTTTAATGTCCAGATACGTGTTGATCAGTGGCGCGGTGAGTTCTTCGGGAAGAATATCCAGGATCAACACATTCTTGCGACGAAGCGACGCAATCACTCGTTCCCGCCAATTCAACATCGCGGCGGCCGCTGCAGGAACATAGGGTGAAGATTGAGGTTCGTCGAGTCCTGCGTCGGCGAGTTTGAAGAGGTCGCGGTCGCGGAGAAACACGCCGAGCGGGAGATGACGACCGGCTAAGTGCCCGAGGTGATCAAGCAGTTGCCGTGCGTTGACTTCGTCAAAGACGTTCGTCATATGGACCAACAACGAACGCTTCCGGCAACGATTCTCGAGATCGACGAACGCACGATCGTGACGGGATTCGACGAGCTTCGGAAAGACATCATGGACCGCATGAACGAGCCGATCGATCCGCCTCGAACCAGCTGACGGCGGCACATAGGTCAAAATCCGATCAGCATAAACCATAAGCCCCACTTGATCGCCTCGGATCATGGCAATGTGGGCCAGCATGAGCATCGCATTCAAGGCATGATCGAGTGGTGTCAATCCGTCACCAAGATCACCGGCCATCATCCGACCACTATCAATCAGGAAGACGACACGCTGACTTTGGCTGATTTGATAGTCACGAACGGTCAGCTTTTGTCGACGCGCGGTCGCCCGCCAGTCAATCCGCCGTGGCTCGTCTCCCTCGGCATAGTCTCGGAGCCGCTCGAATTCATTGTCGAGTCCGACCCGACGTGAATTCCGGAGGCCGATGACACTCAGCTTGTCGCGACGGGCGAGCAAGGTATACCGGGAGATCTGTCGGACGTCGGGATAGACTCGGACAACTGTCCGGCATGGGATCCGCCTCGAACGCTGCCAGAGCCGCCAACGACTCTGCTCCAGCAGGTCAACCCGTTCCATCTCGTACGAGCCTCGGTGGTGCGGTGTCATCCGATACTCGACTGTCGCAAACCCTCTGGACGGTAGCGTGACCAGAAACTCCGGCGGATCGGCTTCGAATTCAGCCGGAACATCATCGCGGGCTCGGACCAACCGTCGCCGATTTCCACGGTTCTCGATCGTCAATTCCACACGGTGCGGCTCCCCAATTGACGCCGTCTCGACCAAATCGCGCTTCGCCTGAAACGGTCGCTTCCCTAAGAGGCTGGTTAAGTCAATCAAGCCAACAGTCAGCACAAGCAGATCGAGTACGGCCAACGCGGGCCAATAATCTTCACCCTGTGGAGTTAAGAGAGCGAGCGACATTAACGATGGTACCAGCATCGCCAGCACGAGGTTTCTGCCTGGCCAAATCATCAGAAGACCAACTCCAAGTTCGAATTGCGTCACTCGGTTCTGAGTTGTTGTTGCAGCTATTTTAACGTGATTAGCAACCGTTAGAGAGACACTCTGAGCGGACCGGATTGACAGAAGAACCACGTGCAATCCAGCCCGGTTTCAGACCTTGACTGAGACGCGGCAACTTCTTCATGACCCGGTCGACACCGAGTAACTCCATCATGACCTAGAGTTCTTTTGTAGCGCGAAGCAGCCCTTCATCGCTCCAAACGGTTGCCCCGTAATAGCCTGGAGTAAGCGGCAAGGAGACTGCCGATAGTTCTCGGATCGCTTCGAACTCAGACAAAGCAGCTTCATCGGAATCTCGAAGAAAGGTTGCATTTTCTTGTACATGCACCTTGCAGCAATCGTTATCTCAACCTGATTTGTGCAATCTATGGATACTATTCAGCCCTGGAACAACGGCTTGACACCATCGCTGAACTGCTCCCGGCAGGGCTCGGTCTGCATGATCGGAAAAAACAGGTCGGATCGTTCAAGACCTCATGGCGCTGGGGATGACTCCGAGAGCGATCGCTTCGCTCCCTCGATGAACCGAGACCCCACGATTAGTCGACCGCCCGACTGCGTTGGGAGCCCTTTACGTCTTGGAAGGTGCAACGCTCGGAGGTCAGATCATTGCACGCGAATTGAGTCGTTCTCTTCAACTCGGTCCGTCAACCGGTGCGTCGTTTTTCCAGAGCTACGTTGATCGGGTTGAAGAAATGTGGCGATTGTACTTGGGGGTTCTCAACACACAGAGTACTGATCCGAACTCCGTTCCCCTTACCGTCGAAACCGCTCGAGAGACGTTCATCACCCTCGAGCGTTGGCTTGAAAACGGAGGAGTTTTCTGTGTCTAAAGAGCCACCAGGCATGCTCACTCGGGCTCTCAGAGAGTGCGCCCAGGAACCAATACACCACCCGGGGATGATTCAAGCCCTGGGCATCTGATTTGCGTAGATTGTCAAGACAGGTTAATCACCCATGTTAGTGAAAACTGTAGCGAAATTGCGGATTGCGCTGCCGCCGAGTTGACGGGTCTACCGATCGAGGCCGTCATCGGGAGCGAATCTGGCTCCCAGTTCCATGAACTTCTCGCCGGCCTTGAACAGAAATATCACACCCATTGAAGTTAATTTTAAGCAACGGGGGAACACGCCGCAGTTTTGATGCGCTCACTCACCACCAAGGTGATGAGTTGGTCGTCGAGCTTGAGTCAACAAATCCTCAAGACAGCTTAACTTTTCAGGATTTTTCCACGCTTGTTCAACAGTCTGTCACCAACGTCTGGTCAACTGATTCGCCTGAAGATCTGTTTGCAACTGCTACCGAAGAAGTCCGTCGATTCACAGCTTATGATCGTGTGATGGTTTACCGTTTTCGCGACAACTGGGATGGAGAAGTTGTTGGGGAAGCTCGGGGAGACAGTGTTGATTCCTATTTAGGGCTGCGGTTTCCAGGATCGGACATCCCGGCACAGGCTCGTCGACTCTGTGAAAATCAACATCTAAGACTCATTGCCGATGTGTCCTCCGAGCCGCTGAAGTTGATCGACGAGCCTACGGTGATGCTCCAAGGTCCATTGAACATAACGCACTGTATCTTACGGGCCGTATCACCCGTTCACCTTGAGTATCTCCAAAACATGGGAGTCTGCGCAACCCTCAGCATCTCCCTCGTCAACAATGGCAAGCTTCAAGGGCTCATCGCCTGCCATCACCAGACTCCCCGCATGGTCTCCTTCGAGCGACGGTTGAGCTGTGAATTCCTCGGCCAAACACTCGCATCGCACTGGGCGACTCTTAAAGACCGCAAGTCCTTTGAGTATCGGATCCGATCCACGACACTCCAGGAAGAACTCGCCAACCAAGTGAACGGCTTCGCGGAATTCGGTCTCAATGACGTACGGACAGGCTATCCACGTGTGACCGATCTGGTTGATTGCACCGGTGCTGCGGTGATTACGGGAGCCAACTGCGTTCGACTCGGAGAGACTCCGTCCGAACCAATGATCCGGAAGATCGTCGATCTCTTTGTAAAACACAGAGAAGGTCCGGTCGCTGAAACCAACTCACTACAAAGGGACTTTCCAGACCTCGAAACCATCGATTGTCGGATCGCTTGCGGGGTCCTCTTTGCAGAAGTCTCTCGAGAGCGATCCGAATATCTCCTCTGGTTTCGCCCGGAGGTAATCCAAGCAGTACATTGGGCCGGAAAACCAGAGAAGCTACTCTCGATCTCGGAGGATGGCGTTCCAAGATTGCATCCAAGGAGGTCGTTCCAGCTCTGGCAAGAGGAAGTCCAAGGGCAGTCGGCCCCGTGGACTGTTCTTGAACTTGAAGCCACGATTAGGCTCCGAGATTTTGCGGCCAGACGCGGAGAACAACGAGGGACTCAGGCGCGCGCCCGACAACAATCGGCCCTCGCCAAACTCGGCCATTTCGTCTTGGCAGAGGTGCATCCCGATCGTGGCATCATTTCACCTACTCGTTTCATTCCGATCGCCGAGGAGAGCGGCCAAATCCGTGCGATCGATCGCTGGGTCTTGGACACGAGGGTGGTCCAGCTAAGGCAATGGGAACTCCAGGGACGCGATCTCGAATTATCGCTCAACGTTTCCGCCCGATCACTCCAAGACCCAACGTTCGGAGACTGGGTCTCCCAGAAACTGGCGGCAACGCAAGTTGACCCGAAGAGGATGGTCCTTGAACTGACCGAAAGCGCCATGATGAAGGAACATGAGCGATCGTTCGAAACCTTGGACAAACTCGCCAAGTTAGGAGTATCGATCGCTGTCGATGTCTTCGGGACGGGATATCCCTCGCTTTCGTATCTGATGAAACTCCCAGTGCACAAGGTGAAGATTGACCGCTCGCTCGTGGCGACGATGGTGAGCAATCATGGATGCGAAATGATCGCGAAATTGGTAACCGAACTTGCGCACAACCTGCAATCGATGGTGATCGCCAAAGGAGTCGAGGATGTGGAGATGCTCGAACGTCTGGCAGCGCTCGAGTGCGACATCGCCCAGGGATACTTGTTTGGTAAGCCTCTTTTTATTAATGACTTAGAGCGAACCATCGACGCCAAGCATGGTGCGGGAGTCACTTATTGTTTGGAGCATCACGCACCGACTTCGGCGCCTCAGAGATTCTCTACAAATCATGGCGATCCCAATCAGTACAACCAACTCTGATTTAACTCAACAATCACCTCATTGTTACTACGGCGGCCATGACAACATCTTGATGCCGTTGCCCACCACTTGGGACCGTTTATTTGGACATCCCCAAAAGGCCAATTGATCACCAGGCCAAGAATAAAAATGCCAGCAATCATAATTTCTAGACACTGGTGATTCAAAGGAACCTATTATCAAGAGAGCTTGTGTGAACGTGCCAATCTAAAGATTTCCTTTAATAAGCGGTTGACAGTCGAAAGTACTGACTTATTGTTTCTTGGGCTGTGGTATTCCGGCCTGCCCGATGCCGAGTAGTCCGGTCATCGAGGAACGACCGACCGAGGAAGCTCAAGGACCCTCCAAATGCAGACACGGATCGCAACAAGACCCAAGCGCGAGCGGATCAATTCAACTCCCCTCCAGAGCTATCTGAACGAGATCAATGAAACGAACCTCCTCACCCCGGAAGAGGAACGGCACCTTGCCTTCGAAATCTCGATGGGAAATCCAGAAGCCCGGGAGCACATGGTCAAGGCCAACCTTCGGTTAGTCGTGAACATCGCCCGGAGCTATCTCGGCAAAGGATTGAGTCTTGATGACCTGATCGAGGAAGGGAATCTCGGATTGCTTCGAGCTGTTGAAGGCTTCGACGCCAGCATGCAGACTCGGTTCAGCACGTATGCGAGCTACTGGATTAAGCAATCGATGCGCCGCGCGGTGATTAACCAAGGTCGAGCGATCCGACTTCCGGCCTATATGGTCAATCTGCTCTCCAAGTGGCGGAGAGCGACTACGGAGCTAACCGAACAACTCGGGCGTACACCGACCCCGGATGAGGTCGGTCGCGAGTTGAAGCTCTCCAAGAAGAAGCTCAACATTGTCAAGAAGGCCCTTGAAGCCAACAATCTTACCCCGCATGCCGATAGCTTAGGTGATGATGTTCCTGGGATCGATGACTATCTCACCGACGAGCGTCACAAAGGCCCGGACGAAACGCTGATTGAAGCCGACGATCTCGAGCGGACCTTGACGCAGATCGAGAACCTCGACGATCGCGAGCGAACCGTCCTCCGGATGCGGTTCGGGCTCGACCCGTACCTGCCGATGACACTCCGAGAGGTCGGCGAACAACTCCAACTCACCCGAGAACGGGTCCGACAACTCGAAAGTAACGCACTCGGCAAGCTCGCCGTGGGTCTCGGGTCCGATCGTCGACGTCGCCGACGCTTCTGAGCTTCGGTCCCATCAGCTCAGGCAATCAATGATTCGACCACATTTCCCGCTACATCAGTGAGACGGAAATCACGACCTTGATGGCGGTAGGTCAGCTTGGTGTGGTCGAATCCAAAGAGCTTGAGGATGGTGGCGTGGTAATCGTGGACGTGGACGGGATCACGAGCAACGTTCCAGCCAATGGGGTCGGTCTCGCCAATCACCTGCCCACCTTTCACACCACCACCGGCCATGAAGAGTGAAAAAGCGAACGGGTGGTGATCGCGTCCACTAACCTTCTTGTAGCCGATCCGATTCTCGCCGAGCGGAGTCCTGCCGAACTCGGAAGCCCAGAGGATCAGGGTTTCATCAAGCATCCCTCGGCGCTTCAGATCCTTGATCAAGGCAGCGACAGAACGGTCAGCCATCCCGGTGTTGAAGCCGAGTTCGACGTCGAGATTACTGTGGTGATCCCAAGAAGCGTGATAAATATTGATGAATCGAACACCACGCTCCACCAACCGGCGTGCCAGTAGGCAATGTCGGGCAAATTGGTCATAGACACCGGTCCCACCACCCGCGCCGACCCCACCACGACCACCTTGCTGAGGATCCTTCCGGCCGACCCCGTAGAGATCGAGCGTCTCTTGGCTTTCGCCGGAGAGATCGATCAACTCGGGAGCCGCTTTTTGCATCCGGAACGCCAGTTCGTAGGCAGCAATCCGACTCTGGATCTCTTCGTCTCGGACTGCGTCGAAGCGTTTGGCGTTGAGTTGGCTGATGGCTTCGATCGTCTCACGCTGCATTGACCGAGAAAGGCCAGCCGGATTACCAAGGTGGAGGACCGGATCGCCCTTGTCGCGGAAGAGGACACCTTCATAAGTCGAAGGAAGGAAGCCACTCGACCAATTCGAGGCTCCACCGCTTGTCCCTCGACCGGCGGTCAACACAACGTATCCAGGGAGGTCACGCGATTCGGAGCCGAGTCCATAATTGAGCCACGAGCCCATGCTCGGCCGACCAAACATCGCCGAGCCAGTATTCATCATTAACTGGCCTGGGTGGTGATTGAACTGCTCGGAGTGCATGGAACGAATTAAGGCAATATCATCAGCACACTCACCGAGGTGCGGTAGATAATCCGAGAGCATCATTCCCGACTCACCCCGAGGGGTAAAGACGCGGGGGCTCCCCATGACCTTGGCCGTTTCCTTCTGGATAAAAGCGAATCGGATCTCTTTGACGAACGACTCGGGAAGCGATTGACCGTCGAGTTTCGTGAGTTCCGGCTTCGGATCAAAGAGATCCATCTGGCTCGGACCACCTTCGAGATAGATACAGATACATGCCTTGGCTTTAGGCGTGAAGTGAGGAGCCTGAGGGGCTAAAGGGTCGACTCGACCGCCAAGTGAATCCTGATCAGTTTCGGCAGCGAGGAGCCCGTCCTCCTTAAGCATTGAGGCGAGCGCAACGAGGCCAATCCCACTTCCAGTGGAAGTCAGGAAATCACGTCTCGATCGCAAGGTTGCTTCAGTGAGTGGGTCCATCGGTCGGGTTTCCGTAGTTTGGGAGGGAAGTCTCGTCGTGCTGAGACGTTGGGTAGGTCGTAATTTCGAGCGGATGACCATCCGGATCCTGGAAGTAGATTGATCGAGGCCCTTGATGATCGACGGGCCCTCGAAACGGGATCCCGAGTGATCGAAGGTGTTTCTGTGCTGCTTCAAATCCCAGGGCATCCGTCCGCCAGGCGACCAGATCCCAGCGGAGCGGGTGATGCTCGGGTCCATCCCCCGTTGATTGAGCCTGGAAGAGGGCGAGCTTCGTGCCGCCGGCGCCGATCATCACCGGCTCGGGATCCCAGCGGCCGACCTCTTCGAGGCCAAGGACCGTCTGATACCAGCGTGTCGACGCCTCGATATCACGGACGAGGACTTCGACATGATCGATCTGATCGACAACGAAGGGCTTGGTCATCATCTCAACTCCAGACTCGGAGATCCTGCCCGGACTACTCTCGAGTGATGAACTCGTCGAGGTTGAGGATCGTCCGTGCCGTTCCGATCATCGCGGCGACCTCAGCCTGGGTTGAGCCCTCGGGAACGTCAGCCTTTGCCGACAACGCCTCGGCGTCGACAGCACTCGCTGCAAACCCTTGGAGAAGTCGGTAGTAGAGTGACTCCAGAATCTCGATTTCTGCAGGTTCAGGCGGACGTCCCAACGCACACCGGAAGACTAACGTCAAGCGACCCTCCAAGTCGTCCTCAGACGATTCAGTAAGCGCAGCGAGACCAAGAGCTCGGGCACATTCGACGAAGACCTCGTCGTTGAGAAGCGTCAACGCTTGGAGTGGAGTATTCGAAGCATTCCGGCCGACCGCACAGATGTTAGCGTCCGGTGCATCGAAGGTCGTAAGCATCGGGTAGGGGCTGGTTCGCCGAAAGAAAGTGTACAAGCCGCGACGGTAGCGGTCAGGCCCCGTGCTTACTGGCCAACGTCCATTCCCGGCATAGGTTAGTGCTTCGATTCCTTCAGGCTGAGGCGGATAGACACTAGGTCCACCGACCCGATCGGTGAAGAGACCACTTGCGGCGAGGGCAACATCGCGGACCGATTCTGCTTCAAGACGGAAACGATTCTGACGTGCCAGAAGTGTATTACTGGGATCGAGGTCCATCAGATGCTCTCGGGTTGCTGAGGACTGTCGATAGGTCGCGGAGGTCACAATTGCTCGGATCAACTCCTTACGACTCCACCCCACTCGCTGATATTCGGAGGCAAGCCAGTCCAAAAGTTCAGGATGGCTTGGCGGATCACCACGGGTACCGAAATCGTCCATCGTCGGAACGATTGCCTGGCCGAAGAGGTAGTACCAGATCCGGTTAACTGCGACTCGAGCCGTTAGCGGATTCTTCGGCTCCACCAGCCAATTGGCGAGGTCAAGACGGTCGGGCTCTTCCTTCTCCTCGGTTCGCTTCAGCGGTTGCAAGACACCAAGCGTATCAGCTTGAACCGGCTCACCAGGACGGAGGAAGCTCCCTCGGATCAGCATTTTGGTCACCCGACGATCTTCCGGTTTCTGTTCGACGAAAGTCCGGATCTTCGCTCCCGAGAGCTTCGGCACTTCCTTCTGATGGGCAACGAGAGCGGCCTTCAGTTTGGCAAGTCCAAGATCAATCGACTCGTAATAGATATTGATCCGTCTCTGATCGGCTTCGGAACGAGCCTCAGGGGCAAGCGCCAATGCCTCCGCGACATCCTCAGGAATTGGTGTTGCCGAGATCGGAGTAGGAGAGTTCGTCACTGAAAGTCGGAACCGACCGATCGTGTGCTGACGACCGTACTGCTGATCCAACTCGATTTTGAAACGAGTCCCGCAATCGGTCCCGATACTAAGATCGGTTTCGAAGACCGCCTTGTGGGCAGTACCGAACTGAGGAGAAACTGCCCAACCAGTCTTCGGATCGTCATCAATTGCCGACGCAACAGGCCAATCATTCTGCTCAAAGTCGGTGGAAGGATGAGCCAGACCCACCTTCCGTGATTGCTCCCCTTCGTAGCGTGGCGAGGCTTCGACCCGGAACTCCGAGAGAACAAAATTACCATTGTCCGCCCGACCAGGACCGTTCTCAGGAAAGCGCTCATCAGGGAGGACTTCGAGGCGGATTGCAGTAATCCCCGTTAGCTCGGTTTCACCCACAATCTTGTAGGTCTCAGTCGCCGGTCGAGCCCCCTCAGCAAGGAACGAACCGTCGTCAAGCTGTCGGAGCGACGTACCCAACTCGGCGCTTGTTTCGAGGATTTGGAGTGGAGTCCAAGACGTTGCAGGCTGGCTTGTTGATAGTTCTTCCCAACGTTGTTGTTGTGCCGGGAGTTCGTCACGAAGATAAGAGTCGATTGCCCCTTTCAACTCCGCCTCTTCGGCGTGAAACGCTTCCTTGGCACGATCGAACGCAGCACGTTCTTCAGGAGTTGGGGCGTTGAGATTGGTTTCATTCGCAGTGTTGAAGAACGCGAAGAGCTGATAATACTCGCGTTGGAGGATTGGGTCGTACTTGTGGGTGTGGCACTGGGCACAGGCAACCGTCAGCCCCAGCCAGGTCGTTCCTGTGGTGTTGACTCGATCGATGACCGCAGCGACGCGGTATTCCTCCTGATCAACCCCACCCTCGGTGTTGGTCAAGGTGTTCCGGTGGAATCCAGTGGCGGTCTTCTGATCCAGTGTGGGGTCGGGAAGAAGGTCGCCAGCAAGCTGCTCGATGGTAAAGTCATCGTAAGGTAAGTCGCGGTTGATCGCGTCAATCACCCAGTCTCGATAACGATAAGCAAACGGCCGAGGACGATCCTTCTCAAAACCATCGCTGTCGGCATAGCGTGCCAGATCGAGCCAGTGACGCCCCCAACGCTCACCAAACCGAGGCGACGCCAAGAGTCGATCAACCAGTTGTTCGTAAGCGTCAGGCGCCTGGTCGTTAATAAAGGCATCAACGTCATCTGGTTTCGGGGGAAGGCCAGTTAAGTCGAGTGAAAGCCTCCGAATCAAGGTGGCCCGATCGGCTTCTTCGCTCGGAGCAATCGCTTCCGATTCAAGTCGTCGGAGGACGAATTGATCAATCGGATGAATGACCCAATCGCTCCGATGAACTGTTGGTGGCTCGAATCGTTGAATCGGCTGAAACGACCAATGATCACTCGTAATCGCTGTCCCAGATTCTTGATCTTCAGGTGTCGATCCCCAGTGGGCTCCTTGATCGATCCAAGCTCTGAGAAGTCCTACTTCCTGATCGGTCAGTGGATCGCCGTTTGGCGGCATGATCGACTCACCATCGAAACCCGTCACCTTGTGGATCAGGTAGCTCTCAGCACTAGCGCCGGGCTCGATCGCACTTCCGAGATCACCGCCCGCCATGGCATCTTTTTCGTTGTCGAGACGGAGTCCCGACTTCTGTTTGGCGGGACCATGACAAGAAACGCACCGGCTCTCCAAGAGTGGTGCAATCTCGGTTTCGAAGGAAACCGGGCGACTCACCGGCGTGGGGAGTTCGTCAAGCGTGGTAGGATCCTGACGCGCCATCGCAAGAGATTGGGATAGGTTAATTCCCCCCAACACCAGAACCAATGCCATCAACTGCCGACCGTTGACCGATCGCCAACCCATGCGCGACCTCCCCGTCCTCGAACTCAAAAATGCAACCCACTTGATCTTTGGTAGATCAACCGGAGAATCCAGCAGACTCCCACGCGTTGCAGCAAGGTGTAAACCCAATTGCTCGATTTTGAGTCTGGCAAACATCGGTATCATTGTCAAACTTTTGCGCTGCAACGAACTCCAAAGGTCAAGAGGGACGGTTCTGAGACTTACTGCAGTCTTGCTGATGCCGACAAAGTAACACACAAACCAACGATCCTGACTTCTGTCTATGACAAAGGCATCCTTGGTCACTCAAGAGAGCGAGGAGGCTTGACCAGGCATCATCAGCAATCGGGTATTCTTTCAATCAACTCTTCAGAATTACCTTGGCAATACTACTCCCGACACCGCACGTAATCGCGGCAGTCGTCGAGTCATCACGACCTCGAGGAGTGAGCGATTGTGGTGCGGTGTGGATTCCTGGAGTTCAATCGGCTGTGACAGTAATGGTTCGCTTCGCCTCGTCGACGCTGGACACATCGCCGAAGTCGATCAGATCGACAACACGATCGAGGGGGCCATCGTAGCCCAGTTTGATCGTTGCTCGCGTCCGATCCCGTCGCATCGAGTGGTTCGTGGCACCGAGCTTGTCCTTCAGTGTGGCGAGAACAGTGGAGCCGTCGAATCGGCTCCCGATCTCGACTTCGATCACGACCCGATCGGCAATGGGCATGTTCCCATCGAATGGAGATAAAGGTCGAGTGCGGGTGACACTGGGGGGACCTCCTGACCCTCGCCCATTGCCAAAACGGGGGCCATTTCCAAAGCGGGGGGCATTACCGAAGCGGGAGCCAGGCGACCCCGAAGATGATCCCCGGCGACCCGGTGATCCCGAAGGTCCGTTGGGGGTGCCTCGACGCTGGGTTGCCGCAGCGAGAGCCCGTTCCCGTCCCGCCGAGGCCGACGACTGCATCTGATCGGCCAAGGTGGGGGGTGGCGGAAGCTTCGATTGCTCGTACGCCTCCCATCGCTTGGCAAAGGTCTCTTCAAGCCGAGTGTTCTCGGGACGATCCGCAGTATTCCAGTAGGAATCGAGGTCCCGAATCGCCTTGAGGAGACCGCCAGAGTCGTTCCGTCGGAGGGCATCCAGGACGAAGAACTCATGGAGGGCGACCGATTCGAAGCCCGCCTCGCGTGCAGCCTCAAAGTGATTCCGAGCGCCCGAGAACTCTTCCTGCGACTGGGCAGCCAAGCCGAGGACGGTTCGAAGGAACGGATCTCGATAGGTTTCGTACAACCTGGTTGCCGAATCAACGATCTGCGCGACGTTCGAGGCATAGATTCGAGGCTCGTTGGGAATCATCGTGACGATGATCACGGTCATGTCGGCCCCGGAGTCCTTGGGAAAATCGTCACGGAACTGCTCGATCAATCCGGTGAGGTCAGTCCTTCGTCCTTCGTTCTGGGCATCCGACGAGCGGTCGAATGGTCCAAAGGCGGCAGCCTTCGCGATCTCCTCGAGCCGGACCGCCCTGATTCGACTTCGACCATCGGGGTATTTGGAAGCTTCTTCGAACGAACGATCGTCGTTGACACGGACCCGGAGCTTCAACGGGTAGTCGCCGAAGACCGAGCCGATGAGCTTAAGGACCCCAGGCTCAGCCTCGCGGACTGGTCGTATCATCGTCCAACCGAGTTCGTACATTGGGCCACACGAACGACTCAGGGGCTGTTGGCCGAGCACGTTGACGAGGTCGCTGATCTTCGGCTCCCCCTCGGACTCGTCGATCAACAGCATCGCGTAACCGACTCGAGGTGGCAGGATCCCCGCGTTCCACGGTATTATCTCGTCGCGTGAGAATTCCCGACTATAGAGCGAGCCGATCACGTTCAGACTCTTCAACGGCTGCTCGTACTTCGGGAACCGAAAGAGATTCGGACCGGCCTCCAGAAACTCCTCGAAACTGACGAGTTCGGCCGCAGCTTCCCAGACCTCGCGACGATCGAAGATCTCGAACGGAGCCCGGGGCTCGGAATAGTAGCGCACCACGACCCCCCGTTGGCCATCGAATTCGGAGACGCCAATCGTCTGCCAGAGCCGTTTCCCCCCGTGTGTCGTCGTGCTTGCGAGCGCGTACTTGGACGCTTCACGAAGCACCTGCTTCGCGCTGAGGTCGTAGCGCTGAGAAATGTAGCAACCCTTGGAGCCCATCTGACGCTCGTGGAACGCGTCACGGTCAATCATCCCGAGCGCGGCGGGCACGTCTCGGACCCGTGCATAAGCAAGGAACTCGTCGACAAGCTTCAGCGCGGGATCGGTCGTGTTCCCTGTTGAGGGCTCCGCAACCGCATTCGAACCTCCTCCAGTCCCGAGATTCGGGAGGGGTTCGAAGTTCCGCTCGATCGTCGCCTCGGGCGTTCGGAAGAGTGAAGAGAGCAGCCCCGATCCGAGCCAGAGTACGAACGCGATCGCCAGCGCGGCCCCCACGCCGACCAACGGCCACTTCGACAGTCCACGACTCCGTGTCACCGCACCCCGTCCTCCGCTTCTTGATGCCGAGCGATTGGGGAGGTCGAAAGGCAGTGGGTCCGGGTCTCCGAAATCATCGGTGAACCGATTAAACGGGTCTGGATCGACTGGAGGATCAGGAGACGGCTCGCTCGATCCTGGGAACGGCACCTGGAGTGCAGCTTCGCAACGGGGACACTTTACCCGCTTGCCTGCGAATTGATCGGGAGCCTTCAGGACGGCTCCGCAAGAGCATCGGACATGGATCGACATCGTCGTCCCTCCCTTCGCACGTTACGACCCCCAACAAATAACAAACAGATTCGCCGCCCAACGGCAAGAGCACGTTCTTCTTAAGTTCCGTAATTGGTTAATATTTGAATATCCACGAATCATCACTCTCCGGTCCTGATGCGACTTTCCGCAGAGCATTACGAGAGCACGCAACCATGCATCCGGTAGTGTTTCCGAGAGCAAACCGATCGGAAAGCCACTTCCTCAAACTGTTGCCGTAGGGGAACCGATTCGTTGATTATGAACTCGCCGCGCGTTGACTCGATTCATGAACATAATCAACGAGCGCACGGACGTCATCAACATTAGTCCCCGGGAGCACACCATGGCCAAGATTAAAGATGTGGCCGGGTTTACCCGCGGCTTGATCGAGAATGCGCTGGGCTTGGCGGTGTTGCTCGTCGCGAGGCCCAAGGAGGACTACGGGATCGAGGTTTCCTTGAACCGCAATGTTGGGGCCAAGGCGACGGCGTGCTTCATCTAGCTCGACTCGCCAATCAAGTCCAATGACTGAACCTCCCGCATCCCGTTGCGCTTCAAGTAACGTCGCAGTCCCGGTTCCAAAGTGAATCGTAGGGACAGTTGGCTCCAGAAGTTGGAAGAGTCGAGTCATCGGAGGCTGCACAAATCGCCGATAATCAGAGGGAGAAAGAGCTCCGATCCAGCTATCAAAAACTTGTAACGCTTGTGCCCCTGCTGCGACTTGGGCGTTGAGGTAGATAGCCGTGGCATCGACCAGTTGGTCCATCAATCGATTCCAGGCACCTAAGTCTTGGTACATAAACGTTTTTACACGTTCAAAATTACGTGACGCGCCGCCTTCGATTGCGTAGCAGGCGAGGGTAAAGGGGGCACCGGCGAATCCAATCAAAGGGACCGAGCCGGGCAGTGCCTTTCGGATGAGTGAGACCGCATCGGTCACGTAGCTTAGTGGGCCCGCGTCAGACATCGGCCGGAGTCGATCAACATCCTTGATTGCTCGGATCGGGTTGTGGATGACTGGTCCTTCCCCTTTGGCGAATTCGAGTTCAAATCCCAGGGGTTCGAGGATCAAGAGAATATCGGCAAACAGGATCGCCGCATCGACACCGAGACGCTCCGCAGCCGTCACAGTAACTTCAGTGGCGAGTTCCGGCGTTTTGCAGAGCTCCAGAAAACCGACCCGCGACCGGAGTGACCGGTAGTCGGCCATGTACCGCCCAGCTTGGCGCATTAACCAAATCGGGGTGACGGGGGACGGTTCACCCCGACAGGCACGGAGAAACGGGGAAGCATCAGTTTCAGGTTCGGAGTTCAACATCCGAGAGGCTCCGAGCGGAGGGCGGGTTGGGGCAGCACCCACCGA
The DNA here is from genome assembly GCA_964510225.1 of uncultured Isosphaeraceae bacterium. Classification (GTDB taxonomy): domain Bacteria; phylum Planctomycetota; class Planctomycetia; order Isosphaerales; family Isosphaeraceae; genus CAZEAN01. The sequence goes on from CAZEAN010000021.1 coordinate 46,357, forward strand.
CGGTCGGTCGCCCTAATTGGTTGGATCAACTCAATCGACCTATCAGCAACTGGTGGCGGCGAGGACCTCGAAGAGCGACTGCGTTCGGACAATCGCTTGTTCTTCTGGGAAGGTGTGAAACGCTTGCACTGAAAGTCCGCGCTGCCTGGCATCGACCCGGATGAAGCTTAGTGGAGAAGGAGTGAACCGATTTGTTGATCGGATCTGATGGTAGAGCCCTTTCGCTGCATCACTTGTAAGTTCGCTACAGAGGTGTCGGAAGACTTCTAGCCCAAGCCATTCCACATCAAAACAGGTCTGGTATTCTGCGACAACCCCCTGCCGGAGTGTCGCGGAACGCTCATGCCGGACCGATTCCCGAAACAAGAGACCCCGTTCTGGCAATCTAAGCTGATTTTGACAAAGCACTTCTGTCAAACGGCTTCGCCCTGTCGACCAAGTAATCGCATGACCGCCTTCGATAATTCGGAGATCCGCTTTCCAATCCTGGCGCTGGATCCGCTGATGATCTTCAACCCGGAACCAATCCGGATGGATGATTCTACCGAAGACTTGAAAGGTTAACTCGGTCACTCGGGACCGACCCGAACTTACACTCATCCCGACGTCCCCTGTTCGCTGATCTTCCGTGAATGAGCTCCAACTGCTCAATCTAATCCAACTGTAAGAAATCCCGATCCGAACACCAACAGTGACTCCCCAGTTCGGGCGAACATCTCGGGATCATGTTGACCAAAGTCACCTTGACCGTTGCCAATTGTACTCGTAGGTTCCCTCAATAATTGATTTTGCGGGATTTCGACTCGAAAAGGTACTGTACAAACGATGAGCCAAGCCCGACTTCATGCATCCGAGGGCCTGATCACACGGGCGTACCACGCCTGGCAGTCTCGTGGAGTCGGATATCTTTGGCACAAGGCACTCCGACGGTCACCCGGACGTTGGCGACGTTGGAAACGGCGGTTGTTGTATCACGACCCGCGAACCTACTGGACCTGGCGCGGTGGTGAAGATTATTTCCGCGAACAGGAAGACCAGCAAGCTCGGACCGAGCGATCACTCTGGCTGGCGAAGCAAATCGCTTCGTTTCAACCTCGGTCTATTCTTGAGATTGGGGCCGGCTATGGCAAGCAGCTCAGAGCGATTCGACAACAGTTTCACAGCCCGATGGTCGGACTGGATTTCAGCCCCACCCAACTCGCCAAGGCTTCGAACTATCTCCGTGGTCTTAGCGAGGTCAGATTGGTACTCGGTGATGGTCAGTCTCTGCCATTCCCAGACAATGCATTTGACCTCGTCTTGACCTCTGCGGTGATTCTCCACAATGAGCCCGAGAGGGCTCAGCGGATCCGAAAGGAAGTTATCCGAGTCGGACGCCAGTGGGCAGTCCATAACGAGGACACGGACATCACCTACAATCGGTTCGGCTACGACACTGCTTCCTGGTACCGATCGATCGGACTTCAAGTTCTCGAGGACCGCCCGATCCCTGTCGGATCGTCCGCTGAAATCGCTCGATCCCAATTCTGCGTGGCACGACTGTGACCGGCACTGGATCCAGACTTCAGACCCCCGTGACATCGAACGATCCCCGAATACCTAAGGACCACAACAGAGCCAGAGTGGCCCCCAATCGACCTGTTCTCGACAGCTTGATTGTCACCATTGGTGGATTCCTAGAGCGAAGTGTCGGCACCATCACCGCGCTCGCTTTGAAATGGGGGCTTGATCCGACACAACACGGGATCTATTCCGGACTCCGGCTCTTCCTTAATCACTCGAACTTATCGGGATTAGGGATCGGTCGAGGTGCGATCCAAGAAATCCCAGTTCTCTGCGGAGCCGGTCGTGAGAACGACGCGCGCAAGGTCGGAGCCTCAGGGTTCACAGCCTGCGCAATCGGTGCCTTGTGTTACACGATCGTCCTCGTGATGGTGGTGCTTTGGAGAACCTTGGGGGGTGGATCAGCAACATGGTCTGACCCTATTGGGCGAACCTGGACGATCGGGCTCTTGGTTGTTGCTCTCCTCGTGCTTCTCAAGCGCTACCAGGATTTTCTGATTGCGCTTCATCGAGCCTACCAGCGATTAGGCCTCATTACCGGATTAGCGATCGCCGACGCGGCCCTCGAGCTTGCCGAAGGTGCCGCCAGTCGAGGTGGCTGAG